>NZ_JALQDA010000035.1:0-852647 GCF_023631485.1 Caballeronia sp. GAFFF2 | reverse complement strand
CGATATACCTGCTTTGCACTTCGCACCATGCAACACTTCCTCGATTGAAGGTGTTGCGACGACCGGTTGAATCCGCCTAGCGAGCATCCCGGTCCGTCGAGTCCCACGCAAGGCGGCTGGTACGTGCAGGAAGTGCTCGATGCGCTGACCGCGAACCCGGATGTGTGGAGCAAGACCGTGCTGCTCGTCAATTACGACGAGAACGATGGCTTCTTCGATCACCTTCCGCCGCCGAGCGCGCCGTCGCACGCAAGCGATGGCACGCTCGCGGGTGCGAGCACCTTGTCCGACACCGACATGGCGGTGGAATATCACAACTTCGCGCCGGCAACGAGCAATCAGCCGAAGACCGACGGACGACCTTACGGCCCCGGCCCGCGCGTGCCGATGTGGGTGATCTCGCCGTGGAGCCGTGGCGGCTTCGTGAACTCGCAGGTCTTCGATCACACCTCGACGCTCATGTTCCTCGAAAAGCGCTTCGGCGTGACCGAACCGCAGATCAGTAGCTATCGGCGTGCGATTTGCGGCGACCTGACCTCGTGCTTCAACTTCGTCAATCCGAACGATGCCGCGCTGCCGACGCTCTCCGGGCGCACGACGAAGGACTCGGCCGATGCGCTCGCCAAGTCGCAGGCGGCGGCATCCGCGATCCAGGCGCAGTCCGTGACGGCGAGTTCGCCGTTGCCCGCGCAGGCTACCGGTACACGTCCGTCGCGCGCCTTGCCTTACGAGCTGCACACGACCGCGCATGTGAACGCCAACGCAAGCACGGTCGCGCTCGAATTCGCGAATGGCAGCACGAACCACGCGGGCGCGGTGTTTCATGTGTACGACAGAAACCATCTCGAACTCGTGCCGCGCCGCTTCGTCGTCGAGGCGGGCAAGTCGCTGACGGGAACGTGGACCGTGCCTGCCAGCGATGCGGGGCGATACGACCTGTGGGTGCTTGGACCCAATGGTTACCACCGCGAGTTTGCGGGCAATCTGAAGGAAGTGAGCGCATCCGCGAATGCCGAGATTCAGGTTTGCTATCAGCCGTGCGATACGTCGCTCGTCAGCGTGAAGCTCTACAACCGCGGCAATCAGTCGTGCACGTTCACGACGGCAGCGCTGGCCTATCTCACGAATGGTCCGTGGGTCACGACGGTGGCTGCGAATTCGGTCGTCGAAGTGACCTGGCCAATTGCCGATAGCGGCAACTGGTACGACTTCATGGTCACGTGCAGCGGTCTGAACGCGTTCAAGCGACGCTTCGCGGGACGTGTGGAGAATGGCAAGGACCTCGTTTCCGATCCGGCCATGGGGATGACTTCTTAACGTGCATGAACCGGTCCGTGTCGGCTCGACGATGACGCGGACCGCTTACGCTCTTTACGCCGATGCCGGAAAAGCCGGCCCGCGCCGCAAGCGAATGGGCCCATGACTCATTGCATCGGGGTCCAGCGTCACGTCCCCTTGTGTGATCAGCACTTTGCCTTCACGCGCCATTTGCGCGGCCACGTCCCTGACCAAAGGCATCAGCGCGCGCCATCCTTCTTCGTCGCTCACTAGATTGCGTGCCACATCCGATGGACAAATGGAAGAAGTCGCGGCACGTCCGCCAAGCAAATCCAGCGCGCAATTTTCGATGTCCCGCGTAGATACGCTCATCACGCAACCGGGCGCGCAGGCGCCGGCTTGCCCGCTTCCGCCGCGATCCGGCATAGCTCATCGAACGCGGGTCCACGCGACGGAATCTCGACATGGAACACTTCGGCCATCACGCGGGTCCAGCCGTAGACGAAGTAAGTCCACCCGTCTTCTATCTGCAATTGCTTTTGAAGCGCCTGCGCACGCGCCTGTTCGAGAAAGACCAGATCGCCGCGATAATTCAGCTCCCAAACCACGGCGCGTTGCGGGAACACGGCTGCGTCGCTGAGCGGCGAACCTGGCGCGTCCTTGCCAAGTCCCGTCGCATTGATCACCAACGCGCCCGGCGACAATCGCGCGAGCACCGCGTCATTGTCCTTTGCGTCCTGCACGAGCACGTACTCGCATGCAACGCCAGCGCCGATCTCTCGATGAATCCGCTTGATCTCCTCGAGCCGCGCCGCGGAACGGTCCGATACGATCACCTTCGACGGCCGATTCGCGCCACGGCCTGGTTGCATCAGATGCCATGTCATCGCAATGGTCGAGCCGCCCGCGCCCATCGAGAACGCTTCCGCGCCCGTCGTTGCGAAATGCTGTTCGGGCAGGAAGCCATCGAGCGCGAAGCCGGAAGTGATCGGGTCCTTGGCGTGACAGACGAACTTGCCATCGCGCTTGGAGAGGCAACTCGTTTCGCTCATCATGAGCGCGTGAGGATCGATCTCATGGAAGAGATCGCGGCACGCAGCGTACAAGTCGATCTTGTGCGTGGTGACGAGCGCGCCAACCGACAAGGGATCGTCGCGCAAAAACTCGACGGCTTCGCGATACGCATTCGCCGGCGAATGCGGCTCGAAGTCGATGCCCTTCATCTCGACATTACCGAGCCCGAGATGCCTTGCCCATGCGGGAAACACGCGCATGATCGAACTTTGCGCGGTCGTCACGCCGATGAAGTAAAACGTCGGCCGTTGCGCGGCTTGGTAACTCATCGCGCCGCTCCTTCGGCACGCGCGCCGCGCGCAATCAGCGCTTCCACGTCGGCTTGCGAACGCTCGCGATACGCAGGATTCGCTTCGCTGCGCCAGCCGCCCTGACCGTCATCGACGATACGCAAGCGCATGCCGCCCGCTTGTTCGATGATCGCGTAGTCCTGCCCCGAATCCGCCGGGTAGCAGAACAGCATCACGAAGTCTTCCGCGCCCGTGTTGACGGAACGATGAATCCAGCGCGGCGGCACGTAGCACATGGTATGCGCGTGTATTTCGACGATGCGTGTCTCTCCGTCCGGCGACTCCATCGACATGAGCCCGTCGCCCTTCAGACCGAAATACAACTCCGGCCGGTCGATGTTCGCGTGAATATGCCCGCGCGTCATGAAGTATTCGCGGCCGACCTTCCCTGGCGACATGCGCGTGACGCCGGTGATGAGGTCGCCCGGCTGATCGCTTGGGCGATGATCGGTCACGTCGTACACGACATCCTTGCCGCGAGCGGAAGCCAGCGCGTCGAAGGCGGCTGCATCGGCGTACAAGCCGGCGAGATCGTCGAGGCGCTTCTGGTAGCGTGTGCCCGTGCCTTCCATCAGCCCGGTATTCAGGTTCACATCGAATGAGCACGGTTCAGGCCATTGCATGAGCCATCTCCAAGGAAGGTTGGAAAAGCGGAAGGGTCAATGCTAACTTAAGTGGCGTCATGCGTGACCGTGACGCATGACGCCGTCACGCAATCGACTTCGGCAAGCGCGGATTGCGCTGCAACGAAGGCGAGCGCTCGGTGATACGCGGCCCGGCGTGCGCCTCGGCAACATCACCGGCTGCGAATTGTCTTCGATAAGCGACGGGCGTGAGGTCCTTCATCGCCTTGAATTGCCGGTTGAAGTTGGCGACATTCGGAAACCCGGAGCGCGCCGCGACGACGGACACCGGCGCGGACGTATGCGCGAGCATGCGGCAGGCATGTCCGATTCTGACCCGCGCGATGTATCGTCCCACGCTCTCGCCCATGTGCTGCTCGAAGTAGCGCGCAAGCGAACGTTCCGACACGTTGGCCGCCTCGCAAAGCTCGGAAAGACGCAGCGGTTCGGCAAAGCGCGAGTCGATCATCGAGAGTACGCGGTTGATGCGTTCCGGTTCGTGACCCGAAGGACCGTCCGTACGCTCACTGAACGCAGCAGGCGATGCAAGCGGTCGACCAGGCGCTTCCGCCAGCGAGCAAAGCACGTTCAGCGCGGCGCCCAGGCGTTCGCGGGGCGCGTTGCAAAGCAGCTTGTCGAGTTGCGTGCGCATCGCGGCGCCGACTTCCTCACCGAACGCCAGTCCGCACGCGGCTCGGCGCAAGAGGTCGCGCAAGGGTGTGTATTCGGGGCAGACATCCGCGAGCCGCCGCGCCCATTCGCCACTGAACCAGATCACGATGGCGACCTGAGGCACGCTCGAATCGATCGAACGGTTCGACGCCCACGTATGCGGGAGATTCGGTGGCACGAGCACCAGATCCGCGTCGGAATAACCCTCGATCGAATCGCCGATATAACGCTTGCCGTGGCTGTTGAGCGTGAGCGTCAACTCGTATTCGGGATGATGGTGCCATTCGAAAGGAATGCGCGGCAGACGCCGGTGGTAAACCCTCACCGAACATTCATCACCGAATTCGACGTGTTCGTATGCGGGTTTCATGGCAGAAGACGCGAAGAAGTTGTCCGGATGGTATCACTTCTGCAGGCGTGATCGGCCTATTCTGCCGGTATGGCAAAACCCATACGGAGACAACCATGGCACTTGAAATCGACGATTTGCCGGCAACCATCCGGCAAGCCAAACGAGCGCTTCGCGAGCGGCTGCCGAACTATCGCGAAGTCTTCGCCGAAGTGGAAGAAGCAATCCACGCCGAGGCCGGCGAGATTGCCGAGCGACGTAATCGCGGCGAGAACGTCATCCCTGAAATCCAGTTCTCCGAGATCGCGCAGCAGCGCGTGAGCGCGGAGCAGATCGCGCTCATCAAGTCGCGTGGTGCGTGCGTGATCCGCAATGTGTTCGAAGCATCGCTCGTCGAACAATGGGACCGCGATATCGCGGAGTATGTCGAGCGCAACGACCTCGATACGCGACTGCAGAACCGCGCCGAGGACAAATACTTCGGCCAGCTCGCCTCGAGCAAGCCGCAGATTTACGGCGTGTACTGGTCGAAGCCGCAGGTGCTGGCACGGCAGGCGCCTTCCTTGACTGCGGCGCGTGTGTTCCTCAACCGCTTGTGGCGCGTCGAGAGCGAAGGCCGCGTTCATTTCGATCCCGAGCGCGTGCCGGTGTATGCCGACCGCATGCGCCGACGTCCGCCCGGCTCCGAGTCGTTGGGTCTGTCCGCGCATTGCGACGGCGGCTCGGTCGAACGGTGGATCGAAGCAAATTTCCGCAAGGTGTACCGGCATGTGTTCGACGGCAACTGGCGTCAATATGACCCATTCGACGCCGCGTTCCGGCCGGATGTCGAGGAGATCGCGTCGCCCGCGGTGTGCTCCATGTTCCGCACGTTTCAAGGATGGACCGCGCTCACGCCGCAAGGTCCGGGCGACGGCACGTTGCAGCTCGTGCCGATTGCGAACTCGATGGCGTATATCCTGTTGCGCGCCCTTCAGGACGATGTCGCCGACGACGACCTGTGCGGCGCCATGCCCGGCCGCGCGCTTTCCATCAAGCCCGAATTTCATGCACCGCTTTTCGAAGCGTTGTCTTCGATCCCGCACATGCGGGCGGGCGACACCGTCTTCTGGCACAGCGACGTGATCCACGCTGTGGAAGACGCGCATCGCGGCGCGGGCTACAGCAACGTGATGTATATCGCTTCGGCGCCTGCGTGCGCCAAGAACGACGAATATCTCAAACGCCAGTTGCCCGCTTTCCTCGAAGGCAGAAGCCCGCCCGACTTTCCCGCCGATCACTTCGAGGTCGACTTCGTCGGACGCGCCACGATGGAAGACCTGACGCCGCTCGGCAAAGCGCAACTCGGGTTCGATCTTTAAAGCTCATGAGTCGTCGATAAAACGGGCGCACGCCATCGCAACCAGGACCGAATAAAAGCCTTCAAATCCGCTTCCACTGCCCGTACTTCGCCACCTGCGATTCATCGAAGGAGAAGCCGAGGCCGGGCGCGTCGTGCAGCTTGACGCGCCCGTTCTCATGCGACAACTGGCGGTCCACCAGACGGCGGAAGTTGAGCACCTGATCGTCCCAGAAATATTCGACGTAGCGCGCGTTCGGCGTGGCAGCAACGAGCGGCGCGTGCAGGTCGTGGAACCAGTGCGGACACATCACGACGCCATGACTTGCCGCCGTCGCCGCGATCTTGCGCCATTCGGTAATGCCGCCGCACACGGCCGCATCCGATTGCAGAATCGCGGCCGCGCCCTGGTCGAGCAATTCCTTGTGATACCAGCGGCCATAGCCGATCTCGCCCGTCGCCACCGGAATGCGCGTGGCCTTCGCAAGCCTCGCGTGATTGTCGACATCGTCTGGCGAAAAGGGCTCTTCGATGAAGTACGGATCGTATTGCTCGATGCGGCGCACATGCTGCAAGGCCTGCGTGATATCGGTCCAGCCGTTGTTCATGTCGATCATCAGTTCGACGTCCGGCCCGACGGCTTCGCGTGCCGCCTTTACGCGCCGCTCCTCTTCCTGCGGCGACAAACGCCCGCCTTTCATCTTCACCGCCCGAAAACCCATCTCCACGTAGCCGGCCATTTCCTCGCCGAGCTTTTCAGGTGTCTTGCCGTCGAGATAGTAGCCACCGCTCGCATAGGCCGGCACGCTTTCGAGCTCGTTCGCGCCGAGATATTTGTGCAAGGCCACGCCATGCGTGCGCGCGTTGAGATCCCACAGCGCGACATCGAGAATGGACAGCGCACGCATCACGGTGCCCGCGCGTCCTTGCAACAGCGCTTCGTTATACATCGTCTGCCAGAGTCCTTCCACAGCGTACGAGTCGCGGCCGATCAGCACCGGCGCGAGCAACTGCTCCACCGCCACGGTCAGCAATTCGCCCGCCGCGCTGCCGATATAGCAAAAGCCAATGCCTTCGACGCCATCGGTCGAGCGCACCTTGACGAGGCCGTAATGACGCGTGGACACCGTGCGCGTCGAAAAGGACGTGACGCGATCGAGCGGCACCGCGGCCGCGCATACGGCGATGGATTCGATGATAGGCATGGCTGTCTTCCTGTATTGTCGTCAAGAACCGCAAGATTGAGTCTGATGACATGCGCGCCGCAGAAGAAGTATCCTTTGGCTTCTTCAAACCCAAAATTTTTTATCGATGGACTCGCGCTATCTGCAGAGCTTCGTGTTCGTCGTCGAACTGGGTTCGATCGCGGAAGCCGCGCGCAGGCTCGATCTGACGCCCGCCGCCGTTGCGCAACGCGTCAAGATGCTGGAAGCCGAACTCGGCGCCACGCTCGTGCGTCGCTCGGGCCGCACGGTGGGCGCGACGGAAGCCGGCGAGCGCATTCTCGCGCGGGCGCGAGCGGTGCTGCACGACATTCGCGACTTGCGTTCGGACATCGAGGACACGGATCAATTAGGCGGTCAACTGCGTCTTGGCGGCATGGCGACGATGATGGGCAGCCTCATTCCCGACGCGCTCGCGGTGCTGCTCGGTCATCATCCGCAGATGGACTTCTATCTGGAGCCGGGCACGTCGCTCGATCTTTATCGCAAGGTGACGGCAGGCGATCTCGATGCCGCCGTGATCGCGCAACCGCTTTTCAATCTCCCGAAAAGCTGCGACTGGCATACGTTTCGCACGGAGCCGCTCGTGCTTCTGACGCCCGCCGCGATGAACGTCAACGACGTCCACGCCACCTTGCTTTCAGAACCCTTCATTCGCTACGACCGTAACGTGGTCGGCGGCCAACTCGCGGATGCGTATTTACGGCAGCAAGGCATCAAGCCGAATCAGCGCTGCGAACTCGATGGCCTCGCGGCCATCGCCACGCTGGTCGATCGCGGGCTGGGCGTCTCGCTCGTGCCGGACTGGGCGCCGCACGAGTATCCGGGCATTTGCGTGCGCAAGTGGGCGCTCCCCAACGCGGCGCCCAAGCGTCTCGTCGGCTTGTTATGGGGACGTTCATGCGCGCGCATCCGGCTCGTGCAGGCGTTTCTCGGCGCGGCGGACTCTATCGAACGGACGCGGCACGGGTCGGGCAAACCGAAGCAATAGTCACGTCCGGAAGCAAGAAGTTCTATGGTTTGAAGCAAGCGCGAGCGTGTCGCGGCAACCCAAGCCAGCCGCGATAATGCGGACACACCTACAGGAGACGCCAGCAACATGAGCGACACATTCAAGAAAAAGTCCGGCGCTGAACAAGACCCGCAACCCGGCGGCCTGCGCAAATCGCTGACGAGCTATGGCGACAGCGGCTTCTCGCTCTTTCTGCGCAAGGCTTTCATCAAGGGCGCGGGCTATACGGACAGCGCGCTCGACCGGCCGGTGATCGGCATCGTCAACACGGGCAGCGCGTATAACCCGTGTCATGGCAACGCGCCGCAGCTGATCGAGGCCGTCAAGCGCGGCGTGATGCTCGCGGGCGGCCTGCCAATGGACTTCCCGACCATCTCCATTGCCGAATCGTTCTCGCAGCCCACCAGCATGTATCTGCGCAACCTCATGTCGATCGACACCGAGGAGATGATTCGCGCGCAGCCCATGGACGCCGTCGTGCTGATCGGCGGATGCGACAAGACCGTGCCCGCGCAACTGATGGGCGCGGCATCGGCGAATATCCCGACGATCCAGCTCATCACCGGTTCCATGCTGACGGGCGCGCATCGCGGCGAGCGCGTGGGCGCATGCACCGATTGCCGCCGCTATTGGGGACGTTTTCGCGCGGAGGAGATCGACGAGACGGAAATCGCGGCGGTCAACAACCAGCTCGTCGCGAGCGTGGGCACGTGTTCGGTGATGGGCACGGCAAGCACCATGGCGTGTATTGCCGAAGCGCTCGGCATGACCGTTCCGGGCGGCGCCGCGCCGCCCGCGGTGACATCGGACCGCATGCGCGTCGCCGAAATGACCGGCACGCAAGCCGTCCGGATGGCGAAGGACGACCTCACCATCGACAAGATTCTCACCGCCGATGCCTTCGAGAACGCCATGCGCGTGCTGCTGGCTATCGGCGGTTCGACCAATGGCATCGTGCATCTGACCGCCATTGCCGGACGCATGGGCTACGACGTCGATCTGAAAGCGCTCGACCGCATGGGCCGCGAGACGCCCGTGCTGCTCGATCTGAAGCCGTCCGGCTCGCATTACATGGAGGATTTTCATAAGGCGGGCGGCATGGCCACGCTGCTGCGCGAACTCAAGCCGCTTCTCAATCTGAATGCGCTGACCGTCACGGGCCGCACGCTCGGCGAGGAGATCGAAGCGGCGGGTCCGGCCTTCGTGCAGGATGTCGTGCGCTCGTTCGACAACCCGATCTATCCGCAAGGCGGTATTGCCGTCCTAGAAGGCAATCTCGCGCCGGGCGGCGCGATCATCAAGCAATCGGCGGCGAACGCCGAACTCATGGAGCACGAGGGCCGCGCGGTGGTGTTCGAGAACGGCGCGGACTTGGCCGCGCGCATCGATTCCGCCGATCTCGACGTCAACGCCGATGACATTCTGGTGCTCAAGAACATCGGTCCGAAGGGCGCGCCCGGCATGCCGGAAGCCGGGTACATTCCGATCCCGCGCAAGCTCGCGACGGCGGGCGTCAAGGACATGGTGCGCATCTCCGATGGCCGCATGAGCGGCACCGCATTCGGCACGATCGTGCTGCACGTGACGCCCGAATCGGCGATCGGCGGGCCGCTTGCGCACGTGCAGACGGGCGACCGCATTCGCCTGTCCGTGTCGAAGCGCGAGATCAGCCTGCTGATCAGCGACGAGGAACTCGCTGCGCGTGCGGCCCGACATCCCGTGACGATACCGACAGCGGAGCGTGGATACCGCAAGCTGTTTCTCGATACGGTGACGCAAGCGGATAAAGGCGTCGACTTCGATTTCTTGCGCGCGACGGAGAAGCGCGGCACGACGCCAAGAAGCTAGACGCGTCATGCTGAAGCACGCCAGGGCCGCTTTCGAGCGGCCTTTTTTGCGTTCACGGGAAACGTCCGCATAAGACACAAGAAATTTTTGTCTTTGAAGCAAGCGCACCCTTGTTCTTCCATATCCAACCCACGGCGATACTGGCGCGACCCTCGAACGACACCGGAGACGCTTGCCATGACTACATCAAAGACCTTTCAGGGCGCGCTGTCGCCCGTTCTCACGCCATTCGACGATAACGGCGCGCCATCGGCCGAGCGTCTGATTCGCCACTGCCGCGCGTTGCTCGACGACGATGTCGGGCTGGCCGTGTTCGGCACGAATTCCGAGGCCAACTCCATGTCCGTCGCGGAGAAGCGCGGACTGCTCGATGCGCTCATCGGCGCAGGCCTGCCCGCTGCACGCATGATGCCTGGCACCGGCGCGTGTGCGTTGCCGGACACCATCGAACTCACACGCCATGCGGTAGCGAACGGCTGTGGCGGCGTGCTGATGCTGCCGCCGTTCTACTACAAGGGCGTAAGCGACGAAGGCCTCTTCCGCGCATACGCCACCGTGATAGACGCTGTCGCCGATGCGCGTCTGAAGATTTATCTCTATCACATTCCTCCGGTCGCGCAGGTGCCGTTGAGCCTTGCACTCATCGAACGCTTGCTGAAGGCGTATCCGGGCACCATTGCGGGCATCAAGGACAGCTCGGGCGACTGGAACAACACGTCGGCCGTGATCGATGCTTTCGCGTCCACGGGCTTCGAAGTCTTCGCGGGCAGCGAGACGTTCCTGTTGCGCACGTTGCAAGCGGGCGGCGCGGGTTGCATCACCGCGACGGGCAACGTGAATGCGGCGGCCATCGGCAAGCTCGCGCGCGAATGGCGCGCCGTCGATGCGCCCGCACAGCAACGCCGCCTAGACGAAACGCGCGCGGTGTTCCAGCGCTTCCCAATGATCGCCGCGATGAAAGCGGCCATTGCATGGCAATCCGGCGATGAAGGCTGGGCGAATTTGCGCCCGCCGCTCGTCGAGCTCGATGGCACGCAACGCGTGCAGCTTGAAAACGCGCTGGACGCCATCGGCTTTTCCATTCCGCATGCCGATCAGCTCGGCGTTCGCGAACCCGCGCACTGAACCGCCGTACATCCATACGAATAAAAACGGAGACAAATCTTGTACGACAGCCCTTCACTTCCCGCCTCGATAGCAACCGACGACGCCGATTCCATCTTTCGCCGCGTTGCGCTGCGCTTCATGCCACTCTTGTTCGTCGGCTACGTGGTCGCTTATCTGGATCGCGTCAACGTCGGCTTCGCCAAGCTGCAGATGTTGAACTCGTTGCATCTGAGCGAAGCCGTGTACGGCCTCGGTGCGGGGTTGTTCTTCGTTGGCTACTTTTTCTTCGAGGTACCGAGCAACCTTCTGCTGCATCGCATCGGCGCGCGGCGCTGGATCGCGCGGATCATGATTACCTGGGCCGCGTTATCGATGGCCACTGCCTGGGTCTCCACGCCCATGCAGTTCTACGCCGTGCGGTTTCTGCTCGGTGTCGCGGAAGCGGGCTTCTTTCCGGGCATGGTGCTGTATCTGACCTACTGGTTCCCCTCGCATCGGCGCGGCAAGATGATTGCGCTCCTGATGGCGGGCAATCCGGTGTCGGGGCTTATCGGCGGACCGGCGTCCGGCTGGATCATGCATTCGATGAGCGGCGTGGGTGGCTTCGAAGGTTGGCAGTGGCTCTTCATCATCGAAGCGGTGCCGTCCATCGTGCTCGGCTTCGTGATCCTGAAGCATCTCGATGACCGCGTCGCCGACGCCACCTGGCTCTCCGAACCCGAAAAGCGCGTGATCCTCGATGAAATCGCCGCCGATACCGCCACGCAAACGCACGGCTCGGTGCGCGCGGTGTTCACGTCGGCGCGCGTGTATTTAATGTGTCTGATCCTCTTCGGCATTGTCATGGGTTCGTACGCAATCGGCTTCTGGCAGCCGACCATCCTGCGTTCGACGGGTATAGAAGACGCGTTCATCATCGGCCTTCTGACGATGATTCCGTACTCCGTTGCCCTCGCCGCGATGATCCTCACCGGCAAGCACGCCGACCGCACACGCGAGCGGCGCTGGCACGTCGCGCTGCCCGCGCTCATTGCCGGAGCGGGCTTCGTGCTGTGCGCGCTCTTCGGCGCGTCATCGGCGATCTCGGTGGCCGGCCTCACGCTCGCGACTGCGGGCGTCATCACCGCGCTGCCGATGTTCTGGGCGCTGCCCACGGCGTTTCTCGGCGGCACGGGCGCGGCGGCGGGCATCGCGCTCATCAACTGCACGGGCAATCTTGCCGGATTCGTAAGCCCGGCCGTGATCGGCTGGCTCAAATCGATCACGCATTCGCTTTCGTCGGGACTGTTCGTGGTTGCGGCTTCGCTTGCGTTGTCCGCGTTGCTGATCTTCGTCTTCGTGCCGGCGAAGCTCGTCAACAAGTAAGGATTGACGATGACCGCCAACGACACGAATGTGCCACCCATTTTGCGGATAGGCGAGTTTCCTGCCATTGCCGAGGCCTTGCTGAAAGAGCGCCTCGCTCTACACACGCTCGCCGAGATCGGCGCTGACGACGCGCTCCGCGCGCGCATCGGCGTTATCGTCACACGGTCCAACTACGACATCGACATCGCGCTCATAGAACGATTACCCGCGCTGCGCATCATTGCGACGAGCGGCGTCGGCTTCGACCGCATTCCGGTCGAGTTTGCGCGCGAACGCGGCATCGTCGTGACCAACACGCCCGATCTGCTCAACGCGGCCGTCGCCGAACTGACGATAGGACTCGTGCTCGCGATGCTAAGGCAACTGCCGCGCGCCGACCGCTTCGTACGCGAAGGCGCGTGGTCGAACGGCGTACTGCCGCTCGGCTCGAACCTGGCGGGCAAGCGCGTCGGGATCGTCGGCATGGGGCGCGTCGGCAAAGAGATCGCGCGAAGACTCGCGCCGTTCCGTGTCGAGATCGCGTACTTCGGGCGCGCGCGTCAGGCGTTGCCGTTCGAATGGTTCGAGACGCCCGTTCAGCTTGCGCGCTGGTCGGACATTCTGATCGCGAGTTGTCCGGGCGGCAGCGCGACGCGTCATCTGATCGATGCTACCGTGCTCGACGCGCTTGGGTCCAAGGGCATGCTCGTGAACATTGCGCGCGGTTCCGTCGTGGATGAAGCGGCGCTGATTGCAGCGCTGGAACGCAAGGCGCTCGCGGGCGCCGCGCTCGATGTCTTCGAGCACGAACCGCTCAACGATTCGCCTTTGCGACAGTTGGACAATGTCGTGCTGAGCCCGCATATCGGCAGCGCGACGCATGAGACGCGGCTTGCAATGGCCAAACTCACCGCCGACAACGTCGTCTCGTTTTTCACGACAGGACGGGCATTGACGCCTGTCCATATCGAATGATTAGAACTGATACAGCGTGGCGGGCGTATCGACGAGAATGCGCTTGCGCGTCGCTTCATCCGGCACGACGTTGGCGAAAAGGTCCGCGAGCAAGGCATCATCGGGAATGCGGTTCAACGGCTGCTCCGTCGGATGCGGCCAGTCGCTTCCCCACAGCACGCGCTCCGGCGCGACCTGAGCAAAGCCCGCCGCGAGCGCGACGCTATCCGCATACGAAGGCGGCCCGACCTGCGTCTCGTTGTAGAAGCCGATCAGCTTCACGTACGCCTTCCCGCTCGTCAGCAACTCGGAGACCATCTGAAAAGAAGCCTGATGCACCGCATCGGGTTCCGGCACGTGCGCAAGATGATCGAATACGACCGGACACGGCAAGTCGTACCACGTGCTTCGCGCCTGCATCAAAAACGCAGCGGGTGCGTTCACCTGCACATGCCACCCCATTGGCGCAATACGAGCCGCAAGCGGCTTCACCATATCGAGCGTGGTCGTTCCCGGTGGCGCGAGATTGAAGCGGATACCGCGTACGCCAGCGCGATTCAAGGCTTCGAGTTCCGTCTGAGTCACGCTCGTATTGACGACCGCGATGCCGCGTGCGCGTCCGTTGAAACGCGCGATGGATTCGACGAGCAGACGGTTATCGACGCCATAACTCGACGGCTGGATGATGACATTGCGCGTCGTGCCGATGCGCTTTTGCAGTTGCCGATAATCGTCGACGGTTGCATCGCCGGGCTTGAGCGTCGCTTCGGGCGCCCACGGATAGCGATGATCGTAGATGTGATGATGGCAGTCGGTCGCATCGGGCGGCATCGCGAGCTTCGTGCGCTCGGTGCCGGTGGACCATTTCACTTGCTGCGCGTCACTCTGTACTCGCGTTTCTGCGCAACCGCTCAATGCCAAACCACCCGCTGATGCAACGAGCGCACTCAGCGCTTTCAGCGTCTCGCGACGCTTGCAATTCAACTTCGACAAGGCTGTCTCCTGTTTTATTCGAATGTGCCTGCACGTATCAATCGATGCGCTGCGTGTCTCCCTCGAACTCGCGAAGACAACCGAAGCCGCCATGAAACAGCGCCTCGGTCGCGTCTTCCGCTTCGCGCGATGAGGAGATTTCCAGCGCATGCATCTGCGCGTCGTCCTCCGGTCGATAGCCGAGCGCACGCGCATTCGCATTGCTCCAGCGATTGCGCGCATTGTCAGACACGCCATAAACGATGACGAAGTGATAGTCCGGCGCATCGATAGCGCGACGCGTCAGTTGCACCATGTCGCGATGGCTGATCCACGAATAAAGGTGGCGCGGCTCGGTAGGCTTGTCGTCGGGACGAAACGAACCGATGCGCAAACACGCCACCGACATGCCGTACTTGTCGGCATACAAACGCCCGAGCGCTTCGCCGAACGCCTTCGACACACCATAGCGGCTGTCGGGACGAACCATGACCGTGTCGTCGATCATCCTGTCGCGCCGATGGAAGCCCACCGCATGATTCGAACTCGCGAACACCACGCGTTTCACGCCCGCCTCGCGCGCCGCCTCGAAGACGTTGTAGCAGCCGTCGATGTTCATGTCGCGGATCTTCTGCCACGTGCCCTCGTCGGGAATGCCCGCGAGATGCACGACCACATCGACGCCCTGCATGATCTCGCGCAAGCGCTCGGGACGCGTGATGTCGGCAGTGACGATCTCCTCATGCTCCCCCGCGCTCGCTTGCGGCGCGATGTCCGCAAGGCGTAGCGCGTAATGGCCCGCGAATCCGGCGCGTAGCACGCGGCCGATGAGTCCGGCCGCGCCCGTGATCAAAACCCGTTTCATGCGTTGTCTCTCCGTGTTTATCGCAAGGATTGGCTTGCGATGCCGAGTTCGGATGCGCGACGGTTATGCACGAAAAGCACCATGGCGATGACGCCGGTGAAGTCGATCAGCGCGCCGAACAAGAACGCGCTGTGATAGCCGCCGAAGTATTGGATGAGAACCCCTGTCAGCGCCGGTCCGATGATGCCCGACAGGTTGCTCAAGAAGTGGATGAAGCCACCCACGCCGCCCTGCCGATGCAGCGGCAGAATCTCGTGCTGAATTGCCCAGATGGCCTGGCACGAACCGGTGAGGAACAGGAGCGCCGCCGCGATGAGCGCGACCGCCGCCACGAGCGAAGTGGCCGACGTGATGCACAGCACGGCGACACCGGACAGCGCGAGGGGAATCGTCGCGACGAGCTTGCGCGCCTTCACGGGATCGTCCATGCGACGATAAATCCAGTCGCCTACCAGCCCGCCGCCAAAGTAACCAATGGCGCCGCAAATCCACGGAATGGACGTGATGATGCTCATCTGCTTGAGGTCGAGATGCATCACGTTGGTCAGATAACTCGGCAACCACGAGATGAACACGTACTGTGTGTAGTTCACGGCGAAGAGACCCGCGCCGAGCGCGAGCGTGCTTGGGCGGCGCAGATACGCGCCGAGCGTCATGCCGTCGTCCTCCACGTTCGCGGCTTCGGCAATGGAACGGCTCTCGTCGATCATGCGACGTTCGTCATCGCGCACGCGCGCGTTTTGCGCGGGCTTGTCGGTCACGAAAATGCGCCACACCACGAGCCACAGAAAGCCGAGCACGGCGATCACGATGAACGACGTGCGCCAGTCGAACGCATACGCGATCAGACCGACCACCGGTCCCGCAATGGCATTGCCGAGTGTCTGTCCGGAGAACGTGAAACCGATCATCGTCGAGGTCTCGTGACGCGGAAACCAGTTCGAGATCGTGCGATTCGTATTGGAGCTCATCGGCCCTTCGCCAATGCCGAAGAACACGCGGCATACGAGCAGCGAGACGAATCCCGTCGCGGCCGCTGTGAGTCCGCAGAACAGCGACCAGATGCCCATGGCGTAAGTGAACACGCGCACGGTGCCCCACTTGTCGGAGAAATAGCCGCCGAGAAAGGAGAAGATGGAATAGCCGATGAAGAAGCTGCTGAAGATGATGCCGAGTTGCGAGGGCGAAAGATCGAGCGTCTTGCCAACGATGGGCGCGACGATGCCGAGCGCCGCGCGATCCATGTAGTTGATCGCGCCTGCCGTGAATAGCAGGCCCGCGACCACATAGCGGTATTTGCCGGTCTTCATATGTCTCCTTGACTGCTTTAGTTATGGAGCGGCCATGAAGCCCTCGGCCGCGAAGGTCCTGCCTTGCCGATGCTGTCGCGTCTAGATCCTCACTCTCAACTCATGATGCCAATCTGCCACGGCACGAATTCGTGATCGCCGAGGCCGAGCAGTTCGCTCTTGCTGCGCTCGCCCGAAGCGGTGGCGAGCAGCGCGTCGAAGATGACCTGCCCCATGCTTTCGATGCTCGCTTCGCCATCGAGAATGGCGCCGCAATTCAGGTCCATGTCCTCGGTGAGACGGCGATACATCGGCGTGTTGGTGGCGAGCTTGATCGATGGCACGGGCTTCGCGCCGAACATGGAACCTCGCCCTGTCGTGAACGCGATGAGGTTCGCGCCACCCGCGATCTGTCCGGTCGCGGAGACCGGATCGAAGCCCGGCGTATCCATGAAAACGAGGCCGTTTTGCGTCACGGGCTCGGCGTAGCGATACACCTCCATGAGCGGCGTGGTGCCGCCTTTCATCGACGACCCGATCGATTTCTCGAAGATGTTGGCGAGGCCGCCGACCTGATTGCCCGGACTCACCTTGCCGTTGATCTGCACATCGCGACCGACCGAATATTCTTCCTTCCACCAGCGGATGCGATCCACAAGTTTCTCGCCCACAGCGCGGCTCACGGCGCGGCGCGTCAGCGTATGTTCGACGCCATAGACCTCGGGCGTTTCCGACAGGATGGCGGTGCCGCCGTGGCGCACGAGAATGTCCATTGCGGCGCCGAGCGCGGGATTCGCGCTGATCGAGGAAAAGCCGTCCGAACCGCCGCATTGCAGGCCGATCTTCAGATGGCTCGCATCGACCGTGCTGCGCGTGACGTCGTTGGCGCGGGGCAGCAACGCCTTCACAGCTTCAATGCCCGCCTCGATGGTTTTGCGCGTGCCGCCGGTTTCCTGCATCGTGAAGATATGCAGTCGCGAACTTGCGCTCAAATGCTCCTGATCGAGCAGGCCTTGCAACTGATTGCGTTCGCAACCGAGTCCGACGATAAGTGCCGCCGCGAGATTCGCGTGGCGCGCGTAGCCGGCCATCGTGCGGCGCAGCAGTTGCATGGGCTCGCCGCTCATCTCCATGCCGCAGCCGATCGAATGGCTGAACGCCACCACGCCATCCACGTTCGGGTAATCCGCCAGTCGCTCGCGCGTGAACCATTCCGCGATCTTGTGCACGACCGTGGCCGAGCAATTCACGGTGGAGAGAATGCCGATGTAATTGCGCGTCGCCACGCTGCCATCCGCGCGCACGATGCCCTGAAACGTCGCGCGCTTCCCGACGGGCAACTGCTCGACCGCGCGATAGTCCTCGCCATAGGCGTAGTCGCGATCGAAGTCGCGGAACTCGACGTTGTGTCCGTGAACCAGCGTGCCCGGTGCGATATCGGCGGCGGCGAAACCGATCACCACGTTGTATTTGCGGATCGGCTCGCCTTGCCGGATGGCGCGGGCGGCGATCTTGTAGCCTGCCGTGACCTGGCTTCGGCTCACGAAGTCTTCGGCATCCACGCGCGTGCCCATCGCTACATCCGTGCGGGCAATCACGACGTTGTCATTGGAATGAAGACGGATCACCGGGCCGGCGACGCGCTTTTCGGACTGCTCGATCATGGGTTTCGTATAAGTTATGCGCCGCGAGTACGCGCCTGATGGACCGCTTCATGAAGTACTGGATGGACCACTCGCTGCGCCAATCATACGGATCGGGGATTTGCTATGGTTTGCTTGAGAAGCAAGAAATTTTTTAGTCCGGCGCGCTAATCTGCGGGCTGAGACACCGGGAGCGCCGGAACCGCCGCCGCGCCGACGCTGATAACAAGGAGACATGTCATGTGGCAACAGACCGAACGCTATCCCGACCCGCGCGTGATTTCGCTCGATCCATCCTTCGATCGCTATCGTGTGGCGTTCTCCGCGGTCGAGCGGCTTGCAACGGGCTTTCGGTTCACGGAAGGTCCGGTCTGGTTCGGCGATGGCCGCTTCCTCTTGTTCAGCGATATCCCGAGTAACCGCATGCTGCGCTGGGAGGAGGAAACGGGTGCGGTGAGCGTGTATCGCGCTGCATCGAACCATGCGAATGGCAACACGCGTGACCGGCAAGGACGGCTCATCACGTGTGAACACGGGCGACGCATCACGCGCACGGAATACGACGGCCGCATGACCGTGCTGATGGAATCGTTCGATGGCAAGCCGCTCAATTCGCCTAACGATGTCGTCGTCAAGTCCGACGGTTCGATCTGGTTCACCGATCCGCCCATGGGCATCTGGGGCCACTATGAAGGCAACAAGGCCGAGCCGGAACTGCCGCATTCGATCTATCGCATCGACGCAAAGACGCTCGAAGCGAGCCTCGTAACGGCGGATCTGAAAGGACCGAACGGTCTGTGTTTTTCGGCCGACGAGAAACTGCTTTACGTGACCGAATCGCGCGGCGTGCCGAACAAGCTCATCCACGTGTACGACGTGTCGGAGGACGGGCGCGGTATTGGCCGGGGACGCGTGTTTTACGACGCGGGCGTGGGAACGGTGGACGGCATACGCGTCGATGTCGACGGCAACTTGTGGTGCGGCTGGGGCATGGGCAGCGACGAACTCGACGGCGTGATGATTCTTTCGCCTGCGGGCAAGCCGATCGGACGCATCGCCCTGCCCGAGCGATGCGCCAATCTTTGCTTCGGCGGACCGAAGCGCAACCGTCTCTTCATGGCGGCGTCGCAGTCGATCTATTCGGTGTACGTGAACACGCAGGGCGTCGCGAACGTTTAGCGCGAGCGCCCTGTTTCATCGCTTAGAACGTGGCCCAGTCGCCGTCGCCGGCTGCGACCGCGGGTTCTGCGCGCTTCTTCGGCGCGGCAGGCTTAACGGCCTTCACGATCGACGCGGGCGCAGGACGGTGCACCGGCGCTGCGTTCGCACGGCTCGCGGCAACGACAGCCTGGCCCGTGCGAAACACGGCGACGGTCGTGCGCAATTGCTCGGCCTGATCTTCCAGCGACCCAGCCGCTGCCGCCGCTTCTTCGACGAGTGCCGCGTTCTGCTGCGTGACCTCGTCCATCTGCGAGATGGCCTGGTTCACTTGCTCGATACCGCGCGTCTGTTCATGCGATGCCGACGCGATCTCGCCCATGATGTCCGTCACGCGTTGTATCGCCGTGCCGACCTTTTGCATGGTTCCACCCGCGCGGGCAACGAGTTCCGTGCCCGCCTGCACGCGGCCGCCCGACGTCTCGATCAACTCCTTGATCTCCTTCGCGGCACTCGACGAACGCTGCGCGAGGCTGCGCACTTCGCTTGCGACGACGGCAAAGCCGCGACCCTGCTCGCCAGCGCGAGCGGCTTCGACCGCGGCGTTCAACGCAAGGATGTTGGTCTGGAAGGCGATGCCTTCGATCATGCCGATGATCTCCGCGATCTTGGCCGAACTCTGTTCGATGCCCGCCATGGTCTCGACGACCTGACCGACGATAGCGCTGCCTTCGTTGGCGACGGCGTTCGCGTTGTCGGCGAGGCCGCTTGCCTGCATCGCGTTCTCGGAGTTCTGCTTGACCGTCGCGGTGAGTTCTTCCATGCTCGCGGCCGTTTCCTGCAGCGAAGCGGCCTGCTGTTCGGTACGCGATGAAAGATCGGTATTGCCCGCTGCAATCTGCTTGCTGGCGCTCGCAATGGCCTCGCTGCTCGTTCGGACAGAGCCGACGGTTGCCGCGAGCTTCTCCTTCATGGCGGCGACGCCGGAGAGCAACTGGCCCATCTCATCGTGGGTCTTGATCGTGACCGTGCGTGTCAGATCGCCTGCCGCGATGTGCTCGAAATGCTCGAGTGCATCGGCGAGCGGCGACATGATCGCGCGACGCAGGAAGTACCAACCGAAAGCCGCGCCCGCAATACCCACGACGAGCGAGATGAAGCCAACGGTACGCACGGTTGCGTAGCTGCTGTCGTTTTCCTCGTCCTGGCGGGCTGCGTCGATGAGTTGGAATTCCTTCAGCTTCTTGAAGGCATCGCTCGTGCGATTGTAGGCATCGGGCACGTCTTTCTGTGCATAGCGAATGATCTCGGCCTGATCGCGTTTCTCGATGGCGGCGCCAAAACCTTCGACTGCCTTGCGCATTTGAGCGCGGCCTTCGACCACGTCCTTCGCGAGGACGTCTTCGTCCGCGCCACGCGGGATGACATCGTACTTCTTGTACCACTCGTCCGAATCGGCCAACGCTTTCTCGGCGCGAGCGCGCAGGTCTTCCCCTCCGGTGCCTTCGCGGTCGAGCGCAAAGCGGTCGAGCAGCACGCGTGCGCGGTTCAGGTACACGTCCGAGACACCCAGCGCGTTGACGGAGGGCAACGTGCTCAGACTCACGTCTCTTGCGGACGCCTTGATGGTCGCCATGCCGTATAGACCGATTCCCACGGACAAGCTGAGCAGCACGCCAAGAAAAATCATGGTGAGCGCGAGCCGCGCCCGGATTGTCAGGCTCTTCATTCGTTTTGCTTCCAGAGTGGTCGTAGGTGGAGACGAGGCGCGATGCTTATCGACGCCTGTTGCAAGCTTGTCCACCTTCTTATCGGCGTGAAGCAGGGAAACTGTAATGAGGATGTAGGTATGACGGCCGCTGCTACGTCACGGCGCCCGCTGCAACGACACCGCTCGGCTCGGGCACGAGCGTCGAAAGTCCCACGACGAGTTCCGGCGCGACCGGCCGGCTCAGCAAGTAACCTTGCACGAAGTCGCACTGCGCTTGCCGCAGCATGTCCAGTTGCGTTGCGCGCTCGACACCTTCCGCCGTGACGCTCACGCCGAGCGCATGCGACATCTGGATGATGCCGCACACGATGCCATGCGTCGCGGCATCGCTTTCCAGGCGGGCGACAAACGAACGGTCGATCTTGAGCGTATCCGGCGCGAAATCCGCGAGATAACGCAGACTCGAATAGCCCGTGCCGAAGTCATCGATGGCGATGCGCACGCCGAGTTCCTTCAACGCACAGAGCGTGCGTTGCGCGAGCTCTGCATTCTCCATCAACGCACTCTCGGTCAGTTCCACTTGCAGGCTCGACGGCGGCAGTCCGTGCCGGCGCAAGGCGTTATCGACGACATCGACGATAGCCGTATCGCGCAACTGCCGCGCCGACACGTTCACGGAGACGCTGAGCGCGCTCGCACCGTTTCTGCGCCAGTGCGCAAGCTGCCGAAGCGCGTCTTCCATGACCCACGCGCCGACCTCGATGATGAAGCCGCTCTCTTCCAGAATCGGAATGAACACGCCCGGCGAGACGACACCGCGCGTTGGATGACTCCAACGGATGAGCGCCTCGACACTGCGGACCGCGAGCGAATGCGGCTCGTGAATCGCCTGGTAGTGCAGCACGAACTGGTCGTTGGCGAGCGCGGCGGGCAGGTCGCGCTCCAGGTTGAAGTCGACGATACGCTTGCTTGCGTCCTTGTCGGCGAAGCGAAAGCCGTTGCGCCCGGCCTTCTTCGCGGCATACATCGCAATGTCCGCACTCGTGAGCAAGGTCTCGTGATCGGCGCCGTTCTCGGGGAACACTGAAATGCCGATCGACGCGGTGACGAACGCGCCGGCGCGAGGCGCATCGCCTGTTTGTGCGAGCACGCCGAGAATGATTCGCGCGATGCTCGCAAGCCGTTCCTTGTCGCGTGCCTCGTCGATCAGCACGGCAAACTCGTCGCCGCCGAGTCGCGCAAGAAAGGCATCGGCCGGGAGCGCCGCCTGAATCACTTCGCTCAGCGACTTGAGCAGACGGTCGGCTGCCGTATGGCCGAGCGTGTCGTTGAGCACCTTGAAGCGGTCCAGATCGATGAACATCAGCGCGAACACGTTGTCCTCGCGGCAGCGTTCCTCGATGGCCCGCAAAAGCGCGACGCGATTCGCGAGCCCTGTCAGCGAATCCGAGAAAGCCAGCCGGTCCAGTTCCGCGACACGCTCCTGCTCCGCAGTGATGTCCTCGCTGATGCCGATGATGCGCGCCACGCCGCCCGCCGCATCGCGCACGGGATAACCCGTGCTTTGCACCCAACGCACGCCGCCGCCGGGCCGCTTGATGCGGTATTGCACGCGCCCGCCAATCGCGGTGTCGACGATGCGGCGCATCGCGGCTTCGACTTGCGGACGGTCTTCGGGCAGCACGACATCCATCCACGCTTGCGGACGTTCCAGCAGCGTCGGCGCGTCCACGCCGAACAGGGACGCGCAGCCTTCGCTCAACCGATGGAAGTGGCTGAAATCCGCGCTATACGAGTAGAAGCAGAGACCGGCGTGCGCTTCCATCTCGGTCATCAGCGCGTCTTTCGCGCGCAGATCGGCGGCGAGGTCGGCTTCCTGAGTGACATCGAGCGACGCGCACAAAATGCCGTAGACGCCACCCCTACCGTTTTCGATAGGGATCAATCGCGACTGCCATACCTTCGGCTCGCCTGTCGTCGTCGGGCACGCGCCAGTGAAAGACGTGCGCGCGCCTTGCAGCGCGGCGGCGAATGCGCTGCGAGCGGCGATGGCGTCATCGTTCGACCAGAAGCTCAGCCAGTCGGCGCCGGCAAGCTGTTCCGGGCCGCTCGCCTGCATCAACTGCGCGCCATGCTCGGAGATGCGCAACATGCGCCCTTCTTCGTCCAGCAGCTTTAGGCATTCGCGATTCGCGTCCAACAGCGCCCGTGCAAGCGCGCGGGTGGCATTCTCGCGCCCGGCGGCGCGGCATGCACGACCAAGACCGATCGTCAGCACGACGCCGCCGGCAAAGACGCCGACGCACGACGCCGCAACGTTCGACACGGACGCGAGTGGCCAATAAACGAGCGCGAACGCGCCCACCGCACCGAGCATGTGCTGCACGACGCAGGCAGAGGAAAAAGTTGCGCTACGTGCCTGAGTTTTCAGGAAGAACGACAGGAAGCCCTGGTTCTGCGCGGATCGAGTCTCCGACCGTGCGCGGTCGACTGAACCCTGGGTGGAATGATGGGACATGGGCATTGCAAAACCAGGCTTTCGGTGGACGTGGTGGACGAGTCGACCAAGCCTCGTGCTTGATGGAGCCGATCAGGCGATTCCTGGTTTACGACGCACAAGTGCAAATGCTTTAGCCCTGTGCGGACGAAGAAATACAAGGTGCGGGCGATGGAGCCTTCAGGGAAGGTGCGAGAACAAGGCTCCAAGCGTGCCTTACCGATACGTGAAGCGCCGGTGCGTCCTCTTCGTCCGAGGGACGCCCGTGCATGTGCTTCGAAACGAGCGTGCGGCCATTCGTCGAGCCGCTTCTGCGCGCTCGAATCGTTCACCCATGACACGCTCCAGCAAACATGCTTGTATATTAACGGGACGCATCGGCGTCGCGACTACGCGTCGCGTCGGCGAACCGGGACCAATGATCGACCATCCGGGCTAACCATGAAATACAAAGACTACTACGCGGTCATGGGCGTTCCGCGCACGGCGAGCGAAGCGGAAATCAAGACCGCTCACAGAAAACTCGCGCGCAAGTTTCATCCCGACCTCAACAAGGACGCGGACGCCGAAGCGCGCTTCAAGGAAGTGGGCGAGGCATATCAGGTACTCAAGGACCCGGAGAAGCGCGCCGCGTTCGATGCCCTCGGCACCGGGCTCAAAGATGGCGACGAGATCCGTCCGCGTCCCGATGTCGGCGATGGCTTCGAGTATCGCGGTGGCGAAAGTCAGCAAGACGCCGACGACTTCTTCAGCGACCTGTTCGGCGCACGCAGCGGCATGCACGGCGGCGCACGCGCGCGGCATGGGACACGGTCGCGCATGCCCGAGTGGCCGGGCGAGGATCATCATGCAAGCGTCGCGGTCAGCCTGGAAGATACCTACACCGGCGCGCAGCGCACCTTCAGGCTACAAATGCCCGTCATCAACGATGAAGGACGCGTGACGTATCAAACGCGCACGCTCGATGTGACGATACCGAAGGGCATTCTCGACGGCCAGCGCCTGCGCCTCGCGGGTCAGGGAGGCGCCGGTTCGGGCAATGCGCCGCCAGGCGACCTCTATCTGGAAGTGACGGTCGACAAGCACAAGCGTTATACCGTCGACGGCCGCGACGTCACCGTCGAATTGCCGCTTGCGCCATGGGAAGCCGCGCTTGGCGCAGAGGTGGTCGTGCCGACGCCATCCGGCGATGTGACCGTGACCGTTCCGGCCGGGTCTGCCGCCGGACGACGTTTGAGGTTGCGCGGTCGAGGCATTCCCGGCAATCCGCCCGGCGATGTCTACGTCATGCTCGGCATCGTGCTGCCTCCCGCCGATACCGACGCCAGGAAGGCTGCCTATCACGCCATGCGCGATGCGTTCGACTTCGATCCGCGCGCGCACTTTTATGGGTGAACCATCATGAATGAAAACGAGCCGGTTTATCTGCAGGGCGATATCGTCGAGGAGCACGTCGAGTTCACGATGATCGAACTATGTCGCATCACGGGCGCTTCGGAAGATCAGCTCGCGCTTTGGGTGCAAGAAGGCGCATTCGAGCCGCGAGGTGCGCGTATCGAGGAATGGCGCTTCAGCGGCACGTCGTTGCGCCGCGCCATGACCGCGCAACGACTGACCAGCGATCTCGAACTGAACGCGCAAGGCGTGGCGCTTGCACTCGATCTGCTCGATCAGATCGATGCCTTGCGCTCGCGCCTCGCACGCTACGGCGACCGCGGTTGATACGCATGAGCCTTCGTGCGGCCTTTCCCCGAAACGTCGCACGAGCGCTTCGATGGTGCGCCGATCATCCGGATTTGGTGCACACGCATGGCTGAATCCATGAAACATGCGCTCATTTGCGATGGCACGCTTATCGCTTATAGCTACAGCAAGGAGCCGGCGCTTCATCCGGTTTAGCACCAACAATTTGCAATAGATAACTAGGGTTCCGATCCGCGTAGCGTCCATGAGGGACGATCCATACGCGCGATGCTGGTCCGAGAGTTGTCGACCTCAAAGTTCTGCGCGAGGTTACACGGCGGGATAAAAGCCCGGGAGAGAACGCGATCGAGAGTCGCGCCGCTCCCCGCCGTCGATAACCCCTTCGAGGTCAACCTCATGCGCAAGCTATCCCGTTTCATCGGCATCGCCGCCCTCTCTCTCGCCGCGTTTGCTTCCACCGCTTCTTCCTCGTTCGCCGCCGGTCGTCAGGACTTCAAGGTCTGCTGGACCATCTATGCGGGCTGGATGCCGTGGGGCGAAGCGAAAACTCAAGGCATCGTTTCCAAGTGGGCCAAGAAATACGGCATCAATGTCGATGTCGTGCAGCTCAACGACTACGTCGAGTCGATCAATCAGTACACGGCCGGCAAGTTCGACGGCTGCGCCATGACCAACATGGACGCACTGACGATTCCCGCCGCGGGCGGCGTGGACTCGACCGCGCTTATCGTCAGCGACTATTCCAACGGCAACGACGGCGTGCTCGTAAAGGGCACTGGCAAGAAGATCGCCGACATCAAGGGTCAGCAGATCAACCTCGTGCAGTTTTCCGTATCGCACTATCTGCTTGCCCGCGCGCTCGAATCCGCCGGCATGAGCGAGCGCGATCTCAAGGTGGTGAACACATCGGATGCCGATATCTCGGCCGCGTTTGCGACACCCGCCGTGAAGCAGGCCGTCACCTGGAATCCCATGCTCGCCGACCTGAAGGCCAAGCCCGATGTGACCGAAGTCTTCGATTCGAGCAAGATTCCCGGCGAGATCATGGACATGATGGTCGTCAACACGAAGACACTGCAAGAGAACCCGGCACTCGGCAAGGCACTCACGGGCGCATGGTTCGAGATGATGTCGCTGATGCGCGCCAACAGCGCCGACAGCACCGCCGCCCTCAACGCGATGGCGAAGGCATCCGGCACCGATCTGCCGGGCTTCAAGGGCCAGCTCTCGACCACCGCGCTCTTCTACACGCCTAAGTCCGCGCTCGACTTCGCGACGAGTCCCGAACTGCCGCGCACCATGACGCGCGTCGCGAAGTTCTCGTTCGATCACGGTCTGCTCGGTCAAGGCGCGCCGAGCGCGGACGCAATCGGCATGGCGTTCGACAAGGGCGTCGTGGTCGGCAGCAAGAGCAACGTCAAGCTGCGCTTCGATCCGACCTACGTGCGCATGGCCGCCGACGGCAAGCTTTAACGCCTGCGAACCGGAGGCTGCGCGATGCGACTCATCAACCGACACCCGAGCAAGAGCGGCGCCATGCTGCTGCTCTTGATGCCGTTCATCGTGCTGTTGGCGGTGTACTTCACCAGCTCGTCGCTGCGGCTCAAGGACAATCCCGGCGACAAGGTGCTGCCAAGCGCGAGCCAGATGAGCGAGGCGATCACTCAGTTCGCCTTCACCGAAGACAAGCGCACGGGCCAATATCTGCTTTGGACCGATACGCTCGCAAGCCTTAAGCGCCTTGGCATCGGGCTTGTGGTGAGCGCGGTGATCGCGCTCGTCGCGGGCATCGTGACGGGCAGCATTCCGCTCGTCACCGCAACGCTCTCGCCGTTCATCACTGTCGTCTCGATGATCCCGCCGCTCGCGGTGCTGCCCATTCTCTTCATCGTGTTCGGCCTCGACGAGTTGTCGAAGGTCGTGCTGATCGTGATCGGCATTACGCCCATGATGATCCGCGATCTTCAGCAGCGCGCACGCGAGATTCCCGACGAGTTGTGGGTCAAGGCGCAGACGCTCGGCGCCACGAGCTGGACGCTGATGCTGCGCATGATCCTGCCGCAACTCATTCCGCGCCTGCTTGTCGCACTGCGTCTCGCGCTCTGTTCGGCGTGGCTCTTTCTCATCGCGGCGGAAGCGATCGCATCCGTCGACGGCCTCGGCTACCGCATCTTTCTCGTGCGCCGCTATCTCGCGATGGACGTGATCCTGCCTTACGTCGCGTGGATCACGCTGCTCGCGTGGCTTATCGACGAGAGCCTGCGCCGTATCACGCTGTGGGCGTTTCCCTGGTACGGCGGAGGCGCAAGATGATCGAAGTCCGCAACGTGTGGAAAGAGTACGGCAACCAGGTCGTGCTCGAACGCCTGAATCTCAAGATTGGAAAAGGCGAATTCTGTTCGATGGTCGGTGCGTCGGGCTGCGGCAAGTCCACGTTTCTGCGCCTTCTGCTCGGTCAGGAACGCGCGACACGCGGCGAGATCCTGCTCGATGGCGAACCGCTGCCGGGTGAACCGGACGCGCATCGCGGTGTCGTGTTTCAGCGCTATTCGGTGTTCGAGCATTTGAGCGTGGTGCGCAACGTGATGCTCGGTCACGAGTTGCGCGAGTCGAGGCTCATGGGCCGTCTTTTCGGCGCGCGTCGACAGGCTGCACGCGACGAAGCCGTGGCGATGCTCGAACGCGTCGGTCTTGCCGCCGCGCTCGACAAGTATCCGCATCAGCTTTCAGGCGGCATGCAGCAGCGTCTTGCCATTGCGCAGGCGCTCATGATGAAGCCGCGCATCTTGCTGCTCGACGAACCCTTCGGCGCGCTCGATCCGGGCATCCGCCGCGACATGCACGAACTGCTGCTCAAGCTCTGGCGCGAGTCGGGCCTGACCATCTTCATGGTCACGCACGACCTGAAAGAAGGCTTCACGCTCGGCAGCCGCGTGCTCGTCTTCGACAAGGTACGTGTCGATCCGCAAGCGCCCGGCGCGTATGGCGCGCGTATCACCTACAACATTCCGCTCGACCATAGCCGCGACTCGGCTTCGTCGATCCACGTTGCACGGGCGGCCGTCGAAGGCGCCGCGCGTGCGGAAGCGATACCTGCTTAAAGGAACCCAGGAAGATGGACTTGCTACTCGAAGAAACCGTTCCCGGCGGCGGACATGCGTCGCTGATCGTCAAGCGGGGACAGTCGTTGCGCCTGACCGATATGGATGGCGGCGCGAACGTCAGCATCATGATGTTCAACGCTGCCGAAAAAAGCGAACGCTTGAATCTGCCCGATACGCTCAAGTGCCAGCACACGGCCAAACTAAGCGCGGGCCATTGCCTCTACTCCGACATGGGCCGCGTGCTTGCCGCCATCATCGCGGATACATGCGGGTGGCACGACAGCATCGGCGGGGTATCGAATGCCGGGGAAGTGCATGAGAAGTATGGCGCGGGACGCTATCAGGAACTGCGTAACGGCTTTTATCGCAATGGTGTGGACAACCTGCTTGTCGAGATGGGCAAATGGAATCTCGGCCTCTCCGATCTCTTGATGACGCTGAATCTCTTCAGCCGCGTCGACGTGACGGACCAGGGGGCGCTTACCTTCGTCAGCGGCAATTCGAAGCCCGGCGATTACGTCGAGCTCTATGCGCCGATGAACACGCTCGTCGTGCTCACCGCAATTCAGCATCCGCTCGATCCGAACGCGAACTATGCGCCGCAACCCGTGAAGCTCTCGTTGGCAAATGCGGATCGAGAAGTGGCTGAACTCTGCCGCACTTCGTGCGAGGAAAACGTGCGTGGCTTCATCAACACCGAGCGCTTTTATCTTTGAGCGGAGACCGACAAACATGACGACCTACCTCACCGCCAGCGACCGCCGTGCAGAAGATGCGATCCACCGCGAAACGCTCGGCGCCGGCGAGCCGTGGCTCAAGGAACTGAAGGCCGGACAGACGCTGCGCATTCGCGATATGGAAGGCAATCAGGCTGTCGATACGCTCTTCTACAGCCTCGACGACCCGCGCGAACGTTTCGATCCGCAACGCACCCTGCGCCGCCAGAAGAGCCTCTATCTGACGACGGGAACCGTGCTGTATTCGAACCTCGGCAACCCGATGCTGACCATCGTTGCCGATACATGCGGCCGTCACGACACGCTTGGCGGCGCATGCGCTCAGGAGAGCAATACCGTTCGTTATGCGCTCGAAAAGCGCTACATGCATAGCTGCCGCGACAACTTCCTACGCGCCTGCGCGCACGACGGACGGCTTTCCAAACGCGACCTGAGTCCGAACATCAACTTCTTCATGAACGTGCCGGTGACAGCCGATGGCGGACTCACGTTCGAAGACGGCATCTCCGCGCCCGGCAAATACGTCGAACTGCGCGCGGAGATGAACGTCATCGTGCTCATCTCCAATTGCCCGCAGTTGAACAACCCCTGCAACGCCTACAACCCGACACCCGCGGAGTTACTGATATGGGAATGATGCGAATGAACCGCCTGCGTGAATGGTTCTATCTCGTGATGATGATTCGCGCGGGACGACTCGGCGCCTGTTCGTGCGACTCGCTAAAGTCTCATCGAACGAAAGTCTGAGGACGCTGCCGGGGACGACCCCGGCGTGCATCTTTCAATCGACGGGACGACCCGCCGACGCATCCGCCCCTGTCATGTTCGACAAAGTCCTGATTGCCAATCGCGGTGCCATTGCGTGCCGCATCCTTCGTACCTTGCGTTCGCTCGATATAGCAGGCGTCGCGGTCTATAGCGAAGCCGATCTCGCGAGCCGCCACGTCAGCGAAGCGCCCATCGCGCATTCGCTCGGTCAGGGCGCGGCTTCATCCACGTATCTGGATGTCGCGAAGATCCTCGAGATCGCGCGCCGCGAAAACGTGCAGGCCATCCATCCCGGCTACGGCTTTCTCTCGGAAAACGCGCTATTCGGGGAAGCGTGCGAAGCAGCCGGCATCGCGTTCATAGGACCGACGCCCGCGCAATTGCGCGCCTTCGGGCTCAAGCATACGGCTCGCGCCATTGCGGCCGAGCAAGGCGTGCCGATGCTCGAAGGCACCGGCCTTCTCGAAGACGCCGAAGCCGCGTTGCAGGCGGCTGGGCGCATTGGCTATCCGGTGATGTTGAAAAGCACGGCGGGCGGCGGCGGTATCGGCATGCGCGTGTGCTGGAATGCCGATGAACTCGCCGCGCAGTTCGACGTGGTGAAGCGCCTCGGGCAAAACAACTTCAGCGATGCGGGCGTGTTCATCGAGAAGTACATCGAACGCGCGCGGCATCTCGAAGTGCAGATTTTCGGCGATGGCCGCGGCAACGCGCTTGCACTCGGTGTCCGCGATTGCTCGGTGCAGCGGCGTAACCAGAAAGTGCTCGAAGAAACGCCCGCACCTTCGTTGCCCGATGGCATGGCAGAGGCATTGTGCGAAGCGGCGTTGCGGCTTGCCAGAGCGGTGGCTTATCGTTCGGCGGGGACGGTCGAGTTCGTATACGACAGCGGTGCCGCGCAGTTTTATTTTCTCGAAGTGAACACGCGGCTGCAGGTCGAACACGGCGTGACCGAGCAAGTCTGGGGCGTCGATCTCGTTCAGTGGATGATCGAACTCGCGGCAGGCACGCTTGCGCCGCTCGACGAACTCGGCGCCGCGTTGAAGCCCGTTGGTCACGCTATACAGGCGCGGCTCTATGCAGAAGATCCTGGCCGCGATTTCAAGCCGAGTCCTGGCTTGCTGACCGAGGTCGCGTTTCCCGAAGCGGATGGTAGCGCGCTGCGCATCGACACATGGATCGAAGCCGGCTGCGAAGTGCCGCCCTATTTCGATCCGATGCTCGCGAAGCTGATCGCGTGGAAACCGACACGCGAAGCCGCGCGCCACGCGCTCGCCGAAGCACTCGATGCCACGCGCATCTACGGCGTGGAGACCAATCGCGTGTATCTGCGGCAGATCATCGACGACACGCCGTTCGCTTCGGGCGAGCCGTGGACGCGTTGTCTCGAAGGGCTCAAGTATCGCGCGAGCACCGTCGAGATCGTGAGCGGCGGCACGCAGACCACGGTTCAGGACTTTCCCGGCAGACTCGGATTTTGGGCGGTTGGCATTCCGCCCTCGGGCCCAATGGATGATCGAGCGTTACGCCTTGGGAACCGGCTTCTCGACAATTCGCCGGATGCGTCCGCGCTCGAAATCACGATGAGCGGTCCCACGTTGCGCTTCAATACGGACGCGGTGATCGCTATCACGGGCGCGGCGTTGAGCGTGACCGTCGATGGCATCGAGCAGCCGATGCACACGACGCTCTTCATTCCGTCAGGCGCGACACTCGCACTTGGTGCCATTCGTGGAGCGGGCGCACGCGCCTATTTGTGCGTGCGTGGCGGCTTCGATGTCGCGCAGTACCTCGGCAGCCGCAGCACGTTCACGCTGGGTCAGTTCGGCGGCCACGGCGGACGTGCGTTGCGCGCGGGCGATGTACTGCATCTGCATCCCTCGATGGATCGCGCACATGGCGTGCGCCTTTCGTTCACGCCCGCGCTCGACCCGGTTCGCACACTGCGCGTGATCTATGGTCCGCATGGCGCGCCGGAGTACTTCAGTCCGCAATACATCGAGACCTTTCTCGACACCGAATGGGAAATTCACTTCAATTCGAGCCGTACCGGCGTGCGCCTGATCGGACCGAAACCCGAATGGACGCGCGAGGACGGGGGCGAAGCGGGACTGCATCCGTCGAACATTCACGACAATCCGTATGCGGTCGGCGCGATCGACTTCACTGGCGACATGCCTGTGATTCTGGGTCCCGATGGCCCGAGCCTCGGCGGCTTCGTGTGTCCCGTGACGATCATCGAAGCGGACCTGTGGCAGATCGGGCAGTTGAAGGCGGGCGACAAGGTGCGTTTCGTGCCTGTGCAGATCGATGAGGCGCGCGCGGCGGCACGGGCGCGTCTCGTCGAATTGAAGACGCTTGAGCCGCTTGAAACACCGCCTGCAAGCGCTGAAAGACGCGCGTTGACATCGCCCATCGTGCTGGACATCGGCGCGAATCACGACCGGCTGGTTGCGCGTGTGTCGGGCGATACGCACTTGCTGCTCGAACTCGGCCCCGCGGAACTGGACCTCGTCCTGCGCTTTCGTGGCCATGCGCTGATGCAATCGCTCGAAGCGCTCGAGTTGCCCGGCGTGATCGATCTAACGCCCGGCATCCGCTCGCTGCAGGTTCACTATCAGCCTGAGCGCCTGCCGCTTGCAACGTTGCTCGATACGGTCGCGCAGACGTGGCAACGCGTGTTGTTGCAAAAGGACTTGCGCGCGCCTTCGCGCATCGTGCATTTGCCTTTGTCATGGGACGATCCCGCTTGCCGCCTGGCCATCGACAAGTACATGACCACCGTGCGGCCGGATGCGCCGTGGTGCCCGAGCAATCTCGAGTTCATCCGGCGTATCAACGACCTCGAATCGATCGATGACGTCAAGCGCATCGTCTTCGACGCAAGCTATCTCGTGATGGGCTTGGGCGATGTCTATCTCGGCGCGCCAGTTGCAACGCCGCTCGATCCGCGCCATCGGCTGGTGACGACCAAGTACAACCCGGCGCGTACATGGACCGCGGAGAACTCCGTTGGCATCGGCGGCGCGTATCTTTGCGTCTATGGCATGGAAGGTCCGGGCGGCTATCAGTTCGTCGGGCGCACGTTGCAGATGTGGAACCGTTATCGCGCGATTGCCGATTTCGCGGGCCGTCCGTATCTCTTGCGCTTCTTCGATCAGATCCGCTTCTACGAAGTCCCGGCCGATGAACTGCTGCATATTCGCGAGCATTTTCCGCTTGGACGTTATCCGCTCAAGATCGAGGAGACAGAGCTGTCTCTCTCCGACTACGAGGCGTTTCTGAAAAGCGAGGCGGCTGGTATCGATGCATTCCGCACCCGTCAGCAAGCCGCGTTTCAAGCGGAACGCGAGCGTTGGCGTGAAGCGGGACAAGCGCAGGAGAGCTTCGAGCCTCCGGTTGTAACCGAAGGCGAGACCGTGCCGCTCGAAGACGGTCAGACCGCGGTGGACAGCGAGATCGCGGGCAATCTCTGGCAGGTGCGCGTGAAGGCGGGCGAGCGCATTGCGGCGGGCGACGTGATGTTCGTGATCGAATCGATGAAGATGGAGATCGCCGTGTGCGCGCCCTGCGCGGGCATCGTCGCCGATATTCATGTGGCGCCTGGCACGCCCGTGAAGGCGGGACAGCGCGTGGCGATCATCGGGAACGTCTGAATGTCGTAGCCAAGGAAGCCGCAAGTCCCCGTTGAATTTCATTCAACATGTCATTTTTTTTTTGAACTGGCAGCCCTCCCCCTGCGAATCTAATCTGAACGCGGATTGAGAACACGCGGCTACCCACGCCGCGACCGCATTCACTTCGCAGAGGGTTCAAATGAACGGACTGAAAAGACTAGGTGCTTTCTTCGCGCTGAGCGCCGCATTCACGCTGCAAACTCCTGCGTTTGCCGTCGATTGGGATTTCGCCACCGCGAATGCGCCGGGCAATTACCAGACGAAACTGGACGAGAAGTTCGCGGCTGAAGTGGCCGCCGCCACCAACAACGAAGTGAAGATCAACATTCACGCGGGCGGGCAACTCGGTTTCAAGGGCCCGGAAATGTTGAGCGTGATTCGCGATGGACTCGTGCCCATCGGGTCGTTTCAGTTCGCGCAGCAAGTCGGCATATCGCCGATTCTCGGGGCATCGTCGGTACCGTATCTCGTATCCGGTTTCGATGAGATGAAGACCTTCCGCTCCGTCTCGAAGCCCTACTACGACGCCGAATTCAAGAAGTTCAATCAGAAGCTGCTGCTCACCATTCCCTGGCCCGGCCAGAACGTCTTTTCCAAAGTCGAACTGTCGAACTCGGACACCTTCAGGACCATGAAGATCCGCACGACCGACCGCAACGGCAGCGACTTCTTCCGCAGCCTTGGCGCATCGCCAGCGCAGATTCCCTGGGGTGAAGTCGTGCCCGCGCTGTCGACGGGCGTCATCAATAGCGTGTCGACATCGACATCGTCTGCCGTGGATGGCCAGTTCTGGGACTTCCAGAAGGCGTGCAACGTCGTCAACTGGCAATCGAACTTCGAAGGCGTGTCGGTCAATCTCGACGCCTGGAACAAGCTCAGTGCGAAAAACCAGAAGGCTATCGAAGACGTCGTCGCACGACTCGAACCCGTGTTCTGGGACGCGGCAAAAGCGGAAGACAGCAAGAACTTCGAGACCCTCAAGGCGAAGGGCATGGAGATCTACACGCCGCCCGCGGCCGTGCGCGACGCCATGGCCGCCAAGGGCAAGCCGAGTTGGACCGCCTTCGAGGACGCGGTGCCCGCCGCCAAGCCACTCCTCAAAAGCTATCTGACCGCGGTCGGCAAGCAGTGAGCCGCATCCGCTCTTCGAAAACCACGGTCACAGCGGAGTCATTGCCCATGGAAAACATCGACACAAGCGCGCATGTCGAGAGTTCGAAGGGACGTGCGTTCGTGCAGAAGGCGCTGTTCTCCATCGATATGCTCGCCCGTCTGGATGGCTGGCTCGGCGCCCTCTGCCTCTGCCTGCTATGTCTCTTGATGATTGCCGGCATCGTCGTGCGGACGCTGTCGACCGTGGTGAGCTGGTTGCCCAAGGACATACCCATCGCATGGGAATACAGCTCGTATCTGATGGCCGTGACCTTCACGTTCGGCGCCGCGCTCACGCTTCGCGCAGGCGGCCATATCCGCGTCAGGGTGCTGTTGTCGAACGCATCGCCTCGCGTCGTCAAGGGCCTCGAATGCGTATCGGCGGCCGCGGGCTTCGCGTTCGCGGCGTTCTTCTCGGTCGCCATGACGCACTTCTCGTATCAGGCGTTTCTCACCGACGAACGCTCGCTTGCCAGCAGCACGCCCTTGTGGATACCCAAGGCATTCGTCGCGTTCGGCGCGATGCTGCTTGCGCTGCAGTTACTCGCCCGCCTCGGCCAGTTGTTTCTGGACGAGCCTGTCGAAGACAAGAACCTGATTCATTGAAGGCTGAGACACATGGGAACGATACTCACGACAATGGCCGTGCTGCTGTTCGGCGGCCTGTCCATCGGCATATGGGTTGGATTGACGCTTGCCATTACCGGGTCGCTCGCGCTCTTCATTTTCAGGTCCATTCCGGTCGACCGGCTGATCGCTCAGTACGCATGGAACGTGATGACGACGCAGGAGCTGCTGGCCTTGCCCCTTTTCATCGTCATGGGCGAGATTCTGTTTCGAACGCGCATCTCGACGTCGCTCTTCAAGGGACTCGCGCCGTGGGCGAGCTTGCTGCCTGGAAAGCTCTTGCATTCGAATGTCATCGGATGCTCGATCTTCGCCGCCATCTCTGGCTCTTCGGCGGCGACGACGCAGATCGTGGGCCGCGTCACGCTTGCGGAGCTCAATCGCCGCAACTACGACAAGCGGATATCCATGGGAAGTCTGGCAGGGGCGGGTACGTTGGGCTTTCTCGTGCCGCCATCGAACATCATGATCGTGTATGGCGTGCTGGCGCAGGTTTCCGTACTCAAGCTCTTCGCCGCAGGACTGATACCGGCCATTCTTCTCGCGTCGTGCTTCATGGCGTGGATCATGATTCACACCACCTGGAACAAGAGCCTGATTCCCGAGGAAGAAAGTTTCGCGACCATGCCCTGGCGCGAGCGCTTTGCATCGCTCAAACATCTTGCGCCGGTCGCGTTATTGATCGGCGCGGTTCTCGGCAGCATGTACGGCGGGCTCGTCACGCCATCGGAAGCGGCTGCGGCAGGTGTGGTCGGCGCGCTTGCCATCGCGGGCTTTCAAAAGGACCTGAGCGTTGCAAAGCTGAAGGAAGTCGGACTTGGCGCGGTAAAGACCTGTTCCATGATCGCGCTGATCATTCTCGGCGCATCCATTCTCGGCAGTGCGTCCGCGTTTCTCGGCGTGGGACAGGCGGCCGCCACGTTCGTGCAGGAACTGCACCTGTCGCCGGTTGCGCTGCTGTTCGTGCTGTTCATCGGCTATATCCTGCTCGGCTCGTTTCTCGAAGGCTTTTCGATCATCGTCATTACGTTGCCTATTGTTCTGCCGATGGTTCTCGCAGCCGGATTCAACGCCATCTGGTTCGGCATCTTTCTGGTGATCGCGGTGGAGATCGTTCAGGTTCACCCGCCTATAGGCTTCAATCTCTTCGTGATTCAAGGCATCACGGGAGAGAAGCTCTCCGTCATCACCAAGGCCACGCTGCCCTATCTCGTGCTGCTCATTCTGTTCGGCATTGCATTGATCGTGTTTCCGCAGATCGCGCTCTGGTTGCCGGAACAACTCGGCTTGAAGTGAGCATGCGCTGTTGTATCTCGCTGATAAATGGAAAATATGATGACGTCTAGGTTTGCCATCTCAGTCGATATCGGTGGCACGTTCACCGACTTCGTATTGCTGGACAGCAAGAAGAAAAGTGTCACGACCGCGAAGGTCCTGAGCACGCCCGAACGCTCGGAAGAAGCGATATTTTCCGGCTTCGAGCACTTACGCCGCGATGCGGAACTGGACCTCGCGGATTGCGATGTCTTCCTGCATGCGACGACGGTCATCACCAACGCCGTCATCGAACGCAAGGGGCACGACTTCATTTTGCTGCATACCGAAGGCTTCGGCACGACGCTTGAAACCGGCCGTGAGCATCGTTACAACGTATCGAACTTGAGGCTGGCTTTTCCGAAACCGCTGACCAAACACCGGTTGAAGGTATCGGTACGTGAACGCATTGCCTACACCGGTGATCTCGTGCGGCAACCCGACCAAGCTGAACTCATCGCGGACGTGCGCCGTCTCGTCGAGGAAACGGGCGTGACGAACTTCGCCATCTGTTTTCTGCATGCCTTTCAAAACCCCGCAAACGAGCAGTTGGTGGAAAGCTGGCTTGCAGAAGCCTTCCCCAATGCCGTCATTTCCACATCCAGCGCCGTGGCCCCGCGTTCGGGCGAGTACGAGCGCTGGATGACATGCGCCGTGAATGCGTTCACCAAGCCGTTGCTGAGTCAGTACGTGAAGCGCCTGGAGACGAGAGCCGCCGACGCGGGCTTCAATGGCCGCCTTTTGATGATGACGTCGTCCGGGCTGCCGTTGCCCATCGGTCAATGCGTCAGAGCGCCCGTCCGTTTGATCGAGTCCGGTCCCGCGGCAGGCGTTCTCGCCGCGAGAGAGATCGCCGCACATAATGCGCTGGCGCCGCAAAACAGCGGTGCCGTGGACGATACCGTGCTCGCCTACGACATGGGCGGCACGACCGCCAAGGGCGCGTTCCTCATCTCCGGCAAGGTCGATGTGCAAGCGGGCCTCGAAGTGGCACGCGAAGGCGCATTCGAAGCCGGCAGCGGCTTTCCGCTCATCATTCCCGCGCTCGACTTGATCGAGATTGGCGCGGGCGGTGGCAGCATCGCCGAGATCGACGAACGCGGCGCCATCTCCGTCGGACCGAAGAGTGCGGGCGCCGTTCCCGGCCCGGCATGCTATGCGCGCGGCGGACAAGCCGCGACCGTCACCGACGCGAATCTCTTCCTCGGCTTTCTCGGCGAGGCGAACTTCCGCAATAGCGGCATCGACGCCACCCGGGTTGAAGCCAAGCGTGCGATTCAGCAGAACATCGCGGAGCCGCTGGGCATCTCGGTGGAGCGCGCGGCTATCGGCATTCATCGCACCATCAACGAAAACGTGGCACGCGCGTTTCGCGTGCATGCAGCGGAACTCGGTGTCGACTACCGGCGCGCCACGCTGGTCTGCACCGGCGGTTCGTCGCCCGTGCATGCGTTGCCTATTGCGCAGCTTCTGTCCATCCGGCGCGTCATCTTTCCGTTCGCCGCGGGCGTGGCTTCCGCCATGGGCCAGTTCGCGAGCAGCGAAGGGATCATCCTGCAGCAAACGAGAAAGATGAGTCTCGCCGATGTCACCGATGACGTCATCGCGCAAGAAGTCGCTCGACTCGTGCAGGCCGAACCATACGCAAGCCAGCTCGTCGATGGCGGCGCGCGGACCATCGTGAAACTCGGCATGCGCTACGAAGGACAAGACTCGGAAGTGCCCGTCGAGATATCCGATGAAGGGCGTTATCTGAATGCGGCAAACATTCGCGCCAGATTCCTCGATGCCTACAAGGACATCTTCGGCCTGAACTTTCCGGACTACGGTATCGAGATCAGCACGTGGGTGGTCGAAGTCTCCTTGCCCGAGCATCTCAAGTCCGTGCGCGACTTCAGCTACGACGCGCTCACGCCTTCAGCAAGGATGGAGAAGGAACCCAGGTCCTGTTACATCAGCGACGGCGCAACGGAAGTCTGGACCGAAGTTCCCGTCTTCAACCGATACGCCTTGCCGGTTGGCTGGAAACGCTCAGGCCCCGCACTGATCGAAGAGAACGACACCACCATCTACGTTCCAGCGTTTGCCGAAGCACGGATTGCATCGACGCTGGATCTCATCGCGGAGCTTAAGTCGTGAATGCTACAGTCAAGATGGACCCGGTCGATGCCGGCATCATCTGGTCCCGTTTCGTCTCGGTTGCGGACGAAATGGTTTCGGCCATGGAACGCACCGCTTTCTCGACAATGGTGCGCGCGAGCGGCGACTTCTCGTGCATGATCTTCGACGCACGCGGCAAGCTGATTGCGCAAGGCGCGACGAGTGTGCCGTCGTTCACGGGAACCGGCCCCAGCACGCTTGCTCATATCCTCGACGTGTTCGACGCGGCCGCTCTGCGCGACGGCGATATCATCGTGACCAACGATCCCTGGATCGGCACGGGACATACGTTCGATATCAACGTCGTGAAACCGGTGTTCTTCGAAGGACGCATTGCCGGATACTGCCTGACCGTTTCGCATCTTGCCGATGTCGGCGGCGTGGGAATGGGCTCGGTCGCGAAGGACGTCTACGAGGAAGGCTTCTCGCTTCCGCCCGTGAAACTCTTCGAAGCGGGCGTGGAGAATCGCTTCGTGTTCGACTTCATCAGAAACAATGTTCGCACCGTCGATTACGTGTTGGGCGACATCTATTGCAATGTCGCGGCATGCAACGTCGGCGCGCAAGGGCTCGTCAAGATTCTCGTGGAGCACAAGCTGTCCACCACCATCGACGCCGCCGATGCGATCTTCGCGCTCACGCGCAAGTCGATCAACGCGAAGCTCGAACGCATGCCCAAGGGAAGTTATGCGGCGACCATACCCGTCGAAGGCGGAAAGGACTTCCCCGACATCTCGCTCTCCGTCACTGTCACGTTGAGCGACTCCGGCTTCGCGTACGACTTCGCCGGAACGGACCCGGTGGTGAATCGCGGCGTCAACGTGCCGATTTGCTATACACGCGCGTTCTGCTACTTCTGCACGAAAGTGCTCGTCGCGCCCAGCATTCCCAACAATCAGGCCATACTCGATTTCGTCACCATAGCGGCGCCCGACAACTGCATTCTCAATGCGCTCAGGCCGAACCCGACCGGTGCGCGGCACGTCTTCGGCCATTTCGTCGGACCGCTCATTTTCAATGCGCTGGCCGAGGCCTTCCCCGACGACGTGCAAGCCGACTCGGGGATGGTGTTCCAGATGAATCTTCGCGGCCAGACGCGCGCGGGAAAGCACTATTCGTCGATCTATTTTTCGGCGGGCGGATACGGCGCGCTAGCAGGTTACGATGGCCGCCCTGCCTTGCCCGCACCGGCCAACATCATCGGCGGCTCGGTTGAATTCTGGGAGCAGCAGATTTGCTGCACGTTCCTCAAGAAGGAGATACTCAGAGACTCGGGCGGGCCCGGCGAGTTTCAAGGCGGCAACGGTCAGATCTTCGCCATCAGGAACGACACGGGTCATCCCATCGAGGCATCGTTCATGGCGTCGCGGACCAAGATAGCCGCGAAAGGATTTGCAGGCGCGGGCGCCGGCGCGCATCGGCTCATCTTCGTGGACGATGTCGAGACCGATCCCAAGGCGCGCGTGCTCATTCCAGACGGCGGTATCGTGGAGATTCGCGACGCGGGCGGCGGCGGATACGGCAACCCGGATCGCAGATCGCTCGATGACATTGCAGCCGACCTCGAAGCCGGGCTGATCAGCGCGCAGTTCGTCGACGACAACTATCCCCGGCAGGCGCGTCAGCTCGCGCGCTCCGTGGGTACATCGTGAAGCCGGCTTTTTGGCCCGATACAATGCACAACACGCACCTTCACTCAGAAAGAGAACCGACATGTCAGGCGTGATAGACCTTGGCGGCAAGTCCTTCACCAGGCGCTTCGTGCGAAGCGGAGACATCCGCTTTCATATGGTGGATGGTGGCGTCGGCCCGACGGTCGTGCTCGTGGCGGGCTTCCCGCAGACCGCTTATGCGTGGCGTCGCGTGCAACCGCTTCTGGCCGATTCCTACCGTACCATCGCCATCGATTTGCCCGGCCAAGGTTACTCGGACAAGCCCACCACCGGCTACGACACCGAGACCGCCGCCGCGCGCATCAATGGTCTCTTGCGGTCGCTGGATGTCGAGCGTCACTTCTACGTGGGCCATGACATCGGATCATGGATTGCTTATCCGTACGCGCATCGCTATGAGGCCGAGCTCGACGGCATCGTGTTCATCGATGGCAACATCCCCGGCATCACGCTCAAGCCCGAAGTATCGGTCACCGCGCCTTCGAACTGGAAGAGCTGGCACTTCCTGTTCAACGCGGTGGACGACTTGCCTGAAGCGCTCATTGCAGGCAAGGAGCGCGTGTTGATCGAATGGTTCTTCAACAAGAAGACCGCCAACGCAATGGCCACGTTCGAGCCTGCCGACATCGACGAATACGTCAAGGCGTATGCGTCGCTCGGCGGCCTGCGCGGCATGCTCGGCTATTATCGGGCCGTCGAAGAGGACATGAAGCAGAACCAGACGCTCTTTGCCAGCAAGATCAAAAAGCCCGTGCTCGCGCTTGGAGGCGATGTGGGCAGCGCGCCCACCATCCATGAACTGATGAAGCCGCTCTGCGAAGACCTGAGCGGCGGTGTGATCCAAGACTGCGGGCATTACATTCCCGAAGAGCAGCCGCAAGCGCTGGCAGCGGAACTCAAACGCTTCTTCGAAACATGTCTCGGCTGATCGATGTCGATGCTGCGAATGTCTTCCGCCCTGCAATGCTTTATCCTTGCCGTCATTGGGGCACGGGGGCATAGATGACGGCCGGTTCGAGAAGGAAGGAAAGCGATGAAGCCGAAGCCGTGCCGGACACGCGCCGTGCGCGCTTTCCGCCGCTCAAGTCGCTGATCGCGTTCGAAGCGGCCGCTCGGCACGGCAGCTTCACGCAAGGCGCGGAGGAGATCGGCATCACCACGTCGGCGGTGAGTCATCACATTCAGCAACTCGAAGACTTTCTCGGCGTTCCGCTCTTTCAGCGACATGCCGGGCGCGCGGTGCTGACCGTCGCGGGCCGAACCTATGCGCGCGAACTGGAAAAAGCATTCGGCATGATCGCCACTGCGACGAGTCTTATCGCGCCGCAATCATGGGGCGGTCATCTGTCGATTGCCGTGCCCAATAGCTTCTCGGTGAAGTGGCTGCAACCGCGTCTGCAAAACTTCCTGAAAGCGAACCCGCTGTTTCGCGTTCGACTTGCGACGCTTCACACACATGAACTCGATGCCAACCGCTACGACATAGCAATTGCGCATGGGCCTCAAACGCCGGGATTGAAGCTTGCCGAGCCATTGCTCATCGAACGGCTCAGGCCGCTTTGCAGTCCGCAACTCGCGGAGGAGCTCGGCCTGAAAAGCCCGAAGGATCTGGCTAAGGCCACGCTCATCCACTCCAATAATCCGCTGAACTGGGTCGATTATTTTCGGCGCATAGGCAACCTCGTCGTCAAGCCCGCGCACGACTTGTGGCTCGACCGCTCCGCCATGGCAATCGAAGCCGCGGTAAAGGGCTTGGGCGTGGTGCTGGAAAGCGAGATTCTCGCGGAAGAAGAGTTACGCGACGGCCGGTTGATCGAGCCATTCTCCGACCCGAAGTTCTACGTCGAAAATATCTCTTACTATCTGCTGCGCTCGTCGAGTCTGCGCAATTCGGCCGAAGCGGCCGTGTTTGAAAAATGGCTTCGAGCTGAATTCGAGTTGGCCAATCTAAGAACGATGTTCTGAGTGCTTGCTCAAGCCTGCGGCTTGCGTAAAGGCTTGACGCCAATCGAGTCCAGCGGCAGTCGTTCCACGCGGACGGTACTCGCATCCTATCCAGCCTGAATAGCCGCTATCGGCTATCGCTCGTGCAGCCGCGGGCCATGACATGTCGCCCGTGCCCGGTTCGTTTCGTCCTGGTACGTCGGCGACCTGAATGTGCGCCACGTCACGACGATGCATGGCGAACGCATCCAGTACGTCCATGCCGCTCATTGCCGCGTGATAAAAATCGAAGAGCAGTTTGACGTTGCCTTGCGGGATGTCGCGGACGTACGCGCTCGCCTGAGCGAGACTCTTGAGGAAGTAAGCCGGCACGTCTTGCTGGTTCAGACATTCGAGCACGAAGGTTACGTTCTGCCCTTCCGCGCGCTTTGCGGCCCACGCAAGATTCGAACGAAAGACGGCTTCGGCCTCGGCTGGCGAGCAGCCGTCCGGCACTCGTCCCGCCATCAAGTGAATCAGGCTGCACTCCAGCGCGTTAGCGTAGTTCAACGCGAGATCGACACCTTCGCGAAAAACATCGACATAGCCTGGAATACAGCCAAAGCCGTTGGAGCCTACGGCCCCTCTTTCGCCCGCCGGCGTGTTGATCAACACTTGTTTCAAGTTCCACTGGCTCAACACGTTGCGAAGCTCGGTGGCATCGTAGCCATATGGCGATGCGTATTCGACTGCCGCGAAGCCATGCAACGCAGCGGCTTCGAATCGCTCAAGAAATGGCAACTCGGTAAAGAGCCATTTGAGATTAGCCGCGAAGCGTACGCGCGAAGACCGTGCAGTCATTTCAACCCCACGATCATTTCGACTTCCACTGCCGCGCCATGCGGAAGCTGCTGCACGCCGATCGCGCTTCGTGCATGCTTGCCGCGTTCTCCGAGCGTTTCGATCAATAGGCGGGACGCGCCATCGATCACCGCGCCCTGTCCGGTGAAATCCGCCGCCGATGCGACGAATCCCGTGATCTTCACGATCTGCGCAATGCGCTCATGGCCGCGGAGCGCGTGCGCGAGTGCATCGAGACATGCTTTTGCACATAACGCTGCCGCTTCTCGTGCGTCTTCAGCCGATAAGTCCGCGCCGACCTTGCCGCTGTATTTGATCGCTCCGTGCTCGCGCGGAAGCTGGCCGCTCACGAATGCGAGATTGCCGAACACCGTAACGGGCGTGATGAGTTGACTGGGCATTTGCTTGTCGTCTGCGCGCTGCATGAATATCGTCTCCTCAAAGAATCGTTAGCCCAAGCCGCTCGTACGCGTGGCGCGCTTTATCGGAGAAAAGGGATTGCAGCAAGGCACATGCATCTTCCGATTGTGCGCGACCCGAAAACATCCCGACATAAAAGTCGGTATGGAACTGAATCTCTTCCGGAAGCGGGCCGATGATCTCGATGCCCGCCACCATGGCCAGTTCGCTCATCTGTTGAATGGCGACGTCCGCCTCGCCACGCACGATGCATTCGCCCGTAAAGCCCTTCTCGATGATGGTCGCGCGCTGATTGACCTGCTCCGCGATGCCCATCTCTTCGATCAAGGTGGCGAAATAAACGCCGCTTGCGCCGGTCTTCGAATATGCGACCGATCGCGCGTTCAACAGGACCTCGCGCAAGTCTTCAACGCTTCTTATCGACCGAGGCACGTCCCGCACAGATGCCGCCACACCCACGCCGGTTCTGACCAACCCGCGCACCGTCGGTACATCCAGTACGTTTTCATCGGCGAGACGCTTCACATAGGCGCGAGTCGCAATCAGCACCTCCGCTCTTTCACCGGCAGACACGCGCTCTTGCAGCACGTTGGTTGGATCGAACATAGCTTGCACGCGGATGCCGCTACTTCGTTCGAACGCTGGAATGACGACATCGACGAGCGCGCTCTTGACCGCGAGCGTGCTCATCATCGAAACGGCTGGCGCGAGCGATGGAGTAGGCATCGTTGAATCCATGACGGTAAAAGACTTCAGCGCGACAAATGCAGGCGCTTCTTGAGATCGGCAACCGCGCTGCGCGGTGCGGAAAATACCGGACAACTCGCGACTGAAGTCACGGCATCGAGTGCCTGAGCGGTTGAGAAATGGGCCAGCATGATCGCGTCGTAGCCATGCAGGCTCGCGGCCTTTTCTGCAACGATACGGTTGTGCGTGTCGCGGTCGCCCGCACGCAGCTTGTCGATTGCATCGTCGACCACGAAGGTGGCCAGCGTAGCTTGCGGGTTCATGTTCGATGCTTCCTCGAAGAACTCCGCCACCATGGTCGGCAGGGCCGGCGCGAACGTTGCGATCATCGCGATGTTTCTGCCTTCTGCAAGCGCATCGGCGAACATGGCGGTGTTCGGCTTGCAAACAGGTATGGGAAGCGCCGCGTCCGCGGCATCGATGGCGGGACCGAAGCCCGAACACGTCGCGAGGACCGCATCCGCGCCGCTTTCGTACCCGTATCGCGCAAGATTCACGAAGCGTGTCTGCAATGAGTCGGGCAGCTCTTTGCTGTCGCCTCTGGCCGAGGTCAGACCGTCGTCGAGAAGATTGGTGAGCCTGGCTTCTGGCCAGTCGCGCAGGAACGCGTCGTGTATCGGCGCGATGGCAACGGGCGTGGCGTGCAACAGCACGATGGAAAGGTCATGTCTCATGGATGTCGATTCGCCGCTGGTCGGCTGCCGGGTCATGCGCCCGGCATCGATTCAAGCGTAGCGAATGACGCGTTGGCATTCCAACGCAAAGAAATCAACACCCGTTGAGTCAGAGTCACGACAGCAGGCTTCATGCGTTAATACAAGCGCGCGACTCACGCCGCCTTGCCGCCCATCACCTGTTCCTGTTCGATCCAGATCTGGCTGTCGGGAAACCAGAACGCGTCAGGCTTTGGCGGTACGGCCAAGGTAGTCGGCAAATCGGGATTGAATATCTTCGACCATGCCGACAAGTAAGAAGGCATCTTTACGAGGTATCCGCACTTCGAAAGCAGCAGGCTCGACACCAACGCTTCGCGCCCGATCTCCAAACCCGGATAACCGCTGAAGTGCACCGGCATGTCGCCTGTGGACAGCAGCTTGGCCGGTGCGACACTGACCGGGCGATTGAACGGCCACGCGCGGAAGAAGTCGATGAACGCCTGCTCATCGCTCGAAACGAAGATGTTGGTCAGATGCGGATTGAGCGCGAGGGTCTGCTCGACCAGCCGGCAGAAGTCAGCCCAGGGCAAGGTCATCGCTTCGAACTTCTTATCCGTGCCCCGGTAGTGAACACCGAGTGTCGATTGGCCGATATCGAGTTTGGCGCAGGTTGCATCGACTTCATCGCGAATGGCTGCAACCGGCCGGTAATGCGAGCGAAACAAGTCGCTCGAACTTTGCAACCGCAGACCCGCTTCATGGCGTTGCCGCAAGCCGAGTTGCACGAGATCGCGCACGGTAGAGGTTCGCACTCTGCGCGGCAACTTCACATCGCCGGATGCCCGCACGCTTTCAAAGAGCGCCGAGAACCAGTCTATTTTGCCTTCCGGGTCGCCATAGAGACCGCCGCGTGCCGAGATTTGCGGTGTCAGCCGTTTCTCTTCGCAATGCTTGAGGATGAAGAGCACCATCTGCATCACGGAAAAAAAGCCGGAGTTTTCCCTGATCTCGATAGCGAACACATTGCGATTCAGCCGCTGTCGCGCATGCAGCGACAAACGCACTGGAGCGGCGAGAGAATGCTTGAAGCCTTCACTGCGCCGAAAGCGCCTGACACGATCGACCACCGTTCGCAACATGTGCGGTCCCCGACTCGGATTTGTCTTTTGGAATGACCGTATGGTCCAGCGCTACGGTAACTATGACGGGAGAGTAGCACCGTGCAACGTGTAACGGATCGACCCTCGTCGGCGTTCTGTTGGCTAGCTAACGTGATGGGCGGAAAAAGTTACTGGCGAAGTTTCAATGGCGTCCTGTCGATGCGACATCGGCGACGGAAGCGATAAACGCATTGGCCGTCATTGGCTTGCCGAGCAAAAACCCTTGGAGAATGTCGCATCCCAGTTGCGTGAGAAAAGCCTGCTGTGCAGTGGTTTCGACGCCTTCCGCCACGATCCTGAGATTGAGCGTTTGTCCGAGCGCCACGATGGCCGAAACAATCGCCGCGTCTTCCGTACCGTGAGCAAGTTCACGCACGAAGCCACGATCGATCTTGAGTTCGTTGGCGGGCAAGCGCTTGAGATAAAGCAGACTGGAGTAGCCGGTGCCGAAATCATCGATAGAGATCTGCACGCCTTCTTCCCGCAGTCGTTGCAAGACCTTGAGGCTCACTTCGACATCGCGCATGGCCGTCGATTCAGTGATCTCCAGAATCAGCGATTCCGCTGGGAGGCCATTGCGCCGCAGCGCGCCGCGAACCGCTCGTACGAGACCCGAGTGAACAAACTGCAATGGCGAAAGATTGATCGCGATGGTCCACTCTGTGTGACCGCGATCGTGCCACGCCTTCAATTGCCGGCAGCCTTCGCTCAGCACCCATTCGCCGATAGGCACGATCAACCCTGTCTTTTCCGCCAACGGAATGAAGCGGTTGGGCGCCATCAGTCCGTGCACGGGATGGTTCCAGCGCAATAGCGCTTCCGCGCCCACCGCCGGACCATTTGGCGCCTTGAATTTGGGTTGATAGTGCAAGGCGAGCTCACCGCGCGTCAACGCCACGCGAAGCTCGTGCGCAAGTTGCATCTGCTCGTAAGAGTCCGCATGCATCGACGGTTCGAAGAAACAAAAACCGCTGCGGCCAAGGGCTTTCGCGTGATACATGGCGGTATCGGCATTGCTCAGAAGCTCTTCTTGAGTCGCACCGTCGTCGGGAAAGATCGCAATGCCCACGCTCACGGAAATCTGCACTTCCTCGCCTTCCATGCGAAATGGCTTCTCAATGGTCTCGGTCAAGCTCGCGGCGATTTGCGCGGCCACGGTTGCGTCGTCGACGTTCGAAAGCAGCACGAACTCGTCGCCGCCGACCCGCGCAATGGTGTCGTGTGACCTGACGTTGGCGCGGATGCGCTTCGACACTTCGATCAGCAACAGGTCGCCGACATGATGTCCGAACGCGTCGTTGACCGCCTTGAAGCCATCGAGGTCCATGAACATCAACGTGAAGCGGCGCTTTGCATCGCGCGCGCCATGCACCAGTTGTTCCAGTCTGTCTTCGAGCAAGACGCGATTCGGCAACTCAGTAAGGCTGTCGTGAAGCGCCAGATAAGCGAGTTCCTTGTTCGCCTCCGCGAGCGACGCCGCGAGCACGGCGGTGCGCGATTCGAGCCGCAAGTCCAGAACGGAGATGATCAGCGCGATGGCCAGCACCGAGAGTGTCACGACGATCACCACGACGGCCAGCCATCCGGTATCCGCGCCTTCCTTAGCGGCACCGCATATCGCGCCCGTGGGAAAGCGCGCGGCCGCCATTCCGGTGTAGTGCATGCCGACGATGGCAAAGCCCATGAGGAGCGACGCGCTGCCGCGAAAAAACAAGAGCCGCGACGCCTGCTGACGTAAGCGAAAGGCAATCCAGAGCGCAGCGCCCGAGGCGACGATGGCAATGGCCACCGACACAATGGTGAGCCATGGGTCGTATTCGATCGGCGGCCGCATGCGCATGGCGGCCATGCCCGTGTAGTGCATGCCGGCGATAGCCGGTCCCATCAATAGCGCCCCGATCACGATCCTGAACGCGGGCAGCGTCTTCTGACAGACGAGCCAGAGCGCGAACATCGATGCCGCGACGGCAATTAGAAGCGATGCAAATGTAATCAGCGGGTCGTAGCCCAGTTTGATGGGCAAGCTGAACGCCAGCATGCCGACGAAGTGCATCGCCCAGATGCCGAGTCCCATTGCACAGGAACCGCCGATGAGCCACCAGCGCGCCGCGGGCCCCCTGGCTTGCGCGATACGCCCTGCCATGTCGAAAGCCGTGTACGCGGCCAGGATTGCCACGAGAAGCGAGCAGACGACAAGCAAAGGGTTATATGAGTAAGCGAGCATTGAGCGCTATTTTCGCAGGCTTTCGTTGTCGCTCCCGGGTAGAGAACAGCATCGCGGTGACGAATGGAGACCTGTCATCGACAAGAGCCCATATCTTAACCAAGGCATGGACAAATCCGGGCTCTATTCATCGCATTCGTCGAAGAAAGCCTTACCCACCCTGCGACATATCCTGGACAGGGCGATGTAAAACGTTTGCTAACATCGTCATACTTTCGTTCATCTTCATATTTTCCCGACGCTGCCGTAAGCGATGCAAGAAAGAACCCGCGCTCGCCGCGTAAAGGACGGCGAGCGTCAACGACAGCACTGCCATCAAAAAGGAAAAGAACGAGATGAACCTGCAACCCATGCGCATGAAAACGAAGCTTTCCATTGGCTTCGGCCTGCTCACGGCGGCAGTGCTGATCGTCGCCGCGCTCTCAATCGAGACGCTCGGCGAAGCGAACCAGCGCTTTACGTCCTTCGTCAACGGCATCAACGCGCGCGCGCATCTGGCCGAAAGCATTCGCACCGCAGTGGACCGGCGCGCGATCGCCGCACGCAATCTCGTGCTCGTGACGAAGCCCGCCGATCTCGAACTCGAGAAAGCAGCCGTCCTTCAGGCGCATGAAGACGTGCAGCGCGAATTGCGCCGCTTCAAGGAGATGGTCGCGAGCGCGCCGGATGTCTCAGCCGAAGTAAAGACGCGCGTTGCGGAGATCGATCGCGTGGAATCGCTTTACGGACCGGTGGCACTCGCCATCGTCGATCTGGCGCTGAAGGGCCAGCATCAGGCAGCGATTACGAAGATGAACGACGAGTGCCGTCCGCTGCTCGCCGCGCTCATCAAGGCCACGCAAGATTACCTGGACCTGACGAGCCAGCGCGAAGCGAAGCTCGTGCAAGAGTCGGCGGAGGATTACGCGTTCTCGCGCATGCTGCTGATCGCCGCGTGCATCGCGGCGGCCTCGTTGGCCGTGGGCGCGGGATTCATCATCACGCGCAGCATCTTGCGAGCCTTGGGCGCGGAACCCGATGCACTGAGCCAAGTCGCGCAGCGCGTCGCTTCCGGCGATCTGAGCCCGGTCGCGCACGCGGATAACGCCCCGCAACACAGCGTGCTCGCCTCCATGCGCACGATGCAAGGCAATCTCGTCAGTCTGATCGGCAACGTCCGCTCTTGCGCCGATGGCATCGCTACGGGATCGAGCCAGATCGCCACGGGCAACGTCGATCTGTCGACGCGTACCGAACAACAAGCGGCATCGCTGGAAGAGACGGCGGCGAGCGTCGAAGAGTTGACCTCGACCGTGCGGCAGAACGCCGAGCACGCGCAACAGGCGAATGCGTTGTCGGCGGATGCATCGGCGGTGGCGCAGCAGGGCAATGCCGCCGTGGGGCGCATGGTCGCGACCATGACGGAGATCAGCACGCGCTCGGAGAAGATCGCGGATATCACCGGGATCATCGAAGGCATCGCGTTTCAGACCAACATCCTCGCGTTGAATGCGGCGGTTGAAGCGGCACGCGCGGGCGAGGAAGGACGCGGCTTTGCCGTGGTCGCTTCGGAAGTGCGCAACCTGGCGCAACGTTCGTCGTCCGCCGCGAAGGAGATCAAGGAGTTGATTGGCGCGTCGGGCGTACGTATCGCGGAGGGTTCTTCGCTCGCGGGCGAAGCCGGGACGACGATGGCCGAAGTGCTGCAGGCCGTCTCGCGCGTGAGCAGCATCATGGGCGAGATCGCGGCGGCATCGAGCGAACAAAGCCGGGGCATCGAACAATTGAGCCAGGCGATTGCGCAGATGGACCAGGTGACGCAACAGAACGCGGCGCTCGTGGAAGAATCGGCGGCGGCTTCGCAATCGCTCGATCAGCAGGGGCGCAAGCTCGTGGATGCGGTGTCGTTCTTCCAGGTCGCAGGATGATGGTCGGGGCGCGGCGCGTCGGAGAGTTTTCTCGTCGCGCTGCGCTCACCAAAAATACGCTCGTTTAACGCAAAAACTGGGAATAGTACGTTCGTACATGTGTAGAGGTAATTTGTTCACTCTCGCGCAAAACAACGAAAAATGGGCAAATACTCCTATAAAGCACTGCAGCAGAGTCGCACTATTTTCCTCTTCCATATGGCAACGCCATGCGTTCGTTACTTTTTGCCCGAAAACGTTCGAATTCTCACACGCTTTTTGTAACATTGCGTAAAATCCAACCTATCGTATGAACTTTGAAGAAGGTGGTTGTGAGACACAGACGCGGCGGCTTTGCATCGCGTGTCGAACGAAGTTAGGGCAACACGGCAGGCCGGTGGTTACTGCACGAAGTTCGCTCTTTCCCTGCTACAACGGCCAACTTTGAAGCATCCCCAGGTAGGCAAGGCAAACACTGCTGCATCCTTGGCTCATTCGTTAGTCGTCCTTACTTAATAGGACATTGATATCGATCTCTGACCTTAAGGAGTGTTCCGCCAGACCAGCGGAACTGCGAAATGATGATTAATCGACGTAAATTTCTGGCTAGCATGAGCGCGTTGTCCGGGACCTATATGCTTTCCGCATGTGGCGGCGGCGGTAGCGATCTACCGCAAGCGGCAACCAAGGCTTCCGACGATTCCACGCAACTAGATTCCACCGCAAAGGCCGCGGTAATCACGCCTTCCGCCGATGGCACGACCATCCCGAGCGGTACGTCGATCGTGGACAAGACGGGTGCGGTTTGGACGGTGACCGGCGCCATCGTGTACAAGAACAAGACGGCTGTTTCAATCGCCAATGTCTCGATGCTCCTCTGGTCGGGCGGCAAGATTTACCAGAAGAACACGAGCGGCCAGTTCTACGTGTGGTCGAACAAATGGCTCATCTGCCGTGACCCGCGCATTGCGATGGCAGCGACGCCGGGCATGTTCTTCGGGATGAACGGCCATTACGACTACACCTACACCCCTCCGCAACTCATCGCGATCCTGAAGGGCATGGGCTGCAACATGTATCGGGTGGGCTGCAATTCGACGTCGAAGCAGATCAGCGCCGTCGCCAAGCTGGCATCGGCCTTCAACGGAACGGGCATCAGCATGCTTTGCCTGATTCAGCAAGGTTTGACCGATGCTTCAGGCGCGCTGTATGGCAGCGAAGCCGCCGCTTACGCCGACGCCTACAACACCGGCCTGACGGTTGCGAGCGCGCTCAAGCCTTATGGCGTGACCATGTACGAATGCGGCAATGAGTTGACGCGCCGCTCGCAAACCGTGCTGTATTCGAACCGCGCGGGAACGGACGTAGCCGACTTCAACAACGCAAACTGGCCCGTCATGCGCGGCGTCATGCGCGGTCTCATCGCCGGCGTGAAAGCAGTACAGCCGGACGCGAAGTGCGGCATCAACTTTTGCGTGGCGGACATCGGCGCATCGGATGCATTGTGGGACGGCTTCCAGCCGGATGGCACGAGTGGCTATCCGAAGGTCCGCTGGGACATCACGACGTGGCACAACTACGAAGTGTATGGTGACCTGTTCGACATCGGCTCTGACGGCGCGGGCCCGCATTTCGATCTGCCGCAGTACTGCAAGGCGCGCTACGGCGTACCTTTCATGATCACCGAGTGGAACGCGAACCCCGAGCAGACGGATGCTTATCGCGCGACCTTCGTGCAGTCTCGCCTGCAATCGTTCTACGACGCACGCAAGACGCACAACATTCACTCGGCCATGTACTACGTGCTCGACAGCGGCAATCACACGTTTGGCATCATGATCAACGGTGCGCCGATCACGCCGACGTACAACAGCTATGTGAACTTCACGAGCACGCATGCCGATGTCTGAGCGTCTCTGAACAAAAGCCCACGGTTTGCCGCATCGCGCAAAGCCGTGGGCCTTATTGTTTCAGTTCATCTTTCACGCGTGCCGCATGAACGCGCGCGCTAGCGCATGTCGTCGACAGGCTTGCCATCGAGGCCACGACCGCCACTGAGCGGGCCTTCATAGCCAAGCCCCCAGAAGGTCCCGTTATCGTCGATGCGCATTACGCGATCTCGTTCGATGTGGTGCCGGCGATCTCAGTCGCCCCGACATGGCGTCATCCATCTTCCTATGAACAGTCGCGGCGTCATCGTGACTCCTCTGCCTTGTTCGGGCTTGCGGGCATTTCGTCCTTGGTGCGTTCGCCGACGGCCCAATGCGCGGCGGGCACCGCGGTGGCATACACGCGGATGGTGTCGAGCGGTGCGCCCAGCGTTTCATGGACCGTGCGCGCGACTGCCTTCACGCAGGCCTTGACGGCGGCTTCATCGCGTCCTTCGACGAGGGAAATATGTACGATAGGCATGTCGGTTCCTCAATGTCCGGTGCGTTCGAGCACGGCTTGCTCGGGTCGCGGACCGGTTGTCTTGCCAGTGATAGGCGGCTTCGGTAGCCTGGCTTCGCCGGGTTCGATAACGAAGTGATAATCGAGCGAATACCACGGCCCTTGAACGTCCGCGCCGGGTGCGGTCTCGCCGTCGTGCAGCACATATTGCCCGACGAGCGCGCGCGTCACGCCGAACTGCACATCGGTCTCGAGATTGGGATCATCGCTCGAATAGACCTGCGAAAACTGTGTCTTGAAGCCCGGCTTGTAGATCATGAAATGGATATGCGCAGGCCGCATGTTGTGCCGGCCTTGCGCGCGTAGCAGCGCGCCGACCGGGCCCGACAGCGGAATGGGATAGCCCGCCGGCTTCACGCTGCGAAACGCGATGTGGCCATTGGCATCGGTAGTGAACTTGCCGCGTAGATTCATATCCGCCTGCGCGGGGTCCTGATTCTCGTAGTAACCATCCGCCGATGTATGCCACACGTCCACCTCGGCGCCTTCCACCGCACGCCCGCTCGAATCGCGCACCCAAGCGTTGACAAAGATAGGCGCGCCCGGCGTCGGCGAGCGCACGATGCTGCCGCCGCTTTCAGTGCGCGGCGAGTCCATGCGCCAGAACGGGCCCATGAGGTTCGCGGTCGTATCGGTCTGACCGCGATCGCCGTTGTTGAGCAGGCACACGAGCGCGGACAGCCCAAGCGATCCGGCGATCAACACGACTTCGTTATGCGATTCGGTGGTCAACTGCCCGAGCTTCGCGATTACCGCGCATGCCTGATGAAACTCCGGCTCGGACAGCCGCGCCTCGCGCGCGAAGCCGTGCAGATGACACACCGCCGCCGACATGATTTCGCGAAAGCGCGCATCCGGCGCGCGGCTCAGTTCGGCAAGCACGGCTTCGGTCACTTCCTGCTGATTGCTGACTATCATTGCTGTCTCCATGGCGGCTCATGCTTCATTGGCAAGCCGGTGCGGCTGTAGTAAACGCATCTGCCCAAGTTCCATTGTCTGCCTCGCAATGGTATCGCGGACGGCGGGAATGCATCGTTCGCTACAACGGGGCAACTGCATTCGAGTCATCGACGAACACGACCTCACAACATCCCCACCCAGACCCTGAAAAGCAAAGCAGAAAAAACCGTTTGTCATTGCAATGCCGCGCGGCTTTTAATAACAGGCTCGCTTGGCGCCAAATGCGTCACCGCTCAAGCACCTCTTTCACGGCATTTCATGGAACCGACATGGCGGACCTGACATCCACTCGCAACAGCTATGTCGCATCGAAACGGCAACGCTTCGGCGTGTCGAAAGGCACGTTCTACAAGCTGCTTTCGTGGCTGGTCCCCGCATGTGTCGTGGTGATCTGGGAAGCGGCAGCACGCGCAGGACTCATCACGCCGCAAGTGCTTCCGGCGCCCAGCAGCGTTCTTGAAACCGCGCTCGGTCTGATGCGCTCTGGCGATCTCTTCGTTCACCTCGGTGTGTCGCTTCTGCGCGCCGTCACGGGCTTCGTTATTGGCGGGACGGTTGGTCTCGTGCTCGGAATCGCAGTCGGGTTTTCGCCGCTCGCGCAAGCGCTTCTCGATCGCTCCATTCAGATGGTGCGCGCCATTCCCTTCCTCGCCATGCTGCCGCTCGTGATCGTGTGGTTCGGTGTCGGCGAAGTCGCGAAGATCTTTCTGGTCGCGCTCGCCGTGTTGTTTCCCATCTATATCAACACCATGCTCGGCATCCGTCAGATCGATCCCAAGCTGATGGAACTCGCCAAGGTGATCGGCCTCGACTGGACCGCGATCGTGCGACGGATCATTCTTCCCGGCGCCATGCCGTCGATCCTCACGGGCGTGCGCTATGCGCTCGCTCACGCGTGGCTCGCGCTCGTCATTGCCGAGACGCTCGCGACGACCAAGGGAATCGGCTTCCTCGCCATGGACGCCCGCGAATTCCTGCAAACCAATGTCATCGTGCTGACCATCGTCATCTACGCGGTCATCGGCGTGGTGGCGGACGCGTTGGTGCGTCTGCTCGAAGCGCATTTCTTATCGTGGCACGCGAACTACGCCAAAGGAGCAACCTAGTGACCGAGAGCATCGCCCTGTCGCGCGACTCCGACATCCGCGCGCGCGCCGCCGAACGCGTGAGCCACGCGTCCCTTGCCGTATCGGTGAGAGGTCTGCAGCGGCGCTATGGCAAGCGCGTCGTCATCGATGCACTCGACCTCGATATACGCAAAGGCGAATTCGTCGCGTTGTTAGGCGAAAGCGGCTGCGGAAAGACGACACTCTTGCGCGCGCTCGCCGGGCTCGACCGGCCGGATGCCGGCGAGATTCGCGCGCCCGAGCGGCCGTCCGTCGTGTTTCAGGAGCATCGGCTGCTGCCTTGGGCGACGTTGTGGGAGAACGTCGCGCTCGGCCATGAAAGCACGGTAGGACGCACGGGCGCCGCGCGCGCGCTGGGCGAAGTCGGACTTTCGGGCCGTGAAGATGACTGGCCTCGCAATCTTTCCGGCGGTCAGGCGCAACGCGTGGCGCTCGCGCGCGCTTTGGTTCGCGACCCCGCGCTCCTGTTGCTCGATGAACCATTCGCGGCGCTCGACGCGCTCACGCGCATCAAGATGCACGGGCTCGTCAAGGAACTCGTCGCGCGTCATCTGCCGGGCGTGCTGATCGTGACGCATGACGTCGATGAAGCGCTCACGCTCGCCGACCGAATCCTCGTGATGCGCGCGGGTCGCATCGCTGCATCGTTTCGGCCCGGCGATCACGCGCCGCTGCAATTGCGGCCGATTCTGCTCGATGAACTGGGCGTCCAGTCTCACTGATCCACCAATCGTTTCCTGCAAAACTCGAAAGGTACCAACAAGAATGATCGATTCCTCGCTGAACCGCCGCCAGTGGTTGCGTGCGGCAGGCGGCCTCGTGGCCGGCGTCGCCGCAAGCAGCCTGATTCCCACGCGCGCCGCCGAACCGCGCAAGCTGACGCGCAACACGGACACGGTGCGCATAGGTTGGGGTTACGGCAGTCTTCCCGATATCGCGCGGCAACGGGGCGTGTTCGAAAAGACGCTCGCGGCCAAGAACATCAAGGTCGAATGGATCGGTCCGTTTCCGAATCACGCGCCCTCGCTACAGGCCGTGGTCGGCGGCAGCGCGGACTTCGGCTTCTGGGGCTCGACGACGCCCGCGCTTGCGTCGATGCTCGCAGGCTCGCCACTCGTCTTCAATGCGTTCGATGTCTATTCGCCGCGCTCGACCGCGATCATCGTCAAGAAGACGAGCGGCATCCATTCGGTGGCGGATCTGGCCGGGCGAAAGGTCGCGGTCAACCGTTCCGGGCTCGGCGAGTTTCTGTTGATCGCAGCGCTGGAAAAGAATCACATCGACCGCGGCAAGGTTGAATTCGTCTATCTGAATCCACCCGACGCAGCGCCCGCCTTCGCGCAAGGCAAGGTCGATGCGTGGTCGATGTGGTCGCCCGCCGTGGACATTGCGCGCAACGCCAACGACGCAAAGGACATCTTCAACGAAGGACGCGATCTGGATTTTCTGATCGACTACAGCTCGCTCGTGACGCGCCGCAAGTTCACCGAGGAAAACTCCGAGCTGATTCGCGCGGTCATCGACGCGTATTACGTCGAAGGCGCATGGCAGTCGAGTCATTCCAACGAATCCGAAAAACTCGTGCAGGGTGAAGCGAAATATCCCGATCAGGTGCGCGATTATCTGGCGAGTCTCAAGCGCGTGAATCAATTCCATGAACCCGATGACGCTGCCTTCATGGCGCAGCTTCAACGCGCCGCCGACTGGCTCGCGGAACGCAAGATCATCAATTCGCGCATCAAGGTGGCCGACTACAGCATCAAGGTCTGAGGAGGCGAGCCATGAACATGCGATACACACTGGCCTGCGATCACGGCCGCAATCTGTCGAACGCGTGGTCGCGCAACTTCGCACGAGAGCGATCCCATGTCTGATACGAAGAACATCGACCCTACCGCGCCGAAACTGGTCTCGCCGCTGTCGGCAAGGCTCGGTTTCGCGGAGATCATCGCGGACATTGCATCGACTGCGGCTGCACGCGAGCTTGCGCATCGTCTGCCGCACGAGGAGATCGCAAGGCTCAAGGCGGCGGGCTTCGGCCGCTCGCGTCTGCCCGTCGATGCGGGTGGCCTCGGCTTGTCCTTGAGCGAACTGCTCGTCGTCGCGCGTGATGTCGCGGCGGCGGATTCGAACATCGCGCACGCGTTTCGTAACCATCTCTGGCAAATCGAGGCAGCGCTCAGGCGGCGCGACCTTCCGTTTCATGCGCACGTTCTCGACCTCGCCAGGCAAAACAAGACCGTCGGATTGAGCTTCACGCAGACCGATGTGACTGCCGCTGGCGCGCGACCGACGCAGGTCCTGAGTCGTTTGGAATGGGACGCAAGCCGCGATGTCTACGTCGGCTCCGGCGACAAGGTTTATGCCACGGGCAACCTCTACAACGATGCGTTCATCGGCCTTGCCGTGGAAAGTCGCGCGGGCCGCAACGTGCAATACGTGCTCGATCGCGGCGAAGGCGTGGACGACGCCGACGACTGGCAAGGCTTCGGCCAGCGCTTGACAGGTTCGGGCACGGCCAGGTTTCGCGCCGTGACGGTGCCGGCCGCGCATGTCTATCCGACTGACCCGCCAAGGTCGGATGAAGCCGCGCCTTGGGGATACACCTTCCATCAGGTTTATCTGACCAACTGCATTGCCGGCATCGTGCGGCGCGTGGCGCTGGATGCCGTCGAGGTGCTTCGTTCGCGCGGCCGCAACTTCTATCATGGCGAGGCCGCGCATCCGGCAGACGAACCGGTGTTGCAGACCCTGCTCGGGCGCATCCGTGCTTATGCGGCGAGTGTCGAGGCGACGGCGGACCGCGCGGTCGCGGCGCTGCAGCGTGCATCGGAAAGCCATGGCACGCGCGATGAATACGACACCACGCTCGCAGCCACGTTCGCGGCGGCCGAAGCGAAGGTCGTCATCGACGATCTCGCGCCGCAAATCGCGTCGTGGCTGATCGATCTGGGATCAGGCTCGGTCGTCTCGCGCACGGGCGCTCTCGACCGGCACTGGCGCAACATCAAGGTGATCGCGTCGCATAATCCGCGGCTCTACAAGGAGCGCTTGCTTGGCCAGAACTTGCTGAACGGACAACTGCCGCCGACGGGCGCGTTTTTCTGATCTCGGGCTGCGGCGTTCTCGCTCACCAAGCGGGAGCGCGCTGCGCGGCCCCAGCGGCGCACGTCCGCGAAAGCGCGCCGCAGCGCTCCTTACGCATAAACAGAAGCGCTACCCCTTCGTTTTACGCAGCAAGCAATCGACGCACGCGCGGCACGACCTCTTCCGCAAAGCCGCGCATATCGATTTCGAACGGCTGGAACTGCAGCATGAAGAGTTCGATTCCCGCCCGGTGAAAGTCCGCCACGCGCCGCGCGACCGTATCGTAATCGCCGACGAGACCCGCCGCCGTGCCGCCGTTCGAACCCACGCGCGCCGTCTTCGCGAAGGTCTTGTGCATGACCGTGTTCGGATCGGTATTGGCCTTCTGCTGTTCGCGCAGCGGCTTGTCGAGTTCCGCCAACGCAAAGAGATGGTCGAGATGCGCCTCGGCCTGCGCCTGCGTCTCACGCGCGATCACGAAGGCCGACAAGCCGAAACGCAAGGCATCGGCGCCAGCGGGACGCACGCGCGCACCGACATCGGCGATCAGGCGTGCAACATCTTCAGGCGGCTGGCCGTTGATGAACCACACGTCGCCATGCGCGGCCACGAGCGAGCGCGCCGGTTCCGATTCGCCGCCGACATAGAAGCGCGGCCGCGCGCGAAAAGGATCGGCGGGACGCAAGCGGTATTCGTCGATACGAAAGTTGTCGCCATGATGATTCACGACCTCGCCGCGCAAGAGCTTGTCGAGCACGGCTATCCACTCGCGGCCGTAGGCATAGCGTTCGTCATGCTCCGGAAAACCGATACCGGCGCGCTCCAGCTCCGGACGATTCCACGCATTCACCAGATTGATGGCGAAGCGCCCGCCGCTGATGTGCTCGATCTGCTGCGCCATCTTCGCGAGCACCACCGGATGATAGAGATAAGGCTTGATCGCCGTGATGATCTCGATGCGCGAGGTCAGCGCCGCGAGCGCAGCCGATGCCGTCCACGCTTCGAGCTGATCGAGCGAGGGATCGTGCGGATTGATCGTGTGCTGGGCGACGAGCACCGAGTCGTATCCAAGACGCTCGGCTTCGAGCACGAGTGCCTTGTTGCGCGCCCATGATGCGTCATAAGGTTCCGCGGGGTCCTGCAGCGCCGCGCGGCTGCCGTGCACGAGCGCCCAGACGCCGAAGCGTGGAAAGTTGGAAGGCATCGATTCAATACGCGAGAAGACGCAATGAAGGAATCACATGCTAACGCCGCACGCGTGCGCGCCTTCGAATTTCTGAAGATAAGCAACTGCGCGAAACGCATTAAGCGAGCATGACTTTCGTTCATGTCCGGCGCAGAAAACCTCACGAGCGCAAGGCTCATATGCATATTCGATTTGCTCGCTTCGCAATAGGCCGGGCGCGCGTCATCATTGCTTACTCACCTGCACGCTCCCTACCTAGCTCCCATCCATGCGCACGTTTTCGTCGGTCCTTCGCGGACTGGTCTTCGCCGCCGCTTTGTCCGGCGCGTTCATCGAACCTTCACTGGCGGCGAGCACGGCTCCCGCCGTCGATCGCGATACGGTCGTGATTGGCGTCGAGAAGGAGTTCTACAACCTCGACGGACTCGTGGCTGTCAGCGGCGATTCGCTGCGCTACGGATGGCAGATTTACGACACGCTCTATGGCTTCGACCTGAAGGGCGATCTCGTGCCGCGTCTCGCCACGAGCGTGAAAGTATCCGACGATGCGCGCGTCTTCACCTACAAGCTGCGTCCCAACGTCAAGTTCCACAACGGCGCAACGCTCACGTCGCGCGACGTGAAGGCATCGCTGGAACATGTGCTCGATCCACGCAGCAAGAGCACACGCCGTCCGTTCTTCGCGCCGGTGATCGATTCGGTGGAAACGCCCGATGACCTCACCGTCGTCTTCAAGCTCAAGGCGCCGGACGGCGCCTTCGCGAACAAGATCGCGGGGTATCTGTATATCGTGCCCGCCGACTATCTCGCGAGTCTGCCGAATCCGGATGCCTTCGCGCAGAAGCCGGTGTCGCTCGGGCCGTACAAGTTCAAGTCGCTCGCGCCCGGCGGCAGCGAACTCGTTCTGGAGCGCTTCGACGACTACTGGGGCGAAAAACCCCGCGTGAAGACGCTGATCTTTCGCGCGATCACCGAGCCCGCGAGCCGTGTCAATGCGGTGCTGCGCGGTGAAGTGGATATTTCCGTCGCGCTGCCCTTCTCCGACTATGCTCGGCTCAAGAAGGAAAGCGGGCTGGACGTGATCGAAAGCCGCGTCGCGTCGCCGGTGTACGTGCGCGTCTACACGACCGACAAGAACTCGCCGTTCTCTAACGTCAAGGTGCGCCAGGCGCTGAGCTATGCGCTCGATACGCAAGCCATCATCAAGAGCGTGCTCTATGGCGTGGGCGAGCCGCTCGGCACGATGATCTCCAACTACTATCCGTACGGCGCGGATCGTTCGATCAAGCCGTATGCCTACGACCCGACAAAGGCGAAAGCGCTGCTTGCCGAAGCGGGCTATCCTAAGGGCTTCGAGACCACGCTCAACATCCAGGGCGACATGCCGCAAGGCGTGGCCGAAGCGATCGCCGCGTACTGGGGGCAAGTGGGCGTGAAGGTCAAGCTCAACCGCCTCACCTATGCCACCTTCCAGCGCCTGAACAATACGCACACGTCCGGGCCGCTCGCACTGAGTCAGTTCACCAATGCGCTGTATGACCCGGTGCATCCGGTGGGCGGCGCGTTTGCATCGAATGGAAGCTGGTCCGACTATTCGAACCCGAAGGTCGATGCGCTGCTCGCCGATGCCTCACGCGTCAGCGATACCAAGAAGCGCGGCGAGATCTTCCAGCAGGTCGGACGCGAACTGCACGACGACGCCGCTGCGTTCTTCATCTCCGAATTCACCTACGTGTATGCGAAGAAGAAGACGTTGCAATGGCAACCGCAGCAAGGCGGCGGCTTCCTGAACTTCCGCTCGGTGCAATGGGCCGCGCCGAAAGTGGCGGAGAACTAAGATGATCGCCTACGGTCTGCGGCGGGTGAGCTCGGCCTTGATCACGGTCTGGCTGATGTCGGTCCTGATCTTCGTGCTGGTGCGCATGGTGGGCGACCCCGCTTACTTGCTGATGCCGCCCGAAGCCACCGAAGCGGACCGGCAGCTCTTTCGCGAGCAACTCGGTCTTGCCGATCCCGTGCCCGTGCAGTACGCGCGTTTCTTGAGCGACATCCTCCACGGCGACATGGGCAACTCGTTTCACTTCGGCGCGCCGGCGCTCACCATGGCGCTCAGCCGGCTTGCATCCAGTCTGCTGCTCGTGGGTGTGTCGCTGGCGGTGGCGCTCGCGCTCGGGTTGACGCTCGGCGTCGTCTCGGCGGTGCGGCGCGGATCTCTCTTCGATCGGGCGGCGTCGTTTTTTGCGGTACTCGGTCAGGCCGCGCCGCCGTTCTTCGTCGCGCTGCTGCTCATCCGTCTTTTCTCCGTGCAATTGGGCTGGCTACCGACCGGCGGCCACGGCTCGTGGCGTCATCTGATCCTGCCCGTCGCCGCGCTCTCGTGGTATTCGGCGGCGGGCATCGCGCGGCTCACGCGCGCGAACATGCTGAGCGTGCTCGAAGCCGATTACATCCGCATGGCACGCATCAAGGGCTTGCCGGAGCGCGTCGTGATCGTGACGCACGCGCTGCGCAACGCGGCGCTGCCGATTGTCGCGTTCACGGCTTCGCAGTTCGGCGTGTTGATAGGCGGCGCAGTGGCGATCGAGACCGTGTTTTCGTGGCCGGGCTTCGGCAGCCTCATGGTAGAGGCCATCAGCACGCTCGATTTCACGGTGGTGCAAGCGGCCGTGATCGTGTCCGTGCTGCTGTTCGTCTCGATCAATCTCGCAGTCGATGTGCTCTATGCGCTCATCGACCCACGCATCCGGTATCGACAATGAGCGCGCGTTTTCCCTCCAATAGCGGCGAGCACGCATGGGGCCGCCTGACATGGCTGGATAGCGGCGTCGCGATCAACGCCGGCGTGCTGGTGCTGATCGTCGCGGGCTCCGTGCTCGCGCCGTGGCTCACGCGCGTCGATCCCAATGCCATCGACCTCGCGGCGACGCTTCAGGCGCCTGGCATGCATCACTGGTTCGGCACGGATCAGATGGGTCGCGACGTCTTCACGCGCACACTCCATGGCGGACGCATCTCGCTTTCCATCGCCTTCTGCGCGGTGCTGCTGGCGGGCTTTTTCGGCGCGCTGGCGGGGCTCTTGTCGGCATATGTCGGCGGACGTTTCGATGCCGCGCTCATGCGTGTCGTCGATGCCCAGTACGCGCTGCCACCCGTGTTCCTCGCCATGCTGATCGTCGGCATATGCGGGCCGAGCATGACCAACATCGTCATCGTGGTGACGCTCGCGAACTGGGGGCGCTTCGCGCGCATCATCCGCGCCGAGGCATTGAGTCTACGCGAACGCGATTTCATCCTGATCGCGAAACTGGCCGGCGCCACGCCGCTTCATGTGGTGCTGCGTCATTTGCTGCCGAACGTGCGCAATACGTTCATCGTCTTGCTGACGCTCGACATCGGGCTCGTCATCTTCATGGAAGCAGCGTTGAGCTTCGTCGGACTCGGCGTGCAGCCGCCCGATCCTTCGTGGGGCGGCATGATCGCCGAGGGCCGCAATTATCTCGATACCGCGTGGTGGCTCTCCGCGCTGCCGGGCCTGGTGCTGATTGCGACGGTTCTATGCAGCAACCGCATCGGCGAGAGTCTGCAACGCGGCGAACGCGCCGGGGAGGACTGGCGATGAGCAACGAGCCCGTGCTTGCGATCGACGATCTAGTGGCCGAAGCGCCCGGCGCGAACGGCCGCGTGCGACTCGTCGACGGCGTGAGCTTTTCCGTGCACGCGGGCCGCACGCTGGGTCTCGTCGGCGAATCGGGTTCGGGCAAGAGCGTGACGTGTTTGTCCGTGCTTGGTTTGCCGCCGCGCGGCGTGCGCTTGAAGTCGGGCCGCATTCTGCTCGATGGCGTCGACTTGCGCGACAAGACACCCGCCGAACTGAACGCGCTGCGTGGCCGGGATATCGGCATGATTCTGCAAGACCCGATGACCTCGCTCAATCCGCTTCTGACCATCGGCCGGCAGATCACGGAGATGTTTCGTTATCGGGAGGGCGTGACGAGCCGCGCCGAACGCGAGGCGCGCGCCATCGAGTTATTGCGGCGCGTACGCATTCCCGCGCCCGAGAGCCGGCTCAAGAGCTATCCGCATCAGTTCAGCGGCGGCATGCGCCAGCGCGTGGCAATCGCCATGAATCTCGCGTGTAATCCGCGCCTTCTAATCGCCGACGAACCGACCACCGCGCTCGACATCACCGTGCGCCTGCAGATACTCGACCTGTTGCGCGAGGTGCAAGCCGAACGCGGGACGGCGATCGTGCTCGTCACACACGATCTGCATCTCGTGCGCGGCTATTGCGACGACGTCGCGGTGATGTATGCGGGGCGCATCATCGAGCAGGGTCCGGTGGAAGAAGTGTTCGCGCGGCCGCGCCATCCTTATACGAAAGGGCTGCTCGGCGCGGTGCCGCGACTGTTCAGCTTGCAGCATCGGCTGACGGTGATTCCCGGACATCCGCCCTTGCCTGGCAGCATTGCAGAAGGTTGCCGCTTCGCGCCGCGTTGCCCGCGCGCGCAAGCCGATTGCCTGAGCAGTTATCCCGCGACGCGCTCGCTCGATGCCGGCCGCGAAGTCGCCTGCTGGCATCCGCAAGAGTACGACGTCACCGCGCATCCTCCTCTTGCGACGGCCACGACATGAGTGCTTCCGACACGCAAGTCTCGGCGATAGAAGTGGCGCGCGTCACCAAAACGTTCCCGGTGCGCGGCGGACTTTTCGCGCGTCCGAAGATGCTGCGCGCCGTGGAAGACGCATCGTTCGTGCTGCCGCTTGGCGGCACTTTTGGACTCGTCGGCGAATCGGGATCGGGCAAGTCCACGCTGGCGAAGATCATCCTCGGCGCGGACGATGCAAGCCAGGGCAACGTCTTCTTCGGCGAACGCGTCTTCGGCAAGCACACGCAGGCAAAGGACGTCCGCTGGCGGCAACGCGCCGTGCAAGCCGTCTTGCAAGACCCGTTCGGCTCGCTCGATCCGCACATGACGATCAGCGACATCGTGCTGGAACCGCTGCGTATTCAGCGCAGCGGCCTTGCTCGCGCGGTACTCGACAAGCGTCTCGACGAACTCCTCGCGCAAGTCGGCCTGCCTGCGGAATTCAAACGGCGGCGCCCCGGCGAGTTGAGCGGCGGCCAGCGTCAGCGCGTGGCCATTGCGCGCGCGCTCGTGCTGGAACCGGAGATTCTCGTGCTGGACGAGCCGGTTTCCGCGCTCGATGTGTCCATTCAAGCGCAAGTGCTCAACCTGCTTAAAGACCTGCAGGATGCGCTCGGCCTGTCCTATCTGCTGATTTCGCACGACCTCGCCGTGGTCGCGTTCATGAGCAGCCATATCGGCGTGCTCTATCTCGGACGCTTCATGGAACGAGGCACGCGCGAGGATATCGTCGAGCGCGCGGCGCATCCGTACACGCACGCGCTGATCGCCGCGTCCGAGCCGGATTCGTTCGCTGTCGAGCCTATTGGTGGCGAGATTCCTTCGCCGTTAGCGCCGCCTTCCGGCTGTGTCTTTCATACGCGCTGCCCCGCCGTGCGCGACGTCTGCCGCACGGAAGCGCCGCCCGAATTTCAGTTGTCCGCGACGCATCGCGTGATGTGTCATTTTCCCATCGCATCGAAGCAGACATAGGACGCACGCCATGTCGAAGGAAATCCGCATCAACGCGTTTCTGGCCTTCGCGCCGACGCACCTTTCGCCCGGGCTATGGGCGCATCCGCGCGACCGCGCGCTCGACTACAACTCGCTCTCGCTCTGGACCGATCTCGCGAAGACGGCGGAACGCGGTGGCTACGACGCGCTCTTCTTCGCCGATGGCATCAGCCAGTACGACGTCTATGGCGGCTCGAACGCCGCGGGCGTGCGCTGGGGCCTGCAGTTCCCGCGCCTCGATCCGCTCTTGCTGGTTTCCGCGATGGCGCAGGTCACCGAGCATCTCGGCTTCGCGGTGACGAGCAGCGTGAGCTACGAAGCACCGTTCCTCTTCGCGCGGCGCATGTCCACGCTCGATCATCTGACGCGCGGGCGCATTGGCTGGAACATCGTGACGAGTTTCGGGCAGAGCGGCGCGCGGGCGATAGGACAGGACGGCGCGCGGCCGCACGACGAGCGTTACGATCTCGCCGACGAATACATGGAGATCGTGTACCGCCTGTGGGAAGAAAGCTGGGAAGACGGCGCGGCGGTACGCGATACCGAGACCCGCGTTTTCGCCGATCCGGCGCGCGTTCACGAGATTCGCCATGAAGGAAGATTCTTCTCGATGCAGGGCACGCATTACTCGGAGCCTTCCCCGCAACGCACACCGCTTTTGTATCAGGCAGGCACGTCCGGTCGCGGCAAGGACTTCGCCGCGCGTCATGCCGAATGCGTGTTCCTGAGCTCGCCGACCGCGCATCTGGTCGCGCGCGATGTCGCCGATGTGCGCGCACGGGCCGCCGCGCTCGGCCGCGATCCCGCTTCGGTGTTGTTCTTCGCGCTTGCCACCGTGATCGTCGCGCCGACCGCCGAAGAGGCGCAGGCGAAGTGGCAGGACATTCAGCGCCACGTGAGTCTGGAAGGCGCGCTTGCATTGTTCTCGCGCTGGAGCGGTATCGACCTGTCGAAGTACAGCCCCGACGATCCGTTGCGCTACGTGAAGAGCGAAGGCATGCAGTCGGCGATAGAAGCATTCACCGTGGCCGATCCCGAGCGCGTGTGGACCATAGGCGAACTCGCGATCTTCAACGCCATTGGCGGCAAGGGACCGGTGTTCATCGGTTCGCCCACCGAAGTCGCCGATGCACTCCAAAGCTGGATGGCGCAAACGGGCATCGACGGCTTCAATCTCAGTCACGCGCTGTTGCCCGGCACACACGAAGATTTCGTCGATCTCGTCGTGCCCGAACTGCGACGTCGCGGCGTCTATAAACCGGCCTATCGCGCAGGCACCTTGCGCGAAAAACTCTATGGCGAGGGCGCGGCGCACCTTGCCGCGCCGCATCCCGCCGCATCGTTCCGAAGCGCTCACAGCGTTTCGCCCATCGAGGACGAAAGCCATGCTTGATACCGCATACGAGACCATCACCGTCGAGCCGCTCACGCGTCATATTGGCGCGCAGATTGGCGGCATCGACCTGACGCAGCCGCTTTCCACGCAGCAGGTGGCCGACGTGCGCCGCGCGCTGCTCGCGCATCAGGTGATCTTCTTTCGCGATCAGCCGATCACTCTGGACCAGCATCTCGCGCTCGGCCGGCATTTCGGCACGTTGCACGTGCATCCGAATAGTCCCGGTCCCGAAGGCTACCCGGAGATCCTGACGATCCACGCAGATGCCGGCAGCAAACGCGTCGCGGGTGACCACTGGCACTCGGACGTGTCTTGCGACGAAGCGCCGCCAATGGGCAGCATCCTGCATCTGCATACGCTGCCATCGCATGGCGGCGACACGCTCTTTTCCAGTTCCTACGCGGTGTATGAATCGCTGTCGCCCGGCTTTCGATCTTATCTCGAAGGACTGACCGCCACGCACGATGGCGAGCCGACTTATCGGCAGCGCAATCGCCTGCGCGGTATCGACGATACGGGCAAGCGCTTTCCGAAGGCATCGCATCCGGTGGTACGCACGCATCCGGAAACGGGACGTCGTGGCGTATTCGTCAATTCGAACTTCACGACGCACATCGATGGCGTGTCCGAGGCGGAGAGCGAAGGCATTCTGCGCCTGCTCTATGCACGCTTCGCCGCGCCCGAGTTCCAGGTGCGCTTTCGCTGGCAGCCGCATTCCATCGCCTTCTGGGACAACCGCACGGTTCAGCATCTCGCCGTGTGGGATTACTACCCGGAAGTGCGCTCGGGTTTTCGCGTAACGATCAACGGTGACAAGCCTTTCCTATGAGCCACGACGCACAGCGCATCAAGAAGGAAATCCGCGTCAATGCATTCGCCTTGCACAGCCCCGTGCATCATTCGCCAGGCATGTGGCGGCATCCGCGCGACCGCTCGCTCGAATACAACACGCTCGATTACTGGGTCGATCTGGCGAAGACGCTGGAGCGCGGGCTGATCGATTCGCTCTTCATGGCCGACAGCATCGGCGTGAACGACGTGCACGGCGGCAATATCGATACGGCCTTGCGTCACGGAGCGCAGGTGCCGAAGCAGGACCCGATCATGTCGCTCTCCGCGATGGCCTACGCCACGCGCGATCTCGGCCTGTGCGTCACGAGCAACGCCAATCACGAGCCGCCGTATGTGTTCGCGCGCCGCATGTCCACGCTCGATCACCTGACGCGCGGACGCATCGGCTGGAACATCGTCACGGGCTTCGCACAGAGTAGCGTGAGAGTGCTCGGCAAGGACGGCGTCGCCTCGCGCGACGAGCGCTACGATATCGCCGACGAGTATATGGATGTCGTCTACAAGCTATGGGAAAGCAGCTGGGAAGACGGCGCGAGCGTGCGCGACCGCGACACCGGCATCTTCGCCGATCCGTCGAAGGTGCATCGCGTCGATCATCACGGCAAGTACTTCAAGGTGCAGGGCATCCACATGACCGAGCCTTCGCCGCAGCGCACGCCGGTGCTGTTCCAGGCGGGGTCGTCGGCGCGCGGGCAGCGCTTCGCGGGACGTCACGCCGAAGGCATCTATCTGAGCGGGCCGAGCAAGAAGGTGCTGACGCCAGTGGTGTCGGGCACGCGCGCGGAAGCGGTAAAGGCGGGACGCGACGGCCACGACATTCAGTTCTTCACGATGGCGACCATCGTCACCGGCCGCACCTCGCGCGAGGCGCGCGACAAATACGAGGACTATCGCCGCTACGTGACGCCCGAAGCCGCGCTGGCGATGTTTTCCGGCTGGACGGGCATCGACTTCTCGACTTACGACCCCGACGAGCCGATCCGCTACATGCAGCTCGACGCGGGCACGTCCTCGGCGCTTGAAGGCTTCACACGGCTCGATCCGGAACGTGTGTGGACCGTGCGCGAACTGGCGTTGCATAACGCCATCGGCGGACGCGGTCCGGTGTTCATCGGCGCACCGGACGAAGTGGCGGATGCACTCGAAGACTGGGTCGATGAAACCGATATCGACGGCTTCAATCTGAGCTATGCCGTGACGCCGGAAGCCTACGAGGACTTCGCGGAATTGATCGTCCCCGAGTTGCAGGCGCGCGGCCGCTACAAGACGCGCTATGCGCCGGGCAGCCTGCGCGAGAAGCTCGGCGGGCAAAGCAGCTTCCTGAACGCGCGTCATCCCGGCGCCGCGTTTCGCCGCTAACACCTTCCACGACTCCACCATGAGCACTTCCAGACGACTCTCCGACGCACTCGCCGCCCTGCCCGCACTCGCCGACGAAATCGGCGCCGATGCCGCCCAGCGCGAGCTGCGCCGGGAACTGCCGTTCGAGGCCTTCGACGCGTTCCGCCGTTCGGGCCTCGGCGCGTTGCGCATACCCGCCGAACGCGGCGGACTGGGCGGCTCGCTCGAAGACGCTATTCACGTCGTCACGACGCTCGCGGCTGCCGAGTCGAACGTCGCGCATGCGTTGCGCGTGCATTTCGATGTCGCCGAATCCATGCGTCTTGCACCGGACACGCCGTTTCACGACCGGCAAGTGCGCCGTATCGTCGAAGGCGGGTTGTTCGGCGGCGCATCGGGCGAACAGGGCACGGCGCGCGCGGGCGAAATCGAAACGGCATTGCGGCGCGAGGGCGACCACTTCCGCGTCACGGGCAAGAAGTACTACACGACCGGCACGGCGTACGCCGACTTCGTGCGCACCAATCTGGTCGATGAAAACGGCAAAGGCGTGACGGCCATCATTCCGGTACGCACGGAAGGACTCGAAGTGCTCGACGACTGGGACGGCATGGGTCAGCGCATGACGGCAAGCGGCAGCGTGGTGTTCGATAACGTGAAGGTGGACGCAAGCGAAGTGATCGAAAAAGGCTATCCGTCGCTCGTCGGCCGGCACGGCGGCGCGTATCGGCAGCTGCACCTCGTCGCGGTGGCGGCGGGGATCGTGCGCAATGTCGTGTCCGATGCGCGCGGCTATGTCACGGGACATGGGCGGCCGGTCATGCACTCCACCGCGGCCACGGCCCGCGAGGACGTGTTCATTCAGCAGGTGGTGGGCGAACTATCGGCGTTGAGTCACACGATCGATGTGCTGGTGCGGGACAACGCGCGCACGCTCGATGTGTCGTCGAACGCCATCCGCAATGCCGATCCGGCCGCGGATGAACTCGTGCTGCAAAGCGCGCTCGCCACGGCGCGCACGCAGATCGTCGTCGGCAAGCTGGCCTTGCAGGCGGGCGAGCGTCTCTTCGATGCGGGCGGCGCGTCCGCGACTTCGCGCAAACATAACTTCGATCGGCACTGGCGCAATCTGCGCACGATCTTCAGCCATAACCCCCTGCATCATAAGGCGAAGGTCGTGGGCGACTACGTGCTCAATGGCGTGAAGACGCATTTGGTGGAAGGCCGGACGTTTTAGGCGCGCGTCGTTTGTTGCATGGAAACGGGTGGACTGGTAGTTGCATTTCGCCGCAATGCCACCGGAAGTAGCGGCACTTTTAGTCATGCGCGGCGCCGCTTTGGTCGCAAGAGGTTGAAGCCAGCGCAAACCACGCCCGACTCTCCCACGTGATAAGGTCACAGGAAACCTTGGGAGCGAACATCATGCAAAAATTGACTCCGGCTGGCGAGCAAATCATCGGAGAAATTGCCCGGCGACACGGCTTTAGCACCGATGCCGTGATGAGCATGCTCGAATCCGTGATTCGGGGAAACGGCGGCATGGCGCAATTCAGCCACCCTGAGTTCGGAGGTTCCGGCCAGTGGATGCTGGGTGGCATGACTATGGTCTCGGACCTGTTCAACAACCACCTGAAGGGTCAGGTGAACGGCTTGTGCTCCGAGCTTTCTGGCCTGATCGCCAGTCAGCCCGACCTGATTCGCAGCGGCAGTTTTCAGTCGCAGAGCCAGGGCGTGCAGCATCAGCATCACGATGGTGATGGTCATCGACAGCAGACTGCAGCCGGCCCCGTCGGCTCGGTGAGTCTCTTCGTTCCCGCCGATACGAGCAACTTCGACAACTGGTGGCCCGCCGATCTAGGCTCGCCGAATAGCACCGGCGCACAGAACGGCGTGCGCTACGCATTCTTCTCTCAAGCCAAACGCCTGGCGATAGAAGTGAACGGAAAGACGACGCTCTACGACACGCTCGATCACGAGATCGGCGGCTTCTCGCAGCAGCAGTCGCACGGTGCGTCTCTTACGTTTGGAAGCCAGCACGGTTTGGTCGATGTCGGGAGCCTTCCTGTTGTCTCCTCAAGCGGGGGCTTGCCTGTGCAGGAGGCGGCGGTGAGTGCTCGGTCATCGGCGGCAGAGTCGGATGTGTTTGCCACCATCGAGAAGCTCGCTCAATTGCACGCTAAAGGAATTCTTAGCGATGAAGAGTACGCTTCGAAGAAGGCGGAGTTGTTGGGACGGTTGTGAGCGTCGGGCGGTGTTTGTTGATTGGAGAATACGCTTCCCGCCTTGACGCATTCGATGGGCGCGCGATGCGTAGTTGGAGGTGCTTAATCGTCGATCGGGCGCCGAGCTCGACAGACATGCACGACCACTTGCCTTCATACGCATGACTTCGAACCCCTCACCTCGACACCGGATACCCGACTCATGAACGAACGCCAGCTTCGTATCGATCTAGCTGCCGCATTCCGATGCTTCGCCCGGCTGGGCATGCACGAGGCCGTCGCGAATCACTTCAGCGCGGCCGTATCGCCAGATGGACGCAAGTTTCTGATGAACCCGAAGTGGGTGCATTTCTCGCGCATCCGCGCAAGCGACCTGCTGTTGCTCGATGCCGACGACGCCGACGACCTGGCCGGCCGCAACGATATCGATCCCACCGCGTGGGCCATCCACGGACAGCTTCACAAGCTCGCTCCGCATATCCGCGTGGCGATGCATCTGCATCCGATTCACGCTACCGCGCTCGCATGTCTCGCCGACCCGGAGATCAAGCCGGTCGAACAAAACACGGCGCGTTACTTCAATCGCGTTGCGCTCGATACGTCCTTCGGTGGCATGGCCGACACCGCGGCAGAAGGCGCGCGTCTGGCCGGCCTACTCGGTGACAAGTCGCGCTTGATGATGGGAAATCACGGCGTCATGGTGACATCTTCGACCGTTGGTGAAGCGTATGACGACATGTACACGCTCGAACGCGCCTGCCAGATTCTGTGCATGGCGTATGCAACGGGACAACCGCTGAAACTGCTGTCGCCAGAAGTCGCCGAGAAGACGGCGCGCGACTGGGAAGGCATCGCGGATTTCTCCCTCGCGCACTTCGAAGAGATGAAGCGCATTCTGGACAAGGAAGACCCGTCCTACGCCGACTGAGATGAAGCCGTTTCGCGACACCGCGGCAGCTCGAACGGCCTCGCGCAGCGTCGAGGCAAGTACGCTTCAAACGCCGACCGCAGGCTCGTAGCCAATCTCTCGCTTGTCGGCGGTGATCACTCGAATGGGCTTGCCTTCGATCCACGCGCGAATATTCTCGACCGATTCGCCATAGTAGATGGCGTACGAGTCCTCGGTCACGTAACCGATGTGGGATGTCGCGATCACGTTGCTCATCGAGCGAAGCGGATGCCCGGCGGGCAGTGGCTCCATATCGTAGACATCGAGCGCCGCGCCCGCAATCTGTCCGCGCTGCAACGCGTCGATCAACGCTCGTTCGTTGACGATGGGTCCGCGCGCCGTGTTCACCAAAAGCGCATTCGGCTTCATGGTGGCGAGTTCCGCCGCGCCTATCAGGTCTCGCGTGCGCTCCGACAAGCGGACGTGAATGGAAAGAATATCGCTTCGTGCAAGCAGTTCTTCCTTTGTCACATAGGTCGCGCCATGCTTGGCGGCCGCCTCCGGCGTCATGTTCTGGCTCCACGCAATCGTCTTCATGCCGAACGCCTGTGCCACGCGGGCGGTCACGCTGCCGGAATAACCCAGCCCGAGAAGACCGATCGTCTTGCCGTTGAGATCGCGGCCGACCGACACTTGCCAGCCTCCTTCGCGAAACGAAGCCGCCTCGCTGGGAATGTGGCGCGCCGCCGCGAGGATGAGCGCCCAGGTGTGCTCCGCCGCAGCCGTCAACGAAGAAGCCGTCGCGCAGACCGTGATACCGAGTTCGTCGGCGGCTTCGATATCGATAGCCGCATTCCACGGCCCCGTGCTCGCAAGCAGCTTCAGGTTCTCGAGCTTCGACAGGACGTTTCGCGTGAAGCGGGTGCGCTCGCGCATGACGCAGAGAATGTCATACGGCCGAAGACGTTCGATGAGTTCCGCTTCGTCATCGATATGGTCGGTGAACACATCGATTTCGGCGTGCTCTCGCAAGCCGTTCCAGTTGCCGAACTTGAGCGAGGTATTCTGGAAGTCATCGAGAATGGCGATCTTGTGCATGAACGTCGTGTTTTCGTGAGAACGTATGGAGAACGTGTCGGTCATCTCAAACCGGCTTGCTTGTCTGCGGCTTGAACCCTACGAGCATGACGATGATCCCGAGGACGAGTATCGCCGTCATCACGTAGAGGCCGCTCACGAGCGTGCCGGTCATCGTCTTGAGCCAGCCGATCACGAATGGGCTGCAAAAGCCGCTGAGCAAGCCGATGCAATTGACGAACGCAATGCTTGCCGCCGCAGCAGGCGAGCCATGAAGATAATCCGCGGCGAGCGACCAGATCAGCACGTTGGTCGCGAAGATGCCGATCGATGCGAAGGTCAGCAAGGTGACGGTCAAGGCCGGCGAGTTCGTCGGATGCGACACGAGAAGCAACGCCACCGCACCCACGACACCGGCGCAGGCCGCGTGCCAGCGCCGTTCGAGCATGCGGTCGGAACTGCGGCTGATAGCCACCATGCCGATAGCGCCCATGGCGTAGGGAATCGTCGAAAGCCAGCCCAATTGCGAGAGGTTCGAGATGCCTGAATCTTTCATGACGGTAGGAAGCCAGAAAGTCACCGAATACGTTCCGCAGACAAACGCAAAGTCGATGAAGGCAAGCATATAGACCTTTGGGTCCGCAAGCGCATCCGCAAGGCGTCCGTGACCGCGATGTTCATTCTTGCGCTTGCGTTCGGTCTCGACGAGAAAGCCGTCGCGAAGCACTTTCTTTTCCGATTCGCTAAGCCAGCGCGCCTTGTCGATATTGTCGTCCAGCAAGAACAACGTGACGATGCCAAGCGCCACGGCAGGCAACGCCTCGACGATATAAAGCCATTGCCATCCCGCCATGTTGGCGACATGCGCGAGTTGCGTCATCGCCCATCCCGAGACGGGACCGCCAACCAGACCCGCGACCGGAAAGCCGACCATGAAGCAGGCGATGATCACGCCGCGCCGCTTCTCCGGAAACCACGAGCTCAGATAAAAGATGACGCCTGGAAAGAAGCCCGCCTCGAAGACGCCGAGCAGCAACCGCACGGCGTAGAACTCGGTGACGTTCGTCACGAACGCCGTGCACATGCCGACGATTCCCCAGCAGATCATGATGCGCGCAATCGTCTTCTTGGCGCCCACCCGCCTGAGCAACATGGCGCTCGGTACTTCCAGCAGACAGTACGAGAGAAAGAAGATGCCGGCGCCGAGGCCGTAGACGCTGTCGCTGAAACCGAGCGCGTCCTGCATCTGCAGTTTCGCAAAGCCGACATTGATGCGGTCCAGAAAAGCCACGACGTAGCAAACGAACAACAACGGCACGATGCGAAGCGTGACGCGCAGATAGAGCGCCCGCTCTTCGGCGCTTGACGTCGAGACGGTTGATGATTCGTCGGATACCGCCGGCTCGGGTTCAACAAAGGTACGATTCACAGCGTGTCTCCTTCGTTCGATAGTGTCTCTCTCTATCCCGACGTCTGCGCGGCTTTCAATCGGCTGCCGCTGCGCGGAACCTTGGACCGGTCCAGTGTAAAGAGGCCGCGCTCAGGCGAGATAATGAAACCTTCCGATCAGGTGAGATGCGCGGGTTATATCGGTGATAACCAGTATCGAACGTGATGACACGCAGCGCGGATTCACTGGCTATTCGCGCTTTACAACTCACGCGCAGCCGTCGCAGAATGCAGCCTTCAGTGCTGACGTTCACGCATGACCGTTTCCGGAGCCAGACATCGATGCATGATTCATCGGCAGAGCAGGTTCGTCCCACCGCACCGCGATACACCTTCGTCCTCATTCATGGCGCGTGGCATGGCGGCTGGTGCTGGCGCTTCGTCGCCGACAAGCTGATCGCGCGCGGTCATCGCGTCTTCGCGCCGACACTGACGGGGCTGGGTGAACGGCGGCATCTGCTGGAAGCCGCGACGTCGCTTGATGTCTGCATCGAAGATATAAAGAATCTGATCGATGCCGAAGAGCTCTTGAACATCGTCATGGTAGGTCACAGCTTCGGCGGACTGGTGGCTTCGGGCGTCGCGGACCGCATGCCTCACGCAATACGTTCGCTCGTCATGTTGGACGCGTTGCTCGTCGATAACAGGCAAGCTGCTTTCGATGTGTTACCGCCGGAGGTGGTGCGCGAGCGCATGGAATCCGTTCAGGCGAGCGATCAGCCGCTGGCGATGCCCGTCAACGGATTGAAGGGCACCGGAATTCCGGAAGATCATGCACGCGCCGCGTGGGTGCAAAGGCGCCTGACGCCTCACCCGCTCGCAACCTACACCACGCCGCTCGACTTACAGCATCCGCTCGGCAATGGGCTGCCGTGTACCTACGTGCATTGCACGAACCCTTCATACGAGACGCTCGAACCCGTGCGCGAACGCATCAAGGGTTTGCCCGCGTGGAATTGGGAGACCATCGACACGGGACACGACGCGATGGTGCTCGCGCCGGATCTGCTCGTCGATCTGCTGGAGAGGCTGGCCTCGAACGCGTGAGGGTGAGCATGAGGGTGAATGACAGCGGCGAGCCCTAAGCCGCCACTGCTTCCCCTGCTCGCACGAACGTCTTCGGCAAGCCTGCACGCGCAATGGCGCCTGTGAATGGTTCGCCCGGCAACCACGCGGCAATCGTCTCGCGTATCGCCAGCAACTTGTCTATGTCGATGCCCGTGGTCATGCCCTGCGCTTCGAGCATGAACACCGTGTCTTCGGTGTTGATGTTGCCCGTGGCGTTCGGCGCGAACGGACATCCGCCGAGTCCGCCGAGCGAAGAGTCGAACGCACGCACACCCGCATCGAGTGCGGCCATAACGTTGGCCAAACCGAGTCCGCGTGTATCGTGGAAATGACACGCAACCGGCAAGGGCCCCGCAAGCTCCATGACGCGACGCATGAGCGCATAGACCTGCGCGGGATTCGCATAGCCGACCGTATCGGCGATGGTGATTTCCTGCGCGCCCGCCTCGATCAACGTTTCGACCAGCCCGAGCACGATGCCTTCATCCACCTCACCGGCAATGGTGCAGCCGAACGCCGTCGCCACGCCTGCGCCCAGCACGACGCGCCGGCCGAGTTCATCGCGCGCCGCCGCAATGCGCACGAAGTCTTCGACGGATTCCGCCGTGCTGCGCCGAACGTTCTTCAGGTTGTGCTCGTTGCTCGCGGACAGCACGTAGTGGACCTTGTTCAAGCCGACATCGAAGGCACGCTGCGCTCCCTTCAGGTTCGGCACGAGCGCTGCCGCGTGCAATCCGTCGATGGCAAGCGCGCCCGTCGCCACCTCGACCGCATCGGCAAATTGCGGCACGATCTTCGGCGGCACGAAGGACGTCACTTCGATATCGGTCACGCCCGCATCCACCATGCGCGCGCACCATTCGAGTTTTTGCGCGGCGCCGAGAATGGTGCGGACCATCTGGAGGCCGTCGCGCAAGCCGACTTCACGTATCTGTACTGCTACATCTTTCATTTTCACTCCCTTCGTTCAGATGGTTGCATCCGGTACGCGTTCACCGCCTTCCTCGGCGCGTCCTTCGCTCACGGGCGCGCTCGATGTGGACGGCGCAAGCACGACAGCCGCGATGGCGCCGAGCACCATCAGCGTGGCAATCGCGCCAAGGCCGCCTGCCATGCTGTTGGTCATCGTCTTGATGGAGCCGATGATCATCGGGCTCACGAAGCCGCCGAGCAGACCCACGCAATTGATCACCGCCACGCCGCCCGCCGCGCCGCTGCCACGGATGTAATCCGTCGAGATTGCCCAGATGAGCGGGTTGGGCGCGAGTATGCCCGCGGTCGCCACCGAGAGCGCCGCAAGCGACAGCGCGAGATTGCCGGTCGTGAACGCCGCGACGACGAGTCCCGCAGCACCGAAGATCATGGCGATGGCGCAATGCCAGCGCCGCTCCATCGTGCGGTCCGAATGACGGTTGAGCATGATGAGCGCGACCCAACTCACGAAATACGGAATGGCGGAATAGCAGCCGATCTGCAACGCGCTCGACACGCCCGCGCTCTTGATGAGCGTCGGCAGCCAGAAGCCGATGGCGAACACGCCGGCAATCTGCGTGAACCACACGAAGCCCATCACGTAGACGCGAAAGTCCGTGAGCGTGCGTCCGAAGGTGTGCTCCTCGTGCTTCGCCGACACGCTCGAACTCTTGCGGATATCCGCGAGCACGACGGCCTTTTCGCTTTCCGTGAGCCACTTCGCCTGCTGCGGGCCGTCATCGAGATAAAAGAACGCCACCACGCCCAGCACGGTCGCGGGCAAGCCTTGCACGATAAACATCCATTGCCAGCCGTGCAGACCGAAGTAGCCGTTGAAGTACGTCATGAGCGCACCGGACAGCGGCCCGCCGAACAAGCCCGCAATGCCCGTTGCACACGTGAAGAGCGCGATGACCTTGGCGCGCCGTTCGACCGGATACCAGCGCGTGAGATAAAAGATCACGCCCGGATAAAGCCCCGCTTCGGCAAGCCCAAGAAAGAAGCGCACGGTGTAGAGATGCGAAGGCAGCGTGACGAATGCCGTGCCCGCCGCGATCAAGCCCCACAGGATCATGATGCGTGAGAACGTCCGCTTCACACCGATGCGCGCCAAGAGCAAGTTGCTCGGCACTTCCATCAGCACGTAGCCGAGGAAGAAGATGCCCGCGCCGATGCTGTATGTGAGATCGCTGAAGCCGACATCGTGCTTCATGTCGAGCTGCGCAATGCCTATGTTGATGCGGTCGAGAAACGCGAACACATAGCACAGGAACAGGAACGGGATGAGCCGGCGCGTGATCTTGCCATACGTCGCTTCGGCTTTCGGCATGTCGAAGCTGCCGATGTTGGGGGTCATGTCTGTCTCCTCCGGTTATCCGGGTATAGGTATGCCGGCTGTTGCGTTCGAACTAAACGCCCTTGAATCGCGGTGCGCGCTTCTCGTTGTACGCGCTGATGCCTTCTAGACGGTCTGCCGTCGGAATCAGCCGGTTATAGGCTTCGATTTCCAGATAAAGGCCCGTGCGCAAGTCGCCCTGCATGCCGAGGTCGACCGCCTTCTTGGCTTGCGCGACGGACAGCGGTGCGCTCGTGCAGATGTCGCGGGCGGCGTCGATGGCATCGGCGAGCACGCGGCCCGGCTCGCAAAGACGATTGACGACGCCCCACGCCAATGCTTCCTGCGCCGTGAATTTCGCTCCCCGGAAAATCAGTTCCTTCGCGCGGCGGGCGCCGATGGTGCGCGGCAATTGCTGCGTGCCGCCGCCGCCCGGCATGATGCCGCGCTTCACTTCGGTGAAGCCGAATACGGCATGTTCCGATGCATACGCGAAATCGCAGGCGAGCAGCAGTTCGAGCCCGCCCGCGACCGCCGCGCCGTTCGCCGCGCAGATGATCGGCACGGGGCAATAGGTGATCGCGCGGTTCATGCGTTCGAACAGATAGTGCTGCACGCCGAAGTGCTCGTCGGTCATGCCTTCGCGTTCCTTGAGATCCGCGCCGCCGCAAAACGCACGCTCTCCCGCGCCCGTCAGAATGACGCAGCGATAGAGCGTGGGATCGGCTTCAAGCGCGCCGAAAACGCGAATGATCTCCTGTCCCATCGTCGTGCTGATCGCGTTCGACACATTCGGGCGGTTCAGGGTGACGACGAGAATTTGCTGATCGATGTCTTCGAGCGACAGCGTGTCGAGCGCGCCGCCAAGTTGCGATGCGAGTTTCAAGATGTCTCCAGTGGCGTCTTCGCCAACAGATGGTTATGTTCGCCGAGCTTGGGCGTGACGCCCACATGCGCGGGCCGTGCCCCGCCGAACGATATCGGCACGCCGACGACCGTGGCCGCGCCATCGTCGGTCGTGCGCAAGAGGTCGAGCGCTTTCGTCTGCTCGTGCGCGACCACCTGATCGATGGTCTGGATGGGCCCGCACGGAATGCCCGCCCCGTCGAGCGCTTCGAGCCAGTGCGCGGTGCCGTGCTTGCGAAACTCGAGATGCAGCAAGTCGATGAGCGCGACGCGATGGCTCACGCGCGCGCCGTTGGTCACGAAGCGCGCATCGTCGGCGAGTGTCGGGATAGACAATACGGTGCAAAGGCGGCGGAACAATCGGTCGTTACCGGCCGCGACCATGATCGTGCCATCCGCGCATTCGAACGCCTGATGCGGCACGATGGCAGCCGTTCCCGATCCCCAGCGGCCCGGCAGCACGCCTGAGGCGAGATAATCCGCGATCTGAATGCCGGCCCAGCTGATCGCGGTTTCGTACAGCGACACGGTGACGACCTCGCCCACGCCCGTCGCCTGGCGTCGGAAGAGCGCGGCCAGCACGCCGATTGCCGCCCACAAGCCGGTGCCCATGTCGTTGACCGACACCGGTATGCGCGAGAGCGGCTCGCCCGGCTGCCCCAGAAAACTCATGAGACCCGAAAGCGCCTGCACGAGCGGATCGTAGCCGGGCTTGTCGCGCAGCGGTCCCGCCGTGCCGAACGCGCCGAGATTGCAATAGACGAGCGAGGGCTTCATGCGCAGCATCTGCTCGCCGCCTAGGCCGTACTTCTCCGTGCCGCCGGCCTTGAGATTCTGCAGAACGACATCGGCGCGGCGCTCGATCAGCGCACGCAATGCCTCCGCGTCGTCGCGATTCGATAGCGTCATCGCAATGCTCTTCTTGCCGTGGTTCACCGCATGAAACAGCGCGGCGGCGCCATCGACGAAGGGCGGGCCCCAGTCGCGCGCATAGTCGCCGCCTTCCGCGCTTTCGATCTTGATGACCTCCGCGCCCAACGAGCCGAGGATCATGCCCGCATAGGGCGCGGCAAGACTATGGCCGATCTCGACCACGCACACGCCCGCGAGCGGCAAGGTCGGGCTCATGGCTTCGCCCGCGCTCATTCCGCCGCCACCGCGAGCGATGCGACTGCCGGCTCTTCCGCTGCCGGCTGTGCGCTCGGACCGTAACGTTGCGCGGCGGCTTCGGCGCTGACGTAGCCATCGGCGATATCGGCTGCCACGAGCAACGGATCGCGCTCGTGCGGATCGCCATAACCACCGCTGCCTGCCGGCTGCACCGACACGCGATCGCCGCGATACACCACCGTCTGTCCGCCCTTCGCAGCTACCGCGTGCTCGCTGCCGTCCGCCCGCTGCACGATGCATTGAAAGCGCGTGCCCGCCATCCCGCCAAAATGGCCTTCGGGCGCCGAGCGTCCGCGTTCGCCGGAGACGGTGAAGGTCGCCTCGTCGTATTCGACGCGATAGACGCGCCGCGACGTCAGGCCGCCGCGTCTGCGTCCCGCGCCGCCGCTGTCGGTCACGAGCGACCATTCCTCGACGACGAGCGGCGATGTCGCCTCGATCATCTCGATGGACTGGCTGCCCGCGTTGCCCACGTACACACGCACACCGCTCACGCCATCCTTCTCGGCGCGCGCGCCCATGCCGCCCGCGTGGACGTCGTGCATCGTGACGAACTCCTGGCCGGTGCGGCCAATGCGCGCCGGGTCCGTGTCGCGTCCGCTGAAGATGCCCGCGCACGACGCGCAGTTGCTTTGCCCCGTGATGCGCTTGGGCACCGCGGGCGCGAGTGCCTTCAGAAGCAGATCGATCACGCGTGGCGACGTTTCCGTATTGCCCGACACGACCGAGGCCGGATAGCGGCAGTTCAGCACGCTGCCTTCGGGCGCGATGATCGTCACCGGTCGATAGCAACCCTGATTGATCGGAATGCCCGGGTCGGTCAGCGCCTTTACCGTGAACCAGGTGCTGTTGCAGGTGACCGACAGCGGACAGTTGATGCCGCCGCGCACTTGCGCGCCGGTGCCGGTGTAATCGAACGTGATGTGATCGCCCGTCTTCGTCACCTTGACCTTGAGAAGCGGACGCTCCTGTTTCCAGCCCGGCGCTTCGATCGGATCGAGATACTCCTCGGCTTCGTAGACGCCATCGGGAATACGCGCTATTTCCGCGCGAATCAGCTTCTCCGAGTGATCGAGGCTCTGGCTCATCACGTCGCGCAAGGCATCGGCGCCATACTTCGCAACCAGATCGCCGATACGCCGGTCGCCGACGAACGTGCCCGCGTATTGCGCCTGAATGTCGAGCCGTAACTCGTGCGCATTGCGGCTATTGCGCGTGAGCAGGTTGAGCATGTCCTGCACAGGCTCGTCATTGCGATACAGAAACACCGGCGGAATGCGGATACCTTCCGCGAACACGTCCCATGTGGTGACCGTATAGCTGCCCGGAGACTGCCCGCCGATATCGGTCCAGTGGCCGCGCGTCATCACGAAGGCGACGATCTTGCCATCGGCGAAAACGGGGCGCGTGAACTGCACGTCCGGTTGATGATTGCCGCCGCCGACATACGCGTCGTTGCTGACGATGACATCTCCGGGGCGCAAGTTCTCGCGTCCCATCGCCTCCACCGAGACGCGCGTCGAGATGACGGCGGAGCCGAGCATCGTCGGAATGTCGTTGCCTTGCGCGACGAGCTGCATGTCGGCGTCGAAGATCGCGGCGGACGAGTCGCCGCTCGCATGCATGAGCGGGCTGCCGGCGGTGCGCATCATCGCGATCTTCATTTCACGCGCGACGGCAAAGAGACTGCTGCGGATGATTTCGTAAGTAACAATATCCATGAGGATGTCCGTTTATTCAGGCTGCCAGTTCGATGACGAGATTCAGATCGGGATCGACACGCGCGACGTGCGACGCCTTGAGCACGGCGCAACTGCTGTGCTCTTCGATGACGGCGGGCCCTTCGATCGTCGCGCCTATGGGAATCTCCATGCGCGCGAACACGGGAAGCGTGCGCACGCCGCCGTCGAAATAGACCTCGCGCGTACGCACCGGCTTCGGCATCGCGCCGCCCTTGCTGCTTGCGACGCCGCCGCGCCAGCCCGTCGTCGTGACGAGTTGCAGACGCACGTTGGCGACCACGACCGGCTTGTCCTTACTGATGAAATTCCATTGCCGCTGATGCGCCGTTTCGAAGGTTTGCGCAAGCGCGGCGCGAATGCCTTGTGCATCGTCCTGCACTTCGACGGTGATGACATCGGGCTGACCGGCATAGCGGCAATCCGCGAGACGCACCACTTTCACGCCGTCTGCGTCGACACCATGACGTTGCAGCTCTTGCATGCCTTCGGCGGTGAGTTCGTCGAGCGCATGCTGCAAGGTGGCGTCGTCGATCATCGCGAGATCGCTTTCCAGCGGGCGCTGATAGTCGTATTGCTGGTCCGCGACCGTCATGCCGAACGCGCTGAAAAGCCCCGGCAGCGGCGGAATCACGACTCTTCGAATGCCCATCTCGTGCGCCAGATCGACCGCGTGCACCGGCCCCGCGCCGCCGTAACAGATGTACGAAAATTCGCGCGGATCGTAGCCGCGTTCCACCGTCATGATGCGGATGGCTTGGGCCATCAGTGCATTGGCCACCGAGCGCACGACTTGCGCAGCTTCCGGCACCGAGACGCCGAGCGGCTTGGCGATGACCTCTTCGACCACGCGCCACGCCGCCTGTGCGTCCAGTTTGAATTCGCCACCGAGGAAGCTGTCGGGATCGATATAGCCGAGCACGAGGTTGCAGTCGGTCACGGTCGGACGCGTGCCGCCGCGCCCATAGCACGCAGGGCCCGGATCCGCGCCCGCGCTTTCGGGACCGATCCGCACGCCGCCGCCCGCATCGATCCAGACGATAGAGCCGCCGCCCGCGCCCACCGAGTCGATATCGATGCTCGGCGAGCGCACGGTATAGGTATGCAGCAGGCTTTTGTTGCGCAGCTCCGGCCGAAACTCGCGGATCAGCGATACGTCGAACGTGGTGCCGCCCATGTCGCCGAGAATCGCGTTCTTGAGATCGCTTTTCTCGCAGTTGCGAATGGCCGCGGAAACGCCGCCCGCGGGACCGGATTCGAGCAGCACGATCGGCTTGTCGGCGACCATCGCGGGGCTTGCCAGACCGCCGTTCGACTGCATGAAGAGGAACTTGCCTGCGAAGCCGTGTTGCGCGAGCGTGTTGATGAGCCTGCCGATATACCGGCCGCAGACCGGACCGAGCATTGCGTTGATGACGGTCGAGCTCGTGCGCTCGTATTCCATCGATTCGGGATTGACCTCGTGCGATGCGCAAATGAAGCGGTCGGGCAGCAAGCGGCGCAACGTATCGACGGCTTCGCGCTCGTGCTGCGGATTCACATGCGCATGCAGGAAGCACACGGCGACGGCTTCGATATCCGACTCGCGAATCTGTGCGGCAAGGGCTTCGAGTCCGGCGTGATCGAGCGGCATTTCCATGCTGCCGTCGTAACGCAGACGCTCGCCGACTTCGAGCCGCCAGCGCCGCTCGACGAGCGGACGCGGATTGTCGAACAGCAGATCGTATAGATCCGCGCGGTCGTGACGCGACACGCGCCGCAGTTCGAGGATGTCGCGAAAGCCGCGCGTCGTGACGAGTGCGGTTTTAGCGCCCGTGCCTTCCACGACCATGTTGGTCGCCATCGTCGTGCCGTGGCCGAGAAAGGCGACGTCTTCGCTTTGCGTGCCTGAAAGCTCCAGAATCTTGAGAAAGCCTTCGATCGTTCCGACGACGCGATCCTTCGGCGTCGTCGGCACCTTGGTCGACCAGATTTGCCCCGTTTGGTCATCCACCATCACGACATCGGTGAAGGTGCCGCCGACGTCGATACCGATTCTTTTCAATTTGCTTCTCTCCATAGGGATGCATGATTCATCACGCCGCCCGCTTGTTCGCTTGCTCGTTCGTCGATCAATGCGGCTATGATCGAGCCGCGTGGCCGAGCATGGGCGGCGACGTCTGAGCCAGTGTAGGGAGAGAACGCCCTGGCCAGATAATGAAACCTTCGGATCAGGTGACAGGCTGGAGTTATATCGGTGATAACCAGTATCGATGCGATTTTGCGTAGATTGCGCGGCAATCACATTGCGTTGTTGATCGCGCTGGACGACCACGGCTCGCTGCGCAAGGCGGCGCATCAGGTCTCGCTTTCACAGCCCGCCACGACCAAGTCGCTGCGCGAGATCGAGTCTTTGTTCGGCGCGGAGCTTTTCGCGCGCTCGCCGCGCGGCATCGTGCCGAACGAACTCGGCCGCTGTGTGATTCGCCATGCGCGCGCGGTCCGTTCGGAGATCGGCGCATTACGCGATGAACTCGCGGCCCTCTTGCGCGGCGGCGGCGGCACGCTCGCGGTCGGCGCGGTCATGGGCTCGGTCCCCGTATGGCTCACGCCCGTGCTGCGAGAGTTGCGGGGCATTCAGCCGGATATTTCCGTCGAGGTCTGGGAGGACAACAGTGCGCGGCTCTTGTCGATGCTCGATCAGCGGCTGCTCGATCTCGTGATCGGTCGGCCGAGCATCAGCGTTCATCCCGAGGCTTACGACTTCATTCCGCTCGAAGTGGAGGAAGTGTGTTTCGTCGTCGATGGCGCGGACCCGCTGGCCACGGACGCGAACGTGACGTTCGCGGGCATCGGCGAGAATCCGTGGATCGTCCCTCAGGCCACCCTGCCAATGCGCTCGCTTCTCGAACAGCTATTCGACGATGCGCAAGTGCCCTTCCCGCGCTATGCGATCGAGACGTCATCGACGTTCGCGACCTTGTCGCTCTTGCGCTCCGGCGCGGGGACGGTGGGATTGATGCCGCTCAAGGTGGCGAGATACTTCGAGGAACATGGACTGGTGGCGGTGCTGCCCATACGAATCGACAGGACAGGCGCGCCTTATGGAATTGCCACGCGGCGTGGGGCGACGCTTACGCAGCCGGTGCAGCGGTTCATCGAGTTGTGTGTCGCGAAGCGGGACGCAATGGCGTAAGTGGTAAGTCGAAGCCGTGCGGTGAGTGCGTGTGCCTGGCGATGATGGCGAACATTTCCACCGATGCCAAAGACCTCCACCGACACGCAGCCCGACAACTCAAGTCCCCGCCAGCTCGCGCCGAAACAAGTCATAGGTCCGTTCATTCGCAAGCTCTGCCGCGGCCGCATCGTAATGCAAACCTGTGTGCCGCGCGAACGCATGACTGCATCCGGGATACGCGTACACCGTCACATTCGTCCTGTCCTTCATCGCCGCCTTGATTGCGGCCTGTGCATCCGTCGATATGAATTCGTCTTCGGTACCGAGATGCATGATCATCGGCGCTCGTATGCTGTCTGCTTCGCCCAAGTACTGATCAGTCTGACCGCCGTAATAAGCCGCGGCGGCATCGACACCCTCGCGTGCGGTCGTCAGGAAAGTCATCAGACCGCCGAGGCAAAAGCCCATCAACCCGCACTTACCGTTCGACTCGGGCAAGGCACGTCCCATGGCAACCGTGGCGCCGACATCTCGAACACCCAGATCGATGTCGAATGCCTGATAGAGCGCAAAGCCCTTTTTCCATTCCTCCTCGGACCAGCTATTCAATTCGACGCCCGGTTCTAGCCGCCAGAAGAGATCGGGACACAGCGCGATGAATCCTTGCCTCGCCAACTCCTGACATGTTTCCCGCATGTCCGCGTTGATGCCGAAAATTTCAGGCAGTACCACGACGGCGGGCGCCGGCGTGTTGGCGGGAAGTTCGACATAAACGGCGAAGGTGCCATCGTCGGTATGCAGTTGCCTATATTCGCCCATGAGATACCTCTCCAAGAGATTTCAAAAGATGCCAACGGATGGCCTCGTTCAACGCGACTACGTGTCTTCGCTCAAACGCCTCTTCTAAGCGGACTTGTCGGTCTGCTTGACCTGAGAAGCTTCTTGCAACGCGTGCCGAAACCAGACCTTGTCCAACAACCACTGAAACAGCGATGTGCCTTTTTCTTCTTCCACCGGCATGGGATTCGTCAACTGGCCGAGCTTGTCCTGACGATAAGCGAGGAGCTGACACAACTGCTTCGCGACGTCCCGATGATCTTTCAGGAACGACGTCATATCGTCCTTACCGAGTTGATATAGCACTACGGGTGTGAGCGTCGAGATGGATACGTGCATCGGCAAACCGGCAAGCAGCCCGGCCTCCCCGAAGGCCTCCCCGGGACCGACGCGGGCAACTTCGCGATCTCCTGTCGCTTCGTGATAAGTGACCGACAGCACACCCGAATGAACGATAGAGAGACTGTCGGGCACCGTGTCAGGCGCGAGTATCTGCTGCCTTGCCTGATACTCGTGCCGCAAGAGCCGCTTGGCAAGCCGCTCTATTTCATCGCTCGTCAGACTGTCGAACAGGCTCACGCGTCTGAGCAAGGCTTCTCGTGCATCGTGCGCGGTCACGGCGGGCGCGGGAATGCCGAGCGCGCGCAGCGCCACGGACGAAGCCGCGAGATGCCGGTAACAAAGATCGAACAACTCGTTGGATACGGATGACTTCTTGTTCATGTCATCGACGAACGCCACGACTTCGTATTGCACCGAATTGAGCGTGGCACGCTTCATCCGCGCATAAGGTGCGGGGCTGTCGAGAATGACATTGCAGCCGGTCAGGGCACGGCCCAAGGCATCGAGCACGGTCTTTGGCCGGGCTTCGGGATCGATCTCGAGAATGAGAGAAATTCCGTGGATGTTCGCCGGCCTGCTGTTATTCGAAATCTTGGCTTTCGATGCAACCGCGTTAGGCACGATAAGCGTATTGCCCTGGCCCGTGAGCAAATGCGTGGCGCGCCAATTCATTTCGATCACTTTGCCTTCGACGTCATCGATCAAGACCCAGTCGCCAACCGAATAAGGCTCCGTGGTGTTGAGCACGATGCCCGCGAACACGTCGCTCAACGTGCTTTGAATGGCGAGACCGAGCACGATGGCGAGCGCGCCCGACGTCGCAACGAGCCCGCGTACCGGCAATTCGAGCACGAAGCCGAGCGCTGCCACGGCCGCTGCGAGAAAGACCACCGCACCGAACACATCTGAAAATAGCCGCTGCTTGCGCCAGGCGCGCGGCAAAAGCAAGGTGTCGAGCGAAAGCGTGAGCAACCGCGCGCCCGTCAGCCACCAGATGATTTCGAGCACTTGTCCAAGCCAGTGCAATTCGACGACGGCAGCGTAAGGCGCCTGAGTGAACGGATTCAGGTCAGAGGAAAAGAGGTCCCAGCTCAACGCGACGAAAAGCGCGAGCCGTATGAACAGCCGCGCGAGGTCTTGCGCGGGCAGACGCGCGCGCCACACGACGACATCCAGCGCGACGATAGCGAAGCCCAGTATGAGTGGGTATTTCACAGGGGCATCCTCGAATGACGACATCGAGAGGATACACATCCGCAAACGCGCGTGCGTTGGTCCGTGCCATGGCATATTAACGCTGCCTGCGCACGCATTTGCGCACCCGACGGTAAAAACACGGAAGCGATATGAACGGTCCATCACTCGACGAGCACGTTCGCGCCCTTTCCAGCGAAGCGGACTTCCACTCGGTGCGCTTCGTCGATGAACGCACGGACGATCACAAGGTCCGCAACGACGTGATCCAGCCACTTCGCACCGCGCGCGATCGCGGCGCAATGCTCACTGCATGGCACGGCGCCGGCGCGGGCTATGCGGCGACCGCCGACTTGTCCCCGGCTGGCTTGCAGGCGGCGCTCGACCTCGCCACGCGCCGCGCCAAGGCAAGCGCACGCGTCTCGCTCGTCGATCACAGGCTCGCCGCGCGTCCATCGCAAAGCGGCGAATACGCGTCGCCCGGCATCGAGGCCACGCTGCCGGCGCGGCGCGAATGGCTTGAACGGCTCGCGGAAGAATGCGCCGCAGCGAGCATCGACACGCGTATCGTCGAGCGCACCGCGTCCATGCAGGTCATCGAAAGCGAACAAACCTTGATCACGAGCGACGGCGTTCGCATCGAGCAGCGTTTCCGGTTCGCCATGCCGCAATTGGCGGTCGCGGCGCACGCCCACGGCGATACCCAAGTCCGCACGCTGGGCGGCGATTACGGAACCATCGCGCAAGGCGGCGTCGAAATCCTCGATCGCTTCGCTTTCGATGGCGCCGGCGAGCGGCTGGCCAACGAAGCGCTCGCGCTTCTCGCCGCGCCGAACTGCCCGAGCGGCGTGCGCGACCTGCTCCTCATGCCCGATCAGATGATGCTGCAAATCCATGAGTCGATCGGTCATCCGCTCGAACTCGACCGCATTCTCGGCGACGAACGCAACTTCGCCGGATCGAGCTTCGTGAAGCCCGAGTTCTTCGGCACCTACCAATACGGCTCGCCGCTCTTGAACGTGACGTTCGATCCCGATGTGGCCGCTGAGGTCGCAACCTACGCATTCGACGACGACGGCGCCGCTGCGAGCAAACACCATCTGATCCGCAACGGCGTGCTCGAACGCGCGCTCGGCGGCACGCTCTCGCAACAACGCGCGGGCATCGGCGGGGTCGCGAATTCGCGGGCATCGAGCTGGAACCGCCCGCCTATCGACCGGATGGCGAACCTCAATATCGAAGCTGGCGAGAGTACGCTCGACGAGATGATCGCGAACATCGAACAGGGCATTCTGATGCGCACGAACACCTCGTGGTCCATCGACGACTATCGCAACAAGTTTCAATTCGGCTGCGAGTTCGGGCAACTGATCGAGAATGGCCGGCTTACGCAAGTGGTTCGCCAACCGGGCTATCGCGGCATTTCGGCGAATTTCTGGCGCAGCCTGGTCGCGGTCGGCAACGAAGGAACGCGCGGCATCTACGGCACGGCAATGTGCGGCAAGGGTGAGCCAATGCAGATCGTGCGCGTGGGCCATGCATCGCCTGCATGCGTGTTCAGCAACGTGGATGTGTTCGGAGGCACGCGATGACAGCCGCCGCGGCAAACTGGGAACATCGCTTCATGCGGCTCGCGGATGTCGTCGAGCGTCGGCTCGTCACAGGCGAAGTGGCATTGACCACACTTGCCGCCGAGGAATCGGACTTCGTGCGCTTCAATGCAAGCAAGGTCCGTCAGATCGGGCACGTCTCGCAGGGCGCGTTGACGCTGCGGCTCATCAGGAACGAGCGCCAGGCCTATTCCACGCTCACGATAAGCGGCGACGCGCATACCGACGACGAAGCCATCGCCGGGACGCTCGCCGCGCTGCGGGCCGCGCTCGAAGACGCCAGCGCCGATCCCCATTTGCTCGTCGATACGACGACATGGACCCAGGCCACCCGACGACGCGGCACGCTGCCGAAGATCGAATCGCTCTTGAGCGTGGTCGAACGATGCGCGGCACGGCTCGACTTCGTCGGCTTCTATGCCGGTGGATCGATGGCGCGCGGCTTTGCATCGTCGAATGGGAGCCGTGGCTGGCATGAACTCGACAACTTCAACTTCAGCTGGTCGCTTTACGATGCAAGCGGACGCGCAATCAAGACGACCTACGCGGGCGAGCAATGGAGCGACGAAGTCTTCGCAAGAAAAGTCGAAGAGGCCGCGGCGCGCATGCCGGTGTTGGCCCGGCCCGCGCGCACGCTTGCGCCGGGGAATTATCGTGCATGGCTCGCGCCGGCCGCGCTTGCCGAACTCATCGGCACGGCGTCCTTTACGGCGTTTTCGGCACGCAAGCAGGCAACATCGCGTAGCGAGTTTCATCGCCTGAATAGCGGCGAGGCTTCGCTGGACGAACGCGTCACGCTCACCGAGGACATCGGTCTCGGCATTACACCGGGCTTTAGTGAAGACGGCTACGAGCGCGAGACCGTCCCGCTGATTCGAGCCGGCCGCGGCGCGCAGCAACTCACCAGCGCGCGCACAGCCCGCGAATACGGCTTGCGTCCCAACGGCGCGCCCGCGAATGAGATGCCCATATCGCTTTCGATGCAAGGCGGCGATCTCGCCGACAGCGACGTGCTCGCCGCGCTCGACACCGGTCTTTATGTCGGCAACCTGTGGTACGTGAACTTCTCCGACCGGATGGATTGCCGCATGACCGGCATGACGCGCTTTGCCACGTTCTGGGTCGAGCATGGCGAGATCGTCGCGCCCATAGAAGCCATGCGCTTCGACGACAGCCTTTATCGGCTGCTAGGAAGCGAACTCGACCGGATAGGCGCCACGCCCGAACTGCTGTTGAACGACTCGACGTGGGGCGAACGTTCGACAGGCGGCCTGCAATTGCCAGGAGTGCTGGTGCGCGGTTTCAGGCTAACGCTTTAGTCATTGCCTTGAGTTCATTCGAGCGTCTGCGCGCCACGCCATATCTGACATTGCTGCCGCACGACTTCATGCAAGGAGTCATGCGCGCCATAGACGCGGCGCAACCACGTGGCATCGCTCGTGCCGCTCGTCACCGCACGCCTGATCGATTCGAGGCCTGCTTGGCCGCCGAGAGCCTGAGCGTGGCCGCTGATCGCATCGAGCGTGGCAAGGATGTCGTCTCTGATCGGTTTGCTTTGCCCCGTCTCCGGATTCACGCATGTTGCATCGAGACCAAAGCGGCAAGCCATGAACCGGTTCGTCCGATAAACCTCGTAGTCGCGTTCACTCAGCGTCAAGGGTTTATCGACCAGCAGATAGCGCGAAAGCGCCTGAATGTAAGCTGCGATGGCGGCGGCTCGTTCCACGCGTAACGGCGTATCCATGACGCGTACTTCGATCGTTCCGAATCCAGGACTCGGACGAATGTCCCAGTAAAAGTCCTTCAGACTCTTGACGAGACCCGTGTTGGTCATGCGCTCGAAGTACTGTTCGAACTCGCTCCACTTCGTCACGAAGGGCGCCTGGCCCGACAAGGGGAACGGCGCGACCGAATTGAGTCTTGCGCACTGGAACTGCGTGTCGCTGCCCTGCACGAACGGCGAAGAAGCGGCGAGCGCGATGAAGTGCGGGACGTAGCGCGAGAGCGAGTGCAGTAGGACGAGCGCCGAGTCGGCGTCCGGGCAACCGACATGCACGTGCTGACCGAAGATGGTGAACTGCTGATAAAGCGCCCCGTATAAGCCCATGAGATATTCGGAGCGTTCGCGTCCATCGGAACGTTGGTCGTACCAATTCTGGAAGAAGTTGGTGCCGCCACCGCATACGCCGACGTTGAGAAAGTCGGCGGCGCGAACGAGCGTATCGCGAAGCACCTGCAACTCGTTACTGACCTGGTCGAAGTTCCGGCACACGCCAGTGGAGAGTTCGATCATCCCTTCGGTCGTCTCGGGGTCGATGGCCCCCGCGAAGGTTTCCTCTCGAACGCGGTTCAACAACTCCGTGGTCGCCTTCGTCAGGTTGTAGTCATGCGTATTGACGACCTGGACTTCCAGTTCGACGCCAATCGTGAACGGTTCTGAGGATGCAAACGGCTGCAACATAGGGTGTCCTGTCATTCGAACGAAAGAACGGCGGCAAGGCGATTTTACGCGAGCGCGTCCGATGCAACGGCGTCATCGGCTATTGAGGGTTAACGCGTATTTAACAATAATTACTTGTTCAGTCCGCACTTAATTCCCAAGCACGTGCCGCCTAGACTTCAAGCACTGAAACGCAAACGGGTGTTTGCGCAAAAACGAAGCCTGGAGGTAAGCATCATGAAACTCGTTCAATCGCTCATCGTTGCCGCTGCTCTTGCAATCCCTGCCGTGTCGTCGTTCGCTAAAACGAACCAGCCGGTGACTCGCGCTGAAGTGAAGGCGCAACTGGTTCAACTCGAAAAAGCCGGCTACAACCCCACCGGCGATCAAACGCAATATCCGGCCAATATTCAAGCCGCGGAAGCTCGTGTGAACGCCCAAGGCAATAACGCAACGGATGTCGGCGGCGCCGCGGATGGCACATCGGCTTCGGGCGCACACCATACGCTGCGCAATTTCGACCATGCAGTGGCTCGCGTGGGACACAAGATCAGCGCTTCCGTCCGTCCGGATGCCAACGACGGCATGAAGCCTGTATTCTTTGGCTCCTAATCTGTTCAGTTGTTTTCGTTCAAGGTCTGGCGCGCAATCGTCTTGTGCGCCTCGTCTCCAAGATCCTCCTCCGGTGGCCTTCAATCACTGGATTGCCCAGCGCTTAGTGGCTGGGCCTTTTTGTGCGCTAAGCGAAATAGCTTGATTCCGTTTGCCTGGCGCGTGGGCTTTAATGCCAAGCGCGTGCTTTCTTAGCGTGTCACGGCAAGACGCGCTCGTACAGGTCGCAAGATATTCCCTAAAGAAATTCGATCAAGCGCCAAGCCGTGTCTTAGCCTTGAAGATTGCCCTCGCAGTCTGCCCAGTACCGTAAAGGATCGCGATGGAATGGATAATTCGAGTTGAGCCACGTCGACAGCCGTGTCCAATCGGGATGGTTAGTGCCACTTTGCGCGGACCAGGTCGACGATCTTTCGAGAATTTGACCGTTCGATCGATCGCGGACGAGCAAACTGCCCAGCCCATTTGAACCGTTGGTCTGCGATTCAAGGGAATATCGCGGCAAGATTCGCAACTCGGCATCCTTGGCCCAACCAAACACGGCGCGCACCACGCCCGCCGGATCTCGCACTTCGATAGGACCGCTCTCCGGGCGAAGCGCCGACCATCCTTCAGGAAATTCCGTCACGATTTCGTGACCGCTTTCCCTCACCCATCTCAGGCGCCATGCTCGTGCCATCGCATCGCGCATGCGTGCGACCGATTCATAGCCAGCGGGCAGCTCGACCGCCATCGGCAGCGTGATCAGGTTGTCTTTCCAGAGCTTGGCTTCTTCGTCGATGCGCTCGACAGGCTCGAACGCGCCAGCTTCGAATGGATTCTCGGGCCGGCCGGATTTACGCTCGCTCGTGCTGGATTTCGGCAGACCTTCGAAGAGACGCTCGGCGTCGTCGCGGGTGAGCTTGGGTTTTCCTTTCTTCATTTGTCTCTCTGCGGCAAGGGGTCTTGTCTAGCGACGGTGCTTCATTCGCGCGCGGTTAAAGTCGCTCTTGGCGTCATTGTGCACTGTTCGCTTGCACTAGCCCGCGAAGGTGGCTTAGGCGACGACTTTACACGACGCTCAAAGTCCGCTAAACGCCACCGCGATGCCAACAGTCACTCCACGCCAGCACAAAGCAGCGCAGCGATAGCGGCCGCCGCATCGCTCATTGCCTCGCTTCCCGCTGCGCAAGACTCACCGTAAAAATACCCATTTCATCGATACGCTGTTCCAGCTTGCGGAAACCTGCGCGCCTGACGAGTTCATCCATCTCGGCCTGCGAGCGACGCCGCATGACCCGGCTTGCCTCACCGCGATGAGTATTCGACGAACGCGCGATAAATTCGCGTCGCGGATGCCACGGCTGTGCCGTATAGACGAGATAACTGCCCGGCAGCACTGCTTGCGCAAGCGCATGCAGCGAGCGTTCGATCATCGCGTTGTCGCCGTAAAGCTCGTATAAACCCGCCGCGATGGCAAGCGTCGGACGGGGTTCGAGCGTGGTGAACGACGCTTCATCGAAGGCATCGGCTTGCTCGAAGTGGGCGATCGACTCGAGTCCCCGCCGTGCGATCGAAGCACGTCCCGCTTCGACATTGATCGCACTCACATCGCGCAGCACGATGCGATCGACGGTCACGTTGGCGTCGTCGGTTGAATTTGCTATCGCGTCGAGCACGTGGCGTCCATGCCCGGCCGCGACATCGACGAGACGCACGGGTGAGCCCTCACGAACCAGCCGCGCGATAGCCAGACCCAGGAGCGCTTCGATATGCGTCTTGCGCTGTCGCATACCCTTGCACCCTGGCGCATTCAAGTAAAAGCGATCGATGAGACGTCCGATGCCACCGCATCCACGTGCCTCGTTGCGGTAGACATAGTCGAGCGTCGCGTCCGAATCGAACCCAAGCGAAAGACCAAGCGCGATGCCTTCCGAAAGCGCCCCGCCCGCCCTCAGCGCCAGCCGGTTCATCCACCAATAAAAACGTTCGAACGGCTTTGTTGGAGGCTTCAGCAGCGCCTCGTACTCGTCGCGGAATGGTCCGCGCTTGTTCGCGTGAACGAGTGATACACGCGGGCTGCGCGCATTGAATTCACGCAAGATAAATGCGCGCAATGGTTCCAGCGCCTTGGCGCGATCCCGCTTGCCTAGCGTATCGTGACGAAAACGCGGCAGCACGACGCGCTCTTTGCGAGCCGAACGCAGCCGATCATAAAAAAGGTCCTGCGGCGCACGCTGCACGACCCGGTCCGCACCTGAAATCAACACTTGCGTAGGCACGGTGATGGCAGCGGCATCGTCGACGATACGCTTCGACGTATCGTGCAGGCCCAGCAACATGTTGACGGCGATCGGCCGCGTAATGAGCGGATCGGCCGCATAGCTCGCGATGCGTTCTATATCGTGCGTGAGCAACTCGGGCCTCACTAGACTTTTCACATGGAACGAGCCGCGCAGCTTGTGCGCGAGCCGTAACCCAGCCCGCGCAAACGGTATATACCGTTTCATGCGAAATGCGGGCGATGCCAGCGCGAGACAGCGGACAGGCGGCGCGTAATCATGCACCCACGTCGCTGCAAGCACCGCACCGACGCTTTGTCCGACAACAGCGATGTCTTCCACGGCAATGCCGTGCGCATCACGGATATGATCGATGAAGCACTGCAGGTCACGCACCGACGCAGCCACGCTCGGGCTATATCCACGTGGCCCCGGCGACTTGCCATGTCCGCGCGCGTCCCATGCGAAGAAGGAGAAGTCACGCAACTTCAGCTCATCGACGAGATGCGCGACGCGTGCCGAATGTTCGTGTCCGCAATGCAGCAAGACGATTGCGCCACGACGACGCGATTTCGCCGCCGGCCAATGACGGTAGAAAAGCTTCTCACTGTCGTGCGTGATGAATTCGGACTCGTTGATTGTACGTTTGGTCATAGTGCTCTTTAACTTCGTGTTTGATTTGCTCGCAGATGCAAGTTCAATGCACCTGCTTCACTCCGGCGCTACCGCGCATGAATACGTTTGATACGCGCCTGAAGTATTCTTTCGCCGATGCTTGCCCGTAAGAAGTCTGTCGATAGCGACGAGTGCCATGCGAATGAATAGTCACGGCGGTATCGACGTAAAGAATGCCGCTCTCGCGCGAATAAGTGCGCCGCATTGTTGCTCGGGCATGTGAAGCGTTCACATGTCCCGGTGATCAGCGACGCATGACTTCGACGACCGATGCCGTCGCATCGTAGGCTTCATGGAACTCGAAGCGCACCGGCAGAAAGCGCTCGATCACTTCCGCATTCGTCCTTGCGTGCATCGATATTTTCTCGACCGTGAAGCGGCCGCCGCCCGCGAGCGCGAGTGGCAACAGGAGCTGATCGCCGAGATGCTCGCCAATGGCCGCAGCGGATGCCAAATAGCGATCCGCCATTCGAACCACGGTCTGCGCAACCTTATCCGCCGATACCGCGCGTTCGCCAAACGCCGTAAATACCTCGGTGACGTGCGCATGTTCGAGCGTGACGAGCAACGCGTTTCCCGGCCCCGGTTCGGCTTCCAGACCACGCACGAGCAGCTGCGAGTCGTCCCATCCCATGCCGGGACGAACCACGTCGAGTTCATGTTGCGCAACGCCGGCGGGCGCCGCCGCGATAAAGCTCTCCGCATACGCGGTATCGAGCGCGCCACGCGACATCCACTCGCACGGACGCAAGCCCTTGCACGGCTGCACCGTGGCGACAATCTCTCCACCACCGTCCGGATAGAAGCCGAAGCGCTTGAGCTCGATGTCGATGACCGCGCCCATGTCGCCCATCGCGCGACGCCATGCGCGTTGCAGAAAATGCGCGGGCGGCGCCATCGGATTGTGTGTGCCGCCGCGTATACGCACGGTAGATGCTTTATCGGCGAATAAAAGCGCCGGCAGAATCGTTTGCAAGACGAGCGTGCAGCTTTCCGCCGTACCGATATCGAAGCTGTACTCGCCGCTCTTGATCGGCCCCGGCGCGAACATCAGCATCCGCGATCCGACTTCTGCTCCGGAACATTGCGCACCGGATATTGCTTGCGCTGCCGCCACCGCTAAGAGATGTCGATGCAACAGCCCTGGCTCACTTCGCCTTGCGCGGATATTCCCGATCCCGAAAGGCTGCCCCGTTAAAAGCGAAAGCGTGAGCGCCGTGCGTAAAACCTGGCCGCCACCTTCGCCGGCCGATCCATCCAGTTCAATCATTTGCTTGTTACTTGGTATTTAGAATTCATTCCGAAACCCCGGCGGCACGCATTCTCCGCTGTCGGAGCGTGATTCTGCAACCCTCCGTGCGCACGACAACCTTTGGTCTTGCGTGCAACTTACAGCACGCCGGTACACAAAATGCAAAACACTAAGCCATGCGCACAAAAATAGACTAATCTCCATCTGGCGCAACAGCCCGTACCGCATCGTCCAGCCAGCAAGCGCCCGCGCCCCGACGCCAGGAGACGCCCATGAACGACGCCTCACGCCCCGCCGCCTCCGACTCGGGCAACCTCGAGCAAGCCACCAACCTCCCCATGGAGCCGCGCGTTCAGAAGATCGTCGTGGCGATACACGGCATCGGCAATCAACTGCACAGCGATACCGTGCGTTCGGTCGCGAGCCAGTTCGGCGCACGCTACGATCCGCCATTGCCCGTCATGCCGTTGGGATACTTCGATATCGCGGGTGTCGGCGAAGTGGATGTCCGCCAGCTCGATCTGCCGCAAGGCGGTCCTTATACCGCCGAGCAGCGCGAGTTCTATTCCGCGCTTGGCTTCGCGGAAGTGTATTGGGCCGACATCCCGCGCGAAGTGGTCAAACAGGACGACACGCTCGAAGAAAGCAAGGCCTGGGGGTTGTCCATCGTGAGCCGCGCGCAGGCGGCATACATGCTGACCGTCGCGGATCGCAAGCTGGAGCCAGCCGATTTCTCGCTCGCCGCGGGTGTGGTGGAAGAAGTGGTCGAAACCGTCGCCATCATGCAAAGCCTGCTTGCCGTGACCGAGAAGGCCGGCATCTTCAAGTTCGATCTGGCGCCCGTGCTGCGCGACTATGTGGGCGACGTGCAGCTTGTCGCGGATTTCAAGCAGCATCGCGACACCATCGTGTTCCGGTTTCATCGCGTGATGGAGCGTCTCGTCGCGCTCGTCACCGAGCGCTGTCAGTGTCCGCCCGAGGTGTATATCGTCGCGCACAGCGAAGGTACGGTGATCAGTTTTCTGGGCATTCTGCAGGCGCTTTCCGCTCCGACGGCAGCGGACCCCAAAGACCACAAGCAAGTCATCGATACGAGCTGGGTGCAGAGTCTGCGCGGCTTCATGACGATCGGTTCACCCATCGACAAACACATCCTCTTGTGGCCAAGACTCTGGGACGGCATGCAGCTTCGAAGCGAAGTGCAAGGAGAGTGCATCACGCAAGTCGATCGTCCGGGCGGGCCGTTGACACTGCCCTCGCGTATCCGCTGGCGCAACTACTATGACTTCGGCGATCCGGTCGGCTTCGCGCTCGATACCGCCCGCGACTTTCTGCAACAGCGCGGCTGCGAGGCTTTCGAGTTCGATGCAGACAAGCACGACATCGGCTTCTCTCGCTATTGGCTGCCGGGCAAGGCGCATACGGATTACTGGACGGACTCGAATGTCTTCGGCCATTTCATCGAAGACGTGGTGCTGCGCAAGAACACCGCGAAGGCGCCGGGCAATCTGCCGTTACGCGGCATGGTCGGCACGGCGATTCCTTATCTGCTCAGCTTCGCGCTTCATCTCATGGCCGTGTTCTTCATCTACAAGGCAGTCACGGCCACCTCAGGTGCGGGCGGCGCGAGCACGGCGCCAGCGTTTATATACCTGACGCGCTCGGTGTTCGCGCTCGCGTGTCTTCTGATGGGCACGACAGTGGCCGCACGCATACCGCGGCTCGTCAAGGCGAGCGGCGCCACGCATCCGGTTGCACGGCTACGTTGGCGTCTCGTCGCGCTTGCTGCGTTCGTCGCGGGCGTCGCCATCTTCTGGCTCATGATCCTGAATGGCGTTGCCGAGTTCCTCGCGAGTCCAGTCACGCATGATGGCCATGCGCCCAGCGCGCTCACCGGGAAAGTCATGTTCACCCTGGCCGCGCTGATCGTCGCGCTGACGGGATGGCTCGCGCCGCGCAAACCGCGATGGGGACGCCGCGTGCTCGTCGCAGCGGGCACGTTGATGACAATCCTCATCGTCGGCGTGCGACTCTGGGGCGACCTCGCAAACAAGCCGTTATGGCCCGTGGTGATCGGTGCACTGCTGTTTCTCTATGCGTGGTGGCTGGCCATTCTGATATTCGATCTCGCCTTCGTTTGGCATCGCTATGTACGCAACTCAGTCGCGCTCGATACGCTGCGCGCATGGCGTGAAACCGGCAAGGACCCGCTGCCCAAACCGATCATGTCGATGCGGGGCAAGCAAAACTGAGGGTAGCGTCTATGCATGATGCACGAGCTTCTGCACGCGCCAGTTGAGCAGTTCCGCGACGAAGAGCGTGTTCTCCGATGGACACGCCATCTCGTGAATCCAGCCGAACTGCTTCAACTGCTTGCCGGCACGGCCAAGCACGCCGAGCAGCTTGCCGTCGAGCGAGAGCTTGTAGATGCGGCCTGGAAAGGCATCGGCGCTATAGAGCACCTGGTTCGGTCCCGGTGAGATGCAAATGGCCCAGGGCGATCCGGGCGCGAAAGTGCCCGCCGCAATCGCGGCTTCATCCGGCATGTTGCCAATAGCAGGACGCGCATCCGGCGGTACGGGTACGTCGATTGTGAATTGGCGCTGGAAGTTGCCTTCCGTGTCGAAGACCTGAATGCGACGGTTGCTGCGATCGGCGACGTACACCATGTTGTTTGCATCGACGGTAATGCTGTGCGGCGTATGAAACTGCCCCGGCGCCTTGCCACGCTCGCCCCACGACTTGATCCAGTTGCCGTCGTTATCGACCTTCGCCACGCGCGAGTTGATATAACCATCGCTTATATAAGTGTTGCCTGCCGTGTCCCACGCAACGTCGGTCACTTGCCTGAAGCGTCCCGGCTCCGAAGCCAGCGGCGGGTTCGGATGCTTGAGCGGCGCGGTTTCTTCGTCCGCTGCTTCCTGCTTGCGGCCGAACACCATCGCCACGCGTCCTTCAGGCGTGAACTTGATGATCATGTCCGAGCCTTTATCCGTCACCCAGATGTTGTCGTGCCGGTCGATCTTGACCGTATGCGCGAACGACCACGCATAGAGGTTGTGGCCGATCTCGCGCACGAAGCGGCCATTGCGATCAAACTCCAGGAGTTGCGCGGCCGCCGCGCCATACGCGGGACCTGTGCTGTTACCGCGCGAAAGAACGAAGATGTGCCCCGCCGAATTGACCGCAACGCCCGAGCATTCGCCGAGGTACACGTCGGTTGGCAAGCGCACGGGATCGGGTATGGAGTCGAAGGGCAGAGATGGCACACTGTCGTCTGCATAAGCAAGATGCGGGAACAGTGCGAGCGCCGCTGCGCTCTGCGTGGCCATCGCGAGAAAGCGACGGCGGCTTGCGACGCCCGGCTGCATGACTTCGCAGCATGGGCAGAACATCGAGTGCTGAAGGCTCATCGTTACCCTCCTCTTGTTCGTCGCCTGCATGGACGGGCATCGTCGCTTCAGGCTTCTGACGATGCGAGAGGAAGTGTAGTGTATTTGAAGCGAGACGCGCACGCGGTTCGCTTAACGGCTTTCGAATCTGAAAGGACTAAAGGGAGAAGCGCATCATGAGCGATGCATGGCAATATCAGGTAAGAATCAGGCTCGCGCCAGACTATGCGACGAAGGCTCGCCAAAACATGGATGACGTTGCGCTCGCGCCGCTCGCTTCGCTATTGCGAACGCATGACGCCGAGTTGCAATGTCAGTTCGATGCCTTCGCGGGCTACGTGGCCGAAGCGGAACGCGAGGGAACGGAACACTATCCGCTCTATCAATGGACGCGCGACACCATTGAAGACCCGGTGAAGAAGGCCAGGTACATCGAGTGGTTCACCTTCCATGTGCAAGGGCAAGAGGTCTATGACAAGCCACTCGCCGATGCACTCGAAGCCGACCTGACCGCGCTGAACAGCGAAGCGATCAGCGAGATCAGAAAGATCGATACGAACCCTGCACGCAATCCGCAGCCGCCGAAGCAACCATGACTACGCCTTGGTTGCATCCATCCATTCGACGATATTGCGCACCGTGTCTTTATAGAACGTGCGATACAACTCTTCCGTGACATAGCCGATATGCGGCGTTGCAAGCACGTTTTGCAGCGAGCGCAGTGGATCGTCCGCGGCGAGCGGTTCTTCGTCATACACGTCGAGCCCCGCGCCTGCGATTCGCTTCGACGTGAGTGCATCAAGCAAGGCGGCATGATCGACGATAGGCCCGCGCGACGTATTCACGAGCCGCGCCGTCGGCTTCATCAGCGCGAATTCAGGCGCGCTCACGAGATGCCGCGTGCGCTCCGATAGCCGCAAGTGAATCGACACCAGGTCCGACGTGCGGAAGAGCGTTTCATTATCGACGCGCTGCACGCCTTTCTCCTGCGCGCGTTCCTCGGTAAGGTTCTGGCTCCACGCGATCACGTTCATGCCAAACGCGCGGCCGATCACGCCGACTGCCGAACCAATACGCCCGAGACCCAGAAGCCCGAGCGTCTTGCCCGCGAGTTCGGTGCCGAGGCCAACCTGCCATCCGCCGCCTTGCAACGAACGATTCTCGGCGGGAATGTTGCGCATCGTCGCGAGGATGAGCGCCCAGGTGAACTCGATAGTGGCCGTCGACGAGTAACCCGTGTGCCTGACCTCGACGCCACGGTCGCCAGCTGCGTCGAGATCGATGGATGCATTCGCCGCACCCGTCGATGCGATCAGCTTGAGCCTTGGCAAATGCTCGATGATGTCGCGCGTGAGCGGCGTGCGCTCGCGCATGGCGCAGATGACATCGAAGGGTTCGAGGCGCTTGAGCAAGGCATCGCGCTCGGCGATGTGATCGTTGAAGACGGTGATCTCGGCGCGGCCTTCGAGCGGCGACCAGTCTGCGAGCTTGAGTGCGACGTTTTGGTAGTCGTCGAGTATGGCGACGCGGATCGAAGAAGAAGTAGACGCGATAGACATGATGAATGGCTCTGCTGCTAAAGAAGAGGCCCTAGTGTGACGCAAAGCGCGATTTCGCGTCGGCGCGACATCTCGTGAAATAAGTTTGGAAGAGACTGCGCGAGACGCTTTCCCTATAGTGATCTGCATCGCCACCCACGAATCGAAGGGACTTCCCGTGAAAAGCAGATCAGACATCACCGTATCGAACCCATCCGGCACGCATGCGACTGCTCGCGCGCTGCGTCATGTACTCGTGATTGTCACCACTGCGGCGCTCGCATTTGCAAGCAGCTCGGCCTTCGCGGGCTGGACACGCTCAGGCTCCGCCTACACCGGCCGTGGCGAATATAACGGCGCGCACGCGGGTTCATGCGGTGGCGGCAGTTGCTCGCATGCCGGCGGCTACATGAATCCGTGGGGCGGCGTGGCGACCAACACCGGCACGGTCACGCGAACCGGCACCGGGCAGTTCGCGAACTCGGGCACCGCCGTGGGTCCGGAAGGACGATCCGTGCAGCACTCCGGCGATACGAACTGCGCTGGCGGCAGCTGCAATCACACCGGCAACATGACCACGCCGAACGGCAAGACCACCACCACCGACAGCACCGTCACGCGCAACGGCGTCGGCCAGTACTCATCGACGGGGTCGGTGACCGGACCCAACGGCAATACCTCGACGCATAACGCATCCACGAATTGCGCGGGCTACACCTGCAATCGCTCGGGCACGGTGAACACCGCGAGCGGCGGCAGCGTAACGCACTCAGCAAGCGCTACGAGCGTCGCGCCGGGCGTCGTGGTGACATCGGGTACGTCGGGTGCTTATGTGGCCAGCAGCGGCTCGCATGGCGCCACCGTGGTCACGGGTAGCACCGTGACGGCCAGCACGACGACGGTGATCGCAGCGCCCGTCGTCGCGACTCCGCCGCCGCCCGCAGCGACGGTTTATGTCGCACCGGCGCCGCGCCCTGCCGTGTGGGTTCCCGCGCACTGGGTCGGCAGATTCTGGGTGCCCGCGCATTGGGCGTGATGCGGCAAGCATGACGAGCATGACGGGCATGTCTTACCGCCTGTAAGCGGTACACTGCGGGTCAACGCCGCTCATCAACGAGACTCGTCATGGTCAATCATGCCTGTGCTTGCCGGACCTTCAGGATCGCTCACTCATGAAGCGGCAAGACGCGAAGCGCCCGTATCTGCCACACGAACATACGCATAGCGTGCTGCACGATCTCACCTGGACTGCCGGGCCTGTCGTGCTTGCGCTTGCCATCGCCGGGGCACTGGTCTTCTGGCTCCTCGATCCCGCGCCGCCTCGCACCATCACCATAAGCGCGGGACAAACCGACAGCTCGTTCTACTATTACGCCGAAGAGTACGCGAAGATCCTCGCAAGAAACGGCGTCACGCTCAAGGTAATGCCATCGGATGGCTCGGTGCAGAACCTGCATCGTCTGCTCGATCCGAAGGAGAGAATCGATCTCGCGCTCGTGCAGGGTGGCGTGGCGAGCAAGGAGCATGCTTCATCGTTGATATCGCTCGGCAGCGTGTCGTATGTCCCGCTCGTCGTGTTCTATCGCGGCAAGGGGCTGACGCAGCTTTCTCAACTCGAAGGCAAGCGCATTGCAATCGGCCGTGAAGGCAGCGGCACGCGCATGCTGTCGCTCAAGCTGCTCGAAGCGAATGGCATTAGACCAGGTGGAAGCACGGAGCTATTTGCAACAGACGGCCTGGACGCGGCCACGCAACTCGTCAGCAATCAGGTCGATGCCGTCTTTCTAAGCGGCGATTCCGCCACACGCGCACTCATGCTGCGCATTTTGAAAGTACCGGGCGTCTCGGTAATGGACTTTCAGGAAGCGCGCGCTTATACGCGTGTTTTTCCTTATCTCGATGAGATCGATCTGCCGCCAGGCGTGCTGGATCTGGGCCGTCGCGTGCCGTCCGAGACCGTGCATCTGGTTGCGCCAACCGTCGAACTCGTCGCGCGCCCAACGCTGCATCCCGCGCTATCCGATCTATTGATCGAAGCCGCGCAGGAAGTGCATGGCAAGCCCGGACTCTTGCAACGCGGCGGACAGTTTCCGAATTTCGTCGCGCATGAGTTTCCGATCAGCGAGGACGCCAACCGTTATTACCATTCCGGCAAGGGCTTCTTTTACCGCGTGCTGCCGTTCTGGCTTGCGAATATCGCGGATCGCGCGCTCGTGTTGTTGCTGCCCGTGGCGGTGCTGATTTTTCCGGCGCTGCGGATCGTGCCAGGCTTGTATCGATGGCGCGTGAGGTCGCGAATCTATCGTTACTACGGCGCGTTGCTGGCGGTCGAACGCGGCGCCATGCGAATGTCGAACGATGAAGAGCGCAAGGGCCTGCTGGTCGAACTCGATTACATCGAGGAGTCGTTGAACACGCTCAAAGTGCCGCTTGCGTATGCGGATGCGCTTTACGTTTTGCGCGAACATATCGGCTTCGTCAGGTCGCGGCTTTCGGCCGTCACGCGAAAAGCCGCGAGCGAGGTTTAGCAGCCTCGACGATGGCTGCGTCATCTCATGGACAACGCAGCCATTAACGCCGAAACGCTTACTTGAACCCGGCCACCGCGTGCGGCACGTAAGGCTTTTCGAGTTGCGCGATTTCCTCGTCGGTCAGGTTCAATTCGAGCGCAGCAACCGCATCGTCGATATGTCCCACCTTGGACGCACCGATGATCGGCGCACTCACAGGCGTCTTCTGTGCAACCCAAGCCAATGCAACCTGCGCACGCGGTACTCCACGCGCTTGAGCGACGGCGGCAACGGCTTCGACCACTGCACGGTCCGCATCGTCCGTTCGATACAGCGTGCTGCCGAATGCATCCGACTCTTGTCTTGCGCTGGTCGCATCCCAGTCGCGCGTCAGGCGTCCTCGTGCAAGCGGACTCCACGGCAATACGCCGATGCCCTGATCCACGCAAAGCGGCAGCATCTCCCGCTCTTCTTCGCGATACAGCAGGTTCAAGTGGTTCTGCATCGTCTTGAACTCGGTCCATCCTTTGGCACGCGAAAGATAGAGCGACTTGCTGAACTGCCACGCATACATTGAAGACGCACCGATATAACGCGCCTTGCCCGCCTTCACGACATCATGCAGCGCTTCGAGGGTTTCCTCGATCGGGGTCGTGTAATCCCATCGATGAATCTGGTAGAGATCGACGTAATCCGTTCCGAGTCTGCGCAAGCTGTTATCGATCTCGTTGAAGATAGCCTTGCGCGACAAGCCACCACCGTTCGCACCGGGACGCATGCGATTGAAGACCTTCGTTGCAATGACGATATCGTCGCGTCGCGTGAAGTCGCGCAATGCGCGGCCGACAATCTCCTCCGATGTGCCATCCGAATAGGTATTGGCGGTATCGAAGAAGTTGATGCCCGCGTCCAGCGCGTGCTGAATGATCGGGCGGCTCTTTTCTTCGTCGAGCGTCCATGGATGCGTGCCGCGCTCCGGCACACCGAACGTCATGCAGCCGAGACACAGGCGCGAGACCTCGAGTCCGGTCGAGCCCAGTTTCACGTATTCCATCGTGTGATTCTCCATTCAAGGCGAACAAGCGTGTAGGCAACCAAGCTCTCTACCTTAGCGCATGCAGCCCCGGCGCGCTTTCAGCCAGCCTTAAAAGCCTGCATGGCAATTCGCGCTTGACGCATCCCTTCACTCCTGCCGGTAGCGTCCGCTGCTGCTAACATGCCCTGCTTCGAAGCGCCTTTATCAGATGTTCAAGCTCGCGTGGCTTGCAAGGAAGCGCCGATATTCGTTCGAGGAATGCGTGCATGCATCAGGATCAGCTGGACGGCATCATGACGTTCGTCGCGGTAGCCGAGGAAAAGGGCTTTTCCGCCGCTGCCGTGCGGCTTGGCGTGTCGCCCTCCGCCGTAAGTCAGGCTATTCGCACACTTGAGAAGCGCGTGGGCCTCGCGTTGTTCTCGCGCAATACGCGCGGCGTGAGCCTTACCGAAGCCGGAGAAAAATTCTTCGAACGCGTCTTGCCCGCAGTGCGCGAACTCGCGCTCGCTTCGGAAGAACTCGGCGCGGCGGCCGAACGACCGTCCGGAACCTTGCGCATTACGGTGGCGCGCTCGGGTCATATGATCGTGCTGCAGCCCGTGTTACGCCGCTTTCTCGAACGTTATCCGGAGATTCGCGTCGACCTGTGCATCGACAATTCGCTCGTCGATATCGTGGCGCGCGGCTTCGACGCGGGTATCCGTTTTGGCGATCGTGTCGAGCGCGATATGGTGGCCGTCCGGATCGGGCCGCCCATCGAAGCGCATATCGTCGCATCGCCTGACTATCTTGAACGGCGCGGCGTTCCGAAGCATCCGCATGATCTGGCGGCGCACGACTGTATAAGCTTTCGTCTGATCAGCACCGGACAGATCGAGCGCTGGAGCTTCAGGAAGAATGGCGAATCGCTCGATCTCGTCGTGACAGGTCGACTCATTCTCAATGACTCGGCTGCGCTCGTGCAATCGGCGCTGGATGGCATCGGCATCGCTTATATGATCAATGGTTATATCGAGCGATTCATCGAGGAAGGCCGGCTCGTGCGCCTCCTCGCCGACTGGAGCCCGCCACTGCCCGGCTATACGCTGTACTACCCGGACCGCCGTCATGTCGCGCCGAAGCTGCGCGCCTTCATCGACTTTCTTCGCGATGAGCGTGACGGGCTCGCGACTTCGCAGCAAGACATCGAACATAGGCCAAGCGTCGATATGCTGATTCGTCAGGCGCTTTGAAGTCTTTGTCTGTCAGCGGCGCTTATAAGGGCTTGAATCTCCAGACGCTGTCGCACAAGCAGGGAATGGATCATGCTCGCGAATTGCTCACGAAATAACGTTTTCTAACGGAGAATCGCACATGGCAACGACCGCTGACAAACCCGTCTGGTTCATTACCGGATGTTCGACCGGCTTCGGCCGTGAGCTCGCCGCCAAGACCCTGGGCCTCGGCTACCCGACCGTGATCACCGCGCGCAACGTCGCGGCCGTCGAAGATCTTGCAAAGGAGTACGGCGATCTGGCGCTTGCGCTCACGCTCGATGTCACCGACCCTGCTCAGGTCAAAGCCGCAGTGCGCGATGCGACGGCCAAGTTCGGCCGCATCGACGTGCTCGTGAATAACGCGGGTATCGGCTACTTCGGCTCGCTGGAAGAAAGCGAAAGCGAAGAAGTGCGCAAGATGTTTGAAATCAACGTCTGGGGCTTGGTCGATATGACCCAAGCCGTGCTACCGGGCATGCGCGCGAAAAAGAGCGGGACCATCGTGAATATTTCGTCGGTCGGCGGGATCATCGCGTTCCCGGGTATCAGCTTCTATCATGCGACGAAGTTCGCGGTCGAAGGCTTGTCGGAATCACTGTCGCAAGAAGTAAAGCCGCTCGGCATCAAGGTGCTCATCGTCGAGCCGGGACCGTTTCGCACCGACTGGGCGGGCCGCTCGGCGAATCAGGCGCCGCATACCATCGCCGATTACGCCGAGACCGCGAAGGCGCGCGTCGATATGGTGCGCAACTACAGCGGCAAGCAGCCGGGCGATCCGGTGCGTGCCGCCGAAGCGATCATCAAGGCGGTCGAAAGCGACAATCCGCCGTTGCGGCTCTTGCTCGGCAAGGCCGCGCTCACCAACGCGCGCCTGAAAGTCGAGGCCCTGCGCAAGGACTTCGATGGCTGGGAAGCGGTGACGCTGGGCGCGGACTTTCCAGAAGGCGAATGAGTGCGCTGATGAATAGGGCATTCTGCATGCGGTCTGTTGAATGCAGAATGCCGGACTTACAACGCCAGCACGTTCACCGCCACGTCTATGTGGTGCGACCCGCCGCCGAGGATCATCCCGCGCAATAACGACACGTCCGTGTAGTCACGCCCCGTGGAAAGCGTGATGTGATCGAGATCCGCCAGCACGTCGTTGGTCGGATCGAGATCGACCCAGCCGCTCTGCGGGCAATGCACTGAAACCCATGCATGCGAGGCATCCGCGCCGATCAGCCGGGTCTGGCCCGGCGGCGGGTCGTTGCGCAAGTAACCGCTCACGTAGCGCGCCGGCAAGCCGAGCGAGCGCAGGCAACCGATCATCACCTGCGCGAAGTCCTGGCACACGCCGTGACCCAAGTCGAAGGCGCGCGTGGCGGGTGTATCGAACGCAGTCGACGACGGGCGGTACTCAAAATCCGCATGAATGCGATGCATCAGATCGATTGCACCCACGACGAGCGGTGTGTCGGCCTCGAAGCTCTGTGCGCCGTACTCGCGCAACGCCTGATCGAGCGCGATGTTCGGCGACGCATAGCAAAACTCGCTCTCCGCGAAGAACCGCGCGCCCGCGTGGTATTGCAGGCGTTGCACGACCTTTTCCCACGGCGGCGTTTCGGCGGGATCGAACGCATTCCAGCGCGGCACGAGCCGCACCGTGGTCTCGCTCGTCATCGAAAGACGCTCGTGCGGCGCATCGAGCGAAAAGTACAGCACGTCGTTGCCGAACGCATCGACTCGGCTGTGCACATAGGACGGCACCGGCTCGATCCGCTCCGTGTGCGCGATCACCTGTTGCCACGGGCAATGCAATGGGCGAATCACCGCGAGATGCTGCGCGATCTCGACAGGCGTCGAATAACGATACGTGGTGCGATGCGTGACCGCGAGTGTCGTGGCTTCGGGGTTGTTGGATACGGTCATGAAGATACCTGCGAGGCCAGCGTGTTCGCATGGCTGAAGTAACGCGCGCTTACCTCGTTCGAAGCCACGCCCACGGCACTCACGAGCCGGTCGCACAGTTCGATCAGATTGGCGAAGTGGCCGTCTTCGTCCGTCTCGCAAAGCGACTCGAGACTCGGAAATGATTCTGCATGCGGCATGATGAATGCAAAATGCGTTCGACGCGCGCCGCCCGCCGCCGCTGCGATTTCATCGAGCTTTTTGCGCAAGCGGACATACACGCCGACGAGGCCGCGCGGATTGGTTTCATCCAGCACGATCATGTCGATGAGCGCCGGCACTTCCAGCCGTCCCGGATAGCGTGATCGATACGTTAACGTGCTGTCGAAAAGCTGCAGCAACAAGTCGAAGCCTGCCGGTGTGGTCAACGTGCCGTGCTCGGCAGCCACGCGCACGAAGCTCGCCATGTTCGCGACGCGTTCGATATGCCGGCCAATGAAGAGCAGCCGCCACGCTTCGTCGCGCGTCATGCGGTCGCCTTGCGCACCGCTGATGGCGGATAGCTGCGTCGCCAGATGTTCGAGCGCATTCGCGAGCATTACGCGGTCGTAGTGCCTGCTGACCGGCGGCGCGGACTCGCCGCTTCCGCTCGCATTCGGACTTCCGCTCGCCGAAGGCAGCGCAAGCCGCGCGAGGGCATCGCGGAAATCGTTGCGCGACGCGAGAATGTTGCGCCAATGATCGTTGGAAAGACGGTCGCGAATTTCGCCCGAGGCGCGTGCCTGATCCGCGAGATTGCCGCCAATGCTCGTCGACCGGTTTGCAAGACCCATCACCAATGCGCGCTCGAAGGCTTGCGGAGAACTGCGCGCGGGCGTATCGATCGATGGAATTAGGCCGCATTGCGCCGCGAAGTCGGCAAGCGTCGGGAACAGATCGCCGTTGTCGTTGACTTCGAGCGTGCCCAAAAGCAGGCGGCACAGGCGCACGTTGTTCTCCGAGCGCTCGCTGTAGCGGCCCGCCCAAAAAAGATTTTCTGCCGCGCGGCTCGACACCGTGCGGCGCGCGCGCACGTCGCCCGGTTTCATCGGCGAAGGCAACAGCGATGCGGCCGGCACCGGTTGACTCGACAGCACCCACGTATCCACGCTGCTGCCGCCGAACTGCATGGACACCGTGGCTCGCCGGTCTGCGGCAAGCCGCGTGAAGCCGCCCGGCACGACGCTGAAGCCGCCGTCGATGTTCGCAATGGCATACACGCGCAGCACACAGGGACGCGAACCCAACGCGCCATCATTGAAACGCGGTGCGCTCGAAAACTGCAGGTTCTCCTGCACCGTGAAAACATCCGGCGAGCGTTCAATCCGTTCGCGCCATTCCGCCAGGTCCTGCACGCCCGCGTCGATGCCCGGCGGATGGTCGGTTTGCGCGCCCGGCCACGTCGGCGCGAGCAACGCTCGGTCCAGTTGCTCGAATGCTTCCTCGCGCGCGGCGGGCTCGCCGCACCACCACGTCGGCACGGTCGGCAAGTCGAGCGACTCATCGAGCAAGGCATCGGCGATACCCGGCAGGAATGCATTGAGCGCGGGAGATTCGGTGAAGCCCGCGCCCGGCACGTTGGACACCATCACGTTGCCCGCGCGCATGACCTGCAGCAGTCCTGGCACGCCGATGGTCGAGTCGCCGCGCAACTCGACTGGATCACAAAATGCATCGTCGAGCCGCCGTAATATTGCATGCACTCTCGACAAACCCGCAAGCGTCTTGAGATAGAGCTTGTCATGCCGCACCGTCAGATCCTTGCCTTCCACGAGCGTCACGCCCAGATAGCGCGCGAGGAACACGTGCTCGAAGTAAGTCTCGCTGAATGGTCCTGGACTCAAGAGCGCGATATGCGGTGCATCGGGAGAAGTCTCTTCGTGTTCGCCATCGTCGTCGCGCATGGTGGCGCGCGCGGCGCGTGCGAGCGTCGCGATGAGTTGCGCATAAGCGGGCGCGAGACGGCTCACGCGCATGGCACGAAACGGATCGGCAAATAGACTCGCGACGATGAGCCGGTTTTCGAGCGCATAACCGAGGCCGGAAGGCGCCTCGGTCCGATGCGCCATGACCGTCCATGTGCCCTTCGGCGTGCGCGCGAGATCGACCGCGACGATCTGCAGGAAGCGCCCGCCAGGCGGTACGTAGCCCTTCACGGGACGCAGATAGCCAGGATGTCCGAACACGAGCGCGGTGGGCAAGAGACCACGATGCAGCAGCGTCTGCGGGCCGTAGATATCGGCCATGATCGCTTCCATGAGACGCGCGCGCTGAGCGACGCCGCGTTCGATCACGGCCCACTCTTCTTCGTCGATCAGAAGCGGCAGCAGGTCGAGCGACCACGCGCGCGGCTCGCCGTTATCGGCATAGACGTTGTACGTGATGTCGTTGTCGCGAATCTGCTGCGCAACGGCGGCCACGCCTTCATCCAGATGCTCGATACCGTCTTCACCGAGCAATTCGAAAAACTGGCGCCAGGGCTCGCGCAACTGGCCGGAAGAATCGCGCAATTCGTCCCAGTGCCCTTCGCGCGCCGGCAAGGTGCGCATCAGCGCGAGTGCGTCGACACGCGCACCGGACGTGTCGAAGGGCAAGGTCGATTGAAACGGCAAGATCGTCTGGTTCCGTGAATGAGCGCTTCTTAACGATAGCGCAGGTCGAGCGTGAAGGGGAATTCGAGGCTGCGTTGCTGCGGCTCGATCTGTGTTGCGCCCGGCGTATGTCCCGTCGCGAAGAAACGCGCGCGCCGGCGGCTCTCCGCTTCGTATGCATTCACCGGGAACGTCTGATAATTACGCCCGCCCGGATGCGCGACATGATACTGACATCCGCCGATGGCGCGGCCCGTCCAGGTATCGACGATATCGAAAGTCAGCGGCGCATGCACGTCGATGGTCGGATGCAGCGACGCCGATTGCGACCATGCTCTGAAGCGCACGCCGGCCACATATTCACTGACGCGTCCCGTGGGCTGCATCGGCAAGGGGCGGCCGTTCACGGTAATAACATGCCGGGCGCCGTTGAGCCCGAGCGCCCGCACTTCGAGCCGCTCGACGGAAGAATCGACGAAGCGCACCGTGCCGCCTATCGCGCCTTCCTCGCCCATCACGTGCCACGGTTCGAGTGCATTGCGCAGCGTCAGTTCGATGCCATTGGTGTCGTAGGCGCCGACGAGCGGGAAACGGAATTCAAAATGCGGATCGAACCAGCTCTTCTCGAATGCGAAGCCGGCTTCGCGCAAGTCGGCCAGCACGTCCTCGAAATCCATTTCCACGAAACTGCCGAGCATGAAGCGGTCGTGCAGCTCCGTGCCCCAGCGCGTAAGGCGCGCGGTGTAGGGCTTTTCCCAGAAGCGGGCGACCAGCGCGCGCAGCAGAAGCTGCTGCACGAGGCTCATGCGCGCGTGCGGCGGCATTTCGAAGCCGCGCAGTTCGAGCAGGCCGAGGCGGCCGGTCGGACCATCGGGCGAATACAGTTTGTCGATGCAGAATTCCGCGCGGTGCGTGTTGCCGGTCACATCGATCAGGATATTGCGCAGAATGCGGTCGATGAGCCAAGGCGGCACGGTGGCGCTGTCGCGACCGCCCAGCAGATCGAGCTGGCGTTGCAGTTCCTTGAATGCAATTTCAAGCTCGTAGACCTGATCGTTGCGCGCCTCGTCGACACGCGGCGCCTGGCTCGTCGGACCGATAAAGAGACCCGAGAACAGTGTGGATAGCGACGGATGGTTGAGCCAATAGGCAATCAGGCTCGCGAGCAGATCGGGCCGTCGCAGGAACGGGCTGTCGGGCGGAGTCGCACCGCCAAGGACGAAGTGGTTGCCGCCGCCCGTGCCGGTATGACGGCCGTCGAGCATGAATTTCTCCGGGCTCAGATACGTCTCGTGCGCCGCGTTATAGAGAAATTCGGTGTGCTCGACGAGCTGTTTCCAGTTAGATGCCGGATGAATGTTCACCTCGATCACACCAGGATCGGGCGTGACTTGCAGCACCTTCAGACGCGTGTCGCGCGGCGGCGGATAGCCTTCGACGATCACCGGGATACGCAGGTCGGCGGCCGTGGCTTCGACGGCGGCGAGCAAGTCGAGATACGCGTCGAGCGAGGTCAGCGGCGGCATGAACACATGCATGAGCTTATTGCCGTTGCCGTGTTTCTTGAGCGCATCGGCTTCGGCTTTCGGACCTGCGGCGCGCGCCGGATTGCGTGCTTCGACGCACACGGCGGTACGCGCGATCCACTTCGCGGATTCGCCTCGTTCGGGCATGCGAGTGCTTGCCGAATACGCCGATGCATCGCCCAAGGCTGACGATCCGGTCAATGCTTTCCCCGGACCTGCCGCATCGCTGCCGAGAACATCTGCGCCCGGCTCGGCATTTTGCACACCGGATTCAAAATCCAGGTCGGCGGCATATTGCATACGAAATTCAGCCGCCCGCCGCAACGGCATGGACGGCGCAAACGGGTCGTGCTCGTGCTGATACGGATAGTCGCTCTTGGCCACCCACGGCAGCGAATCGAGCGGCATGCGGTAGCCCATCGGCGAATCGCCCGGAATCAGATACATGCGCTCGTCGCGGAAGAACCACGGGCCGCTCGCCCAGTGCGCCGGACGCGTGCCGTCGGCGGCTTCGCGGGCAATCGGCAGCGCGTAGCCGGTCACCGAGGGCAAGCCGGAATCGAACACACGGAAGAGCCGTGCGCGCTCCAGTTCGTCGTCGAGACGCGAGTCGAACGGGTCCACGTTGACCGGCAGGCGACGCTCGCGCCACAGGTAGTACCAACTGTCTTCGTAGCCCGCCTGAACGTATTTTGCATCCAAGGAAAGCTTGCCCGCGAGATGGCGAATGAAGCGCTCGGCATCTTCGGCGGTGTAGTTGGCGGGCTCGCGTTCGTCCGCGAAGAGCGTGGGATCGCTCCAGCACGGCTCGCCGTCCGCACGCCAGAATAGCGACAGCGCCCAGCGCGGCAACTGCTCGCCGGGATACCACTTGCCCTGGCCGATATGAAGGAAGCCGTTCACGCCGTACTCCGCGCGCAGCTTGTCCATTAGCGTGACCGCGTAGGCGCGTTTGGTCGGACCGAGGGCGTCGGTGTTCCATTCGGGCGCATCGCGGTCGCGCACGGCGACATAGGTCGGCTCGCCGCCCATCGTCAGGCGCACGTCGGAAGCATTCAATTGCGCATCGACCTGATCGCCCATGCGCAGCACGTCACTCCAGTCTTCCTCGCTGTACGGCTTCGTCACACGCGGCGTTTCCAGCACGCGCGTGATGGTCATGGTGTGAGTGAATTCGACTTCGCTCTCATCGACTGCACCTGAAACGGGCGCCGCGCTGTCCGGTTCCGGCGTGCACGCCACCGGAATGTGGCCTTCTCCCGCGAGCAGGCCCGAGGTCGGATCGAAACCGATCCAGCCCGCGCCCGGCAGAAACACTTCGCACCATGCATGCAGATCCGTGAAGTCGACTTCCGTGCCGCTCGGACCGTCGAGCGATTTCGTATCCGGCGCGAGCTGCAGCAGATAGCCCGAGACGAAGCGCGCTGCAAGTCCCAGATGGCGCAGCGTTTCGACGAGCAGCCAGCCTGAATCGCGGCACGAACCGGCAGCGCTGACGAGCGTTTCCTCCGGCGTCTGCACGCCCGGTTCCATGCGGATCAGGTAGCGAATCTCATCGGCGAGACGTTGATTCAATCCGACCATGAAGTCGATGGTCGGCGTCTCCGTACGGTCGATGCTCGCGATGAACTCCGCAAAGCGCGGCGTCAGTTCGCGCTTGATCATGTAGGGTGCGAGGTCGTGGCGCAAATCCGGCGCGTAAGCGAACGGGAATTTTTCGGCGGACGGTTCGAGAAAGAAATCGAACGGGTTATAGACCGCCATCTCGGCGACGAGATCGACCGTCACCTTGAACTCGCGCGTTTTCTCCGGGAAAACAAGGCGCGCCTGATAATTGGCGAACGCGTCCTGCTGCCAGTTGATGAAGTGTTCCTCGGGCTCGACGTTCAACGAGTACGACAGAATCGGCGTGCGGCAATGCGGCGCCGGGCGCAAGCGCACCACTTGCGGCGACAGCCCGACGAGCCGGTCATAACGGTAATGCGTGACATGGTTCAACGCGACGCGAATGGACACACCGGACTCCTTTTATTCAAATGACGCCGCACACGGACAGTGCATCGTGCGCGTCTTATCTGTTGCTTAAGCGTTGCTGTAACGCCAGGCGGGAAGAGCGCTTAACGCGGCACGATGATTGCGTGGACTGCGCGCATCCACGAACACCGCGTCGGTTCCGACGCGAACTCCACCCCTTCCGGCTATCACGATGAAGACTTTTCACTGCAACCGCTGCGATCAGCTCGTGTTCTTCGAGAACACACACTGCGAAAATTGCGGCGCGCGGCTTGGCTACGTGCCCGAACTCAATCAGATCAGCGCATTCGAGGAAACCGGCGACGGCCAATGGAAAAGCCTGCATCCCCTCGCGAAAGACATGTTGTACCGCCCGTGTCATAACTACGAGGTCGAGAACGTCTGCAACTGGGTGGTTTCCGCCGATTCGCCGGAAACGCTCTGCTGCTCCTGCAAGCTCACGAGCGTCATTCCCAACCTCGACAATCCCGACAACCGCACCTACTGGTATCGGATCGAGGCGGCCAAGCGGCGCTTGCTCTATACGCTTTCCGAGCTCGGCCTGCCGGTGATCTCGCGGCAGGAAGACCCGGAACGCGGCCTCGAATTCCGCTTTCTCGAAGGCGATTCGCAAGGCCACGGCGTGATGACGGGTCACGACAACGGCATCATCACGCTCAACATCGCGGAAGCCGACGATGCGCATCGCGAGAAAACGCGCGCCGATCTGCATGAGCCGTATCGCACCTTGCTCGGTCATTTCCGCCATGAAACAGGGCACTATTTCTTCGATCGCCTGATTGGCGACACCGCGCGAATCGCGCCATATCGCACTGCATTCGGCGACGAGCAGCAGGACTACAACGCCGCGCTTCAGCGCCATTACAACGAGGGACCGCCTCCCAATTGGGAAGAGAACTTCGTGAGCAGCTATGCCACGATGCATCCGTGGGAGGACTGGGCCGAGACCTGGGCGCATTACCTGCATATCGTCGATACGCTCGATACCGCCGTGTCCTGCGGCCTCGCGCTCGTCCCCGACAGTCCGCATGAACCGACGCTTACCGACCAGACGCCTGTCGAGGAAACCACCTTCGATAACCTGATGAAACGCTGGTTTCCGTTGACCTATGTGCTCAACAGCCTGAACCGCAGCCTGGGCATGCCCGATGGTTATCCGTTCACGCTCGCCCCGGCGGTGATCGACAAGCTGCGCTTCGTGCATCGCGTCGTCGCGGCGGCGTCGAAACGCTAGGGACGCGTTCAAGCGGAGCCTTGCGACTGGCTCTGCGACTGACCCGTCCCCTGCGTTTGCGTCTGCGTTTGCGAGGGCTCCTGAGTCGCTTCCGGCGTCTCGGGAGCGATAGGCAAGAGAAACTCGCGGCTGATACGGCCTGCAAGATCGTTCACGCGCGCGAGGAAGCTCACAAGATACGCGTGCAGCCCCGCTTGCAGAATCTCGCTGATGCGTCCCGTTCTAAGCTCGGCGCTCAACTGCGCCGCCAGGCGCGACGCCTCGGTCTCGCGACCCTTGGTGACATGACGGATGAGCAGCTCCGCTTCGGCAATACTCGCCGCAAGCGAGCGCGGCCATTCGCCATAGAGAATCAGGAGGCCGGCAACGCGCTCGGGCGTGATGACATCGCGATACACCCGGCGATACACCTCGAAGCCCGATACCGAGCCCAGCACGGCGGTCCAGTGGTGATAATCGAACGGCTGCGCGGAGGTATCGGCGCGCTGCTCCATCATCTCGAACTTCACATCGAGAATGCGAGCCGTATTATCCGCACGTTCGATGAAGGTTCCGAGACGCATGAAGTAAAACGCATCGTCCTTGACGAGCGTGCCGAGCTGAACCCCGCGCGAGAGATGCGAACGAAACTTCACCCACTCGAAGAAGGTATAGGGCTCGCGCTCGAGAATGCCATCGGCCAGCATGCGCTGACAGTCGAGCCACGTCGTATTGAGCGATTCCCACAACTCGCTGTTCGTCGAACTGCGTACAGCGCGTGCATTCTCGCGAGCAGCCCGCAGACAACTCACGATGGACGAGGGATTCGACATGTCCCGCGCCATGAAGTCGACGACCTCGTGGCTCTTCATGCCGTGGTGCGCGGCGGAATAGATGCCGCTTAGTTCGGAGATGGAAAGCATCGCGCGCCAGCCCAGTTCCGCATATTCGTCGGACTGCGGCAAGAGCGAAAGCTGATAGTTCGCGTCGAGCATGCGCGCGGTGTTTTCGGCGCGTTCGGTATAGCGCGCCATCCAGAAGAGATGATCCGCGGTACGGCTCAGCATGGGTTTTCCCGGTTGTTGATATGGAGGTTCGCGTCTCGATTCTCGAGCCGGGGCTCTTAGCGTTCAAGCACCCACGTGTCCTTGGTTCCGCCTCCTTGCGATGAATTCACGACAAGAGAACCTTCACGTAACGCGACCCGAGTGAGGCCGCCCGGCACCATGCGCACCTCGTTGCCCGACAGCACGAACGGACGCAGATCGATATGGCGAGGCGCGATGCCTGCCTCCACATACGTCGGGCATGTCGATAGCGCGAGCGTAGGCTGCGCGATGTATTTGTCCGGATGCGCTTCGAGCACCTTGCGAAACTCGGCGATCTGCGCGGTCGTCGATGCCGGGCCGACCAGCATGCCGTAGCCGCCCGCGCCATGCGTTTCCTTCACGACGAGTTCGGGCAAGTGATCGAGCACATACTTGAAGTCGTCTGGCTTGCGGCACATCCATGTCGGCACGTTGTTGAGTATCGGCTCTTCGCCGAGATAGAAGCGCACCATGTCCGGCACATACGGGTAGATCGATTTGTCGTCGGCAATGCCTGTTCCTACCGCATTGCAGAGTGACACGTTGCCCGCGCGATATGCCGAGATGAGGCCCGGAACGCCGAGCGACGAATCTTCGCGGAACACGAGCGGATCGAGGAAGTCGTCATCCACGCGGCGATAGATCACATCGACGCGCTGCGGCCCTTGCGTCGTGCGCATATACACGAAGTCGTGGTCGACGAAGAGATCCTGTCCTTCGACCAACTCGACGCCCATTTGCTGCGCGAGGAACGTGTGTTCGAAATACGCCGAGTTATACATGCCGGGCGTCATCACGACGATCGTCGGATTTTCAACGCCTGCGGGTGCCGCCGCGCGCAATGTATCGAGCAGCAAATCGGGGTAATGCGCAACCGGCGCCACGCGGTTACGCGCGAACAGATCGGGAAAGAGCCGCATCATCATCTTGCGGTTTTCAAGCATGTAGGACACGCCCGACGGCACACGCAGATTGTCTTCGAGTACGTAGAACTCGCCTTGGCCGGCACGAACGATGTCGATACCCGCGATATGCGCATAGATGTCGCGCGTCACCTTAACGCCGCGCATCTCCGGCCGATACTGCGAGTTGTTGAGAATCTGCGCCTCGGGAATGATGCCCGCGCGAATGATGTTCTGCTCGTGATAGATGTCGTGAATGAACCGATTGAGCGCATTGACGCGTTGCCGCAAACCGCGCTCCAGCGCTTTCCATTCGTCTGCGGGAAAGATGCGCGGAATGACATCGAAGGGAATGGTGCGCTCGGGAATGCTGCCGGATGTATCGCTCGTTCCATAGACTGCGAACGTAATGCCGACGCGGCGGAAGTTGAGATCGGCTTCGGCGCGCTTGATGCTGATTTGCTGTTCGCTCTGCGCGATGAGCCAGGTCATGAAATCGCGGTAATGCTTGCGCGGATCGCCCACGTCATTGAAGGCTGCCGCTGGCACACCGCGCGCCTCCAGCATGCTTTGCTCGAACATCTCGTTGAAGAATGCTTGCGTCATAACCGGTCTTCCATATGAAGTGCATGCTGGGGCGGCGCCCCTTCGCTCGTAATTCTGGTTGCACTCGCAAACGCTCGAAAGCCTGAACGACGCGGCCGACCGGACTCAACCGGTATGTCGTGTTGTTTCTTAGGCGACCTCTAAGCGCGATGCCAACGATAGCCACGATTTTCGTCTGCATCGATTGCGCGGGCAGCCCAGTGCCGTTCAATCAAAAAGCAACTTCAATGCCAATGGTACAAGCCGGAATTAAACACCTTTATATTGCGCCGATGCCAACATCCATGCACCATAAAAGCGCATCGGTCCGAACGAGTGCACAGTCTCAGGAAGCCAGACGGCCGCACGGCGGTGCGCGTACGCATGAATCGTTGCGCTCCACCGGTATCATAAGCGTCTCACCGCCAGTCTCCGAACGTTTATGAATACGCCCTCTTCTCCCGCTTCGCGCCCTGCCTTGCGCGAACTCACGCCACTCGAAGCACGCGTCCTCGGCGTGCTCGTCGAAAAGCAGCATACCGTGCCGGACACTTATCCTTTATCGCTCAACTCCCTCACCTCGGGATGCAACCAGAAGACCGCACGGGCTCCAGTCATGAACGTGAGCGAGGACGAAGTCCTCACGACCATCGACGGATTGAAGCGCCTCTCGCTCGTGATGGAAGGCAGCAGCAGCCGCGTGCCGCGTTTCGAACATAACGTCAATCGTGTGCTTGGTGTGCCGAGCCAATCGGTTGCCTTGCTCGCTACGTTGTTCTTGCGCGGCCCGCAAACCGCTGCAGAATTGCGTTCGAACAGCGCGCGTCTGCATGGCTTCGCGGACATCTCCTCCGTGGAGAGCTTTCTCGATGAGCTCGCTTCCAACGACCCGCCGCGCGTGATGAAACTGCCGCGCGTGCCGGGCGAGCGCGAAAGCCGCTGGGTGCATTTGCTATGCGGCGAAGTGAGCATGAGCGATTTCCCCGTGCGCGATGTCGCTGAACGCGAGTCTTGGTCGCCATCGGAAGTCGAATCGCTCAAGGCCGAGCAAAAGCGCCTGACACTTGAAGTCAACCAGCTAAGAGCGATGGTTCAGCGCATGGCGGCTGAATTGGGTATCGACCTCGAAGGATCGTCGGACGAAGCATGAGTGTGTCGATCGATCCCGCGGGCTTTAGCGTCGAGCGCGCAATGCTGGTCGTCTTCAAAGCGGTTCAGCTTTAGCGCATCGTGCCAAGACCAACCAAAGGCGATGGTTTAGCTAATGCTTGACGTAACCGGAAAGGAACACGTAAGCATTAAACGAAGATAGCGTGACATGCGCGCATCAATTACAAATATCTTGGATAATTCGCTCGCAGCGCCAGGCGCAGACAAAAGACGATACTGTGCCGCGCCTCGAACCCGCAACGACGTATGAGGAGAACCAGCGTTGGAACCCGACACGAGCGACCAAAACAAGAACCGTCCATGGCTCTGGGCGACTCTTTTGATTCCCTATATTGCCCTGCTCTGGCTGCCGTTTTATAACGACACGCATCCATCGTTCGCAGGCTTTCCCTTCTTCTACTGGTATCAGTTTCTTTGGGTGCCGCTCACGTCGCTTTTGCTTTATGTCGTGTATCGGGGCATCAAATGAACGATCTCAATCCAGTCAATCCGGTTGCGATGACCATCTTCATCGCGTTCTTTCTATTGGTCACCGTCGTCGGCTTCTTTGCGGCGCGCTGGAAGCGTGGCGATCTTACGCAACTCCATGAATGGGGCTTGGGCGGCCGGCAGTTCGGCGTATTGATTTCGTGGTTCCTGGTCGGTGGCGATTTCTATACCGCCTATACGGTGATCGCGGTTCCCGCACTGGTCTATTCGGTCGGCGCGTACGGCTTTTTCGCGCTGCCTTATACGATCATCGTGTACCCGTTCGTGTTCGCGGTAATGCCCAAGCTCTGGAAAATCGCGCACGCCAAGAATCACATCACCGCTGCGGACTATGTGCACGGCGAGTACGGCGGCAAGTGGTTCCCTGCTGCCATCGCGTTGACGGGCATCGTCGCGACCATGCCTTATATCGCGCTGCAACTGGTCGGCATGCAGGTGGTCATCAAGGGACTTGGCGTGACGGGCGAATTGCCATTGATCGTCGCGTTCGTGATCCTCGCGCTCTACACCTACACGAGCGGCCTGCGCGCGCCCGCGATGATCGCGTTCGTCAAGGACATCATGATCTATATCGTCGTGATCGCGGCCGTGTGGGTCATTCCGTCGAAGCTCGGTGGCTATGCGCATGTGTTCGATACCGCCGATCAGTTCTTCAAGGCCAAGGGCGGCGCAACGGGCATCACGCTCAAGCCCGCGCAATTCACGGCGTATGCTTCGCTTGCGCTTGGATCGGCGCTTGCGGCATTCATGTACCCGCATACCATGACCGCCGTGCTGTCTTCGTCGTCCGCGACCACGGTGCGCAAGAACGCAATCTTTCTGCCTGCTTATACCTTGCTGCTGGGCCTGATCGCATTGCTCGGCTATATGGCGATCGCGGCGGGCATTCATGTGAAATCGGCGTCGGATGTCGTGCCCGCGCTCTTCAACACGCTGTTTCCCTCGTGGTTCGTTGGCTTCGCGGCGGCGGCCATTGCCATTAGTGCGCTCGTGCCGGCCGCGATCATGTCGATCGGCGCGGCGAATCTTTTCACACGCAACTTGTGGGGACCGCTGATCTCGCCGGACATGACGCCCGCTTCGGAAGCCGCGACGGCCAAGGTGGTATCGCTCGTCGTGAAGTTCGGCGCGCTGCTGTTCATCGTCTTCCTGCCGACGCAATATGCCATCGACCTGCAATTGCTCGGCGGCGTGTGGATTCTGCAAATATTCCCCGCTATCGTGTTCAGTCTCTACACGCGCCGCATGACCATGCCCGGCCTCTTTCTCGGCTGGCTCGTCGGTATCGTGCTCGGCACTGGACTTGCCATCTCGCAAGGGCTCAAGCCGGTGTATGTCCTGCATGTAGGCGCGGGATCGTGGCCGCTTTATATCGGCCTGATTGCGCTGGCGGTGAATATCGTCGTGACGTTCGCGGTATCGCTCGTAACGCATCGCCGCGTGGTGCCCGCGGTTTAACGCCATGAAAAGCCCGGCGCTTGACGGCGTCGGGCTTCTTTGCCGAGTGATAGTATCGATGGAGCATGCCCTTCTCATCTTCCGTGGAGTGCCATGTCCGCCTCTTCCATCGCGAACACGCTGTTCGCACCCGGCAAGCTCTCCATCGGCCTTACGCTTCCCTTGGTAACGTCGGGCCGGACCGTAGTGGACTTTAGCGAGCAGCTAGAACTCGCGCGTCTTGCAGATCAACTCGGCTTTCGTGCGCTATGGGTGCGCGATGTCCCGCTCAATAGCATCGACTATCCCGATCCCGTCGGACACCTCGATCCGTGGGTGCTGCTCGGCGCGCTTGCATCGAATACGCAGCGTATAGCGCTTGCAAGCGGAGCAATCGTGCTCACGTTGAGACACCCGCTTCATATCGCCAAGGGCGCCGTTTCCGTCAATACGCTTTCGCGTGGACGCTTCATTCTCGGTGTCGGCTCCGGTGACAGGCCGCCCGAATATGCGGCCTTCGGGCGCGATCCTGAAGAACGCCGCGACTTATACAAACGGCATTGGGAGACGCTCGCTGCGGCCATCGAGGTGCCCTCGCGCGTCATTCCGGACCGCGAGCCCGAAGGTGCGCCCGCGTTCTTTCTGCTGCCTGAGCAGGACGCTTCGATTCCCCTGATCGCAGTCGGCTCCGGCGGTCAAAGCGTCGACTGGATTGCGCGTCACTCGCTTGGCTGGATGACTTATCACCGCGAACCGCAAGCGCAGCGCGGCCGCTATAGCATGTGGCGCGCAGCGGTCGAGCGCGTGTCGCCCGGCGAATTTCGCGCATTCGGCGTGGCCATGCGTCTCGACTTGAGCGAAGATCCCGACGAACCCGCCAGCGATATTTCTCTTGGCTATCGCACGGGTTATCGCGCGTTGATCGACCTGCTGCGCGCCATGCGGAATAACGGCACGCATCATGTCACGCTGAACGTTTCTTCTGAGCGGCGCGAGGCACGCGCGGTCATCGAGGAAGTCGCGAGATACGTGTTACCCGAATTTAATCGCTAAACGCATATGACCAGGCTTGCTTCCTTGCCCACCAACGATATCGTTGCACTCGACGCCATTGCGCTATCCCAAGCTATCCATGCACGAGAAGTATCTTGCGTCGAAGTGATGAGCGCGTATCTGGCGCAAGTGGATCGCCTCAACCCGCAAGTCAACGCGATTGTCGCGATGCAGGATCACGAGAGTCTTTTAAAGCTCGCAAGCGAGCGCGACACGCAGTTGGCGCGTAACGGAAGTCTTGGCGTGTTGCATGGTTTTCCTCAAGCGCCCAAGGACATTTTGCCCGTCGCCGGCATGGTGACGACCAAAGGCTCGCCCCTCTTCGCCAAGCAAATCACGCAAACCGATGCGTTCATTTTCGAACGCACGCGTCGCGCAGGCGCGGTCTTCATTGGCCGCACCAACTCTCCCGAGTTCGGCCTTGGCGGACATACCTATAACCCCGTTTATGGTTTGACGCGCAACGCATTCGATCCATCTCGGTCGGCTGGCGGAAGCAGTGGCGGCGCAGCCGTTGCGGTCGCGTTGCGCATGCTTCCCGTGGCCGATGGATCGGACATGATGGGCTCGCTGCGCACGCCTGCGGCATTCAACAACGTGTTCGGATTTCGCAGTACACCGGGATGCGTGCCGTATGGCCCCGCCGACGAAGTGTTCTATCAGCAATTCAGCGTCGCCGGTCCAATGGCGCGCACGGTCCCCGAACTCGGCTTCCTGCTTTCGGTGCAAGCGGGATTCGATGCGCGCGCCCCACTCTCGCGCCGCGGCGATTCACCGGCGGCATTTGCCAGTGCCTTGGAGCGCGATATGCGTGGCACGCGAATCGGCTGGCTTGGCGATCTGAACGGATATCTGCCTACCGAGACGTCCTTGCTCGATACCTGTAGCGCCGCCTTGCGTCACTTTGAAACGGCAGGTTGCACGGTTGAAGCGGCAGAGTTGAAATTCGATTTTAATCGCTTGTGGCAAGCGTGGATCGATTTACGCAGCTTCGCCATCGCGGGCGCTAATGCGCCGCTTTATCGCGATGCCGCTAAGCGCGCATTGCTAAAGCCCGAAGCCGTATGGGAAATCGAGCGCGGACTGGGTCTTTCGGGAGAAGACGTCTACCGCGCCGCACTGGACCGTTCGGCGTGGTACCAAACGCTCAACGCGCTATTCGAACGTTATGATTTTCTTGTGCTGCCTGCGGCACAAGTCTTCCCCTTCGATGCCACGCTCAACTGGCCTCATTCCATAGGCGCACGAACAATGGATACCTATCACCGATGGATGGAAACCGTGGTGCCCGCAACCATGGCGTCCTTACCCGCGTTGTCCGCGCCAGCCGGTTTCGGTCCTGCGGGTTTGCCAGCCGGAATACAAATAATCGGGCCGGCGCAAATGGATCTTGCCGTGTTGCAAGTCGGGCTTGCCTACGATCGCGCAAGCGGCTATTCCGGCATGCGCAGTCCATTGCTTGCTTAGCGGGATTAAACCGCGCTAAGCGCATTTTCAAGTACTTGCTTCTTGCACGCTTGCCGCTTTCTTTCCTGCCGGACGAGCTTTGCTCTTGGCGCCCGCTGCCTTAGACGATCCTGCCGGACTGTCACGACGCGCGCCCGTTTTGCCGTTCGATGCGCCGTCGATCAAATACACGCTACGGTCTACTACATCCTTGATCCAGGCCGGTGGACGCGCGTGCCCACTCCAAGTCAGACCGCTCGCGGGATCACGATACTTGGGCGGCATCTTCGATTTCTTGACGGCCTTCCTGGACGAAGCCACATTCTTCGACCCCACCGGACGCCCGCGCTTCTTGACGCCAGGCGAACTGTCGCTCTTGTCGAGATCCGCCGTAGTCAGGCCATATTCCTGCATCAGCGCGCGAATGTTTGCGATGACCTCGCTCGATTTACGTTCACGCAATGCATCTGCACGGCGCTGCAATTTTTGAATCTGAGTTTCCAACTGAGCCAATGTAACCATTCTTCCCCCGTTTGATATCCTGCATAGGTCTAGGGAATGAGCGTACGAGAATTGATAAAGGCTTAAACAATGAAGCATTAATCTCGACGCGCACACTCACCCGTCGAGACATCTTAAAGCGATACCATTGTTATAGCGGCAATCGCTCAAAAGATTACTTTTTATTGCTTTCGGCCTAATTGCGTTCGATGCGCTTGACGTGCTTTAACCGCGCACGGCGCAATGGCTTGATGAATATGGCGTTGGCGAAACAATCAAAAAGCGGTGTGGCGAGGCGTGCATTGCACACGCCCTCTTGACGACTTCTCAGCTTTCCTGCGCCATCTCGGCAGGCTCGTGCACATCCGTCACGAGCGCGCCCGCAAGAATCATCGCGCCGCTATTGAGCGGCACGGAACTGCCCACGCGCCTTGGCCGATACACCGGCTGCCCGCGCCTGATCACCTGCCCGCTTAGCACGCACGTTCCGCCCTTGCGCGCCGTGCAAAGCGCCCACACCTGCTCTGAATAATTGAATGAAGTGGGATCGTGCCATGAAAGCGCCAGTGTCGATTCGCTCAAGCGCTCCAACACGCGAATGTTCACGCTTTCCGCGCCCGCCGCCCGCGCTAATGCGTTCGATGGCTCGCGCGTGAAGGCACGCGGCATCAGCCCATGGGTCTCGCCAGACTGCGATCGTCGGCTTGACCGGCTATCGAGCAATGCCAGGGTACGGCTCCAGGGATCCATCGTCGATGGAAGCTTCATGTTCCGCTCCTGCTGGCGGCAACAGACGTCCGCGAAGCAAGCCGGACCGCTGCCTGGTGAACTTTCGGGAATGCACGACGCGCCATCTTTGACACCGGGGCGAGCCGCGCCAGGTCGAACCGTTATCGACTCCTGCTCTTGGTGGAGACACTGCTCTGGACATTCGATCTAGAGTAGTACACCTGAGCATGCATTGTTTTTATTTTTCTTTCCATTCTTTTGTCGAAAATGACAAGCGTCGGTAGCTCGTGCGGGCCGTCCGGCCCGCCATTTGAGACGCGGCGGGGAAAGCGAACGCGTAATGCATTAGCGAACGAACGTTCGGCAAACCCTTTAGAATACTTTAGCGGCTTCCCACGTCACCGTAATGAAGGAAGTCGTTTGCCTGCTTGCGCACGTTTGCCGAACGATGAAGCATGCGCGGAGCGGCGAATTTCTGACAAAATAAAAACCGCGAACCGGACAACCCTGTCGAATCATGACAAGCAAGATGAACGTCAATGCCAGCGTCTCGGCGGACCGCGCGTCCGTCAGTTTCGTTGCCTTCTCGCGCGAGCAGGCCATTCAGTGCAACATCACGCGCAAGGCATTGGAGCAATATTTCTGGGCGCCCGTCGGTGCTACCGACGAGCGTCTGCTCAAAGCGTTAAGCGATGGCTACGAGCGCATCAGCGCTCGCGTTCATCGTAAATTCCTTGCTCATCCGTCGAGTTCGGTCACGCTCGACGTGGTCGATTTTTCCACTTGACGCGGCTCAACGCGCCGCCTGCGTCGACTTGCGCATTTTGGTGACGTCCTCGACGTTGACGGCGGGCGTGTTGTTGTTCCATGCGCCGCGAACGAACGTTAGTACGTCCGCTATCTGCTGATCGCTCAGTACCGGCGCATAGCGAGGCATGGGATAAGGCGCCGGCACGCCTTGAATGACGAGGTCGCCAGTGCCGTTCAGCGTCACGTTAATGAGCGACGACGCATCCTTTTCCAGCACGTTGGGATTGCCCGCCAAAGGCGCGAGCATCGGCGCAAAGCCACGACCGTCCACGCCGTGGCAATGCATGCAGTACGCCGTGTAGACACGCGCGCCCGAATCCGATGCAGCTGGACGCGCCAGGGACACCTTCGTGGCCTTGGCATCATACGAATACGGCGTGTTGCCGTTACCGCCCGCTGCCGGCAGCGACTTCAGATAACTCGCCATGGCCGCCACATCGCTGTCGTTCATGGCTTGCGTGCTGTTGTTGATCACGCTCGTCATTGCGCCGAATGCGGACGCGTGCCCGTTCGCGCCGGTTTTGAGGAACGTCGCGATATCCTGCTCGCTCCATCGGCCAAGACCGGTGTTGTGTTCGGCGGTGAGGTTCGATGCAAACCAGTTGTCGAGCAAACCCCCGGTTAAATAGACGCTGCTCGTTTCGTCGAGTCCTTTTTCCTGGAACGCGATACCCCGTGGCGTATGACACGAGCCGCAATGGCCCAAGCCTTGAATGAGATAGGCGCCACGGTTCCAGGCGACATCCTTGCCGGCTTTATCGCGGTACACGCCCTTCTCGAGAAATACCATATTCCAAAGCTTGAGCGGCCAGCGCATGGTGAGCGGCCATTTGAAGTCTGGTTCGCGATTAGCCTGCTTGATCGGCGCGACGCCATGCATGAAATACGCATAAAGCGCATGCATGTCCTCATCGTTGATCTTTGCATAAGACGGATAAGGCATGGCCGGATAAAGATTATGGCCATCCTTGGCAACGCCCTCGCGCAAGGCTTTAGCAAAATCCTCTTCCGTATAGCGGCCAATGCCTGTGTCGGGGTCGGGCGTGATATTGGTCGTATAGATGGCGCCTAACGGCGTCATCATCGGCAAGCCGCCGGTCATGGGTTTGCCGCGCGGAGCGGAATGGCAGGCCACGCAATCGCCGGCTTTGGCAAGGTAAGCGCCGCGTGCGACGAGTGCATCGGCGGATGCATCCGCTGCATGCGCGAGTGTCGACGTCACGGCATACGCTGCAAAACAGGCAGCCACGAGAGGCTTGAATACGTTTTTCATGTCGGCCTCCGTCAAGCGCTTTGCAACTGGTTGCCGACTGGTAATTGCCTCAGTCGCTTGCCGGTGGCGGCATAAATCGCATTGGTGATGGCGGGGGCGAGTGCCGCCGTGCCCGGTTCGCCGATTCCTCCCGGCGCTTCGCTGCTCTTGACGATATGCACTTCCACCGGCGGCGTTTCGTGAATACGCAGTATCCGGTAGTCGGTGAAATTGCTCTGCTCGACGCGGCCGTCCTTGATCGTGATCTCGCTATAAAGCGCCGCCGTAATGCCGAATATGATGCCGCCTTGCACCTGCGCCTCGACCGTATTCGGATTGACGACCATGCCGCAATCCACCGCGCATACGATTCGACTGACCTTCACCGCGCCGGCTTTATCGACCGCGACGTCCGCCACGATTGCGAAGTAGCTGCCGAACGCATGCATGACCGACACGCCGCGCCCCTGACCTTGCGGCATGGTTTGCTTGCCCCATTCCGCCGCCTGCGTGGCGACATCGAGCACATTGCGCGCGCGCGGCGACTTGCCGAGCAGATCGCGTCGATACTGCACGGAATCGATCTTCGCCTGCGCCGCGAGTTCGTCGATGAAACTCTCCACGACGAACGTGCCACGCGTCGGTCCCACGCCGCGCCAGAATGCGGTCGGCACCTCGCGTGGCTCCTGGCGCACGTAGTCCACGAGTTGATTCGGCAGATCGTAGGGAAGATCGGCGGAGACTTCCACCGCATCCGGGTCGATGCCATTCTTCACCGCCGGCGGCGCAAAACGCGCAAGCACCGACGAACCGACGATGCGATGCGTCCACGCCACGGGCTTGCCGTTCGCATCGAGACCGGCCGACAGCGTGTCGTGATAGCAAGGACGAAACATGTCGTGCTGAATGTCTTCCTCGCGCGACCATGTGACCTTGACCGGCACGCCAAGCTGCTTGCCTATCTTGAGCGCTTGCGTGGCCATGTCGAATTCGAGCCGGCGGCCGAAGCCGCCGCCGAGCAGATGGTTATGCACGACGATCTTTTCGGGCGGCAAGCCCGTGGCTTTGACGCCTGCATCGACGACGCGCGTGGGCACTTGAGTGCCTAGCCAGACATCGCAACCATCGGCGCGCACGTGCACCGTGCAGTTGATCGGCTCCATCGTCGCGTGTGCGAGCAACGGCTGCACGTAGACGGCATCGACACGCGTCTTGGCATTGGCGAACGCCTTGTCGACATCGCCGTCCTTGCGCGCCACGGCGCCCGAGCGTCGTGATGCGCTCGCCATTTCATCGACAAGCTGTTTCGTCGATGTGTTCGCGCCCGCGCCTTCGTTCCATTCGATCACGAGCGCGGCCGCGCCACGTTTGGCGGCCCACGTATGATCGCCGATGACCGCCACGCCGTTGTCGAACTTGATGACCTGCTTCACGCCCGGGATTTTTTTGGCGTGACTGTCGTCGACTGAAACGAGCGTGCCGCCGAACACCGGGCAGTTCACGATGGCCGCATAGACCATGTCGGGCAAGCGCACGTCGAGACCGAATACCGCCGTGCCATCCACTTTTTCGGGAGAATCCAAACGCTTGGCGGGCGTGCCGATCAGCTTGAAGTCCTTGGGGTCTTTAAGCTTGATGTCTTTGGGAACCGGCAATTTGGCGGCTGCTTCGACGAGTTCGCCATAACTTGCGCTGCGCCCGCTGGATGCCTGCGTGACCTTGCCGCCTGCGGCGCTGCATGTCGATGCATCGCATTGCCATTGCTGCGCGGCAGCCGCTATGAGCGTCATGCGTGCGGCGGCGCCTGCCTTGCGCATCGGTTCCCATGCATAACGAATCGACGTTGAACCGCCGGTGAGTTGACCGCCCAGCAACGGGTCCATGAAAAGCTTTTCGTTGGGCGGCGCATGCGCAATCGCTACGCTGTCGAGCGGCACTTCCAGCTCTTCGGCGATCAACATGGGCAGCGCCGTATAAACGCCCTGTCCCATCTCGACCTTCGGCATGATGAGCGTGACCTTGCCGTTCTTGTCGATCTGCACGAAGGCGTTGGGCGCGAATACGCCGTCTTGCGGCGTTTCGACACCATCGCCGGCAATAACGGACTTGCCGCTCTTCTGATCCTGGCTCGCGGCCGGCAGACTAAAGCCGATCAATAAGCCGCCGCTGGCAGCCGCGCCTATCGTTACGCCGAACTTGAGAAACGCACGGCGCGAGAATGTCCCGCGCGACGCATGACGTCCCGCCTCGATTAAGCCTTGCGACATCTCAGGCCTCCTTCGCGGCTTGCTTGATCGCCGCGCGGATGCGGTGATACGTCCCGCAGCGGCAGATGTTGCCCGCCATCGCGGCGTCGATGTCGTCGTCGGTCGGGTTGGGAACGGTCGTGAGCAATGCGGTCGCTGACATGACTTGTCCGGACTGGCAGTAGCCGCACTGCACCACATCCAGTTGACGCCATGCGGTTTGCACCTTCTTGCCAGCGGGTGTGTCGCCGACGGCTTCGATCGTCGTCACCTTGCGCTCACCGACAGCCGCCACAGGCAGCACGCATGAACGCACGGCGACGCCGTCGAGATGAACGGTGCAGGCGCCGCATTGTGCGATGCCACAGCCGAACTTGGTGCCCGTCAGGCCCACAAGATCGCGCAGCACCCAAAGCAAGGGCATGTCGGGCGGCGCATCGACGGTATGCGTCTGGCCGTTGATGGAAAGCGTGGTCATTGGGCGGCTCCGGCTTATTAATGGTTATCGGATATCGCATGAGCTGAAGGCTTGGGGCGGCCGTCAGTCTTTGAATTCATCGCGTCTCGAATGCAAGGCGACTAAGCACGAGGCAAGCGGATTGTAGCGCCGCATTAAAAAAGGAGCATGGATGGCGACGCCTTTAGCTCAGACGGCTTTAGCACCATGTTGCTTTGCAGGCTTAAGGAATGAGGCATTTGCTTTAAGGCGTCAACATAAAGTATCGAGCGCGATCGACAGTTAGTTGCATGATAAGAGCTAAGGCGAGTTGCTTCGCGGCCCTCTCGCCTATTGGCAAGCTAGCGAATCATTTCCCAGTTTGCATAGAACACACGTCGCATGGACATGACGCCAAGACGCACCGCCGCGACCATGACGTCAAGCACGCGCGCAAAATGCGAAGGCCTCAAGACATCGAGAAAAATGCAGTAGCGCAAGCGATCCGATTCGTTGACCGACCGATGCACGAGCGTATCGTCGAAAATGAATAGCGGATCGTCGTGCCAATAATGACGACGCCCCGCTACTTCGATAAAGACATTTTCGTCGTCGATAGGACGGAGGTTGTAAAGACAACGCAAGGTAAGACGCAGCGGTCCGTAATGCACTGACGTACTCTGCCGCTCATTGAAAACCGATATGCCGATGGTCTTGACGTATTTGAAGTCGCGCGCCATTTCCGGTAGGTCAAGCGAACTATCGACAGGCATGCCGTACCAGCGCACGAAACACATGCCGCGGCGCTTGCTTGCCATTTGCCCTCCGAGGCGCGCGTTCACTAGCGGAAGATGGTCGTTGAAAGCGGCGATGATCGAGCGAATCTCGTCTTGATGCGCGGCCGGTAACTGCGAGAGATCGTAGACGCCGTGATTCCGTTCGCAGATGAGATCGACCAGCAAATTGAAGGGAGAAAGCACCCACGTAAGCAGGCCATTGCCAAGAAAATAACGCCGCCAGTTGGCTGCATCGAACTGGCGGCTGCGTTGAAAATCCGCTAAGCCGCTTGCCAGGAAAAAGAGCGCAAGGACAGGCAAGAACCTTAGAAGAGCGCCAGAATCGCAAGATAGAGCAGATCCTTTCGTCTCACATTCGGCCTCGGCGAGCGTCGTCGTTGACCGTTACATCTTAGTACGGGTTATGTCAGCGAGAAAACGCCTGCTTAAGAAAATGCGGCGCGCTTGCAACACCTGCTTCAAGCGCTCTTAGGCTTGAGCAAAACCTTGATTGAGTCGAGTGAATTGGCGGTCTTGATCGCTTCGTCCCATTCTTCCAGGGAAAAGTCGTGCGTGACGATGCCCTTGGAAGTCACGAGCCCGCGCGCCAGCAAGTCGATAGCGATGGGATAGCAATAAGGACCGAGATGCGCGCCGCGCACGTCGAGTTCTTTGCGGTCGCCGATGATCGACCAGTCGACCGTCGTATCCGCACCGAACACGGAGAACTCCACGAAGCGTCCGAGCTTGCGAATCAATTCCAGCCCTTGCGACACGCCGGCAGGCACGCCCGTGGTTTCGATATAGACATCGCAACCGTATTGGTCCGTGATCGAGCGGATGATGTCGAGCGCGTTATCGCTCTTGGGATTGATGGTGATATCCGCACCGTATTCGCGCGCGAGTTCCAGCCGCTCATCCACGAGATCGATCACGACCAGCTTCCTAGGCGTCTTGAGATGCGCGACTTGCGTCATCATCAAGCCGAGCGGTCCCGCGCCTGCGATCACGACGACATCGCTTAGCTGAATATCGCCGCGATTCACCGTATGAATGGCACACGCGAGCGGTTCGATGATCGCGGCATCTTCGAGCGAGATGCCGTCCGGAATCTTGTGAACGATGGCTGTCGGCGGGAAGCGCATGTATTCGGCCATGCCGCCATCCGCCACTTCACGCTGAAAGCCGAAGATGTTATGCACTTCGCACATCCAGTATTGCCCGGACTTGCAATAGCGGCACTTCGCGCACGGCACGATCTGTTCGGCGATCACGCGGTCACCCTCGTTCACGCCGAAGTGCTCGGCCGCCCCCTCGCCCAGTTCTTCCACGTAGCCGAAGAATTCATGGCCTGGAATGACCGGCGCCTTGACCCAAGGGTTCGGGCCGCCCCAGAACATCTTTGCGCCCGACCAGCATTTGCAGTCGCTCGCGCAGATTCCGCATGCGGCAATGCGAATGACGATCTCGTTTCTGCCCGGCGTCGGGCGCGCGACGCGCTCCACGCGATAGTCCTTCGGCGCGCGGCACACAATGGCCGTCATATCCGTCATGTTCGTGTCTCCGGTTATCGTTTTGGCGATCGTTATTCTTCGAGCACGATCTGCACTTTCACATCCGTAGGCAGGCCGCTCGATGCTTCCTCGAACGCCTTGATACCATCGGCGAAGGGGAATGTGCGCGAGATGAACGGCTTCACATCGAGCTTGCCGGATGCGATCAGCTGGATCGCACGCGGGAAAATATTCGCGTAGCGGAATACGGATTCGATGCGCGCTTCCTTGATCTGCACGGCGACCACATCAAGGGCAATGGCGCGCTGCGGCATGCCGACCAGCACGAGGCAGCCACTGGGACACAACAGATCGACAATGCCCTCGAAGGCCTTTTCATTACCGCTCGCCTCGATCACGATATCCGCGCCCCAGCCGTCGGTCAGTTCGGCGATCACGTCCTTCGCATTGCGTTCGCGGATATTCACGGCCGTCACGCCCTGCACCGCGCCAATGAGATCGAGCTTCTCCTGCACGAGATCGCAGACGATGGCGCGGCTGCATCCACCTGCGAGCGCCGCCAGCGCGCACATCATGCCGATGGTGCCCGCACCCAGCACGACGGCGACATCGCCCGGCTTGATCGCGGCTTTCTTCGCGGCCTGCAAGCCGATGGAGAGCGGCTCGACGATCGCGCCTTCGGCAAAGCTCACGTTGTCCGGCAACTTGTACGTGAAGGCCGCGGGATGCACGACGAACGGCGCGAGACAGCCATGCACGGGCGGCGTGGCCCAGAAGCGCACCTTGGGGTCCAGGTTATAAAGCCCTTCACGCGATGCACGCGACTCCATGTCCGGCACGCCGGGTTCCATGCACACGCGGTCGCCCGCCTTGAGATTGCTCACTTCATCGCCGACCTCGATGACCGTGCCCGACGCTTCATGCCCGAGCACCATTGGCTCATTGACGACGAACGGTCCTATGCGGCCATGCTGGTAATAGTGAATGTCGCTGCCGCAAATGCCCACCGTGTGAATGCGGATACGCACGTCGCGCGGTCCGACCACCTGCGGCAAGCTGAACGGCCGCAAGCTGATACGCCGTGCTTCTTCGAGAACCAGTGCTTCCATCGTCGTTCCTTCCTTGAAATGTTTATTGTTGGCTAGCCCGCCTGAAAGCCGCCGTCGATGGCGAGGCTCACGCCGCTGACCATGCTGGAATCGTCGCTTAGCAGATAGGCGATGGAGCGCGCCACTTCCACGGGCTGCACGAAGCGGTTCAGCGGAATGCGCGCGAGCATCGGGCCGGATTTGACGGGGTCGCTCCAGGCTCGCTCGGCCATGGGCGTCATCGTGACGACTGGGTTCACGGCGTTGACGCGGATGCCGTGCGGTCCGAGTTCGACGGCCATCACGCGCGTCAGTGCATCGAGTCCGCCCTTGGACGCGCAATACGCCGCATGCAACGGCAAGCCGACGGTCGCCGACAAGCTCGACACGTTGACGATGGCCCCGCCCACATTGCGCGCGATCATGCTCTTCGCGCACTCCTGCGCGACGATCATCGCGGCGCGCACGTTGACGTTCATGGTGAGATCGAACGCTTCGGCGGTCGTCTCGAGAAACGGCTGCAATTGCGCGATGCCCGCGCAGTTCACGAGCAGATCGACCGGTTGCGCGCCGCGCGCGGCTTCGCGGGTGGCATCGGCATTTGCGAGATCGACGGCAATGGTTTCGCAGCCGGTCTCTTCCTTGAGTTGCACGAGGTCGGCAGCGCTGCGGCTCAAGGCAACGACCCGCGCGCCGCGTTCGATCAGGAGATTCACGGTCGCGTGGCCGATGCCCTTGCCCGCGCCAGTGACGAGCACGGTCTTGCCTGCAAACTCGCGGTTACGGTCGATGGTGTCGGTCATGTTCTCTTCAAGGTTCGTCGCAGAGTCGCCGCGCCGTGTCTTCATCGGTCACGAGCACCGACGGATAGCGTCCGCGCAACGCCGCACGCGTGACATGAAACTTCTTCGCCCCGCCACTGACGAGAACCACGCGACGCAGCTTGCGCAAGTCTTCGAGCGTGATCGCAACGGTGCGGCGATTCAGCGGATGATCGATCAGCTCGCCGTCTTCATCCATGAAATGCCCGAGCATGTCGCCGACCGCGCCTGCTTTTTCGAGCGTGCGCAATTGCTCCGGATTGTCGATGCCATAGGTTACGACGAGAGATTCCGTCAGATCGCCGCAAGTCAGCAGGGCAAGGTCGGAGTTGCGCGCGAGTTCGTAGGTCTCGCGCACGGTGCCTTCCTGCAGGATCACATCGCGCGCCTTCTGGCTGCTGACGTAGATGGGCGCGGCGAACAGATATCCGTCCGCTCGGCAGATATCCGCGAAGTCGGAAACGATATCGAACGTGTTGATGCTCGGGCAATGCGAGAGGCCGCCTTGCAGCGACACCGCCGACACCGCGCCATAACTGCGTTGCGGCATGGCGCGCAGCACGGCGCGGATCGTGCGTCCCCAGCCAAGCCCGATAGTTTGCCCTGCAACTATCTGCCTCGAAAAGTAGCTCGCCGCGCCGATACCGAGCGCCGCGTTGTTCGCTTCGGTGTTCGCACCGGTCGGCACGACCACCGCGCATTCAAGACCGAAGCGTTTGCTGAGCGCTTCTTCCAGCGCGACGCATGGCGCTATCTTGCTGTTGATGGTGATCTGCACGAGACCCGACTCGCGGCTTGCCGCGAGCAGCCGGTTCACGCGCACGCGGTTGCTGCCTATACGTTCCGCGATCTCCTGCTGCGTCAGGTTGCCGACGTAGTAGTGCCACGCGACGCGCGCCTGCAATTCCTCTTCCGAGTCGATGGATTCGTCGGTTTCGGCGAAGGCTAGGGGTGGTACTGTCTTGCTCATATCGAGTGTCTGGTCACAATGGAAGGCCGAAGGAGTCTACTTCACCGCGCCCATCGTGAGACCTTGCACCAGCCGCCCGGACACGAGCAGCGCGAAGACGACCATCGGCAGGACGATCAGCGTACCCGTGGCCATGATCTCGCCCCAGGGCAATTCGTAACCGCTCATGTAGCTCGTCGCGGCGACCGGCGATGTAATGGCATCGGTGCGTGTCAGCACGAGCGCATAGAGCAGATCGTTCCACGAGAAGATGAAAGCGAAGATGGCGGATACGACGATGCCCGGCATCGCGAGCGGCAAGTTGATGCGCCAGAACACGCGCCACGGCGACGCGCCATCGAGCCGCGCGGCCTCGTCGAGTTCCACGGGAATATTGCGGAACTGGTCGGTGCAGATCCATACGACAATCGGCAACGAGAACGTCAGATAAAGAAGAATCAGCACGATGTGCGTATCGACGAGATCGAGCTTGGTCGCAATCAGAAAGAACGGCACCGCGAGCACCACGGGGCTCACCATGCGATTCGAGATGAACCAGAACCACAGATCTTCCTTGCCACGAAATTCGAAGCGTGCGAGCGCATAGGCAGCGGGCGCGCCGAGCAGAATGGCAAGCACCGTCGTGCTGCTCGCGATGATGAGCGAGTTGAGCAGACTGCCCGCCACGTCATGCTCGAAAAGCGCCGCCGAATAGTGATGAAACGTGGGACTGAACAGCCACTTCGGCGGATACGCGAGCGCGTCGGACTGGCTCTTCAGGCTCGTCGTCACCATCCAGTAGAACGGAAACACGGACGACAGGAAGACGATCGCCAGACCGAAAAAGTGCCATACGGTGGTGCGTTTGCGTGCGGCACGCGCACGCAAGGCACGCTTGGTCATGCCGCCATTCGCGGCTTGCAGAGTCGGAGAACTCACGCGGCCTCCCGGTACACGAAGCGGATATAAAGACGCGACAGCACGATAGTCAGGATCAAGAGAATGATGGCCTGAGCGGACGCCATACCCTGATCGAAGAGACGAAAGCCCACGCGCTGGATATAGATGCTGATGAACTCCGTCGCGGTGCCGGGGCCGCCGCGCGTCATGGTGAAGACGGCATCGAACATCTTCAGCATGTCGGCCGAGCGCAGAATGAGAATGGCCGTCAAACCCGGCAGCAGATACGGCCGCTGTAAGTGCCAAAGAATCATGCTCCACTTCGGCGTTTCGAGGCGCGCCGCTTCCTCGGCTTCCTTCGGCACCATGGAAAGCCCGGCCAGCAGAATCAGCGCGCAAAACGGCGTCCACTGCCAGATATCCATGATCATCACGGAGACGAACGCCAGCGTCGGATCGGCAAGCCAGTCTTGCGGCGGAATGCCGAAGAGGCCCGCCAGATAGTTCGCCACGCCGAACTGCCGGTTGAAGATCAGGCGGCCAATCAGGCCCACGACCGCATAAGTTGTCGCCATTGGAATGACGAGGCTCACGCGAGCGGCGGCGCGCATCCATCGCAAGTCGATACGGTGCAGCATCAACGCCGCAAAGAGCCCGAGTGCGACCTCGATCGGCAAGGTAAGACAAAGGAACAACGCAGTGCGGCCGAGCGCGCCCCAGAACGAGGGATCGGTGAGCGTCGCCACGTAATTGTCGATGCCCACGAACGGCGTGCCCGACGCGAGATCGGCGAGCTTGTACTGATGAAACGAGTTATAGAGCGCCAGCAGCAGCGGGTAAATGCCGATGACCGCCAGCGCGAATATCGCCGGAATCAGGAACCAGAAGGCAGGCGTTCGCGGCACCACGCCAAAGTAACGCGTCCGCTTTCCGAGCCTTGGAGAAGTTGCCACGCCTGCCATTCGATCGCCTCCGGTTCCTGATGTTTAGCGTTCAGCCGATTACTTGAGCAAAGGCTTCTTGCCGTCGTAATAGCCGGCTTTCTTCAGGATGTCCTCGGTCTTCTGACCGATGGTCTGCGCGCCATCCTTCACCGTCACCTGACCGAGCATGATCTTGCTGCCCCATTCGCCGATGACTTCCGACACCGCCGGCCACTCGGGGAAACGCGGACGATAATCCGGCACGCCGCCTTGCCAGGATTCGACCATCGGCTTCACGAACGGATACTTGTCCTGCACCGCCTTGTCCTGATAGACCGCCGTGCGTGCCGGCACGCCGCCCGCCTCGAGATAAGGCTTCGCCATGGCCTCGGACGTGATCCATTGGATGAAGAGCCACGATGCCGCTTGCTTCTTCGCGCTGGCCTTTGCATTCACGGCAAGCGAGAAGCCGCCGAGCGCGGGCTTGAGTCCCGCCGGCCCCTTCGGTTCGGTGGTGATCGCAAGACAGTTGCCGAGCTTCGACTTGCTCGGGTCGGTGAGCGTCGGATAGAAAGCGGACCATTCGGTGATCATCGCGACCTGCCCTTGCGCAAGCGCGTTGACGGCTTCGGCGTGATCGAAATCGACGATACCCGGCGGCATGTACTTCATCAGCTTTTGCCGGTATTCGAGGCCCGCTTGCGATTGCGGCGACATCAGGTTCGACTTGAACTTAGCATCGAGAAGCGATCCGCCATTGGGCCACAACACGCGCATGAAGCTATCCGCCGATTGCGTCTCGCCGCGCCGCGACTGCAACGCGAAAGCGAACTTGTCGCCCTTCGTGAGCTTCGGCGCGTAGGTTGTCAGCAACTCGTCCCAGGTCTTCGGCGGCTCGTCGAAACCCGCGTCCTTCAACGTGCACTTGTTGTAGAACATGAGGCCCGAGTAATTATCGAACGGCAGGCCATACGTGACCTTGTCCCATGTGCCGAACGAGTCGAGCAGGATGGGGAAGAAGCCCTTCAGATTGAGGTTCGGGTCCGCGAGCTTGGGGTCGTCCGTGAACTTCTTGATGGGCACGAGCCACTTGTTGCTCGCGAATTCGCCGATCCACACGACGTCCACGAGCACGATGTCCTGATCGCCGCCGCCCACGAAGTTGAGCACTTCCTTCTCACGCGTGTTCTCGTACGGAATCACTTCCCAGCGCACCTTGATGCCCGTCTCTTTCTCGAACTGCGGTATCAGGGTTTGTGCTGCCTTGTAACCGGGACGATCCAGAAAGATGGCCTTGATGGTGGTGCCAGAATACGGCTCCGCGGCTTCCTTGAGCGTCCACGCCTGTGCGTTCGATGCGGCGAAAGCCGCGCTGGCCGCAAGTAGCGCGACAGCCGCTACGTGCTTGACGGGACCAAGTTGTCTCACCTGGTTGAAGCGCTTCTTCATGCCTGTCTCCTTTGATTTTTTTAGAGCAGTGATGGCTTGCGGATTCGTTCGTAGCGTCTTTCGGTTCCTGCGAGTGCGAAGGGAAACGGGTGGAAAACACGGCGTATGCGGCGAAGACCGTCTGTGTCGTTTCACTTGTAATTTCCGTTTTACAATTGTATATTTTGGCCCGAACAGGTTGTCAAGAACTAAATCGACGAAGCCATTCGATGCTGCGCTGCGATGAACATACTCGTGGCTCGGCCATAGACGGAGACAGGCATGAGCGCCGTTCATCTACAGCAGATCCGCAAGTCCTTTGCAGGCACCGATGTGCTCAAGGGCGTCGACATTCAGGTGAAGGACCGCGAGTTCATGGTCTTCGTCGGACCATCGGGATGTGGCAAGTCCACCTTGCTGCGAAGCATCGCCGGGCTCGAACGCAGCGATTCAGGGCAAATACTGATAGGCGGTGAAGACGTCACCGAACTCGAACCATCGCAGCGTGGCGTGGCGATGGTGTTTCAGTCGTATGCGCTCTATCCGCACATGACGGTGTACGAGAACATCGCGTTCGGACTGCGCATGCTGAAGCTGCCCGAAGCGCAGATCAAGGAACGCGTGCAGCGCGCAGCCGAGATCCTGCAGATCGGTCAACTGCTCGAACGCCGGCCGCGCGCGTTGTCGGGCGGACAGCGTCAGCGCGTTGCCATCGGGCGATCGATCGTGCGCGAACCGCAAGTGTTTCTCTTCGACGAACCGCTCTCGAATCTCGATGCCGCCTTGCGCGTGCAGATGCGCCTCGAACTCATCAAGCTGCACAAGCAACTCAACGCGACGATGATTTACGTCACGCACGATCAGACCGAAGCGATGACCATGGCCGATCGAATCGTCGTGCTGAATCATGGGCGCGTGGAGCAGATCGGCACGCCGCTGGAGCTTTATCGCACGCCGCATAATCGCTTCGTCGCGGGCTTCATCGGCTCGCCGAAGATGAACTTCATGGACGTGCGCGTGCAACATGTCGATGCCGCCGGCGTCAGCATCGAACTGCCCGGTGGCGAGGCGCTCACGCTGCCCTTCAAGGCTTCGTCGGTAAAGGCGGGCGAGACGCTCACGCTCGGCATTCGCCCGGAACATTTCGTCGAGGAATGCGGCGGCGATATCGATAGCGGTCTTGCCGGCGAAGTGATGGTGATCGAGCATCTCGGTGGCGAGACGCTCTTGCATCTGCGATTGCCGAACGACCTCGTGATTCAAGTGAAGGGCTCGGGCGAGTCCACTGCGTTCGAAGGACAACGCCTGAACGCGGGCTTCAGCATTCGCCATGTGCATCTGTTCAACCAGGACGGCAGTGCGCTCGAACGTCTTCGGCCCGTGACGGAGACTGCTGCCGCTTGAGGCTGGGTCGCTCGATCAAGTTTCCTCAGCGGATGCCGTAAACGAAAAGAGGCGCCGAAGTAGCGGCGCTCGCGGCCGCGCCGTCGGCTGCATCCGTCACCGCTGTTCATCGTGAAATTCATGGCATCCAGCATCCGTTCGCTGACGGCATGGTCCGTCGTGGTGACGTTCGCGCTCAGCGCGGCACCTTCCGCTTTCGCAGGCACCGGCAACGCAGAGTTGCCCGTGACGCTGACCGTCTACGATATCTGTACGCTCGATACGGGCGCCACGCAGCCAAGCGTGGCCTGTTCCGCAGGCGGCCAGTACCGCATCCTCGCGGGCGAATATTTCGCGGATGTCCGCATCGCCGAGATCAAGGCCGCGCAACGACCGCAAATGCGGGTCGTCGAGATCGCGTTCTGAAACGTCGAAGCCATGGCGATGCATTGTTACAATCGCTTACGCTTTAACGTCTGAGGAATGCACATAATCAGGGCGTCACGACGCGCCAAAAATCTGAGAGAGCAGCACAAACGTTTGGCGCGCGGAAGACACTTCCAGAGAAGAGGTGAACAATGCGTCGCCGTAACCTTGCCGTTTCCGTGCTTTGCATCGCGTTGGCATCGGGGCCGCTCGTTCCGTTCGGAGCGAACGCAGCCACGCGAACCACTACCTTCACCGTATCCCTCACGCTGCAGAACGATTGCCAGATCGCGGCCAATCCGCTCAATTTCGGCAACTCGGGTGTTATCGCGGCGAACATCGATCAGACCACCACGTTGAGCGTCACCTGCTCGAACGGCGCGTCGTATAACGTCGGGCTGGATGCGGGTTCGGTGTCGGGTTCCACGGTGCCGAACCGGCTGCTCGCGGGCACGGGCACGCCTCTGCCGACGGTCGCCTATCAGCTCTATCGCGATGCCGCGCGCACGCTCGTCTGGGGCCAGACGGTCGGCACCGACACGGTCTCCGGCACCGGCACGGGCGCGGCGCAGACGGTCACGGTCTATGGCCGCGTCGCGCCGCAGACCACGCCGGCCGCGGGCACGTATTCATCCGTCGTCACGGCTACCGTCACGTTCTAGCATGCGCTCATCGCAGTGTTACCGGGCCGCGCGGCCCGGCAGGCGGGCGCTCGCGTGTGCGCTGGCGGGCTTCTCGTGGTGGTGCCTTCCGCACGCGGCGAACGTATCGGCGGCGGCCTTGCAAGTGTCGCCTATCCGGCTCGATCTCTCCGCCGAAAGGCCCGCCACCGCGCTCACGCTGCATAACGACGGCAGTGCGCCGCTCAATGCTCAGGTACGCGTGTTCGCATGGACGCAGTCGCTCGACGAAGACCATCTGGAGCGCACGGCCGCCATCGTCGCGAGTCCGCCGATCGTGCAGATCGCGCCGAAGGGCGATCAGACCATCCGCATTCTGCGAGTGGGAAGCGAGCCGCTTGCGCGCGAGGAGACGTATCGTCTGCTGATCGATGAAATTCCGAACGCACAAAGCGCACAGAACACGGGCGTGCGCATGCAGTTGCGCTATTCGGTGCCGGTCTTCGTGGGCGCGGACGAAGCGCGCTTGCCCGCGTTGAAGTTCGCGCTGGAACGCAAGAGCCAGGCAAGCAACGAAGCCGACGTCATGCTGCGCGTGTCGAACGGCGCGCAAACGCATGCGCAACTGAGCCGCGTTCATCTTGACTGGTCCGATGGTCAGAGCACGCAAGTCTCGGCGGGACTGCTCGGCTATGCGTTGCCCGGCGCCGCGCGCCGCTGGCCCGTGCAGGGCGCGCCTGCGAATGGCACGTGGGCGACCTTGCACGCCGTCATCAACGGCGAGCCCGTGACCATGCGTGTGAACGTCGAGCCGGGACCGCCGGGCTCCGACCGCTAGGCCGTGGATGCCATCGCCGCGCCCGCGTGCGAGCCGGTCACGCGCTCATGTGCTTCGTCTCGTGCCGATCATCGTGTGGTCCGCCATGCCCGCGTGGTCGCACGCGAACGACTCGACACCGGCGACAGCGCCCATGCAGATGCAAGGCGCCCTTCCCCATGAACGCGGCGAGCTATATCTCGAAGTGTCGATCAACGGAACATCGACGCAAAAGATCGCGCAATTCTTCGTGACCGACGAGACGATCTACACGACGCCCGGCGAATTGCGCGAACTCGGCTTGCGCACCGACGACCTGCAAGCGCAAGCGGACGGCCGCATCGCGCTGGGTGTCGTGCCGGGCCTGCGTTATCGATACATCGAGCAACAGCAACGCATCGACCTCGAAGCCGCCGATGCGCGCCGCGTGCCTTCCGCGCTTTCCAACATTCCGGCACGCGCGCCGGTGGCCGCAACCGGCACGGGCCTCGTCATCAACTACGAAGCGAGCGTGCAGACCAACTCGCCGGCGCAATACGGCTTCTATGGCGAGGAACGTTTCTTCTATCCGGGCGGCCTCTTCGACAACACCGGCACGGCGTACTGGTACGCGGACAGCCGCCGCTACGTGCGGCTCGATACGTCGTGGAGCCATTCGGACACCGCTTCACTCATGACCACGCGCATCGGCGACACGATTTCCTCATCGCTCACATGGACGCGCCCGGTGCGCATGGGGGGCGCGCAACTATCGCGCGATTTCGGCTTGCGGCCCGATCTCGTCACGTATCCCGTGCCCGCGCTCGGCGGTTCGGCCGCCGTGCCGAGCGCCGTCGATCTCTACGTCAACAATGTGCGCCAGTTCAGCGGCGCGGCGCCCTCGGGACCGTTCGTCATCAATGCGGTGCCGGCCATCAACGGCGCGGGCGAAGCGGTGATCGTGAGCCGCGATGTGCTCGGCCGCAGCGTGATGACGACGGTGCCGCTCTATATCGACGCGCGTCTGCTCGCAAGCGGCCTCACGGACTTCTCCGTCGAAGCGGGCTTCGTGCGCCGCGCGTATGCGCTGCGCTCGTTCGACTATGCGGGCGACCCGTCGGCATCGGCGTCGATCAGGCGCGGCATAACCGATACCATCACGCTCGAAGCACACGGCGAAGCCACGCGCGGCGTCTACAACGCGGGCGCCGGCGTATTGTTCGGCATCGGACAAGCGGGCGTCTTCAATGTGTCGCTGGCGGGCAGCGCGGGCAACGGCGGCTCGAATCCCGCGCCCCTTTATATCTATCCGGCAAGCTTCTACAACGGCTTCGATAGCAGTTCGCCGCCTTATGTTCCGCAAGCGCCGCATGGCGGCAGCGGCATGCAGGTTTCGGTGGGATGGCAATGGCGCACACCCGCGCTTTCCGTCGATCTGCAAGCGCAGAAAGCGACGCCTCACTACAGCGATCTGGCGTCCGCCGAAGGCACGCCCGTGCCGCGTTCGACGTATCGCGCGACCCTTGCCGCGCCCGTGCGCGTGCTGGGTTCTTCGAGCACGGCAAGCGCGAGTTACGTGGGTCTTGCCGATCCCTACTACGGCGACTCGCGCATCGGTTCGCTGGCGTACACGGTGACGTTGCCGCGCGGCACGTCGCTATCGGCGAGCGTGTATCACGACTTCGGCGATACGCGTAACACCGGCGTCTTCGTGGCGCTCGCCTTCGCGCTCGGCGGCGCCCTCAACGCGAGCGTCGATGCAGGCAGCGATCACGGCAAACCGCTCTTCGGCGCATCGGTGACGAAGACGGCCGACTACGGCGGCGGCTTCGGCTGGCAAGCGCAGACGGCGCATCAGAACGGCGTGCAACAGTCGCTTGCGCAAGGCGCGTATCGCACTCGCTATGGCGATTTGCTCGGCACCGTGGCGAGCGTGCAGTCGCGCGTGTATGGCGAGCTGGACGCATCGGGCTCCATCGTGATGATGGAAGGCGATGTGCTCGCGGGCCGCCGTATCGACGACGCCTTCGCGCTCGTCTCCACCGATGGCGTAGCGAACGTGCCCGTGCTGCACGAGAACCGCGAGATCGGCAAGACCAATGGCGCGGGGCATTTGCTGGTGCCGGATCTGATTGCGTATCAGGCGAATCATCTCGGCATCGACCCGCTCGATCTTCCCGCCAATACCTCCATCGCCACCACGCAGCTCAATCTCGCGCCGCAATCGCGGGCGGGCGTCGTCGCGCGTTTTCCGTTACGGGGTTTCAGCGGCGCACAACTGCAGCTCGTCGATGCCGCAAGCGCTCCCTTGCCGCCGGGCACGACGCTTACGCACCGCGAGACCGGCAAGCGCTACGTCGTCGGCTACGACGGACTCGCCTTCATCGACGATCTCGCCGCGACCAATACGCTCGACGCCACGTTATCCGGCACGCCCTGCGAAGCGCACGTTGACTTCACGGCGCAAGCACACGCCTTGCCGACGCTCGGCCCATTCACCTGCAAGAGCGCGTCGCCATGAAGCGCGCATGGTTCTTGGCTATCGCGCTGTTCGTCTTCATGACGACGCCGGTGCGTGCGCAAGTGTGCACGGCGTCGATATCGAGCATCAACTTCGGATCGATCGCGCCCGCGACGGATTCGTCCGCGAACGTCTCGGGCTCGGTGACGGTGTCTTGCACGGGCTTCGTGCTGACCTTGCCGGTGCGGGCGTGCATCAGCATCGGGACGGGCAGCGCAGGTGCGTCCTACGCGCCGCGCCTGGCGGCCAACGGCGCCAGCACGCTGCAATACAACCTCTATGCCGATTCGACCGGCGGCACGATCTGGGGCTCGCGGCGCTCCGCGAGTTACGGCGCGGTGGCGCTCGACATACCGCTTACCCTCGCGCTCGGCACGGCATCCGGCAGCCGTACCTTGCCGTTTTATGGACGCATCGCGGCGGGTCAGAACACGCTCGTCGCGGGAACGTATCTATCGACATTCTCGGGCGCGACGCAGGCCGAAATGACGTATCAGCAATACGTCGTTTCGCCGCCCAACTGCTCGACCGTGACCGCCAATTCGAACGCCCTTTCCTTTACCGTGAGCGCGACCGTCATCAACGATTGCACGCTTGCCGCGACCAACATCAATTTCGGCACGGCCGGACTACTCGATGGCGCCTTGACGGCAACGGGCACACTGAGCGTGGCATGCACCAACAACGACCCTTACTCGATAACGTTATCGGCCGGCGGCGGCAGCGGCGCAAGCGTCGCGGACCGGCGCATGACGCGCGGCGGCGGCAGCGAACAGGTGCGATATCAGCTCTATCAGAACGCGGCTTACTCGACTCCGTGGGGCGATGGCACGAATTCCGCGCCGGCTCTCGCAGGCACCGGCACCGGTTCGAGTCAGGCGATCACGGTCTATGCGCGCGTGCTGCCGCAAGCCACACCCACCGCCGGAACTTATAGCGATACCATCCTTGCGACCATCACTTACTGAGCCGCGAACGTGCGCTCTCCACTAGTCAGCATTGCAAAAGTTATTACACACAGGCTCGAAACTACAAGGCGCCGTGCACGGTGACGACGCATGCGGGCGTAACGCTTGCCTCGACGTAACGTTACCTTTGACCGATACGCTATTCCCGATCATTCCGAGGATCGCTCAACACCGGCAAAAATTCGGGTTTTCCCTTTCTGAAGTCCGCATCCGAACGCCGAACCGCCGCGTATATCCAAACTGGCACGACTCCTGCAAACCTTCTCTTGAACACTAAGGGAGGGCGGCAAAGCATGAGTACAACGACATCCCGCTCGCAGGTCGAGAACGTCGTGCGCGACTCCGGTCAGGCATTGAGGCGTCGCGTACTTCAGGGTCTCGCGGCTGGCGAGTTTTGTATCGCCTATCAGGGAATCTACCGAGTCGACAGCGGCGAGCTTGCGCGCATGGAAGCGCTCATCCGCTGGCGTCATCCAGACTACGGCGTGCTCTTGCCTGGCGCGTTCTGCGAGGCGTTGCAGGACCCGGACGTCATGGTGAAGATCACCTGGTTCGTCATGGATGCCGTCGCAGGCGATATCGCCGCGTGGCTCGCGCGCGGCGGCAAGCGTTATCCCGTCGCGGTCAACGTGCCGCCTTCGGTCGCCGCCATGCCGGGCTTCGCAAAACGCATGGAAGCGATCTGCGTGGCGCATGGCATCGCGTCGAGCTATATCGAACTCGAACTCTCGGAAAGCGAGGATCTTGCGCTCTTTCCGTCGATTCAACAGGTCGTCCAGCGCTTCCGTAATAAAGGCGTCAACATTGCGATGGATGATTTCGGTACCGGCTACGCGTGCCTCGCCGCGCTCGGGCCGATCGACTTCGGCACCGTGAAGATCGCCAAGGAGCTGCTCGCGGAAGCGCCGCGCTGCCCGAATGCGTGCATGGTGTTTTCCTCGGTGCTCGCGCTGCTCACGCGGCTCAAGGTATCGATCGTCGTCGAAGGCGTGGAGACGCCCGCGCAGGCGCAATGGCTCGCGCAGTGGCCGCATGTGCTCGCGCAAGGCTTCCTGATCGCGCGGCCCACGTTCGGCATGGACAACGTGCCGGGCGTGGATGCTCACGCGGACATGCAAGGCATGCAGGGAGCCCATGCAATCACGCGGCAAACCAGCCGGCGCTCGGCGATGCGTATCGCGGACGCGGCATGAAGGCGCGCACCGCCTGTATGGAAAGTTGAAAGGACATAAGGCCGGACCCACTGATTTCATCCGGCCGCCCAGAGCTTCTGGCAGCCCTCGAAACGCCAGAACTTCGCCGACGTAGGCATGCGTCGGCGTTTTTTTTTGGACGCCCGGAATCGATACCCGAGCGCGGCACTCAGAGCGGGCGCGTCTCCGGTTCCTCATCGAAGATCTGGAACTTGCGCATCTTCTCCCACAGCACCTTGCGGCTGATGCCCAGATGCAACGCCGTGTCCTGCCGGCGCCAGCCGTTCGCTTCGAGCGCCGCGATCACGCGATTTCGTTCGTTCATGTCCCACTTGCTGCGGTCGACGAGCAGCTCAGTGGCGTTATCCACGGGTTGCGCATTGCGCGCGAGCACGAGGAGCCGCTTGACGCGCCCTTCGTCCCACGAGCCGAGTTGCCGCACCGTCACACCCACGCGCTCCGCCAGATTGCGCAACTCGCGCACGTTGCCGGGAAAATAGACATCGGCGACGGCGTCCGCCAGCCAGTACGGTAACTCGGGCAAGGACTCGAGCTTCTCCTTGCCCACCACTTCGTTGATGAACGACTTGAAGAGCGCAATCTTGTCGGCCGCGCCGCGTTCTTCCAGCGTCGGAATCTTGAGTTCGATGACTGCGAGCCGGTAATAGAGGTCCGCGCGAAACGTGCCGTCCTTCACGAGCTGCGGCAGGCTCTTGTTGCTTGCCGCGATAAGCCGGAATTCGAGCCGCACGGGCGTCGCGGAACCGAGCCGCGTGACCGCCTGATCTTCCAGCACGCGCAGCAGCTTGACTTGCTGATAGAGCGGCAAATCGCCGATTTCATCGAGAAAAAGCGTGCCGCCGTTGGCCTGCTCGAAGTAGCCTTTATGCGCGAGCACGGCGCCCGTGAACGATCCCTTCGCATGCCCGAAGAACAGCGACTCGAAGAGACCATCGGGAATCGCGCCGCAGTTCACCGGCACGAACGGACCTTCGCCATAGCGGCGATGCTTCTCGTGCAGCAATTGCGCAATGCGCTCCTTGCCGACGCCGGTCTCGCCGTGCAGAAGCACGGGCGTATCGCAATCGGCGAAGGTATCGACTTCGTGCAAGAGCGCCTGCATGCATTCGGCATGCGCGATCAACGCATGCGACGCCTGCGCTTCCTCGCCATGCGCGCGCAATTGCTGTGCGAGTTTCGAGACCATCGCGCGCAATTCGGCGCCGGTGAAATCGAGCGGCAGGATGTGCGAATAATCGGCGGGAAACATGGACGGATCGCGTTCGCGCGGCGCCGCGCCGACCCAGACCACGGGCATCGAATGACGCGCTTCCCAGTCGCGCAGCACGAACGCGCCGCTGTCTATCACGCTTACGCTGATGATCGCGATTGCCGGGCGCGACGAATCGCGCGGCGCGCTGATGGACGTGCCGTCCGCGCGTAATACATCCACTTCGTGACTGGACATGCAGCGCACCACGCGCTCGACGATGTCGGACTTGCCCTCCCACACGTGGATGTCGAGGCCATCGATTTTGGTGATCTGTCTCATGTCGTTCAGTACGCCAGTTGCGATTCGCCGCAGGTAAGCGACAAGTCGTGAATCGTGCTCGTGCCGATCTGCGCGCCGAGGAGTTGCAGGACGGGGACGAGGACCTGGTCCAGTCCGGCGAGTATCGTGGTCAATGCGGGCGTGAGCAGGGCAAGCAGCAGCGGTGCAATGCTATTGAGCAGCGCGGACGGAAGCAGCGGCGACGCGAGTATCAAACCGCCAGGCGCCGAGAGACTCGTGTTGAGCGAGGACAACGCGTTGGCGAGCGTCTTCCCCGGCAGCGATGCAAGTGTCTGATAGTCGTCACTGTTGCCGCTCTGGCCATCGAACGTGAGCGTGCCCGATGCCGAAGGCACGGAGCCGGTGGTCACCTTGGCGGTGACCGTCAGCAGTCCGAGCACGTTGACGAGCGTCGCCGGTTGCGAGCAGGCGGCGGCGCCCGCGGGGGTGTCGCCGACACACACGTTCGCCACCGTGCTGTTAACGCCGATGACCGAGCGCCGCGCGAGCGGCGGCCCCTTGCATTGCGTCGACGCAAGGTACGCGGAGCCCGCCACGGCCTCCACGACCACGGGCAGATGCACGGTCGGCGCGATGTTGCCGAAGAGCGGACCGAGCACGAGCGACAGCGTGCCGACCGTGACATCGAGCGATGCGCGCACTTGCGCGGTCTGCGCCTGCGTGCGCCAGTTGCCGTTGGCATCCTGGCCCGCTTCGCCGATGGCGAGCACCGGCGGCTGAACGACCTGCACGGTCAGCCCGGCGGCAATCCCGAGCAGATTCAACCCGCCCGCCACGTTCACCGCCGACTTCCCGGCCTGCGCGATCTCGGCCATGACGAAGAGCGCGTCCAACGGGCTGATGGTCGCGTTGAGCGCGGATTGCGTGTTGGCGAGCGCCACCGAAAGCAGCCCCGGCGCCGTCGATGTCTTGCCGAGCGAGATCGTTTGATTGCCCGGGATATTGGCGCTCGCGATGGTCTGCATCGCGCCAAGCGCCGTCGAGAGATTGGCGTTGGCCACGCTCGTCGTTTGCAGCGCGTTCACCATCAGGCGCGCGATCTGCGCGGCCGTGAGACTCGTGGCGAGCAGTTGATCGACCGTGCCCACGCCCGCCGCCGTCACCAGATCGGCGATTTTCACGCGGGTATCGGCGAGTCCCTGATACGACGCGAGCGAGAGATTGAGGCTCGTGCCGAGCAGCGCGTTGAGCAGGCCGTTGATCGGTCCCGGGCCGATGCTCGCGAGCGTCGTGCCGATGCTGAACGCGCCGATATCCGTGACCTTGGCGACGGCCGTCGCCGTCACCGTGCGTGCCGGCCCCACGAAGAAGTACGGCACGGTGCGCGTCGCGACGACTTTCACCGCGTTGATCGGCGTGCCGCCCGCCGCGAAGTAGTCGGGCGCGGCGTTCGCTTGCGTGTCCCAGCGGCCGCACGCGGTCGTCATGCCGTTGCCCGACGCGGTGGCATCGAAGCCGTTGACCGCCGCGCTGCCCGTCGCGGCGGCGGTGGCGCGCGTGCACGCGGCATCGGCGACTTGCGAGCCTGCGGTTGCCGCTAGATCGGCCGCGCTTTGCAGGCTGCGGCGCGCGAAAAAGAAATTGCCGACGTCGATCGCGCCGAGCGCCGCCACCGCCACGATCAGCCAGATGGCCGCGAGCGTGCCCGCCACGCCGCGTTGCGCGCGCCGCGCTGGTCGATGGCGAAAAGGCCGTGTCATGGGCCGGTCAGTCCGCGTCGTGATAGTTGACATCGAGCGCCGGACGTCCCGCCTGTTCCAGCGACGAGCCGTAGCGCTCGGGAATAGCCGTCTCGAACGACTTCATGTAGCGCGCGTAGCCAAGACTCGCTTGCGCGCCGGGCATCGGGCGCGCGGGACCGGCTGCGGCATTGCTCGACTGCAACGTGAGCCAGGCTTCGGTTGCGTGACCGACTTCGCTTACTGCCGGTGCGCCTTCCTCGGCCCGCGCTGCGGATACGAGCGCCATCGCGCTCAACCAGATCGCTGCCATTGACGATGCTTTCATCGACTGCTTCCTCGCTCGATTCGATTTCAACGTGACGCGATACGGCTACCGCCGCCTTCGTCCTGCACTTGCGCGCGATACGTGCGCGCCGCCTGCTGCACGCGCTTTGCATCGCCCTGAATGGCCTGCTGCACGTCCGGCGCGAACTTCTGTTGCGTCATCAATCCCTGCGCGTTAGCGGCCTGCCCGCTCGAAAGCAGAAAGAGCGCGACGTTGCTCATGATCTTCGCGTTGTCCGGCGCGAGTTCGGCGGCCTTCATCAATGGCACGCGCGCGCCCGCTATGTCGCCTTCGCGCAGCTTCGCGTACCCAAGGTCGGACAGCGTCGCGGCATCGGTCGGCGCGCGCTGCGCGGCGGCTTCGAAGCGCATTGCCGCCAGCCGGAAGTCGCCCGCCTGGCCGGCCAGCAAACCCAGTCCACGCAGACCGCGCGCGGCGAACGGGGTATCGGCGAGACGCGCATAAGCTGCTTCGGCGGGCTGTGTCTGGCCGGTCTGACGCAGCGCATCGGCGCGCAAGAGAATGGTGTCGGGCGACTCGCCATACTGCTGCTCGTAAGCGTCGATATGCGCGAGCGACGCGAAGTACAACCCTTGCGACTGCATCCGGTCGATGAGCGCCAGATACATGCCGGGCGTGTCGGGCGCGGCATCGCGATGCATCGCCTGATCGAGCGCGGCCTGACGTTCGGCCTGAATGCCGACGCCGTAGCCGCTTTCCATCTTGCTCGCGCATCCGCCTAACAGCATGCATGCTCCGATAGCGGCAAGCGTGACGAGTCGCGTCCGGTTGATTGAAGATTGCGTCATCGATGAAGCCCCGAAAGCGAATGCAATACCGCGAGAAACCCCGGCCCCGCGGTGACGATGAGCAGCGCAGGCAACAGCGTCAGCACCATCACGCCCGTCATCTTCACGGTGACTTTGCCGATGCGCTCACGCAGCGCCGCACGTCGCGCCTCGCGCAGACGGTCGCCGAACTGCCTGAGCGGCTCCTGCACCGCGCCGCCGTATTTCTCCACCTGAATCACGAGCCGCACGACCGCCGCGAGGTCTTCGTTCTCGTAGCTGCTGGAAAGGCGCTTGAGCGACTGCTCGCGCGTGCGGCCCGTCGCAAACTGCGCCTGCGCCGCCGCCAGTTCCTTCGACAAGATCGGCAGCACCGTTTTGAAGTCGTGGATCATCACTTGCAGGCTCTGATCCAGCGATAACCCCACGCCCTGCAACAGCCGCAACAGATCGACGAACATCGGCAGCTCGTTGCCGACCGCGCGCTGACGCGCGTTCGCCCGGCTCTGCACGAACCACTTCGGCGCCATGAAGCCGCCCGACAGCGCGACGAACAGCAGCAGCATGAAGCGCGCGCCGTGCGGCGTGCCACGCGCGAGCAACATCAGCGCGACCGGCGCGAGCGCCGCGCCCGCGATGCGCGCCAGCATGAAAGCGCCGCGAGCGCGCGCGTCGAGATAGCCGCAGCGATCGAGCAGGCGGCGGTCTTCGTCGGCCACGGCGATGCGCCCGAACGAGGTATCGAGCCACGCGATGCTCGCGCGACCGATGGCGGCGAACAGGCCCGTCGGCGGCGTTTCGCCGCGCGCAGGCCCGCTATCCGTCGATACCGGCGCGCCTGCCGCGACACGTTGCGTGAGCGCACCTTCCAGCGTGCGCGCCGAGCGTTGCATGCGCGCGTAGCGGCTCAACGCGAGCGCGCCGATCAGGGCGGCGGCGCATGCGAGCGCGAGCACGGCGAACGCGGCCACGAGGTTGGGCGTCAGATGCATCGCGTCCTCTTAACGTTTACGGCGCGCGCGCTCATGTCCTGAGCCTCGCCATGCGAAACAGCAGCCACACGCCGAGCATTTGCAGGCCGAGCGCCGCGTACACGAGCCGCTGGCCGAGCGGATCGGTCCACATCGCATCGAAATATTGAGGGTTGGTGACGATCACCGCCGCGCCGAGCAGAACGGGCAGGAGACCGAGCACCCACGATGAGAGGCGCGTTTCCGTCGACAGCGCGACGAGTTCGCGGTCGGCCTGTTCCAGATCGCGCATGAGCGCCGACATGCGGTCGAGCATCACGTCCGAGCGCCCGCCGTATTTCACCGATACGCGCAGCACCGCGCCCACCAGTTCGAGCTCGCGCACGCGATACATCCGCGCCACCGCGCCGAGCGCGTGATCGATCTCCATGCCGGTACGCAGCATCGGCAACACGCGGTCGAGGCAATCGGCGAGCGGCGGCTCCGTGCTTCCGAGCGCGGTCTGAAACGCCGCCGGCACGCTATGACCGATGACGATGAGCCGCACGATGCCATCCATGAACGAGGGCAACTGCCGCACGATACGCTGACGTCTTTTCTGCGCGCGCCAAAAAAGCGCTGCCGCCGTCACGGCAAGCACGAGCGCGCCGGCCGCAAGCCCGAGCAATGCGTTCGTGCGCGCTGTCATCCAGAATGCGGCCAGCGCCGCGGCGACGAGCGTGACGAAAAAGAAAGCGCGCGGCCGTTCGATTCCCGCACGCCGCATTAGATGTCCATAAGCGGCACGCGCCCGCACGATGTCTCGCGCAATCTCGACACTCACGCCCGAGTGCGTGTTCACCGATGCCCGCGACTGCTCGGGCTGCCGTACAGTGCGCGGCCGCGGCGTTGCGTGCGACGCCATGACCTGCCGCTCAACGAAGCGCGCGGCGAGCATGCGTTCGCGCTTTTGCGCGCCGCGCCGCCACAAGGCGAGCGCGGCGGCCGCGAACAACAGCGCGAGCATCGCGACGAGCGCCGTGCCTCTAGACACGGAAGCCTCCGCCGAAGCCGCCGAAACCGCCGCCGCCGCTTTTGCCGAACCCTTCTGCAAGCGACGCGCCCAACGCCTGCCGATACTTCGCGAGCTTGGGCGAGCTCGGATGAATGCCGAGCGAGGTCCAGCGGTCGGTCTCCTCGCCGTTCGCATCGGCGACGGGGTCGTAGCGATACAACTCCTGCATCGCGATGATGTTGTCCGACAGCCCGGTGACTTCCGTCACGGAAAGAATGCGCCGCTTGCCGTTCGAGAGCCGCCCGATCTGCACGATGAAGTCGATGGCGTTCGCAATCTGCCGCCGCAAACTTGCCTCGGTGCCCTGAAAGCCCGCGAAGCCCGCGAGCATTTCCAGCCGGTAAAGGCACTCGCGCGGTGAACTCGCGTGCACGGTCCCCATCGAGCCGTCGTGGCCGGTGTTCATCGCCTGCAGCATTTCCAGCACTTCGCCACCGCGCACTTCGCCGACGATGATCCGGTCGGGCCGCATCCGCAACGTGTTGCGCAAGAGGTCGCGAATCGACACGACGCCCGCGCCGTCGAAGCCGCCCGGACGGCTTTCGAGCCGCACCACATGCGGATGATTGAGCGACAACTCGGCCGTATCCTCGATCGTCACGACGCGTTCGTGCTTCGGAATGAAGAACGCGAGCGCGTTGAGCAGCGACGTCTTGCCCGAACTCGTGCCGCCCGAGACGAGCACGTTGCAGCGCGCCTCCACCGCCGCTTCGAGCAGCGAGCTGATCTCCTGATTGAACGTGGAGTTCGCGAGCAGATCGTCGGGGCGCAGCGGATCGCGGCGAAACTTGCGGATCGACACCACCGGCCCGTCGATCGACAACGGTTCGATGACCACGTTCAGGCGGCCGCCGTCTGGCAGGCGCGCATCGACCATCGGGTTCGACTCGTCAAGCCGTCGGCCGATGGGCGCGAGAATCCGCCGCACGATGCGCAAGAGGTGCGCGTTGTCCACAAAGCGCACGGGAATCTTTTCGAGCATGCCGTGACGCGACACGTAGACATCGCTATAGCCGTTGATGAGGATGTCTTCCACGGCGGCATCGGCGAGCAAGTCCTCGATCGGACCGAAGCCCGCGAGCTCCTTCGTGAGCGCGGCCGCGACGAGGCGTACCTCGCTCTCGTTGAGCGGGATGCGTCGCAGGCGCACGAAACTGTCCATCTCCAGATCGACGAATTGCTGGATGGCCTGGCGCGACCATCGGCCGAATTCGGCGCCGAGTTCCTCGATACGCGTGAGCAGATGTTCATGCGCCGCGCTCGCCACGTCCTGGAACTGCTGCGAGTGCGCGAACGCGACGGCATCCTCGGCCAGATCGTTGGAAAACGCGATGTCCTTGCTGAAGTCCTGAACCATCGTCATGACCGCCTGAGAAAGGTGGGAAGAAGTTGCGCGAGTCCGGCGGCCGGGCTTTCAGTAGCCTTGGGCAGTGCATGGCGGCCGGCGGGCGCGGGTTCATCCGCGAGACGCGCGACGAGAGGTAAAAGCGCGCGCACGTAAGGGTCGCGCGGCGCGGTTTCCGCGAGCAAGCTTCCCTGATTCACCGCGCGCCCGAGCGCCTGCGCACGTTCCGGCAAGATGCCGATGAGCGGTAGCCCGAGCCGCGCGGCCAGTTGATCCGCGCCGAAGTTGAGCGCCGCATCGAACTTGTTGACGACCAGACCGAGCGAAATCTTCCGCGCTGCGGTTTCGGTTTGCTCGCCGCCGCGCACATGCTCGACGAGCGTGACGGCCGAGACCGCCGAGACCACGTTCGGATCGCATACGAGCCAGGTTTCGTCGGCGGCCTGCACGACTTGCGCGACAAAGTCGGGATTCGAAAAACCGCCGAGATCGACGATCTGGTGGTCGAAGTATGCGCGCAGCCGGTTGAGCGTGCTGACGGCCGTGGCAAAGGAAATCGCGCGCATTTCGGCAAGATCGGCGGGCAGCGCGGTAAGCGCGAGGCCGCTCGCATGACGCGCGAAGGCGGTGTGCACGAAGGTTTCGTCGAATCGGCGCAGGTTGCGCACGGCATCGACGAAATGCAGTTCGCTGCGCGTGTCGAGCAAAAGCGCGCTGTCGGCGGCGGGCAGGCCGAGATCGAGCAGCGCGGTGGCGCGGCGCGCGCTCTGACCGCGCCGTTGCAGACTCACGGCGAGATTGGCGGCGAGCGTGCTCACGCCCACGCCGATGCGCGCGCCGAGCAGCACCGTCAGCTTGCCGCGCTTGGGCACATGTTCGGGACGCTCGTCGATGAGCCGCCGCGCCACCGTGAGCACGCTGCCGGGATGTCCACCGGTATCGATGAAATCACGCACGCCCGCGCGCAAAGCGGCGAGCGCGGGTGCGGGCGTCGCAAGCGTGCCGAGCGCCACGACCGGCACGTTTGGAAAAGCGTCGCGGGCCGCTTCGGCGAGTGCGGCCGCGTGGTAATCGGCGCGCTCGGTGAAGTCGATGAACACGATGGCCGGCGCGCATTCCGCGATGCGCGTGACCAGCGCGACGGCATCGCACGGCGCGATTTCCACCGCGCCCGTGCTGGTCAGCGCCTGCTGCAGCCACGCTTGCCTCGACGGTTCGGGACTCGCCAGCAGAAAGCGCGCGGTGAGCGGCTCGCCCGCTGCCGCCGCCGCTGCTGCCTTGCCGGGTCCGAATCCTTGGGTGTTCATCGCGAAAATCCTGGCGCGGTGTCGGAAGAAAGCGCTCCGCCGACGAAGCTCTTCCACACTGGTCCGTCGCGCTGTTCGGACTGCTGGCCGGGCGTCATCGGCAAGGCGGCGCCCCGGGCGATAGGCGCGACCAGGTGCGGCGTCACGATGATCACCAGCTCGCGGTCCGTCTGCGAGTACTGCAAAGTCTTGAAGAACGCGCCGATGATCGGCAAGTCGCCGAGCAAGGGCACCTTGTTCACGTTCGACGCCGTTTCGCGATCCACCAGCCCGCCGATCATGAAGCTCTCGCCGTCGCCGAGTTCGACCGCCGTTTCCGCGCGGCGCGTGGTGAGCGCGGGCACCGAAACACCGTCGATGGTGATGGCGTGCGCGAAGTCGAGCTGGCTCGCTTCGGGCGCGACCTTCAGCGCAATGCGGTCGGCGCCGAGCACGGTCGGCGTGAGCGAAAGGCCTATGCCATACGGCTTATAAACGATGGTCGTGCTGCCGAGCGCCTGCGGCACCGGAATCGGAATTTCGCCGCCCGCGAGAAAGCTCGCGCTCTGGCCCGAGAGCGCGACGAGCGTCGGCTGCGCGAGCACGCGCGCGAGGTTGTTCCCTTCGAGCAGGCTCAGGTTGGCGAACAAACCGCGCGAGCCCGAGTTGAGCAGCAGGTTGAACGCGGCGCCGATTGGCGAGGTGGACGTCACCTGCAACGCGGTCGTCGCGCCGCCGGAATAGGAACCCAGCGAACTGGGCGCGAAACTGCCGAACGCGAAGCCCGCGTGATTCTGCGAGAACAGATTGAAGCCGGCTTCCTTCAGCACGGCCTTGCTGAACTCGACCACTTTCACGTCCACCTGCACGACGCTCTTGCTCTGTACCGTCGATGTATCGACGAGCGCGCCGTCCTTGCCGATAGCCGCGCGCGCCGCCGCTGCCGCGCGCTGATGCTTGGCCATCGACGGCGTGCTGCCGCTGAGCACGGCCGTCTTGCCGAGCACGCGCACTTGCGGCGCGTCGTGGTCGAGCAGCGCGGCGTTCGCACTGGCGGCGACATCGACGGTATAGGACGCCGGCGTGTCGCGGCCCTGTTCCCAGACGAGCAGATTGGTCGTGCCTGCCGACTTGCCGACCAGCAGCACGCCGCCATTCTTGAGCACGAGAACATCAGCGATGGCGGGATCGGCGACGGCCACGCGCGACACCGTGCGGCCATGCGCGAGAACCCGCTGCGCACTGGTCGCAAGCGCGATCACGGGAGCGTCTTGCGCGCTGCCCGTCGATGCACGCTCGATGTCATCCGCGTGCGGCGTCGGGACGGCATGCGCCAGGTTCACGTTGAGGCCGAGCAAAACCGCGCAGCACGCCATGAGCGCGCGCGTGTGGAACCGCAAGATCGTTGGCCGGGTTATCGTCATCGTCATGGCTTGCTTCGTTTCGAATTCATCGGGATAGCCGGCATCGGCGCGCTCAATATGCGGTTCGCTCGACACGGCCACCCCGGATCACTTCCACTTCGTTGCTACGCGGCGCACGCGTCACGCCCGCCGCACGCGGCTGCGTCACCGGTTCGCGGCCGGCGCGCGCGCCCGACAGCGCACCGAGCGATACCCCGGCGGCCGCGCGTGCGGCGCCATCCGCGTCGGCATGCAAGGCAGCGGCATGCAGGGGCAGCCATGACTGCGGCGGCGGCATTTCGGCGTCGTTGGTGTTGCGCAGCGCCAGCACGAGGCGGCCCGAGCTTTCGGCGAGCGTGAGCGCATCGACGTCGGCGGTGCGCACGGCGAGCACGGCGGTCTGTGCGTTCAAATTGCGAGTCGCCTGGTTCGTGTCGCCCCCGGCCTTGCCATCGACACCCTCCACCGACGCGCCGCCCACGCTCAGCACGCGCACTTTCGACAATAAAAGGCGCGCCTGTGTCGCCTCTACTTCGGCGCCGCTGCTGCCGCCGCCTTCGCGCTTGAGCGTGAAAAACACATCGACGAAATTGCCCGGGCGCACGAGATTGCCGACCGCATTGGTTTCGTCGACGCGCACCGCGACCGCGCGTTCGCCCGGCTCGACGACATCGGCAAGTCCGCTCGACAGCGTCTCGACCGTGAGCGGCGTGCCTTGGGGCACCGCGACGCGCGTGGTGCGGCCGGTGAGCGCGGCGGTATCGCCGAACACGCCGGACGCGGGTTCGGCCTGCATGCGCACCGTGAGCGACGCGGCATCGAGCGGCTTGCCGGGCTGCAAATCGCGTGCGGCGATCACCACCGGCGCGAGCTTGCGATCCACCGCGAGCGCGGGACCGGGCGCGCCGCCGTTGGCGCTTGCCGGCAGCGGCGCCGGGGCGCGCGCCAGCGTGAACGCGAAGATGCCCAGCGCGATGGCCAGCATGAAAAACAGGACCGCGAGCGTTCGTGTGACGTTGGCCATGTGAGATCAATCGTGAAAGTTCGGGCGGACGCTCATAACACGTTGTCCGGATTGAGTTGGACCATCGCGCGCGCCACCAGCGAATCGGGCAGCGCGAGGCCGATCAACGGCAGCGTCGGCACCAGCGGCTTTTGCGCATAGGCATAAGCGAGCGTCACCTGAATGCAGCGCAGGGTCCCGTCGTAGGTACACGGCGCGGGCGTGGCGGTGCATTGCGCGAGTCCCGCAAGCCAGTTCGACAAGCCTTGCGCGGTCTGGCAGGCGGCACTACCACGGCGCGCGAGGGCGTCGTCGATGCTCGTCGCGTTGGCCTGATAGCGCAGCGCGGCGCGTGCGCCCTCTTCCGCTGCGAGCGTCAGCGACTGCTGCGCGACGAACACGAGGCTGTAGGTGACGATGGCGTAGAAGATCAGGAAGAACAGCGGAAACACGATGGCGAACTCGACCGCCACGTTGCCGCGCTGGTTTCGTCGTGGGCGTGGCCGTTGGATTGATGGCGCGGACTTCATGCTGGCCGCCCCGTTGCGTTCAGCAGATGCAGCGCCAGCTGACCGATCCCAGCCGCCGCGAGCAATGCGCCGTAGGGCGTGCTGTTGCGCCTGCGTTCGGCCACGCTCGCATCCGCGGCAAGACTGCGCAGCGACAGCACCACGCGGTCCTCACGGCGCGCGAGCAACACGAGCGCATGCACCGCGGCCGCAAGGCTCGCCGCGACCCAGACGCCGACGAGTTCGCGCGGGCCGCACCACGCGCCGAGCACGGCGAACGCCTTGACGTCGGCGGCGCCCATCATGCCGAGCAGGTAGAACGGCAAGAGCGCGACGAAACCCGCCAACGCGCCGAGCAATGCGAAGCCGATCGCCGTCTGAAAAGGCGAAATGCCGAGCGCGGCGAACGCAAGCGCGAACACGCCTCCGGCCGCGACCAACGAATTCGGAATGGACCTGCGCTGCCAGTCAAATAAGACGACCGCCAGCGCCCAGCCGATAAATATCGCGGATTCAAAATAAATCATGGCAGCGTAAATCGGAAGGCAATAAGACAGCGCCCTCCGCAGTAATACGGAGGTTTAATCGAAACTCGAAAGATGTATTCGGTCCGCGCGCCGGATTGCTCCGGCGCGCGAATCGGCATCTCGTCAGCGAATAAAGATGGGATTAGCTCGACGTTTTAGCGAGCTCCGCCTTTATCGCGTTGAAAGTGGACGTGAGCTGAGTGGAGACGCCGCCCACGGCCGTCATGATGCCGAGCGCAAGCACGCCGGCAATCAGCCCATATTCGATGGCGGTGATCCCACGCCTGTCGCGGATGAATTGAAGCAAGGTAGATGTCATTCTTGTTGCCCTCGGATGGTGTACTGCCTGGCCGCGGATTCGCCTCTTCGTGCGAGGCTCCAGGCGGCAGACCACCACGCGAACGCGATGTCGTGACCCCGGGCCCATGCATCGGAGCGGCGCTCCAACTCTCTCGATATTTTTGGTTTTTCTTGCTGATCGCTACCCTCCCACAACGTTTGCCGAAAGAAGAGGACTGCGTTGGCGAATTTATATCGCATGCACATCTCAAAATCAATTACGTCAGAACATTTTGTATCGTGCAGTGCATCAATAGTTGCATCGGGTAAATAAACTCTGGCATATCAGTAAAATCAACTTGATGCGAACGCAGCGACTCGTATTGATTTCCTGCCCCGCTCTTTTTCATTGACTGGCTCTTTATGGCGGGCCCGCGTAACGCGTCGCGTCGTAACGCGGCTCGATGTTCGTTACGTTACGAACGTCCGCATTGCCGTTTGCCGATACGCGGTAAGACACGGCCGCAATCTCCCGCCGAACCCCGAATTCATTTGGAAAGCGTCCTTTCGCGAGCGCTTCTCGCAGGGCGAGGAACGCCTGCGAGCCCCGTCGTCCGTACGTTGGCACACCTTTCGCAGTTACTGGCCCGCGGTTCAACCAAAACAAAGTAACGAGGGCCATCATGAATACGAGGAACGTCGGACAGGAATTCTTGCGCAAGTCTATCGTCGCGGCAGCGGTCGCGAGCGTACTCACGCTGGCGGCGTGTGGCGGCTCGGGCACGATGAGCAAGTCGGCAGGCGCGAGCGGTAGCGGCTCTGGAACGATCACGACCGGCGACAGCGGCACGGGCTCGGGCAGCAGCGGCGGTACCGGAACGGGTAGCGGCGGGGGTAGTGGTAGTGGCAGCGGTAGTGGCGGGGGGACCAGCGGGGGCTCCGGTGGCAGCACGGGCGGCACAAGCGGCGGCGGCACCGGAGGCGGTAGCACGGGCGGTGGCGGTACGGGTGGTGGCAGCACCGGCGGTGGCAGCACCGGAGGCGGTAGCACGGGTGGTGGCGGTACGGGTGGTGGCAGCACCGGCGGTGGCAGCACGGGCGGTGGCAGCACGGGCGGCGGGGGCACTGGCGGTGGGGGAACCGGCGGTGGCACCACGGGCAGCACGACGCCTCAGCCTGTCGCGGCCGTCGTAGGCAAAACAGGCAACGTGGTGTCCGCGATTGGCGCGACGGTATCGGGAATCGGGTCGGCAATCGGCGCGACGACCACACCGCTCGTCAGCGCGGGCACCACGAAAGCCACGGGCGATGTCGTCACGAACGCAGGCGCGGCTGTCACGACGCTCGGCGATGGCGTGTCGGCCGGGCTCGGAACCATCGGCTCGAGCACGAATCCGGTCGGCACGACGGTGGCGAGTCTTGGCGGTGTCGTCGAAAAAACCGGCGATACGGTCAGCAGCGCCGGGACGCTCGTATCGAGCCTCGGCACCGGTACGCTTTCGCCGCTCGCACCTGTTACGACGCCGGTCGGGAGCATCGTCGGAATCGTGGGTAACGCGGTGACGCAGACGGGCGGCGTCCTCGATCAGACGCTGACCGGCGCACCGGTTCAGCAACTCACGCAGCAAGTCAGCCAGGCCATCACGCCGATCACGTCTGTCGTCAGTTCGACGACGCAGACCGTCGGCGCGGCAACGGGCCTCGGCACGCCGGTCAACAACCTCCTCACAACGCTCGGCGGCGCGCTCGGTCAGGCGGGTCAGGGCATCGCAGGCACGGGCGCCAATCCGGTCACGGCGGGCGTGGGCAATCTGGTGTCGACCACGGGAACGACGGTGGCATCCGCGGGCGGCCTCGTCAGCGGCACGCCAGCGTCCAATCCGCTCGCACCGATCACCGGAATTCTCGGCGGCGCTACCGGCGCAGGCTCGGGCGTACTTGCGCCGGTCACGGGTCTGGTCGGCGGCGTCACGGGCGCACTGACGGGCGCAACGGGCGGCACTGGAACGACGGCAGGCTTGCTTGCGCCGGTCACCGGTCTCGTCGGCGGCGTGACGGGTGCGCTCACGAGCGCGACGGGCGGCGGTACGGGCTCGACGGCGAGCTTGCTCGCACCGGTCACGGGGCTTGTCGGCGGCGTCACGGGTGCGTTGACGGGCGCAACCGGCAGCGGTACGAGCGTGCTCGCGCCGGTCACGAGCGTGGTCAGCGGCGTGACGGGTGCGTTGACAGGCGCGACGAGCGGTACAGGCGCCGGTGCGGGCGTGCTTGCTCCGGTCACGGGCGTGGTCGGCGGCGTGACCGGCGCGCTTACAGGCGCCACGGGATCGGCCGGTGGCGTGCTTGCTCCGGTGACAGGCATCGTTGGCGCGGTCACTGGTGCGCCGGGCGGCACGACCGGCTCGTCCGGTTCGGGCGGCGGCGTGCTCGGCACGGTGACCACGATCACGGGCGCGGTCGGCGTGACGGTTGCCACGACGCACGGCACGACCAGCGCAGGCGCGGGTACGGGCGTGGGTATCGCGACGACGACAGGCGGCACGGGTAGCACCGCCAGCACCGCAAACGGCTCTGGCACGGGCTTGCTCGGCGCGGTGGGTTCGATCGTCGGCGGCGTGCTCGGAGGACCGCGACGCTAACGCATGAAGCCAGGCGTCACCGTTTCCGGATCGCGGCGTATCGCGGTTCGGAAACAGCGTGACGCCAGGCGAACGTCGACGCGCATGCCAGCAACACAACCCGCGTCCGATCGAAGCCACGAATCGCATCACCAAACGACAACACACGACGAAGAACGCGGCGCTGCCCGTGCAGGATGTTGGAAGAAGCACGCACCGCACGACGTTCTCGCGACAACCTTCGAGGATTCATCGTGGAGATCCGCGACTGGAAACGGGTGCTCTTGCTCGCCGCAATCGGCGCACCATTCACGGCGCAACTCGCGCTCGCTCAAACTGCTCCGGCGGCGCCGCGCGTGAGCATCGGCGGCAATCCGCTCGATGCCCTGCCGCAAGTGAACACGCCGCCCAAGCCGGCGGTATCGGTGAACGTGCAGCCGCCCGCTCCCGCGCTCGACGCGCTCCTCGCACAGCATCTCACGCCGCGCAAATTCGAAATCGAGGGCGTCAAAGCCCTGCCCTTCGACGATGTCGCGCAACGCTTCGCGCCGCTCGTCGGCACGGACGTGACCATCGGCAAGCTGATCGAAACCGCCAACGGCATCACCGCGCTTTACAAGGAGCGCGGCTATGCGCTCTCGTTCGCCTTCATTCCGGCGCAAACGTTTCGGGAAGGCGTGGTGCGGATAACGGTGGTCGAAGGGTATATCGCGCAGGTCGTCGTGAAGGGCAACGCGGGCGCGGCCGAGAAGCGCATTCGCGCGGTGGCCGACCGCATGCGTCAGGACCGGCCGCTCACGCAAGCGAATTTCGAGCGTTATATCAACGTGCTCGGCATGATTCCGGGCGTGAAGACGCGTGCGACCGTCGCACCGCCGCAGGATACGGACGGCGCCGCCACGCTCGAACTCGATGTCGAGCGCAAGCCTTTCAACGTGAGCACGGGCATCGACTTCAATCATCCGGGCGTGCAGGGCATTCTGAGCGCGACCGAGAACGGCATGCTCGGCTTCGGCGAATCGCTGTCGGCGTCCGCTCTGTTGCCCAAGGGACGCGACGATCAAACCTATTACGCGCTCAACGGCTCGCTGCCTATCGGCACGGATGGCTTCACCGCGAAAGTCGATGCATCGCATTATCACGGGCATCCGGTCGACAATCCGGGGCTGCCGTCTTATATCGAGCGCACCGTCGTGAACGACAAGCTCGCGTTTTCCGCCGTCTATCCGTTCCTGCTGAGTAACGCGCGTAGTCTCGCCGGCACGGGAAGCGTCTATGCATCGCACGATGAAGACCGGCTGAAGAACACCATCGTCGCGGGCAATCCGCAGTTGTCGCAGCGCTCGCAGATTCGCGTCGCGCAATTGCAGCTCGATTACACCGGCATTGCGACAGGCGTCGTGCGGCGCGCGAGCGTGAACGTGGCGAAGGCGTTCGACGTGCTCGGCGCCTCGAAGAGCGCGGACACCAACATTGCCGGCTACGCGCCCGTCAATCCTGTCTCGCTCACCTTCGTGCGGACCGGCGCGAGCTACACGCAGAGCAACGAATGGCCGATGAAAATCGGCACGGCGCTTTCGCTGACGGGGCAGTATTCGCCCGACTCCCTGCCGACATCCGAGCAGGTTTCGTTCGGCGCGCAGCGTTTCGCGCTGGGCTATCAGCCGGGCGAAGTTTCGGGCGATTCGGGCTTCGGCGCGTCATTCGAAGTGAACCGGCCGCTCGATATCGGCATGACGTATCTGAAGACCTTCACGCCTTACGTCATGGTCGATGCCGCGCGCGTTTTTCTCCACGGCGGCACGGCGAGTCCACGGCGTTTGTCGTCGTTCGGGATAGGTTTTCGAGTGTCGGATTCGAAGCACTACAGCATCGATCTCTCCGTCGCCAAGGCAACGGGCGATGCACCCGTCGAGAGCGCATCGCGCAGTCCGCGTGTGAACGCTTCGTTGTCGTATCAGCTGGACTGAAGCTTCACTTAACTGAGCGTCCGGTTCACGGCGTCGAAGCGGGCGCCGGTTGTCCGGCCTTCTTTGCGTTGACCTTGGCCTGCGCGTTCTGCAGATTCTGCGGATAGTCGTTCTGCTCGCCGCCGGGGTTATAGCCGTTCTTTTCGAGCTCGCCGAGTTCGGCGTTTTTCTTTGCGCGCGCTTCCTTGCGCTGCGCTTTCTTAACCTGCTTGGGCGTGGACGCGCCGGCGTCTTGCGCGTGTGCGGGCGTCGCGGGCAGCGTGACGAGCGCCGCGACGGACAGCGCGATGACGACGAGCGGTGCGGTGCGTAGGTTAAGCATAATTCTTCTCCCCAGGAAGTGAATAAAGCGCCTGTCGCGGCAGCAAGAACCGATCCAAACCTTATCTGTCGACGATCCGGCTGAGGTTCGCCCGCACCCGCTGCAGGAGCCCGATCAACTGCTCGCTTTCCTGGCGGCTCAGGCCCGCGAGCGCCTCGGAAGTGATTTCGTCGCCGACGCGCCGCGCCCGGTCGAGCGCCTTCTCGGCTTTCGCGGTCATGCTCACTTGCCGCTCGCGGCGGTCGTCGGGATTGAGCCGTCGTTCGATCCAGCCACCCTCCTCCATGCGATCCAGCAGCCGCCCGGCGGAAATCGGCGCGACCTCGAGCAGCCCGGCGAGCCGCGCCTGATTCACCTCGCCGTAATGCGACAGATAGGCGAGCACGCGGCATTGCGCGCGGGTCAGATTCAGCGATGACTTGGCAAGCTCGTCGAAGCGGTTGCCGCACAGGCGGTCCACATCGGCGACCAGAAAGCCGAAGCGTTTGTCGAGTTGAGTTTCCATCGGGCGATTATAGGGAAGACGCCGCCCGGTGTTCCGGAGGCGACGGGCAGGCAAACCACGATGATCGTGATCTCAACGACTTCATGCTGATGTGCGTTGTCGGTGTGATGCGCCCAGCGATGAATTGAGTCGCTAATCATTCGACGCACGCCACGGCGAAAAGTCCATGCCTATTTTTGCCGAAGAGATGACTCGACTTCTTGAAGTTAATCGTTATGTTTCGGTATCCGAATATCTCTGAATGCTTTGCCGATGGCGCGGTCGATTCGAATCATGGATGTATCAGTTCGCATATTCGAATTTAGTCACGGGTCAACGTCTGCCACAACGGCCGATAAAGGCTCGACCGTACTAAATTATTTAGTCTCTGCACACAGGATGACGCGCGCGTTAGTTGGGCAGGATTTAGTTGCACAGCGCCCGGTAAATATCGTTCCAATTGCTTTATGTTTTACCGATTTACAGCCGCATGCGTGTTAAGCTTCACAGCATGCCTCCTGAAGCAAGCCACGCGGCACGCACCATTCGCCGCTTGTGAGTTGCTCCCTCCGATCGATCGTGCCCGTATCGTCCAAGGGGCTTCAACAATCCATGCTCCCTTCAACGAGAAAGCGCCCTTTTCGCACGACTCGCTTTATTAGTAATTAGCGCATTATTGATCTGACGATCCTTTTCAATACTCGCTTCGTTAGTTCTAACTTCGTGTAAGTGCAGCGACGGGTTGCACGATCTCCTCGGTTGCAGGCGCGTTCGAACGCAAGCCTTGCCCGCTTCTAATCCGCCAAGAGTCGCCATTCTCTGCGACTAATGTCTTGCGTGCGTCACGATCGCATCGGCGATCGATTCGCGAAAAATAGTCTTTGCCACCTTGGCCGGCGCGTCCAGGCCACCGACCATCAGCGTGAAATATCCAGCCGGCTGTTTTCCGGCTCAACAAGACTAAATGCCTACTACGTATGTGTAAATAGCTGGTTCAGGCCGGTCTACGGAGCAAACGGTGTTTACTACCGAGTGGTACCTGCCCATGAAAGCCGATTCCCTCCCTCATCCACGAGAACAAATACCGGAGAACCCCGGCTTCACGCCTGTCGCGCTACTGCTCCGTGCTCTCTCGATGCTTCCATATCGATGGGTTGCCAGAATTGGCAGCATACTTGGCGCGCTGCTGTACGAGATCCCGAGCCGTCGCAAGCACATCGTTCTCGTCAATCTGCGCCTTTGCTTTCCCGGCAATTCCGAAGCGCACTATCAAGAGCTTGCCAAAAAGCACTTTCGTCATGTAATCCGCAGCTATCTCGAGCGCGGTATTCAGTGGTACGGCAGCGCGAAGTCGATACGTTCGATAGTGCAGATAGACAGCGAAATCGATCTCGATGATAAAAACGCCCCGCCAACCATTTTCATGGGCTTTCACTTCGTTGCCATCGAGGTCGGCTGTCTGGTCCATTCGACGACTTCGCCGGTGGCTGCGCTCTACACCCGCATGTCGAACAAGCGCCTGTGCGCGCTCGCCAAACGGCAGCGCGGCAGGTTCGGCGCCGAGCTGATAGAGCGGTCGACGAGCGCCAGAAAGGTGGTTGCGCTGCTTCGCTCGGGCACGCCGGTGATGCTGGCGGCCGATATGGATCACGGCATCGACAATTCGGTTTTTGTGCCGTTTTTCGGCGTGCCGGCCTGCACGTTGACTGCCGTCTCTCGGCTTGCAAAGCTGGGACATGCGCGTGTGGTACCGTTCGTCACCGAAGTGTTGCCCGATTATCGAGGATACCGGCTTAAGGTCTTTAAACCCTTGATCGATTTTCCGTCCGCCAGCGACACGGTCGATGCGACCCGCATGAATGCATTTCTGGAAGAACAGATTCGCCTGATGCCCGAGCAGTATTATTGGGTGCACAGGCGCTTCAAGCATCGGCCGGACGGCTTGCCATCGGTATATTGAGGTTGAAATGGACGTTGTGTGCCCGAAAGGCAGGAAATCCGGCGTTTCGCGAACCGGAGTTTGACGCAGAAGTAATTTTGCGCACAACACCAGTTGCCTTTCAGACGTAGGCAGTTCACTATAGGCGCCTTAGCGCAATCGCGATAGGAAACCGCCGCTACGCGGCAAAATTCAGGAAGAAGATATGGCAACCGGTACGGTCAAGTGGTTCAACGATGCAAAGGGTTTTGGTTTCATCACGCCTGATGGCGGTGGCGAGGACCTGTTTGCACATTTCTCGGAAATCCGCGCTGACGGCTTCAAGAGCCTGGCGGAAGGCCAGAAAGTGAGCTACGAAGAAAAGATGGGCCCGAAGGGCAAGCAAGCTTCGAACATCAAGCCTGTGTAAGGCGAACGCGCCGCAGCAGCTTTCGGGTTTGCTGCGGCGCGTCATATTTGACCTTCTGTTTAGGCACGGCGACGCGCATCGGTTTTGCGCTGCTCGGCTGCTGCTATCTAATACCGCTTAGTCTACCTGGGGCTTGATGCGCTCGTGCTTCGGCGCAGCATGTTAAAGCCGAAGATCGCGTGGGCACGATATGTTGTGCCGATGCTTTTGTACATGGGTCGTTTAGGCGCGTCGATCTAACTCGTCTTCCAACACCGTCCTTCCCGTTTTTCCCGGTTCGCGTCCATTCGGCCTCTGGTCTTCTTTGGAGCGTCAGCAAAGAGAGCCTTTTCTCAAAGCGCGTCTGTGTAAGTTGCGCGGCTTTCGATCGTTGCCTTCCCCATGACTTTCGTCTTGCTTCACCAGGCGAGGTGTCTCTGCCGCACTGCAGCGCCGCTACAGGCCGCTTTCACCTAACGCACTACGCATGCAACCGCCGCGTGACGAAAAGCCGTCCCAAGTTTATAAGCTGCCTGGCGTCAAGCACTGGTCCATGCTGCTTGCGAACTGAAAACCTCACCTCGTGTTCGGACGCTTTCCGGCTGCGTTATCAATCCGGCGAGCAGGGATATTCAAAAGCGCATCTTCGGTTCCGCATCTGATCGACTCGCTTCAGACCCTTCTTGCAGTGATATTTTAGGCAGGCGCCAGGACGCATACGACGCCCCAGGCGCAGCAATAAGCCGGCTCACCTGCTGCCTTAAAGCAACTTCCCTCTCACCTCTCTTGGCATCTCTCAATCAAAGATTCGATTTCCTAAACATAAGCAACAATGCCAATGAAAATATAAGACCAATCTCGTTGAAGCTTAGATAAGGATACCGGATCATTCAAACACGCTTTGTAGAGAGCGACTCGGATGACTTTAGTCGCACTGACTCTGTCGTCTGATGAAGCTGACTGTCTGGACTGACGCGCACCTTTTCGGCGCCAATCCAGGCTCGACGCTTCACATACTTAGCGGCGATTTAACTTTAAAACAAACATTCGCAAATCTAACTGTCTGGAATCTCGTATGAAGACTTTTGCTATTTCGACCCTCGTTGCTGGCTTGCTTGGCTTGACTGCCGCCAGTGCATTCGCCTCGGACGGAACCATCACGTTCAACGGCGCATTGACTGCCTCGACTTGTACCATCAACGGCAACGACACGTCGTCTAAAGATTTCACCGTCAACTTGCCTAACGTTATGACCAGCCAACTCACGGCTTCAGGCCAGACAGCCGGCACGACGTCCTACCACATAGCACTGACGGCCTGCTCGCCGGTTACCGCCAGCAGCAAGGCGGCGGTGTTCTATGAAGCGGGCTCAACCGTCGACCCGAGCGATGGTCGTCTGATGGTCGCAAGCGGCGGCGCCGGAAACGTCAAGCTGCAACTGTTGAACTCCGACTCCTCGCCTATCAAGGCAGGTTTTTCGCGCGATTTGCAGAACTCCATCGCGGCCAACATCTCCTCAGGCTCGGCTTTGCTGAACTATCAAGTCCAGTACTACGCAACCGGCGCAACGTCCGCTGGCGCGGCAAACTCGTCAGTCGTGTATAGCATCGACTACCAATAAGCCGAGCTTTTGGCAGCGGTTGAGTTCGCATAAGTAAGAGGTCATGCGAGGGTGAGCGCGAGCCCACCCTCGCGTTGGGTCAAAGCATTTGGTTGAGATTTTAGTTCCCATGAGACTGGCAAGCAGGCTACTCACAATCACAGCGCTGTGCATTGGGCATCTCACGGCGGCGCCACAAGCGTACGCCTCCGTGGTGATTGCCGGCACGCGCGTCGTCTATAACCAGAGCGATTCCGAAGTCACCGTGAAGCTCACGAACAATGGAAAGCTCCCGGGGCTGACCAAGGTGTGGCTGGATAAGGGCGACCCGGACGCCAAGCCGGACAGCATCGACGTCCCGTTCACGATCACCCCTCCCATCATGCGCATCGATCCGGGCAAGTCTCAGACGTTGCGCATCATGTCGACCGGCGAGGCGCTGCCTGCCGACAAGGAATCAATTCTCTACCTGAACGTGCTGGAAGTCCCGCCAAAGCCATCCGGCGATGACGCTTCCGCCAACCAGCTGCAATTGGCGTTCCGTACACGCATCAAGTTCTTCTTCCGGCCGACTGGACTGAAAGGACAAGCATCGGACGCGCCCGGCGCTGTCGTGTGGCACATCAAGCGTGATGGCTCGACGAATGCGATCGAAGCGTCCAATAGCTCTCAGTATCACGTTTCTTTCGACCGCATCGAACTTACGGGGGACGGGCATACCGCGGCATTCGATCAAGGTGGAATGGTCGGGCCGGGAGAATCAAAATCGTTTCCGCTCAAGGGTGAAGTGCCTTCATCGGGCGGAAAGGTCAAATACACGGCCATTAACGACTACGGCGGCCCCCAGTCTGGCGAAGCGAGTCTGGCTCCCTGACTAAGAGACAACCCCGGTTCGACCGCGTGGCCAACTAACCACGAGTTTGCAAACGCGCCGGATTTCCTCCAAAAGACGCGCAGGCTGGCATGCACGCCTTTAATGGCTGCATGGCTATGCACGCCCGTAATTTTCGTATGCGTCAGGGAACATGAAATACCGCAGCATTAAGTTGGCAGGCACGCACCTGAAACCGGTAAGTATTCTGGTCATTCAAGCTATCGCGGCAGTGGGTACCAGTTGCCGTGCCTGGGCGGATGCACCGCAACACTTTGCCGCCGTCGAGTTTAACGAGCAATTCCTCGATTCCAGCGATTCCGAGAAGTTAGATGTATCTCGATTCAATAAGGGCCAAGAAGTGCTTCCGGGCACGTATCGGTCCGACATATATGTCAACGACGCCTGGAAAGGAAAGCTGAATATCGAGGTTCGAGAGCTGGGAGGGGACTCTCACGAGGTGGTCCCTTGCATGAATGCCGATCTGCTCGAACGGCTTGGCGTCGACCGGAGAAAGCTCTCGGCAGAGTCGACCGCCAAGCTCGAAACAGCAGATAAGGTCTGCCTGACTTTGCCAGATCTGATTCCGAGCGCGGTCGCGTCGTTTGACAGTGGCGAGCAACGGCTGGACGTCTCAATCCCCCAGATCGTGATGAATAGCCGTGCCCGAGGCTATGTCGATCCGAAGTACTGGGAGGATGGCGTGCCTGCGGCCATGCTGCAATACAACGCCAACGCTTATCACAGTTCATCGCCCCAATTCAATAACGACTCCCAGTATCTCGGACTGATCGGCGGGGTCAACGCGGGTGCCTGGCGCTTTCGCTATCAGGGCAACCTGACGAACACCAGTAACGGTGGTTCGCATTTCCAAAGCGTGCAGACCTATGTTCAGCGCGGGTTCAAGGGAATCAAGAGCCAGTTAACCGCCGGTGACACTTTCACCGACGGCGCGCTATTCGACAGTTATGGCGTTCGAGGCGTCACACTGGGCACCGATGACCGGATGTATCCGGAATCGCAGCGTGGCTATGCGCCGGTCATCCATGGCATAGCGAATAGCAACGCCAAGGTTCAGATCCGGCAGAACGGCAACATCATTTACGAAACGACCGTCGCACCCGGTGCTTTCGAGATCGACGACCTGTATCCGACTGGCTACGGCGGCAATCTCGATGTCATCGTCACCGAAGCAGACGGGTCTCAGCACGTCTCCACTGTGCCGTACGCCGCAGCCGTCAATGCGCTGCGTCCGGGAGTGACGCGCTATAGCGCGACGATCGGTGAGTATCGTGATGCCACGCTCAACATTCATCCCTTCGTCTCGCAGTTCACGATACAGCACGGCATAAGCAACCTGCTGACGCTCTACGGCGGGATCACCGCTGCGGATCTGTATTTCGCGGGCATGGTGGGCACGGCGCTAAACACGAGCGTTGGTGCATTCGGCGTGGACGTAACCAGCGCGACCGCGAGTTTCAAGCGACTCGGCACGCGTAACGGGGCGAGCGTACGCCTGAGTTACTCGCAGCTAATTGCACCAACCGACACGAATATCGCGATCGCAGCGTACCGCTATTCCACGAGCGGTTTCTTCAGCTTGCCTGATGCCATGACCATGCGTCAATTGAACGACGACGGTCAGCTAGCGGCCATGTCGGCGCTACAGAAATCGCGTGTTCAGTTCGTGCTGAATCAGAGCATCGGATCGAGCGGCCGTTTTGGGTCAGTGTACGCAATGGGTTCGGTCACATCCTACTGGAACCGCTCCGGTCACGACACGCAGTATCAAATTGGCTATAACAACAGTTGGAAGCGTCTGACCTATGGCGCGTCGCTTGTGCGCCAGTATCAGGTCGATGCGGACCGCTGGGACAACCGAATCATGCTGAATCTCACGGTTCCGTTGGGTTTGGGTTCGCATGCGCCGCAATCGTCAACATACTTCCAGCGCGACACGAACAATAGCAGTTCCAGTATTCAACAGTCGATCACCGGCACCTTGGGTGAGGACAACGCCATCACATATGGCCTGAATGGAAACTTCAACGACGGCGGCCACGCACGCAGTTCGTTCAATGCAGGCGCCAATGTGGGCTATATGTCGCCATTCGCGCTCCTGACGGCCAACGCCAGCACGGGACGTCAATACTCTCAGGTGGGCGCGAGCGTTTCAGGCGGTGTGGTGGCCTGGGGCGATGGCGTGGCGTTCACGCCGAACATGGGCGAAACGGTTGCCGTGGTGGAAGCCAAGGATGCGGCTGGAGCGAAGCTTGCGAACGGCTCGGGCCTTCGCGTGGATCCTTGGGGCCACGCAGTGGTGTCGGGCATACAGCCGTATTCGAATAACGACGTTGAGATCGATCCCAAGGGCTTGCCTTTGAATATCGGCCTGAAATCAACCGTTCAGCGAACAGCGCCGACGGCAGGCGCAGTCGTGAAGCTCAAGTTCGAAACCGAGGACAAGGGCAAATCCGCAGTAATGCGTGTCTTGCAGGCCAACGGCAAGCCGCTTCCGTTTGGCGCCACAGTTTCGGACGACGCACAGAACACCGTCGGTACCGTTGCTCAGGGCAGCCGCATTATCGCGGTGGGACTGAAGCTCGATAGCGGCAAATTGAATGTCAAGTGGGGCGACGCATCTGATCAAACCTGCTCCGTGCCTTATCAGTTGCCAGAAAAGACAAACTCGGTGACGCCGATCTTGCTAAAGATCGCGGACGGCGTATGCCAGTAATGCAAGGCACGAGCTAACCATTTTGGAGTTATACATGAATTACGTTAAGAGGATAGTGCTGACATTCGCGCGGCTCGCGGTGTGCTCGGTGTTAGCTGTCACTATGCTCCCTAACAATGCTAAAGCCGATGTCTCATGCCGCTCGAACTATACGAGTTTTACTATCACGATGCCGGGCACGGTTGCGGTTCCTCGCGACCTGGCCAATGGTTCCATGCTGACATCCTGGTCAATGATGCCGAACACGACCAACATGTACACATGTACATCGACTAACCTTACTTATTCAGGAATAGACTTCGAACTCGCAGGCATGAGCTCGACCATGACGAGCTATGCGGCCTCGTATAACGGCACCGCTTTCCCTGTCTATCAGACGACCCTTCCTGGCGTGGGAATCGCGATGGGAGGCAATCTGAATGCTCACGGACGCACGGCCGGTCCTGTCGGCTTTAACGGCATGGGCTTTCACTGGAACAGTAACGGCACTAATGACAATGGGGGTCAACTGATCGTTGCCTTGGTGAAGATCGGTGATATTACTCCGGGCACGCTTTCAGGTTTGATTGCGCAAGGCTTTTCATGGGAAGGCGCTGTTAGCCCACCCGCCGGAGATAATCCTGCGTCAGGAGTTATAAGCTTCAACATTTCGCCTGTCGTCGTGACCGTGTTGACTTGTCAGACACCAAACAAGACGATCCCCATGGGCATACACGGCCCAAGTGACTTACCTACTGTTGGGTCGACGTCGAGCAATCCGGCATCGTTTACGCTCGACTTGAATAACTGCCCCGGTGGTGCGCCCGTAGCAGGCCTTTCGGTTGGGCAAATTAACAGCATTCAATACCGAATCGATCCATCGAATGGAGCAGTGGCCGGCTTTACCAACGTCGCGGCGTTGAGCGGAAGCCCATCTGCCGGCGGCGTCGGAATCCAGCTCTATGACAGCACCGGTGCAGTCTTTCCGCTTAGCGTGTACAAAACTTTAAGCAACTTCAATAGCGCCACAGGTGGTAGCTACAACATTCCGCTCACGGCACGCTACTACAGAACAGGAACCCTTACTCCGGGACCGGCGAACTCGACCATGACAATGACTGTGCTGTACCAATAGAAGCGTAAAAAACGTGTTTGCACCATTCAAGTTTATAAACATTTCCGGGAAGCAAGATGAACAAACTTAAGCTCATTCTAGTAGTCTCAGCATTGGCCGCCGCGAAGTCGGTGTTTGCAGTAGACGCGACGCTCAACTTCACAGGCACAATCATTCTGCCAACCTGCACGGTCGATTCGAGTAGTGCGAACCAGACGATCTCGCTCGACACGGCGAAGACGACCGATTTCGCGGCTGTGGGGTCCACTCAAAATCCTCGACCTTTCAACGTAAAGTTGGCCGCTTGTGCTACGAATACCAACGTGACAATGACCGTGAATGGTACGAATGACACGTTGACCAGCGTGTTGAAAAACACCGGTTCGGCGGCGCAGGTGGGTGTGCAGTTGCTGAAGGCAACGAACGTTGGCGACACGACTGGATCGCCTATTACGCTTGGAAGCGCTGAATCGCTCGGTGCTGTCGATCAGACGAATGAGATGACCATCCCGATGGTTGCGCAATTCTACCGACTTGGAGCAATGACGGGTGGTACGGTGACGGCAGTAGCTACAGTCAACTTCGCTTATAATTAACTGGTCTAAGGTTCGTTTTCCGAACTAACGATATGTGAACCAATCTTAAGGATTTAGCGCGCTCTAAAGGCTCCCAGATTGACTGGTCGAATAGTCACCGCGCTATCCGTCAAACATCCGCGTGTCGTTGCATCGATACCCATACATGACGACCTCGGAAAACCCATTCTCGTCAACAGGTTCGAGAATTTTTTATCAACGCTTTTACTTTAAATAGGTTAAAAAATGAGTATGCAGAAAATCACGCGAAGCGCACTCGCACAAGTCGATATCGCGGGCGCCGGTTCGACGTCATCTTCCTCATATACGAGCGTTACAATCAACATCAACCGAGCCGATACAACTGGTGGCCTCAAGTCCGGAATCGCGATATCTGTTCAGTAAGATAATCAGCTAGCGACTATGATTCGCGGAGCCATCACCGATGGCTCCGCGTTTTCTTAAAGCAGGGCTGCGACCTCTACGCCATGTCTGTCGCATCGGCGAACTTGCGCAGGAATGTACCCAAAGAATATGCCATTCGACATGAACATTATTCGTTGATTGCCACCGCTGTCCTAATTGTGCGAGCGATAGGCGGGCCGCTACAAATGGCCCCTCATCGTTCTGAAGGACTACCGCTTTCTATTTTCCCAGAACCCACGCGTTGGCGTCAGACGTCCATACCATCTGACGATCCGCCAATGTCCCGCGACTCGCGCCCAATAAACGCCGCACCTCGGTTCCTCCTGGCCTCCAGCGCATCGGCGATAAACTCTGCCAGCCTTCCGACATCTCTCCATCGCGAAGCCCTTCGCGCCGCATCCATATCTTCGCGCCGAATGATCGCCCTAAGCGTCTCCACCGCGAGTGAACGCAGCCATATGCGCAAGCCTTCATCGCCGAGCTTGGCAAACTCCTTATGCACATCGGGCAAGGCGATTTTCGGCGAGCGCGCACGCAAAGTCGGAACCGCATCCGCATCCGCATCCGCAGCCGCAGCATAGGCAGGAACCGCAGACGCAACCTCGGCTGCAACCTGAATCGGACTTGGAACCGCCGCAGGAACCTGCACTGCAGTCGGAGCCGCAGCCGCCTCCACCTCCTGCCCTACCGAAACCAACACCGCCCCTAGTCTCACCGCAAACCCAGGATAAACCGCCTCCTCCTCCACCACCACCCGGGCAAGCCGCATCAACAACTTCCTCAATGGCATCGTGCTTCGCATAGCGCCCATATCTCCAAAGTAAGCTCGTGCAAAGCCTCATAGGCTTCGATGCCATACTTGCTTTTCAGCGTGCGCAGCCCCGCGTCCGCATCACCGCCTCGCGCGACGTCTACCGCCAGCGGAATTCTGCTCTTGAAAAAGCGCGGCTGCGGCACGCCCTCTTCCGAGAACTTGCCCAGTCGTCCATGGAACAAGTCCTCCATCACGCGCGCGTGCAGGTTGTTCCTCTGCACCTTGGTCGCGACGATCCCAAGCGGCTCGAGCACGCGCCCAAACCGCGCACCAAAGCTCCGCACGTTCTGCACGATCTGATAAATGCCCCAAGTCGAAACGATGTCCGGTATCGTCGGAATCACATAGCCCGTGGAAATGCGCAAGCCGTTCTTCGTGACGGAACCAAGACTCGGCGGACAATCGATAATCACATACTCGTAACGCTCAAGCACCGGCTCCAGCGCCTGACGCAAGACATCGAGCGGACTAATCAGAAAACCGGGGTTGTACGAGATCATCGCAATGCGCTCTTCGAAGTCGATCAACCGGATGCTCGAAGGCAAGAGATCGAGCCGCGCAATGCCGCCATCGACCGTGGAAACGCCGCGCACGATCGCTTTCTCTATATCGAATTTCGGCTTGCAATGCAGGTTGATCTTGTCTTCGAACAAATGTGCGATGGTTTGCCCTTCGCGATCGAGTTCGTCCCAGCGCTTTTTGGAGATGAGATTGATGGTTGCGTTCGTCTGCGGATCGAGGTCGATAAGCAACACGCGCTTGCGCAACTCGTGCGCAAGCATTTCGGCGACGGCCACCGCCGTCGTGGTCTTTCCCACGCCGCCCTTGAGATTGATAAAGTTCAATACATGCGGCAAATTACTTCTGTACATCGACATCTCGCTCCAGGACTAGCTTCGTTCGGGAGGGAGATTGTATGGATTGCTATGAAACGTCCGGCGCGCTTATCCCGTAATTAAGCCAGACGCCGATGCGCCACTTACCGCATCATCGGTCCTCGCGTTCGAGGGAGCCAGCAACTCGCCAAACGCATCCGCCGAAAGCGGTCGCGCCAGCAAGAAGCCTTGCATTTCATCGCACATCAAGTCTTGCAGGCGATTCAATTGCGATCCCGTCTCGACGCCTTCCGCGACCACATCCATGTCCAGCGAATGCGCGAGCGCAATGATCGCCGATACGATCGCGCGCCCTTCGTGGCCGTTCTCGTCCAGCCCGTTGGTAAAAAACCGTCGATCTTCAATTGCTTCGCGCGAAACCGCTGCAGATACGCGAGACTCGAATAACCCGTGCCGAAATCGTCGATGGCGATTTCGAAGCCATTGTCCTGAAACGCGCGAATCATCTCGATGGTGCGCGGCGCGTCCTGCATGGCGACGGTCTCGGTGATCTCGAACATGATCTGGTCGCTCGGCACGCTCTCTTCACGCACGATTCGCATCACGTTCGCCACGAGGTCCACTTCGTTCATCTGACGCGGCGACAAGTTGATGGCCACCTTCACCGCCGGCCGCCCCTCGGCACGCCAGCGCGCGATATGTCGGCAAGTCTCGCGCACGACCCAGTAGCCGATCTGCACGATCTGCCCCGAGCGCTCCGCAATCGGAATGAATTCGAGCGGCGTCAGTACGCCGATCACGGGATGATCCAGCCGGATGAGCGCTTCCGCGCCCGCCAGCGTACCGTTGGCGCCGCGAAACTTCGGCTGGAACAGCAAATAGAAGTGTCCCGCGTTCAATGCCTCGTGCAACGCCTGCTGAATCTGCAAGGTCCGCACGGCGGCTTCGTTCATGCTCGCCTCGAAGAAGCGATAGGTGCTGCGCCCGCCGCGTTTCGCTTCGTACATGGCGATATCCGCGTGCTTGAGCAAGGCATCGACCGTGTCGCCGTCCTGCGGATAAAGCGCAATGCCGATGCTCGGCATTACCTGCAAGGTATGTTTCGCGACCATCAGCCCCTGACGCATGGATTCGAGCACGCGCTCGGCCATCTTTTCGGCATCGGCGGGCTCGGGAAGATTTTCCAGCATCACGACGAATTCGTCGCCGCCGATGCGCGCCACCGTATCGCCACCACGCACGCATTGTTGCAGACGCCGCCCGAACGCCTTCAGCACTTCATCGCCGATGGAGTGGCCGAGCGAATCGTTGATCGTCTTGAAGCCGTCGAGGTCCATGAAGAGAATGGCGAAGCCGTTGCCGCCCGACTGCGCGCTCTTGATTGCGCGCTCGATGCGCTCGGTGATCGTGCTGCGATTCGGCAAATCGGTCAGCGTGTCGAAGGTCGCCATGCGCACGATCTGTCCGTTCAGCCGCGAGACGGAGCCGGCGAGGAACGCGGTGCGCGCATCGAGGCGCGACAGCACCAGCGTGATGATCAGAATGGTGAGCGTAAAGAGCACGACGGTAGTCGCGAGCCAGTGTGTATCGACATCGTTGGCCGCGCCGCAGATCGAACCCGGCGCGAATTCGGCCGCCGCGTTGCCGGTGTAATGCATGCCCGTGATGGCGATTCCCATCACCAGCGCCGCCGCCGCGCGCTTGGTCAGCACGTGCGACTTGTTCGCGTCAGACAAGGTCCGCGCAATCCACAACGCCGCGCCCGAAGCCACGATGGCGATCACGATCGACGCCGCGAACAGCGTTGGGTCGTAGACGATCGCGGGCAGCATGCGCATGGCGGCATCGCCCGTATAGTGCATGGCCGCGATGCCCGCGCCCATCATCACGCTGCTGACCACGAGCCGTCGCGCCGTGAGCTTTGCGCCGGTGATCACGTAGAGCGCGAAGAAAGACGTCAGGACGGCGATGACCAGCGATCCCGTGGTGATCCAGAAGTCGTAGCCGAGCGGAATCGGCAACTGGAACGCCAGCACGCCGATGAAATGCATCGACCAGATGCCGAGGCCCATGGACGCCGCGCCGCCTGCGAGCCAGACGTGGCGCAGGCGCGACTGCCCAAGCATGGCGAGGCGGCCCGAAATGTCGAGCGCGGTGAAGGAGGCAAGCGTCGCGACGATCAAGGATGCCGCGACCAGCCATAAGTTATAGGTGCCGTGCATGTCCGGGCCGATGTCGAAGACTCAATAGTGTGAGCGTCTTATCGGCGCGGTATCGCGCTTCTTTAGTGTGCGACTGCAATTAGTTCCGCACGCAACTTTTGTCCAGGTAAGAAGCGCTTCACAGTTGCGAATCGAGAAGCGCGGCCACGCGTTCGAGCACGCGTTCACGCAAGGACCGATGTTGCCAGTCTTCCAGCGTGATGCGTTTGGCTCGGGTCACGTCGTCGTCGAAGATAGCGGTCTGCTGGGCCGCGAAGTCGCGGTCGTAGATGTTGAGATTGGCTTCGTCGTTGAGCTTGAAAGACCGGCTGTCGAAGTTGGTCGACCCGACCGACACGAGATATTCGTCGACCACGATCAGCTTGCAGTGGAACATGGTCGGCTGATATTCGTACATCTCCACGCCCGCCGCGAGCAGGTCGCCCCAGCAGGCGCGCGAGGCTTCGCGCACCGTGTGTGTATCGATCCGCTTGCCCGGCGTGATGATACGCACGCGCACGCCGCGCTTCGCCGCTTCCACGATGGCGTTGATCGTCAGCTTGTCCGGCACGAAATACGCGCTCGACAGATGGATCGACGTCGTGGCGGCGGTGATGGCCATGAGATACATGAGTTGCATGTCGTCGCTGCCGCCCGAGGGCGATGAGCTGAACATGTGCGCGAGGCCGTCGCCCGCGGGCGCGATCTCGGGAAAGTAGTCGCCGCCGTGCAGCACGTTGCCCGTGGCCTTGACCCAATTGTCCATGAAGACCGCCTGCATCTGTCCCACCGCCGGGCCGGTTATCCTGAAGTGCGTGTCGCGCCAATGCTTCTCGTCCTGAGCGTGTCCGGTCCATTCCTCGGCAATGCCGACGCCGCCCGTGTAGCCCGTATGACCGTCGATCACGAGCAACTTGCGGTGCGTACGGTCGTTCATGCGGCCAAGACCGGTCCAGTGCGGCTTGTGATACTGAATGACCTCCGCGCCCGCGTCCTTGAGCATCTGCAAGTAGCGCTTGTCCATCTTCGAGGAGCCGACCCAGTCGAGCAGCACGTGTACCGCGACGCCGGAGCGCGCTTTCTCCGCGAGCGCGGCGGCCACCTCTTCGCCTATCTTGCCCGACCAGTAGATGAACGTTTCGAAGGTAATGGTTTTCTTCGCCCCGCGAATGCCCGCGAGCATAGACGGGAAAATCTGATCGCCGTTGACGAGCATCTCGAAGCAGTTGCCATCCACGACGGGCGGGCCGAGCAACAGTCCCATCGAGCGGAGGAATTGCGGGTCGGCGCTCGCGTAGAGCCGCTCGATCTTGTGTTCGATCTTCTTTTCGCCGCTCGTCAGATTCGCGATCAGCAGCACGATGACCACGGTCACGACGACGGTCAGGACAATCACAGCAATCAGGGCAAGCGCCGGCATGCGGGGGTCTCGGTGAAGGAACTGGCGTCCGGGACCCACAGTGTATTGGGTTTTTGTTCAACCGCTAAATGCCGTCCAGCCTGCTTCCCGGCTCACCTTGGCGATTTCCTTGGCGATGGCGTCGCCCAGGCGCTTTTCATCGGACGATACATCCGCGTGCTTCGTCTCCGATACCGCGTGCATGCCGCCCGATACCGCGAGCGAACTCGCCACATGGCCCGCCGCCGCGCCGACGCCCGCCATTTCCGCGACGCCCGGTGCGTGGCCGCTGTCGCCCTTTGCATCGAACTGTTCGATGACTTGCGGCGCGCCGTGCGCCGGCTTGAAGACAAGTTGCACGTTCGCGCCTACCTTGCTTTCGCCCGCGCCGAGTCCGATCAGGACGCGACGGCGGCGATTGCCCGCATCGATCGTGCTGAAGTCGCCGACCACGGCGAGCACGTTCTGATCGTCCGGCGGCGCGACGTCTGCGCGAATGGCGCGCAGACCCTGCGCTTGCAGCTTCGCGACGATTTCGTTGGCCACTTCCTCACGCGCGGCCGTGGCGTCCTGCGCTTGCTGTGCGGCGGAAGTATCGCCCGAGAACGCGCGGGAAAGCTTCGACGCGAGGCCATGTTGATCGAGCTTGACGTGGGACGCGTCGCTATCGAATGCGTAGACGTAGATCACGTCGGGGCGTGCGACGGTCTGCGCGTTTGCGTTCGCACAACCGGCCATGAGCGCCGCTCCGGCAAACAGGCTTGCCACCGTCACGCGGCGAGCCAGCTTCAGCAGCGAGTGGAGCGAAGGGGTCTTGATCGAGTCGAACATGATGTGCACCTTGTATGCCGGCAGCGCCGGAAAGCAAAAATTCGGGGATATCGGACCGTATAACCGCGATCCTGGCTGTGCGTGATACGGCGCTTGGGTTCACTCGTTACCGCGATGTCTGCGTCACGCTGGTCGCCACTATGGACGATGCCCGCCGCGTGCGCCATCGAGCATTTATGTCGCGAGGTTTCACGTCTTTGGCGGCCTTCGCGGCCCGCGCCGGCGCACCGCTTGTGCAGAGGTGCACCACTTCTGGTTACCATGACCGCCAGGCGTCGCGCGAAGGGGCGCGCCGCATCCACGAATCGTTTTCAAGGAGCGCATATGGACCTCAAGATCGCCGGCAAGCTGGCATTCGTATCCGGATCGACCAAGGGCATCGGGCACGCCATCGCGGTGGGACTCGCGCGCGAAGGCGTGCAGGTGATCCTCAATGGCCGCTCGCAGGCTTCCGTCGATGCCGCCCTCGCCAAGCTCAAGGAGCAGGCGCCGGGCGCACAGGCCGAGGGTTTCGCGGGCGACGTATCGGATGCCGCTCAGGTCGCGGAACTCGTGAAGCGCTTCCCGAGTGTCGATATTCTCGTGAACAACATGGGCATCTTCGATCCCAAACCCTTCGAAGAAATTTCCGATGAAGAATGGCTGCGCTTCTTCAACGCCAACGTGATGTCGGGCGTGCGGCTTTCGCGCGCCTATCTGCCGAAGATGAAGGAGAAAAACTGGGGCCGCGTGGTGTTCATCAGCAGCGAGAGCGGTATTCAGATTCCCGTCGAGATGATTCACTACGGGTTGACCAAGACCGCGCAACTGGCGCTGTCACGCGGTCTCGCCGAGACGTGTTCGGGCACGAACGTGACGGTCAATTCGGTCTTGCCCGGTCCGACGAGTTCGGAAGGCGTCACGGAATTCGCGGAGAAGCTCTCGGGCGGCAAGAGCCTGAAGGACTTCGAAAAGCAGTTCTTCGAGGAAGCCCGGCCGACCTCGATTCTCAAGCGCTTCATCACGCCCGAGGAGATTGCGAACACGGTCGTGTATGTGTGCTCGGAACTGTCTTCGGCGACCAACGGAGCGGCGGTTCGCGCGGATGGCGGCGTCGTGAAGTCGGCGTTTTAGCGCGACGCGTTCACTTCGGCGGCCTTTTCGAGCGCACTGACGATAGCCGCGACGGTTTTCTCGCGCGCGGCTTCGTCGTTCTGCCGCAGCGCATACGAAGGGTGATACGTGGCGACGATGAACTTGTCGCCATACGGCACCACACGGCCGATATGCGCCTGCAAGGTCGCCCGCTTGCCGAGCAAGGCAGTCAGCGCCGTGGCCCCGAGCGTGACGATCACGCGCGCGCCGGTCTCCTGAAGCTCCTTGTCGAGCCAGTACGAACACGCTTCGATTTCCTGCTGCCCGGGCGTCTTGTGCAAGCGCCGCTTGCCGCGCGGCTCCCATTTGAAATGCTTGACCGCATTCGTGAGATAGACCTGCTCGCGCGGAAGCTGCGCGCGGCGCATGGCGTCGTCGAGTAACTGCCCTGCCGGGCCGACGAATGGTTCGCCCTTCAAATCTTCCTGATCGCCCGGTTGCTCGCCGAGCAGCATGATGCGCGCGTCGGCCGGGCCGCTGCCGGGTACGGCTTGCGTCGCGTGCTTCCACAGCGAACAGCGGCGGCATTCATCGAGCGATGTAGGCGCGTCGCGTTCGGGTTGCGCGGCGTCGGCTTCGACCTGCACCGCCTTGCCGCCGAGTGCGCCGACGCTGCGCGCCTGGCCGACACGCCGCGCGCCGCCGCGCGCATCGCTCACGAGCTTGGGAATGAGCGCGCCTTCGGGCAAACCTTTCCAGAACCGCACCGGCATATGCTGTTCGAGCGAGTTCTCGTTCAGCCGCGCCGGGTTGAAGATGCTGCGGTAGTAGGTCATCCAGAGCGCCTCGGCGGCGTCGGCGGCGTCGTTCGCGTGATCGGCGGCGAGCGCGCGGCGGCGCTCGAGTTGCACGCGCTCGCCGTTGAAGAGCGCGGCGCCGTCGGGCGTGGTGATGAGCCATGACGAGCGTCCCATGCGCGCCGCGAAGTGTTCGGCGGCCCAAGCGAGCACGTCGTGATCCGGCTCGTACCATGCGACGTACTCGGGCGCGCCGAGCGCCTCGTCGCGCTGCCGGAAACGCACGTAGGCGATCATGTCGTGCTGCGCGCGCCGCACGGCCTTGGCCATCCTATAAAGCCGCGCGCCGTCTTCATCCGCGGGCGATGCCACCGAACGGTCGCCATGCGACCAGCGCCATAGCACGAGATAGAGGAAGCTCCAGCGGCGTTCGTCGCGAAAGCAGGCTGCGTCTTTCAGCAACGCCGCCAGTTCCTTCGAAACGCGGATCTGTGCGGGCTTCACCTCGGAGGCGGCGGCGTCTTCAACGACGTCGCCGAACAGCGCAGGCGCTTGCGCCGCGCCTTCGGCCGTGCGCCATTCGATCGATTCGGGCGCGCGCTCTTTTGCCAGCGCGATGAGCGCCGCGCTCCGCCAGGAGTCGAAGTCGTCGTCTATCTCGATGACGTGCATGATCCGCTCAGATGAGCGACAACTGCACGGGCTCGGTCGCGAGCGAACGCCGCAACTGCTCCGTCGACGCCTCGCGCAACGGCGGCCGATAATCGTCCGTCACGATGAACGGTTTCACCTTGTCCATTGCGCAACGCAGCCGCGCGACATCGTGATACCGCACGCGCCGCGAACGGCGCAACTCGACGATACGCTTGGCATTACGCATGCCGATGCCCGGCACTCGCGAGATCATGCGCACGGGCGCGGCGTTCAGATCCACCGGAAAGCGTTCGCGATGGGACAGCGCCCAGGCGAGCTTAGGATCGATATCGAGCGAGAGGTTACCGGCCGTTCCGAGCAATTCCTGCGCTTCGAAGCCGTAGCCGCGCATCAGAAAATCCGCCTGATACAGTCGATGCTCACGCAACAATGGCGGCGCCTGCGACGGCACACCCGACGGGCTGTCGGGGATAGGGCTAAAGGCCGAGTAATAGACGCGCTTGAGCTGATAAGAACCGTACAGCGTTTCCGCCGTGCCGAGGATGGTGCGGTCATCGGTCTCGTCCGCGCCAACGATCATCTGCGTGCTTTGCCCGGCGGGCGCGAAACGCGGCGCGCGCGGCTCCGCTTCCGACTCTTCGCGCGCCACGCGAATGTTGCCCATCGCGAGTTTGATGGTGCGGCCGCTCTTCTCCGGCGCAAGACGTTCGAGGCTGATTTCGGTCGGCAGCTCGATGTTGACGCTCAAGCGGTCCGCATAACGCCCCGCCAGTTCGATGAGTTCCGGGTCGGCATCCGGTATGGTCTTCAGATGGATATAGCCGCGAAAGCGATGCTTTTCACGCAGCGATCGTGCTACTTGCACGAGCTGATCCATCGTGTAGTTCGACGAACGGATCACGCCTGAACTGAGAAACAAGCCGTCGATGTAATTGCGGCGATAAAAGTCCAGCGTGAGCTTGACGACTTCGTCCGGCGTGAAGCGGGCGCGCGGCACGTTACTCGACCGGCGGTTGATGCAGTAGCGGCAATCGTAGAGACAAAAGTTGGTCAACAAAATCTTGAGCAGCGACACACAGCGGCCGTCCGGCGTGAAGCTATGGCAAATGCCTGAGCCCGTGCTCGCGCCAAGCCCGTCGATGCCGCGCGATTCCCGTTTCGGCGCGCCGCCGCTGGCGCACGACGCGTCGTACTTGGCGGCGTCAGCAAGAATTTCGAGCTTTTCGGACAGATCCATCTTGGCTTTTATACTGTATATACGTACAGTATTCTATGTGTGTGGGTAGCGGAAAGCAATCGACCGTTTTGGCGGCTTATTTGAGAGGATCATGGCCCCAGTTCATCAGCGAATAGCGCCAGTGCGAGTGCTCGACATCATTCGGTCGTTGCGCGAGGTGTCGCTTGATATAGCCGACCACTTTGCGCATATGCGCGTAGTCGTCATCGCTCAGGTCGGCCTTCTTCTTGCCAAGTATGTCGATAATGTGCCGCCCCGACTTGTGTCCCACGGACTCGCTGTTGCCGTCTTTCTGGCCAACTTCGCGGGATTGATCCGTCGCGAGCCACTTTTCTATCTGGTGCGGCGTCATGTTCACGAGGTCCTTGAAAGCCCCGTAGATTTGGGCTTCATCTTCGTCCGCAGGGTGTCCATGCTGCGCGTGTCGAGTGGTCATGAGCGTTCATCCGTTAAGTTTCTCGTCACGAAAGAGCAAGCCATGCACCCGGCAAGACGCCGCAAGCGTGCTAGCCTTTGTCCACTCACCTACGGAGAAATCAATGCGCTTTGATTACCGGTCCTTTCACATCGACTGCACCGCGCCACACGACGAAGACGGGAACTACCAGGCTCACGCGCGAATTACGCGCGCCTCGGAGGACGACACCGCGCATGTGGAAGTTTTCGATTCAGGCGATCTCGACTCCTTCCAGAGCCAGGCGGATGCGCTGCATTGCGCGCGCTCGTGGGCTATTGAGTGGTGTGACGAAGTGCTTGCCTAACCGCTAACCCGGTGTTCTTTCTTTTAGACGTCGACGGCTGAAAGCTGCTCGCTCGCAACGCGGCACGCCGATTGCGGTATGTAAGCAGCGACGTCGCTCCGGACACGAGGCGGCGCGCATCGAAATTCCACTCGGGAGGACATCATGAAGATTGCACAAAAAAGCTTGCTGGTATCGGCGCTGGTTCTGAGCTTGTCGGGCGCGGCATTCGCGCAGGGCGCGGGCGGTGGAGCAGGCGGCGGTGGCGGCACGGCAGGCGGTAACGGCGCGGGTCAAGGTGGCACGGGCATGAGCACACCGAACGCAAACGGCACGACGGGTTCGACCTCGGGCGCCACCGGTGGCGACACTTCCGGTTCGAACAGCAGCGGCTCGCACAAGATGGGCAAGATGAAAAAGGGCAGCTCGGGCATGTCGAACAACGGCATGTCGAACAACAGCACTGGCGGCCAGTCCAACTAAGTCGTCAACAGTTGAAAGCGCCCGGGCCTTGGTCCGGGCGTTTTCGTTTGTGCTTCAGCGAATCGATGAATCAGCGCACGTTGGTCGTAAGCGAAAACGATGCCGTGATCGACTCGCCCGCTTGCAGCACGCCTCCTCCCTTCAGCGCCGGCTCGACATTCAAATTGACCCAGTCCGCGACATTGCTCACCGGCTCCACGCAAAGCAGTGAAGGAAACACGGCCGGCGCGTAGATCACCATGAAGTCCAGCGGTGCATCGGCGTGCAGCGTGACCGAGCGGCCTTCGTTCGGCCAGTCGATTGTCGCCGTGTGCTTCCAACCCGTGAAGTGGTTATCCAGATCGAAGCCGTTTGCAGACATACCTTGCGTCGAAGTCAGTGCATCGACGCTAGCATGCGGACCGGCGTGCAGCGGCAGCGGATCGGGACTTGCATGCCACATCGAATCGACATTTGCGTGAACGAAAGTCGCTTCGGTGCGCGGAAAGTACGGGTGATGTCCCATGCCGAAGGGCATCGCTCTTGGCGAGAGATTGCGCATCTTGATCGTCACATTGAGCGCATGTGCGTCGAGCGTGATGCGCTGTTCGGCTTCGTAAGCGAACGGCCAGTGATGCGCGGCTTCTTGCGAAGGCTCGTGCCGCAAACTCAACGTCGCCTGCGCCTCCGATAACGCGCTCACTTGCCAGGGCAGCCGCCACGCATTGCCATGCAGCGCGTGCGCAAAACCGTTGCCGTCGCCGGACAGATCGATCTCCACGCCATCGAAGGCAAAGCGCGCATCGCGAATGCGGTTGCAATACGGCAGCAACGGAAAACTGCCCATGCCGAGCGGATTCCTTGAAGCGAGCGCATCCGGCGTGGCGGGCCGCAGCCAGTGAACCACGCCGTCATCGCGCGTTTCGAAGAACGCCGCTATCGCGCCGCCAATATGAGGAGCGAGCACAACACGCCGCGCGCCATGACGCAGTTCGACGAGCGCTTCATTCCCGCGGGCGTTGGAGTCTAGAGCGGCGTTCAATATGCAAACTGCCGGTAGCTTTCGTCGAAGGTGCGCGCCGTGCTTTCGACTTGCGGGTTGTAACGCAGCAAACGCTTCGCGCGAGCGGGCAAGCTGGCGAAGACATCGCGCGGCACGTCGATCCACACTTCGGGCCGGAAATACCACGCCCGGCTGTAGCCGACCACGACCATAGGCCGGGGCGCACCGGAAAGATTCGGTGTGCCGCGATGCAAGCCGCGTACATCGCGAATCATCACGTCGCCAACTCGCATTGGCACGCGTTCGGCGGGGAAGCGGCCATCGGCGAGACCGGCGAGCGCTTCTTCGCGCGACATGCGATGCGTGCCGCGCGTGGTTTCGAGCGGACCGTTGCTGTCGTCGACATCGACGAGCGGGAAGTTCACCGCTAGCTGGAACGAAGGCGTTTCCGGCGCGTCGTCGAAGAGCGCGGGCGTATCGCGATGCCAGTCCTGAAAGTCAGAACCGCGCACGGGCGTATCAGTTGCGAGCTGGCACATGACCGGATCGGCGCCGGCTACGCGCTCGACGATGGCCACGATGTCCTCGTCGCAAAAAATCGATGGATCGGCAAATGCGCCTTCGAAGGGCAAGGTCACGTAATAGCGGCCTGGCCCGCGATTGCCGTCCGCTGCTTCTCTATGCGGCGCGAGCAAAGGCATGAACGCATCGCGCCAAGCTTCGATGGTTGCGCGTGGAAAGTGTGCCCGCAACAAAACGAAGCCATCGCGCTCGAAGTCCTGCGCGAGCGCATCTCTTGCGCTCTCGTCGTATCGGCCCATGCGTGTCGTCTCCTTGTTATGTTTGCCGAAGTGAAACCAAGAATGGCATGGGCGTAATCCGTCCGTCAATATTATTAGTAATTTTCCACGCAAAACCAGTGAAAACCCCGAGCGGCATTTCGCGGAATCATCATTAATATTAGCGGCACGCTCACGGATGAATCGCCGCCGTTACGACGGCGCGCCAGATGAAGAAAACCACCCAACGCCGCCCGACGATGACCGACATCGCGAAACTCACCGGAGTCTCGCAATCGACGGTATCGCTCGTGCTGAACAACGCGTCCGGCGCGAAGTTTTCCGACGCCACGCGCGACAAGGTGCTGCGCGCCGCGCACGAACTCGGCTATCGCATGACGCAGCGCGAGCCGCTTTCGTTTGCGCCGCTGGATACGGCGGAGCGCAATCTGATCGTCTATCTGGCCGATGAAATCTCGACCAGTCCGCATCCGGTGGTGAGCATCGACGGCGCGCGCGATGCCGCCTTCGCCCACGGCCGCATGCTCGCGGTTTATTCGACGCACGGCAACGCGGAAATCGAGGCGCGCGTGCTCGACGCGACGCTCGGCAATCCGGACGTGCTCGGCGTGATCTACGCGACGGTCTACACGCGCCGCGTCACCGTGCCCGCCGCGCTCGAACAGGTGCCGACCGTGCTGCTCAATTGCTATGCGAGCGAAGCGAACGTGTCTTCGGTCGTGCCGGCGGAGGTCGCGGGCGGCCACACGGCGACGGATCATTTGCTGGCGTTGGGGCATCGGCGAATTGGTTATATCAACGGCGAACCGTGGCAAGACGCGGCGCGCGACCGGCTCAAGGGTTATCGCACGGCATTGGCGACGGCGGACCTGCCGTTTGCGCCGGAACTGGTCCGCGAAGGCGACTGGGGACCGGCCACTGGATTCGAGCAGACGCTTTCATTGATGCGCGAGGCGAATCCGCCGACGGCCATCTTCTGCGCCAACGACCTGATGGCGCTCGGTGCAATCGAAGCGCTCAAGCAACTCGGACTGCGCGTGCCCGACGATGTCTCCGTGCTCGGCTACGACGATCAGGAGATCGCGCGCCATACGCATCCGCCGCTGTCGAGCGTGGTCTTGCCCAACTACGACCTGGGTCGCTGGGCCGTGGAAACGCTACTGCAGGAAGAACACAATCGCGCGGCCGGCGCACCGGTGCGACGCCGCACCGTGAAGCTGGACGGCCCGCTCATCGAACGCGGTTCCGTCAGGGAAATTACCGAAGCAAAGCAACTCGCAATTAATAATATTAGCGATGACGAGTCATAAACCGACTACGCTCTCGCCGGAAATCAACTCTCGCAGCAGCAGACCGGGCAACACATAAGCATCGGCATCAATAGAAGAAGGCACCCATCCCTATCGGAGGAAGACATGCTGTCGCTAGAAAAGAACACTCGCCTGGGCTTGCGCCCGCTCGCCGCCACGCTTGCCGCCCTGACGCTCGCCATGGGTTTCAGCGCGGCCCATGCCGCCGATGACGGCTTGCCGAAGATCGCCAACAAGAAGCCGCTCAAGGTCGGTTTTGCGCAGACCGAGAGCAACAATCCGTGGCGGCTCGCGGAAACCAAGAGTTTCAAGGATGTCGCCGCGAAATGCGGCTGGCAGGTGGTCATGACCGACGCGAACAGTTCGGCCGCGAAGCAGGTATCGGACATTCAAAGCATGATCGCGCAGCACGTCGATCTGCTCGTGTTCCCGCCGCGCGAAGAGAAGCCGCTCGTGCCGGTCATCCTGCAGGCCAAGAAAGCCGGCATTCCGGTGATACTCGTCGACCGCAACGTCGATCAATCGACGGTGAAGGCCGGCCGCGACTACATCACGTTCATCGGTTCGGACTTCATCGATCAGGGTCAGCGCGCCGCCGACTGGCTCGTTAAGGCGACCAACGGCAAGGCGACGATCATCGAACTGGAAGGCTCGACGGGCGCCTCCGCTGCAAACGACCGCAAGAAAGGTTTCGACGATGTCATCGCGAAGAACTCGGGCATGAAGATCGTCGCGTCGCAAAGCGGCGATTTCGCGCGCGACAAGGGTCGTCAAGTCATGGAAACGCTGTTGCAGGCGCATCCGGACGTGACCGCCGTCTACGCGCATAACGACGAAATGGCGCTCGGCGCGATCGCGGCGATCAAGGCGGCCGGCAAGCAGCCGGGCAAGGACATCGTGCTCGTGACCATCGACGGCACCAAGGGCGGACTCGAAGCCATTCAGGCGGGCGAACTAGGCGCAAGCGTGCAGTCGAGTCCGTTCTTCGGCCCGCTCGCGTGCGACGTCGCGCAGAAGTTCGCGAAGGGCGAAACCATCCCGCCGTGGGTCAAGGTCTCGGACCGCTTCTACGACAAGAGCAACGTCAAGGAAAGCATGCAGTACGGGTATTGAGCGCAGTTGGCTGGTTCGCGGGCGTCTATCCACGGACGCCCGCTCTTTTCTCCGGACGAACACCGACGCCATGCCCAACGCTCCCCTCCTCGACATGCAGGACATCGACATCGCTTTCGGCGGTGTGCCCGCATTGAAGCGCGCCCGCCTCACCGTGACGGCGGGCGAAGTGCACGCGCTCATCGGCCAGAATGGCGCAGGAAAGTCCACGCTCATCAAGATTCTCACGGGCGCGTATAGAAAGACCGCGGGCACGATTCGCTTCGATGGCCGCGAAACCGATTTCCGCACGCCCAAGGAAGCGCGTGAAGCGGGCATCAGCACGATCTATCAGGAGATCAATCTGGTGCCGTTCCGGTCGGTGGCCGAGAACATCTTTCTCGGACGCGAACCGCGCCGCTTCGGACTCATCGACTGGAAAACCGTGCAGCGGCGCGCGCATGAATTGCTCGAATCGTTCGGCCTTCACATCGACGTCAAAAAACCCGTACGGGAATATTCCACCGCCATTCAGCAGATGGTCGCGCTGGCGCGCGCGGTATCGTCGGATGCGAAGATGGTGATCATGGACGAATCGACTTCCTCGCTCGACGAGCGCGAAGTCGAATTGCTGTTCACGGTCGTGCGCCGCTTGCGTGACGACGGCCGCGCGGTCATCTTCGTGTCGCACCGGCTGGATGAACTCTATGCACTGTGCGACCGCGTCACGGTGATGCGCGACGGCCAGACCGTCGCCGAAAGCAGCATGCAGGAGATGGACAAGCTCAAGCTCGTCACGACCATGCTCGGCCGCACGCTTGCCGCCGTCGTGCACGAAGACGATGCCGTTAAGGAAGCGAATCTCGCCAAGCGCGGCGCGGTGGCGTTGCGCGCGCAGGGTCTCGCGGCGGGCGCGAAAGTCACCGACGTCACGCTCGATGTCCACGCGGGCGAAGCCGTCGGACTCGCCGGATTGCTCGGCTCGGGCCGCACGGAAACCATGCGCCTGTTGTTTGGCGCGGACCGTCCGTCCAACGGCACGCTCGCGGTCGACGGCGCGGAGATCGCATTCAAGTCACCGAAAGACGCCATCGCGCGCGGCATCGCTTATCTCACCGAGGATCGCAAAGCCGAAGGCATCGTGCCGGAGCTTTCCGTGCGCGACAACCTCACGCTCGTGTGCCTGCCGGCGCTGACCAGACGCGGCGTGATCGACGTGGCCAAACAGCGCGAAATCGTCGATGGCTTCATCACCTCGCTCGGCATCAAGCTGCGCTCGCCGGATCAGCCGATCCGCGAGCTATCGGGCGGCAATCAGCAGAAGGTGCTGCTCGCGCGCTGGCTCGCGACCAACCCGCGTCTCTTGCTGCTCGACGAACCCACGCGCGGTATCGACGTCGGCGCGAAAGCCGATGTCGCGAAAATCGTGCGTGAGTTACGCGATGCGGGGCTTGCGGTGCTGCTGTCGGCATCGGAACTGGAAGAGTTGACGGCGGTGGCCGATCGCGCGGTCGTGATCCGCGACGGCGAAACTGTCGCGCAACTGGACGGCGCGCAGATGACCGAGACCTCGATCATGGATGCGATCGCTTACGGCACGGGCGAGGAATCGACCTTGGCTTCGGCCGCTCAAGGAACCGAGTCGTGATAGAGAAAACCGGCGCACCTATCGTCGCGGAAACCGCGCCCGCGCGGAAGAAAAAACGCGGCATGGCGATTCAACGCGAGATCGTCGTGCTCGTCGCGATGATCCTCTTCAACCTGCTCTTTACCGATCACTTCTGGTCGCTGCAGACCTTCAACGTCAACCTCACGCAGGTGGTGACGATCGTGATCGTCGGCATCGGCATGACGCTCGTGGTGGCGACAGGCGGCATCGACCTGTCCGTGGGCGCTTCGATGGCCATCTCCGGTGCGCTCGCGCCGATGCTCTTCATGAACATCGACGGGCCGGGCGGCTTGCTGCTCGCATTCACCTTGCCGATCGTGGCGGCGGCACTATGCGGCGTCTTCAACGGCTTTCTCGTGACGCGGCTGAATGTGCAGCCTATCGTCGCGACGCTCGTGCTGTTCATCGCGGGACGCGGCATTGCGCAGGTCGTCACCGATGGCAGCCTGCAGGCCTTCAACAATCCCGCGTTTCAGTGGATTGCGCTGGGCCGCGTGGCGGGCGTGCCGTTTCAGATCCTGCTCATGCTCGCGCTCGTCGCCATCTTTACGTGGATCGTGCGTAAGACGCTCTTCGGCAAATATCTGCTCGTGACGGGCGGCAACGAGGAAGCGGCGTATCTTTCCGGCATTCCGACCGCGCGCGTGAAGATGATCGCGTACACGGCGTGCGCGGCGCTCGCGGGTCTGGCCGGACTGATTTCGATCTCGGTGAATTCGTCGTCGGATGCGAACGTGGTCGGCCTCGGCGTGGAACTCGATGCCATCGCGGCCGTGGCCGTCGGCGGCACCGCGCTCACGGGCGGCAAGGCGTATATCACGGGCACGCTGATCGGCGCGCTCATCATCCAGTTGCTGCGCTATACGCTGCTTGCACACGGCATTCCGGATGCCGCCGCGCTGGTGCTGAAAGCCGCGATCATCATCGCCGCCGTGTACGTGCAGAGAAAGCGAGGCTGACGACGACATGAAGAAGAACCTCCCGATTCTCATCGCGCTCGCGGCGCTGCTCGTGCTTGGCGTCGTGCGGTACGAGCACTTTGCATCCGAATACAACGTGACGTCGTTCTGGCGCTACAACTCCATGTTCGCGCTGATTTCCATCGGCATGGCGTTCGTCATCATCACGGGCGGCATCGATTTGTCCGTGGGCGCGGTGGCCGCGCTCGCAAGCGTGGTCGCGGCGCTCGCGAGTCCGCATGGCGGCGTGGCGGCGGTGCTCGCGGGCTCGGCTGCCGGTCTCGCGGTGGGCCTGCTCAACGGGCTCGTGATCACGCATCTGCGGATACTGCCCTTCATCGTTACGCTGGCGACGAGTCTCGGCGCGCATGGCCTCGCGCTTCTGCTCGGCCATAACGATGCCGTCGCCATCTCGTCGGACACCAGCTTCGCCAACTTCGGCCAAGGCGATCTCTTCGGCTTGCCAATTCCGGGGCTCGTCGCGGCCGCGGCGGCGATTGTCGGCTGGATCGCGCTGCGCAGCTCGCGCTTCGGGCGGCATGCGCTGGCTATCGGCGGGAGCGAGGAAGCATCGCGTCTGATGGGACTGAATGTGGATCGCACGCTCGTCGCCGTGTATGCCGTGAGCGGCTTGCTCGCGGGCATCGCCGGCGCGATTCTCGCGGCGCAATTCGGCGCGGGACAGCCGAACGAAGGCATCGGCTGGGAACTGTTCGCGATCTCGGCGGTGGTGCTCGGCGGCACGCGTCTGACAGGCGGCGACGGCTCTATCGCGATGACCATTGCGGGCGTCGCACTGCTCGGCCTCGTCTTCAATCTGCTCAACTTCGAGAACGGCCTGGGCTATATCTCGTTATCGGCTTACTGGCAGTCGGTGATTCGCGGGTTGTTCCTGCTGCTCGTGATCGTGCTGCAGGCGCGGGTGCTGAACAGGAAAGCGATGGTGGCCAAGGTGGCGCGGTAGAGTTTGGATGTTGCACGAGCGTTGAAGCTTGATGAAGTCTATCGCGACGAAACGCCGCTTTAGCAAGCAGCGCCGCGCTTTGCGATCGATGCAAACGGCAAAGTGCGGACCCTTCCCCGCGAACGCGTGAAGGGTCCGGTCATGCCTGGGGCACTCTGCTCGCTGCATCGCCATGGAAAGTGGCACGGAGCAGCGAGAGGTGTTGTGGTCGGCATGCTCCTCGCAGGAACAATCGCCCGGCTTACCCAAGCGTTAGGGCGACGTCTTTTGGTTCGGCGGAGTTGCAAACAGCGTTCCCGGCACAAGCGGGGCCGGTTTGAGTTGACGCGTAAGAACGAAGTTGAGCGCATCCTTCGCGCGCATGTCGTCGGGGCGAATGGCCAGCGCCTGACGCAGCGCACCTTCCGCCTCGGCGAATCGGCCGAGATTGAGCATGGCCATGCCTAAACCGATGCTCGCCTCGAAAAACGGCTGACGCCGTGCCAAAGCTTCCTTGAAGTGCGCCTCGGCCTCGGCCGGATTGAAGCGTCGTTCCGACACATTGCCCAGACCGCAACAGGCTTCCGCCGATTTGGGATCGATGTCCAGTGCACGATGGAATGCAGTGTCGGCTTCGGTTAGACGAACGGCGGCGCAAAGGACATCACCGAGCGCAAGATAGCCGGAGACCGACTGCGGCTGCGCCTCGATGGCAGCATGCGCTGCAGCCTCGGCTTCCGGCAGACGCTGCCGACGGCGCAGCAGATCAGACAGCGCGCAATGCGCCTGAAGCATGTCCGGCTGATGATGGATAGCCTGGCGAAAAGCGTCCTCGGCTTCCGACTCGCGCTTTTCGTCGCTGAGGATGCAGCCGAGCATCCAGTGCGCGAGTGAAGAATCCGGCCTGATAGCCAGCGCTTCACGGCAAAAGGCTGCGGCGTCGGCGAAACGCTTTTGATCTGCCATGACAAGCGCCAGATTGACGACAATCTCGGCGGACGTGGGCTGCAAAGTCCGCGCCTCGTTCAACAACGTCTCTGCTTCGGCGAAGCGGCCAAGCTGGCGCAACACCAGCGCAAGATTGTTTTTTGCTGCAACCGAGGAAGGATTGGCCTCGATGTCTTGACGAAACTTCGCTTCGGCTTCAGCAAATGTCATCGTTACGTTTCGATCATTGCCTTCAAGCATGGTGATTATTTCTCTTGCGTAGGAAACCAAACTAATTCGATCTCAGGTAGATCTCTGTTATTTCGTCTTGCGGACGGGAGATGAGGCGTTCGCTTGATCCCTCTTCGCGAATCAAGTCGCGGCGTTGTTTCCACATTCGTACCGGTGCCCGCAAAAACGAAGGCCGAACGATAACGCATCGATTTCAGTATAGTGCAAAAAGTTATGACCAAATCCAACCTGGCCCAGCCATTGAACCACCAAACAAGCCGCCTATGAAACCACTCTCCTCAAGACTCGCCGCATTCGTGTTTATCGCTTTCGGCGCCATTGCCGCGCCTGTTTCCTCGCAAGCCGAGGAGCTTCATGTCATGAGTTCAGGAGGCTTCACCGCCGCCTATAAAATCCTCGGCCCGAAGTTCACGGCCGCAACCAGCAATACGCTCGATACCCAACTCGGCCCGTCGATGGGCAAGGCGCCCGAAGCCATCCCCAATCGACTCGCGCGCGGCGAACCCGCCGATGTCGTCATCATGGTGGGCTACGCGCTCGACGATCTCATCAAGGAAGGCAAGGTCATGCCGGACTCGCGTGTCGAACTCGCCGATTCGCGCATCGGCGTATCGGTGAAAGCGGGTGCGCCGAAACCCGACATCGGCAATGTCGATGCATTGAAGGAAACGCTGCTGCACGCAAAATCGATCGCGTATTCGGACAGCGCGAGCGGCGTCTATATCCAGAACGAGATGTTCAAGAAACTCGGCATCGAAGATCAGGTGAAACCCAAGGCGAAGATGATCCCGAAGATTCCCGTGGCCTCGGTCGTCGCGGACGGTCAGTACGAACTCGGCTTCCAGCAAGTGAGCGAACTGTTACCGGTACAAGGCGCGGATTTCGTCGGGAGGATTCCGGACTCCGTGCAGTCCGTCACGCGTTTCGCAGCGGGCATTCCGGTTGGCTCGAAGCACCCGGAGGAGGCGCGCGCCTTGCTTCGCTACCTCGCTTCGCCGCAGGCACAAGACACCGTGCGCGCCACCGGACTCGACCCGATCGCCGCGCATTGAAGCGCAGGCAGGTGCCACGCGCCGGTTCACCTTGCGTTTCATGCGTATTTGCGAAGCGAAAACGGCGTTCCGTGCGAAAATCGAGATGCTCGCGCAAGCGCCTCCACAGGCAGGATTGGTCCGCTCAATAGTTGAAAAGCCGTTCGCTGGGCCAAGCCGGGTTGAGCCGATCCACACGCGAAACGACACGCAAAAAAGACATGCAGCGAGGAGAACCTGCGTCAATGGAAGCTGACAAGCTGATACCGGACACGCGCACCGACGCGCCCGAGCCGAGCTTTCTGCTCGGCGGCGGCGAGATGGGCGCGCTCATCCGCGCTTTCGACTGGACGCAAACCTCGCTCGGCTCGCCCGAACAATGGCCGCAGAGTCTCAAGACGGCCGTGCGCATCATGCTCACCTCGCGGCAGCCGATCTGGGTCGGCTGGGGTCCCGACCTCCTGTTCTTCTACAACGATCCTTACAAGTCGATCATCGGCGGCAAGCATCCGCAAGCGCTCGGTCAGCCGACGTCGGTGGTGTGGCGCGAAATCTGGAACGAGATCGGCCCGCTGCTCGACACCGCGCTTGCCGGCATCGAAGGAACCTTCGTCGAGCAGAAGCTGCTCATCATGGAACGCAACGGCTTCCCGGAGGAAACGTACTACACGTTCTCCTATAGCCCGATTCCGGACGATCGCGGCGGCGCGGGCGGCATCATCTGCGCCAATAGCGACGATACCCAACGCGTGCTTGGCGAACGCCAGTTGCTCGTACTGCGCGAACTGGCTGCGTCGGCCGCGAACGCGCGTTCGTGGCGCGAGGCCTGCGAACGTTCGATGAACGTGCTCGCGAACGCCGCGCGCGACATGCCTTTCGCGTTGCTCTATACAGCCGAGCCCGGCGACGAAAGCGCCACGCTCACCGGCGCATGCGGCATCGCGCCGGGCAGTGCGGCCGCGCTGGAAGTGCTGCACGCGGCGCATGCGGGCGCGTGGCCCGTTCACGAAGTGCTGCGCGACAACCAAGCGCGGCTCGTGACCAATCTGAAGGGTTTCATCGACGGACCGCTGCCCACCGGCTCGTGGAACGCCGCGCCGACGCACGCGGTGCTGCTGCCTATCGCGCCGTCGGGCGAGACCGGGCGCGCGGGCGTGCTGATCGCCGCGCTCAATCCATACCGTCTCTTCGACGAAGGCTATCGCGCGTTCCTGAACCTCGTGGGCGGCCAGATTGGCGCGGCCATCGGCGCCGCGCATGCCTATGAAGAAGAACGCCGCCGCGCCGAGGCGCTCGCCGAAATCGACCGCGCCAAGACCACCTTCTTCTCGAATATCAGCCACGAGTTCAGAACCCCGCTCACGCTGATGCTCGGCCCGCTCGAAGACCTGCTGACGAAGCCGGAGCGCGCGGGCGACGAAGTGCGTCTGCTCGAAATCACGCATCGCAATGGCTTGCGCCTGCTCAAGCTCGTCAACGCGCTGCTCGACTTTTCGCGCATCGAGGCCGGGCGTATCGAGATTCATCGGCAGACCACCGACATCGGCGCGTTCACGGCGGAGCTGGCTTCGTTGTTTCGCTCGGCCATCGAATCGGCGGGGCTGCGCTTTTACATCGACATTCCCTCGACGCCGGTGCTCGCCGACATCGATCGCGACATGTGGGAAAAAGTCGTGATGAACCTGCTGTCGAACGCGTTCAAGTTCACGTTTCGCGGCACGATCGAAGTGACGCTGCGCACGACCGCCGCGCAGCGCGTGGAGATGAGCGTGCGCGATACCGGCATCGGCATCGCGGAGGCGGAACTGGCGCGCGTGTTCGAGCGCTTTCATCGCGTGGCGGGCGCGACCGGGCGCTCGGTGGAAGGCAGCGGTATCGGCCTTGCAATGGTTCAGGAGCTCGTCAAGCTGCACGACGGCGCCATCAGCGTGCAAAGCAGTCCCGGCGAGGGCACGTGCTTTACCGTGACGCTGCCCGCCGCGCATGAACGAGTCGACGCGCAACATGCCGATACGCCGCGCGCGCAAGCCAGCAGCGGCGCGCGCAGTTATGTCGATGCCGCCTTGCGCTGGATTCCCGACGCAAGCGAACCGGCGCTCGCCCTCGACGACGAAACGCCGCTCGGCGCGGGCGCGAACGCCAGCGCATCCGCCGATGAAATCCGCGGCCGCGTGCTGGTGGTCGACGACAACGCCGACCTGCGCGAATACATGCGTCGCATGCTGGTCGCGGCGGGCCACGAAGTGAGCGTCGCGGCCGACGGCGAGAGCGCGCTCGAAGCGGCGCGCACCGGGCATCCCGAAGTGATCGTGTCGGACGTGATGATGCCGCGCCTCGACGGCTTCGGCCTCTTGAACGCGGTGCGCGCCGACGAAGCGCTGCGCGAGACACCGGTCGTGCTGCTGTCCGCGCGCGCGGGCGAGGAAGCGCGCCTGGGCGGTCTCGAAGCCGGCGCGCACGACTATCTGACCAAGCCCTTCGCCGCGCGAGAATTGCTTGCGCGAGTCGCGAGCAATCTGCGCATCGCGCGGCTGCGGCGCGCGTCCGAGGAGAACCTGCGCGAAGAGTCGCGCATGCTGGAGATTCTGAACGACGTCGGCACCACGGTCGCGGGCGAGCTCGATCTGTCGCGCGCCGTGCAGGTCGTCGTGGATGCCGCCACCGAGCTCACCGGCGCGGCCTTCGGCTCGTTCTTCTACAACCTGCTCGACGACAAAGGCGAGAGCTACACGCTCTATTCCATCTCCGGCGTGCCGAAAGACGCGTTTTCGCGCTTTCCCATGCCGCGCAACACCGCGCTCTTCGGCCCGACTTTCGCGGGCGAAGGCGTGGTGCGTTCCGACGACATCACGAAAGACCCGCGCTACGGCCAGAGCGCGCCGCATTACGGCATGCCGGAAGGTCATCTCAGCGTATGCAGCTATCTCGCCGCGCCCGTCATCTCGCGCACGGGCGAAGTGCTGGGCGGGCTGTTCTTCGGTCATCCCGAACCGGCGATGTTCAACCTGCGCGCGGAGCGGATCGTGGTGGGGATCGCCGCGCAGGCGGCTATCGCCATCGACAACGCGCGGCTCTTTCAGGCGGCACAGGACGAGATCGCCGAGCGCACCAAGGCGCAGGCCGCGCTGCACGATCTCAACGATACGCTCGAACGCCGCGTCGCCGACGCCATCGCGGACCGCGACCGGCTGTGGGAACTGACCGAAGACCTGTTCGTCGTGACGAGCTTCGAAGGCGCGCTGTTGCGCGTGAGCCCGTCGTGGTCGACCGTGCTCGGCGTCGATCTGCAGCGCGTGCATGCGCGAACCATGCTCGACCTCGTCCATCCCGACGACGTCGAAGCGGTCGCGAGCGCGATGGAAAGTCTGCGCCAAAGCGGCGCGTCCGTGCGTTACGAGTGCCGGCACGGCTTCGTGGAAGGCGGCTGGCGCTGGATCGCGTGGACCTTGTCGATCGACCCGGCCACGCGCCGCATACACGGCGTGGGGCGCGACGTCACCGCGGACCGCGAAACCGCCGACGCGCTGCGGCACGCCGAGGAAGCGCTGCGCATGGCGCAGAAGATGGAAGCCATCGGCAAGTTGACGGGCGGCGTCGCGCACGACTTCAACAATCTGCTGCAGGTGATCGGCGGGAATCTGCAATTGCTGGCAAAGGACGTCGCGGGCCAGGAACGCCCCGAGCAGCGCGTGAAGAGCGCACTCGCGGGCGTGGCGCGCGGCGCGAACCTCGCCTCGCAGCTGCTTGCATTCGGCAGACGCCAGCCGCTCGCGCCGAAGGTCGTCAATCTGGGCCGCTTCGTGCGCGGTCTCGACGACATGTTCCGCCGCGCGCTGGGCGACGGCATCGAGATCGAGACGATCGTATCGGGCGGCTTGTGGAACACGCTCGTCGATCCGTTCCAGGTCGAAAACGCGCTGCTCAATCTGGCGATCAACGCGCGCGACGCGATGAACGCGCACGGCAAGCTGACCATCGAAGCGGGCAATGCATCGCTCGATGAAAACTACGCCAAGCGCCACGCCGACCTGTTGCCCGGCCAATACGTCATGGTCGCTGTTACCGATACCGGCTCGGGCATGTCGCCCGAAGTGCAGGAACGCGCGTTCGAACCGTTCTTCACCACCAAGCGCGAGGGCCAGGGCACGGGTCTCGGACTCTCGATGGTGTACGGCTTCGTGAAGCAGTCCGGCGGCCACGTGAAGGTGTACAGCGAGGAAGGACACGGCACGACGATACGCATTTATCTGCCGCGCGCACGCCAGGAAGAAGACCTCGAAACCACGATCGACGCCGGCCCCGCGCACGGCGGCGACGAAACCATTCTCGTGGTCGAGGACGACGAAGAAGTGCGCGCAACCGTCGTCGCCATGCTTGGCGACCTCGGTTATCGCGTGCTTCGTGCAAAGGATGCGCAAAGCGCGCTGGCTATCGTCGAGAGCGGCGTGCCCGTGGACCTGCTCTTCACCGATGTCGTGATGCCCGGTCCGCTACGCAGCCCCGAACTGGCGCGAAAGGCGCGCGAACGCGTGCCGGGTATCGCGGTGCTGTTCACGTCGGGCTACACGGACAACGCCATCGTGCATGCGGGACGGCTCGATGAAGGCATCGATCTGCTGAGCAAGCCTTATATGCATGAGGCGCTCGCCCGCAAGGTGCGTCAGGTGCTCGCGGCTAGCGGCAAGGGCGCGAGTTCCAGCGCACCGCCCGCGACGGTCACCGGCAACACGGTTTCCGATGCCGCGCCCGCCGACGCCCTCTCGCACATGCGCGTGCTGTTCGTCGAAGACAACGAACTCGTGCGCGTAAGCAGCGCCGAGTTGCTACGCACGTTCGGGCTCGATCTCGTGGAAGCCGGCAGCGTCGCCGAGGCGCTCGCCCTGCTGCGCGAAGAGCGCTTCGAACTCTTGCTGACCGATGTGGATCTGGCGGGCGAATCGGGCATCGAGCTGGCCCTTGCGGCTAGCCGTGAGGCGCCCGGAATCGGCGTGGTGTTCGTCACCGGATACGACCTCGTCCTGAGCGCCGACGAACGCAAGGCCTTGCCGCGCGCGACGCAGTTGCGCAAGCCTTACGACCCGCTGGCGTTGATCGAAGCGTTAAACGCAGCGGTGATTCGTTGATCCGCTAGCCGTCTCCGAAAGCGGAGACGGCTAGGAACGCACGCCTAGCCGCGACGGCGCTGTCTCACCGCATCGGCAAGCAGGTCGAGCACCGGCCCGGTCTGGCTCCAGCCGAGACACGCATCCGTGATCGAGACGCCGTGCTTGAGCGGCACGCCCGGCTTGAGGTCCTGCCGCCCTTCGTCCAGATGACTTTCGATCATCACGCCGGTGATGCGGCTTTCGCCCGCGATCAGTTGCCGCGCGATGTCTTCGGCCACATCCACCTGCCGCAGATGCGACTTGTTCGAGTTGGCATGCGAGCAATCGATCATCACCTGCTCGCGCTGTCCGAGCGCCGCCAACGCCGCGCAACTCGCCGCGACGCTGGCCGCATCGTAATTCGGTGCTTTTTTGCCGCCGCGCAGGATAACGTGGCAGTCGTCGTTGCCGCGCGTTTCGAAGATGGCGGCAAGGCCCATCTTCGTCATGCCCATGAAGGCATGGCTCGCGCGCGCCGCGACGATCGCGTCCGCCGCGACTTGCACGCCGCCGTCCGTGCCGTTCTTGAAGCCGATCGGGCAACTCAGCCCCGACGCCAGTTGCCGATGGCTCTGACTCTCCGTCGTGCGTGCGCCGATTGCGCCCCACGCGATCAGGTCCGCGATGTACTGCGGACTCAGCAGGTCGAGAAACTCGGTGCCCGTTGGCAGACCAAGCTCGCTGATTTCCAGCAGAAGCTCACGCGCGCGGCGCAGACCTTCGTTGATACGGAAACTGCCGTCCAAACGCGGGTCGTTGATATAGCCCTTCCAGCCGACCGTCGTGCGCGGCTTTTCGAAGTACACGCGCATGACGATCAGCAAATCGTCGCCGAGACGATCCGCGACGGTCTTCAGATGGTGCGCGTATTCGATCGCTTGGTCGTGATCGTGAATGGAACACGGTCCGACCACGACCACGAGGCGGTCATCGCGGCCATGCAGAACGTCCGCGATGCGTGCACGGCTCGTTTCCACGAGCGCCTGCACGCCGGGCGTGACCGGCAGTTCGTCGAGCAAAAGCGCTGGCGAGATCAGCGGGCGCACCGCGCCGATGCGCGTATCGTCGATACGGGTCGTGTCTTGCGTGGAGTCGGCCACGCCGGCCTCCTGATCGCGGGAGGGATTGTCGATGCGGCTCAAGGTCAGCTCCGTCGGGCGTAATGAATGCGTAAAGAGTGCATGTTGCGGCTATTCGATGCGAGAAAACCGCGCACTTTTGGCCGCGCGGTGCAAACATCGATTATCGCATTTGAAGCGCATGCGTCGCGCATTTCCGAAAGCGGACGAGGATCGTGCGTATCATGAAAGGAACCGGAACACGCCATTCATCAAGGGAGCAGACCATGCGAATCGAAACATCCTTTCTCTTCGATCTCGACGGAACGCTGGTCGACAGCGTCTATCAGCACGTGCTCGCGTGGAAAGAAGCGCTGGATAGCGAGGGCATCGAACTGTCGGTGTGGCGCATTCATCGCAAAATCGGCATGAGCGGCGGCCTCTTCACCGATCAATTGCTGCGCGAAACGCATGGGGAGATCAACGCGGATCGCGTGGAACGTCTGCGGCGCCTTCATGCCGACGCTTATCAACGTCTGCGCGCACAGGTCTGCCCATTGCCGGGCGCGCGCGAATTGCTCGACGCGCTGACCCAAGCGGGCACGCGCTGGGCGATCGCCACGAGCGGCCGCATGGAAACGGCGGCGTTCAATCTCGAAGCATTGGGCGTGGACCCAGGCAAGCAAGTGGTCGTCACGCGCGATCAGGTGAAATACGCCAAGCCCGATCCCGACTTGTTCCTTGCGGCGGCCGCGCGTCTGAACGTGCCGATCGAGCATACCGTGGTGGTTGGCGACAGCATCTGGGACATGCTCGCGGCGCGTCGCTGCCGATCGCTCGGCGTCGGCCTGCTCTCGGGCGGTTATGGCAGCGACGAACTGGAACGCTCGGGCGCGCTGCGCGTCTACGAAGACCCCGCCGACCTGCTGTTCCATCTCGACGAAGTGGCCGCGCGCCCTTGAATCATGCTAAAACGCGTGCCGCAAGCCGACAGTGACGCCGACTTGCGTACCTGTCGATGACGGCGACAACGTATTGAGCATCGCCTGCCCGAGCACGGAATCGGGCGGCGCCCCCTTTACGTGCTGATAGACGCCTTCGAGATAGACATCCGTGCGTTTCGAGAGCGAATAGTCGGTCTGCAACATGACCGTATGCCACGACGGATAAGCGATGGATGCAGCGTTGCCGTAAGCGCCGTCCGTGAACGTGTAAGCCGCCGATACGCTCAACACGGGCGTGAGCGCGTAATGCACGTTCGCTTCGTAATTGTCGAGACGCAGGGTGCCATCGAGCGGAATATAGTTGCCGAGCCCGATGGAAAGCACGCTGTTCATGTTGTCGAGTTGCGTGTGCGACCAGACGAGACCGACCGTCGCCGGCCCGAAGGTGGCGTTGGCGCCCGCGCCCCAGATGCGCTGCCGTTGCGCGACGAAGTTCGCGCTGCCATCCCCTTGCGACACCGCGCCATTCAAATTCGTCCCCGCAATGCCGCCGCCCGCGTTGTTCAATTGCAGATAGCCGCCCGCGACCGTGAACGGCCCTTGCGCATACGATGCCGAAAAGCCATACGCGCGGTTATCCGCGAAGTTTCCGGCGCTATTGCCGAAGGAATACATGCTCTCGACCGTCACGCCGCGATAAGTGGGGCTGACGTATTTGACGGTGTTGTTGATGACGACCGAGTTTGCCGCCAGATTATCGTTTTCGAACGGATGCGCCGAGATGCTGCCGCCCCACGTATTGAATTCGGCGGTGAGCGGACCGAGCAGATCGTTGAGCACGTCGTATTGACGCCCGGCCGTGAGCGTGCCGTAGTCGTCGTGTTGCAGGCCGACCCATGCTTGCGAGCCGAAGCCATCGCCCGCGAATGCATTGGTGCCGTTATTCAGATTGAAGCCTTGCTCCAGCTTGAAGATGGCCTTAAGGCCGCCGCCGAGATCCTCACTGCCTTTCAGGCCGAAGACCGTGTTCTGCGTGACGCTGCTGAGCATCTGCCAGTTGCTGTGACCGGTCTGATTGTTGGTGTAGACGATACCCGTGTCGATCAGGCCATATAGCGTGACACTGCTTTGCGCATGCACCGAAGCTGCGCATAAAGCGGCAGGCAGCGCGACCATCAACATTGACCTTTTCATTGCTGAAAGCTCCATGAACGATTGAAAGCGACGGCCTGCCCGGAGAGCGGCGACTGGCAATTGATCGTACGACGCCAAAATTGTGCGGGCGCAATATCGGCATGGCGTTGCATAAATGCTATTCCGGCGCGGTACTCAATTCTTGCGGAAGGCTTTCCTATACTGGGGTCTCACATTTCGAACAAGGGGACACCGATGTTGATGGAAGCAAAGGAATCGATCTACAGCCCGACGCAGGACGGGCTGATTTTCCCCGAAGAGCCCACGTTTTCCTCCTCGGCGGAAGAACGGCGCTATCGCAAAGAGCATCTCGCCGCCGCATGCCGGATCTTCGCGCGGCACGGATTCAGCTTCGGCTTCGGCGGCCATCTGACCGTGCGCGACCCGGAACATCCCGAACTCTTCTGGACCAATCCGATGTGCGTGCCATGGTCACGCGTGAAGACCTCGCAACTCGTGCTCGTCGATCATTCGGGCACAGTGGTCGAAGGAAAGTACGCGGTGAACCGCGCAGGCTACGTGCTGCATTCCGCGATCCACGCTGACAATCCCGACATCATCGGGTCGTGTCACGCGCATACCGTTCATGGCGATGCGTGGGCCGCAATGGGCAAGCCGCTCGACTATGTGACGCAGGACGCCTGCATGTTTTATGGCTCGCATATGGTCGTGCGCGACGGCGCGGGCAAGGTGCCGGTCGCGGATGCATCGGGTAATCCGATTGCACGCGCCTTCAACGAACACAAGGCCGTAATCCATCAGAACCATGGGCTTCTGACGGCGAGCCGCCATAGCATCGATGATGCAGTATGGACGTTCATCGCCCTCGATCACTGTTGCAAGATGCAGCTGCTCATGGACGCGACCGAATCGCGCCCGTTGCAGATCGACCCGGAGCATGCCGAGTATTCGCATCGTCATCTGGGCAACTCGTTCATCAGCTGGCTGCATTTCCAGACCATGCTGTATGAGATCGCCGAAGAGGAGCCGGAATATCTCGACTGAGCAATGACCCAGCGGCATGCGTGCCATACGAGCATGCCGTGATAAAGCGCTAAAAAATACAGGAGACAAGCATGGAAGCGCTATACGGAGATCAGGCCGTCAAGGAAACGGATGCTGGCCGCATCTATGGCAGGGCTTACTGGCGGCTCTTGCCGTTGCTCTTGATCTGCTATCTCGTGGCATATCTGGACCGTGTGAACGTTGGCTTCGCGAAGTTGCAGATGCTCGATGCACTCGGCTTCGACGACGCCATCTATGGCCTCGGCTCGGGCATCTTCTTCGCCGGCTACTTCTTCTTCGAGGTTCCGAGCAATCTCGTGATGCGCAAGGTCGGCGCGCGCCGCTGGATTGCGCGCATCATGCTCACGTGGGGTGTCATTTCTGCGGCGATGGTCCTCGTCAAGACGCCGACCATGTTCTACATTGCGCGCTTCATGCTTGGTGCCGCCGAAGCAGGCTTCGCACCGGCGATCATGTATCTGCTCACGCTGTGGTTTCCCGCGCGCTACCGCGGTCGCGCAATGTCCATCTACGTGATGGGCGCGCCGCTCGCGTTCGTCGTCGGCGGGCCGATTTCCGGCTATATCCTGCACGCGTTTTCAGGTAACGACCAGCTAGCCCCGTGGCAATGGCTTTTTCTGATCGAAGCGCTGCCCGCCATCGTGCTCGCCTTCGTCGTGTTGCGCTTTCTTGACGACGATCCCGCCAAGGCGCGCTGGCTTTCGGACGACGAACGCAATCTCGTGCTCGCCGACATTCGCGCGGAAAACGCCAGCAAGATCGACTATACGAGCGTGCGCGGCTTTCTCGGCAACAAGAAATTGTGGGCGTTCTGCGCGATCTACTTCTGCCTCATCATGGGTCTTTATGCGCTCGGTTTCTGGATGCCCTCGCTCGTCAAGCGCAGCGGTGTCGCCGACCCGTTCGCCATCGGACTCTATACGGCCGTGCCGAACATCTTTGCGGCGATAGCGCTTTATCTGTCGAACCGCAGCGCCGATCGCACCGGCGGCAGGCGCATCCACTTCGCGGCGTTCATGGTGATCGGCGCGGTTGGACTTGCCGTAAGCATGTGGTTGTCGGCGGGGCCGCTCGTGACGGTAGCTTGCCTGTCGGTCGCCGCAGCGGGCGTCTATTCGTGCATCGCGCTGTTCTGGGCCTTGCCGACAAGTCTCTTCGTGGGAGCATCGGTGGCGGCAGCGTTGGCGTTCATCAATTCAGTGGGCAATATCGCGGGCTTCATGTCGCCGTATCTCGTAGGCTTGCTCAACGTGTGGCTTGGACACGCGGAAGTCGGCATGTATGTGATCTCCGCATTCCTCGTGCTCGGCGCCTGCATGACGATGCGCTTGCCTCGAACATTGGACAAATGACGCGTTGCTTCAGGCGGCCCATGGCGGCCGCCGGAGCTTATCCGCCACGTAATCAATAAACGCACGCACGCGCGGATGCAAAGTCGAATCGCGCGGATACAGCACATAGATCGCGGTTTCGTCGCTCGATTGAAAGTCGGTGAGCAAAGGCACGAGCATGTTGCTGCGAATGGAAGGCAACACCATGTGTTCAGCCATCCGCGTAATGCCCACGCCTGCAAGACACATATAAACCGAACTCACGCCGCTGCTCGTCTGAAAGTTGCCGTTGATGAGCATGGACGTGCGCTCGCCGCCGACCATGAAAGGCCAATGGTTGAGATGGTCCATCGGCGGTTCCCACATCAGGCAGTTGTGTCGGGCGAGTTCCGCGGGTGTCGAGGGTACCCCATGTCTGGCGATATACGCAGGCGACGCCGTGACCACTCGCTGCAGATGACATAGCTTGCGGCTCACGAGATTCGAGTCCTGCAAATTGCCCATGCGGATAGCGACATCGAACCCTTCTCCGATGATATCGGCGAGCGTATCCGAAAGAGAAAGCCGCACGCGCAGGCCCGGATAACGTTCGAGAAATGCCGGAATGAGCGGCACGATCTGATCCATGCCGAACGACGTAGCCACGGTCACGCGAATATCGCCGGACATGTGCTGGCCCGCGCGCGAGAGTTGTGCTTCGCCGCTTTCGAGTTCTTCGAGAATGCGCTTGCAGAGCGCGAGATACTGCGTGCCCTCCTGCGTCATCTGAAGGCGACGCGTGGAGCGCCTCAAAAGCGATACGCCGAGCCGCTTCTCCAGCGCGGATACAGTGCGGCTGACGTAAGGCTGCTGCAAATCGAGCGCGAGCGCCGCAGCTGTGAAACCGCCCGTCTCGGCGACGGCCCTGAAGATCCTCATCTCGGTGAGGCGTTCGTCCTTCATGCTGTCACGATGCCTGGGGAAACAGGCATCGTAGCGTGCCTCGCTGGCAGGGCCTATCGGGGAAGGCACGGACATCCGGTCTGTGCCTTCCGGCTGCCTCAACTCCTCACCCCCACCCCCGCCGCCCCAACTCCACTACGCCCACGCAACACACACCCCACCGCCACCGCGCCGACCAACAAACCCGCCGCCACGACGATCAACGCCACATCCGTGCGTCCCGTCACGTCCTTGAGATAGCCGATCATATAGGGCGACACGAAGCCCGCGAGATTGCCGATGGAGTTGATCATCGCAATGCCCGCTGCCGCCGTCACGCCGGTGAGAAACGCCGTCGGCAAGCTCCAGAACAACGCGGGAATCGACAGCACGCCCATGTTGGCGATGCACAGCGCGATCACGCCCAATACCGGCTGGTTCTGCCACACGACGCACAACGCAAAGCCAAGCGCGGCCATCGAGAACGCGGCAATCAGATGCCACTTGCGTTCCTTGCGACGATCCGCCGAGAATCCGAACGCCAGCATGCTGATGATCGCGCACACGCCCGGCAACGCCGTGAGAAGCCCGATGGTGAACGGATCGGCCACGCCCATCTTCTGCACGAGCGTCGGCATCCAGAAGCTGATCGCGTACAGCCCCATGTTGTAGACGAAATAGATCAGCACCAGCGCCCAGATGCGTCCATGACCCAGCAGGCTCATGAAGCCATGCGCGATCTTGTCGCGATTCTCCGCCGCAAGCACCGCGCTCAGATGCGTCTTCTCGCCATCGGTCAGCCACGTGACGCGGCGAATATCCTCGCTCATGCGGAAGTAGATATAGATGCCGAGGAGTATCGTCGGAATGCCTTCGCACAAGATCAGCCACTGCCAGCCGCGCATGCCGCCGACGCCCGACAGAAAGCCGAGAATCGAGCCGGACACGAGTCCGCCGATGACGCCCGACGATGCCAGCGCGATATAAAACACGCCCCATGCGCGTCCGCGTCGCGCCGCCGGATACCACTGGCTCATGTAATAGATCGCGCCCGGAATGAAGCCCGCTTCGGCGAGACCCAGCAGAAAGCGCATGACATAAAACTGCGTCGGCGTGCGGATGAAAATGGTCGCGCACGAAAGCAGGCCCCACGTCACCATGATTCGCGCAATCCAGCGTCGCGCACCCACGCGATGCAAGATTACGTTGCTCGGCACTTCGAGCAGAAAGTAACCGAGAAAAAAGATGCCCGCGCCGAAGCCATACACGGCATCGCTGAAATGGAGGTCGCTCGACATCTGCAGCTTGGCGAACCCCACGTTCACGCGGTTCAAATAGGAAAAGAAAAATCCAAGCATCAGCACGGGCAGAATGCGCAGGGATATCTTTCTGAAAAGCCTGTTTTCGTCGATGGCGGGCGTCATGTCAGTCTCCTTGATTTCGTGCGGTCATGTTTTTATTCGACGCGATAGAAACGTCGCGCGGTCCCTTCGAACAACGCGCGTAAATCGGTTTCGGTGGCTTGCGGCAAGGCGCCGAGCACATCGGCGACGATCTCCGTGAAGCTCGCCGACAAGTTACCCACCGGCAGATTGCTCGCGAACATCGAACGCTCGTAGCCGAATAGATCGACGGCTTCGCGAATCACGCGGCGATTGCTCGCGCTGTCCCACGTGCCGTTCGGCAAGCCGAGTTCTGATACCTTCAGATAGACGTTCGGACACGCCGCGAGCTTCTCCATTCCACGGCGCCAGATCGCGACGCCTTCGTCCGATCGATCGAGCGGCAAGCCGAGATGGTTCGTGACGATAGGCGTCTTCGGGAATGCACGCGCCACTTCCGCCGCTTCTTCCAAGTGCCAATACGGCACGCGCAAGTCCCACGAGAAGCCGTACTTATCGAGTAAAGCGAGACCCGCAAGCCATGCTTCGTCTTGCATCGTGCCCGGTTGGCCCGCAACGGATTCATGCGGACCGCTGGAGATTTCAGGCTTCGAGCGCACACCGCGCGCGAGCGGGCTGTTTGCATGACCTGCGAGAATCGCATCGCAATCGGGCTGCACGAAGAACACATGGCCGACGATCGCGCTGGGTAATCCCGTTTTCGCGTTGAGCGCGGTGAGCCAGTCGGTTTCGCGCACTTGTTGCTTGCGCGAACGCTCCGCTTCCACATGCACGGTGCCGATCACGTTGAAGCCGGCCGTCGCCTGGCGATACTGCGGCGGCAAAAAGTCCTGACACATTCGGCGATAGTCGCCGAGGAAGAAGGCGTCGTCGTACTCGTTCGTGAGCCAGGGAAAGTCGCCGTCCGACAAGTCCCAGAAGTGATGATGCGCATCCAGTATCGGCAGGTCGAAGCCGAGCGTGTTGGTGGTCATCGCGATGTCCTTGCGTGAGTGCCGCGTGCGTTGTCGTCGAGCCCTTCCGGGCGATAGATGCGCACGGCCGTATCGTGAAAGAAAGCCTCTTGATCCGCGCGCGGCCAAGCGCGCACCAATTCGGCAAAGCCGCGTAGCAGACCGTCGAGCGAGATGAACATGCCATCCACGGGGAAGTTGCTGCCGAACATGAGACGCCCGGCGCCGAAGACTTGATGAAGCGTATCGAGCACTGGCTGGTTTGCGGCCACGCTCCACGGCTTGCCCGCCTCGCACAGCCCCGACACCTTCACGGCCACGTTCGGCAGACGCGCGAGTTCTTCCAGCGCCAGGCGCCAACCCGTAAGCGTCGCGTTCGATCTATCGCCGGGCACGCCCGCATGATTGACGATGAGCGTGGTGTGTGGAAAATCGCGGGCGAGCTGTGCCGCTTCGGACAGTTGCCGCCACGACGCCTGCAAGTCGAAGTGCAGGCCGTATCGTTCGAGCAAGGCATAGCCGCGCCGCCAGCGTTCGTCGGACATGAGCGTGCGGCCATCCTTGTCCGGTGCGCCCGGCTTGTGACGCACGCTGCGAACGCGAGCCACGCGGGCTTGCGCGGACAACACGTCGTCCACGTCGGCGCGGTCGAGCCACGCTTGCGCCACGATCGCGTTGGGGCGACCCGTCTCTTCGGCAAGCTCGCGGACATAGCGCGTTTCGCCAAGCGGATCATCCGGGTTCCACTCGGCTTCGACATACACGCTGCCGATCACGCGATGCCCCGCCGCATCGCGTAGATAGTCCGATGGCAGGTACGTCTCTTTGATCGGCGTGTAGTCGCCGTAACGATGTTCGATCAGCACGCCCGGCATGAGCCACGGATAGCGATTCGCTTCGAGGTCCCAGAAGTGCTGATGCGCGTCGATGATCGGCCCTTCGTACAACTCGTTCATGCGCGCGCTCCCGGATCGTTGCGGCCGAAATCGATAAAGAGCGAGCCGACGAGATAAGCGAACGCCGCCGCAGCGAAGAACAGGATGACCGCCGTGAAACCGCCTGTCATATCGACGATCACGCCCACGACGATAGGCACGATGATCGCGCCGCCCGTGCCCGCGAAGTTCATCACGCCGCCGACGAGGCCGACTTGCTCGCGCGGTGCGAGCATCGCGGGAATGAGCCAGTACAGGCCGCCCCACAAGTGAAAGAACACGCCGAGCGACAACACGGCGACCGCGAGCCGGATATCCGCCACGAACGGCAAAGCCAGCAGACAAAGAAGCGACATGCCGCCCGACACGCCGAAGAGGATCTTGAACGCCGTCTTGCGTGCGAAATGCCGTTGCAACCAGTCGGCTGTCACGCCCGACAGAATCTCGCCGACCGCGCCCGCGAGAAAAATGATGAAGGTCGCGAAGCCCATGCTGCGGATATCGAGCCCGCGTCCCACCGACAAATAGTTCGGCCCCCAGGTCACAAGGCCGAAGAACACCATCGCCCAACCGACACGGCCCACCACCATCGCCGAAATGATGCCGCGTGACAGCGGCGCCATCTTCGCGCTAGGGGCTTCGCCAGCAACGAGCTTCTGCTCGCGGATATACGCGACTTCCGCCTGGTCGATACCCGCGTGCCGCTCGGGCGTCTCGCGCAGCATGCGATAGACGACGAGACCGAAGACGATCGTCACCGCTCCCACGATCAGGAACGCCGAACGCCACGATCCCGAGAAGCCGATCAGCGCGCTGATGAGCAGGCCACCGAGCGCCGAGCCGAGCGGCGCGCCGCTATCGATGAGTGTCACGCCGCGCGCCCGTTCCGCGGGCGGCAGCCACGCCGCCGTGAGCTTGGTCGCGGCGGGCATGTAGGGCGCTTCGAACACGCCGAGACCGATACGCGTAAGCAACAGCGTCACGCCGTTCATGGCGAACGCGGCAAGACACTGGAAGCCGCCCCACAGCACCGCCGAGATGCCGATCATGCGGCGTGCGCCGAAGCGGTCGGCGGCCCAGCCAGCGGGAATCTGGAACGTGCTGTACGTCCAGAAGAACGCAGAGAGGATCAACCCCTGCATCGTCGCGGCGAGATGAAACTCGCGCACGATGGTCGGCATTGCAATGGACAGCGACATGCGGTCGATGCAGTTGATCGTATAGAGCACGAAGAGCAGCAGCACCATGCGCCAGCGGGTGGTGCAAAGAAGCGCGCGCAGCGAACTGCCCGAGGCGCTCGCGGATAAATTGGTTTGCATGTCTCCTCCTGTATGGGTCGAAAGCCCTCGTCGTATCTCAGGCCGTTTATAGCGACGGATTGCGCTTCCACGCTTCGTAAAGCGCCGAGCCTTGCAAGTCGAGCGCATCGAGCGGAACGAGGTCGCCCTGCTTTACATCGGCGAGAAGACGCTTGTTGGCCGCGAGATAGAACGGCGCCGCGACACCCGCCTTCGCGCGTTCGATAAGCAACGGCGTCGCGCCCTGAATGGTGTGATGATGACCGCCCATGGCAAGCGTCTCGCCCGCCTTGAAGTCGCGTTCGGCACGCGCCACCATTTGCGCGTGCGGCAACTGCTCCGCGCTGCCAGTCGGCTGATTGAGCAACACCGCCGAAAAAATGCTCATCGGCGTTTCGAGACCCATCAGGTGATACGGCAAGTAGATGCATGCATAGCGGCCGTTCTTGCCGACCACATGGCCCTTTTGCTTGAGCAACTCCCAGGTTTCCTCGTCCTTGCAGCGCACGATGACGAACACGCCGCCACCGAAGCTCAGATCGTCCGGACGACGCAGGCAGTTGAAGACATCGACCACGCCGGTGCGCTCTAGAATGCCGCCGTCTTCCTTCGGCACGAAGATATCGGCGAGTTCATTCAAGCGCGCGAGCGGATAGTTGAGCGCATCGGCAGCCGGCACGAAGCCGGTCGAATTGGCGACGACGTTCATCTCGCAGTAATCGGGCGTCGCGCTTTGCGGCAGCATCGAGAGCGCCTTGCTACGGGCGGCGAGCGTCGCGGCGATATCGTCGCCAGGCGTCCAGCATGCATCGAGCGAGACTTCGTGGCGTTGATCGAGATAGTCGATGGTATGCGCGTCCGGATCGTAGATGAAGTCGTACTCGCTCGACTTGCCAGCCACGATCACTTCGAAACCGAGCACGCGCGCCCACGTCACGAGGCCGATCAGATTGCTCGGCTGATCGCCGTCGGGCGTGGTGTACGTCACGCCGTTTTCGAGCGCGAGCCGGTTCAGATACGGGCCCACGACCGAATCGGTTTCCTTGGTCGCCATCGCCACGTGCACGCCGCGCTTCAATGCGTTCTCGGCGATCTGCACGCTCACTTCAGGATGCCCCGTCGCTTCCACGACGATATCGAGCTCCACGTTCTTCAACAGCAGATGGTCGCCCACCAGCGCGATACGGCCATCGGCGCGAGCGGCGCGCACGTCGTCGGCGTTGTTGCAGACGCGCGCAGTATCGTTCGCGAAGCCGAGCGATGCCAGGGCGGCGAGCGTGCCTTCGATATCGATATCGCACAGCGCGGCGATCTCGAGGCCCGGCAACGCGCGGCATTGCACGAGCAGCGAGCGGCCGAAGCCGCCTTTCGGACCGACGAGCGCCATGCGGATCGTGCGGCTGCCGAGCGACTTGAAGAGATGTTCGTAGTTCATGGCGATGTCTGTCCTTTAAGGCCTGATCTTGTGGGGAACGTGAACGGCACGTTTAGCCGATCACCGAGTTGATGAGGAGAATCACGCCGAGCGCGACGAGCGATTGAAACGAGACGAGCAGCGTCCAGGTCTTGAGCGTATCGGCGACCGAGAGGCGGAAATATTCCTTGAAAAGCCAGAAGCCCGAGTCGTTCAGATGCGAGAGCATCAGTCCGCCCGAGCTCACGGCGAGCACCAGCAGTTCGAGATTGACGCCGGGCGTGGCCGCCGCGATCGGCGCGACGATGCCCGCCGCCGTCACGGTTGCGACCGTCGCCGAGCCGATCGCGATACGGATCAGCGCCGCGACCGCCCAGCCGAGCACGAGCGGCGAGATCGACCAATGCGTGGCCCAATGCGCGATGGCGTGGCCGATATGCGTGGCGAGCAGCATCTCTTTCAGGCCGCCACCCGCGCCGAGGATCAGGATCACGGCGGCAGCGGGCGCCACGCTCTTGCCGAGGAGCTTCTGAATCTGCGGCAACGTGAGGCCGCTCTTGACGCCGAGCGACCAGATTGCGAACAGCACGGCAATCAGCAACGAGACGATAGGATCGCCCACGGTTTCGAGCAGTTCGCGCATCGGCGTGCCGGTCGGCGCGTAGTTGCGGCCGAACGTGCGGATCATCATCAGGACCGGTGGCAACAGGACCGTGATGAGCACGAGCGCGAGCGGCGGCGTGGCGCGGCCGGCTTTCTTGTCGTCGGCGGCAGCGGGCGAATAAAGACCCTCGCCTGGCGTAACCGGCAGAAAGCGCATGACGAAGGCCGTGAAGAGCGGGCCGGAGAGAATGGCCATCGGAACGGCGACGATCAGGCCGAAAAAGATCGTGCGGCCCGCGTCCGCATGTAACGCGGCAAGCGCGAGCGTCGGCGACGGGTGCGGCGGCAAGAGTCCGTGCGACACGTAGAGGCCGGCGGCCATCGGAATGCCGACGGCCATCAGCGGACTTTTCGTGCGATGCGCGATAGCGTAGACGAGCGGGACGAGCATCACGAAGCTCACATCGAACAGATGCGGCAAGCCGATGAGCAGCGACGCCGCGCAAATGGCCGCCGGGATCCAGCGCTTAGAACCGAGTCCGATGAACGCATTGGCGATGCGATCCGCGCCGCCCGATTCGAGCAGCAAGCCGCCAAGCATGGTGCCGAGTCCGACCACGAGCCCCACGGAACTGAGAATGCCGCCAAAGCCTTTTTCAAAGCTCTTGATGACGGCGGTAGGCGCGAGTCCGGCCGCGCAGCCGAGAAAGCCGGCCGTGAGAATGAGCGCGAGAAACGGGTGAAGCTTGACCTTCGTGATCAGCAGTACCAGCAGAAGGATCGCGATAACGGGCGCGATCAACGTATAGAGCGAAGGCGACATGAAGTAGTGCGGCTCGAAAAGCGTGGCGCCCCGCCGGTGTCGACGAGGTTTTCATTGCGGTATACCGGACGGATGCGGCGCCCGGACGATGGAGTTATTGCCGAAAACACGGACGAACTACGCGGGCATCGGCAAGAAACCCTTATTTAACGGTGTTTTCGGTCGATTGGCATGCAGGTCTCCAAGTCGCGTTCTTTTGAATTTCGCAGGCGCCGGGCGACGTTCTGCGCTCTGTTTAATTCTGGTATACCGAAATTTAGTTCTATCGTCGTGTACCGTCAAGTGCGGGATCGCACCAAGGCGGGGCGATTGTCGGCCGCAAATCTCAGGTGACGCGTTCGCTGGTAAAGTGGCATACCAGAGCGGCCGAGGATTTCACACCGCGACGAGGGAACAAGCAAATGAAGGATTTAGACGACGAGCAGGAAGGCTTCGACGGTGCCGACGAGCCGGATTCGCTGCTCTCCATGCAGATTGCGCAACGCTTGCGCACGATGATCGCGACCGACGAACTCAAGCCCGGCGAGCGCCTGCGCGAGCGCACGCTCGCCGAACGGCTGACGGTCTCGCGCACGCCGTTGCGCGAGGCGCTCAAGGAACTGGCGGGCGACGGCCTCGTCGTCGTGCTGCCTAAGCGCGGCGCGGTCGTGGCGGACCTGAGCGCGGCGGAAATCCGCGAGAAGCTCGACGTGTTGGGCGCAATCGAGGCGTTTGGCGGCGAACAGGCGTGTCGTTTAGCGACGGATGCGGAGATCGCCGAGATTCGCGCGCTCCATCACGAGATGCACGCGGCTTACGAGCGGCGCGACCGCATGAATTACTTCCGGCTCAATCAGGCGATCCACGCGAACATCATCGTGGCGGCCAAGAACGCCACGCTCACGCAAGTGCACGAGCGGCTCAACCGGCAGCTTTATCGCTATCGCTTTCAGGGTAGCGTGACGTCGGAGACGTGGCATACCGCTATCGATGAACACGAGATCATCGTGCAATTGCTCAACGCGCGCGATGGCGCGCGGCTGGGGGAATTCCTGAGGCGGCATGTGCATAGCACCTGGGAGCAGATTACGCCCGAGCGCGACCACGAAGTGAAGGAGCAGACGCTGCAACGCGTATGATCGAGGAACCCTCACCCACCACAAGAAACCATGCTGCCGTCAGGAGACACCTACGAAGCAGTCGATGCCGCCTTCACCTGGCGCATCCCCGCGCGCTATAACATCGCGCAAGACGTGTGCGACAAATGGGCGGACGGCTCGAACCGGCTCGCGCTGATCGTCGAATCGAACGATCTCTCGCAGCAACGCTATACCTTCGACGACCTGCAACGCCTCTCCAACCGCTTCGCCAACGCGCTTGCCGAACGCGGCGTGCAGCGCGGCGAGCGCGTGGCCATCTTCGTGCGGCAATCGGTCGAAGCGGCGATCGCGCATCTCGCGGCCTATCGCATGGGATGCATTGCCGTGCCGCTCTTCGCGCTCTTCGGTATCGATGCAATCGAGTTCCGGCTCGCGCATTCCGGGGCCGCCGCCGTCGTGACGGACGCCGAAGGCGCGGCGAAGATCGCGTCGATTCGCGCATCGCTGCCGGAGTTGCGCCACGTCTTCGCGACCGATGGCAGCGACGCTACGTTCTGGCCCGCGCTCGAAGCGGCATCGGAAGAAGACACTCTCGTCGATACTTCCGCGGACGATCCCGCCGTCATCATCTATACGTCTGGCACCACGGGCAAACCGAAAGGCGCATTGCACGGACATCGCGTGCTGCTTGGGCATCTGCCGGGCGTGGAGATGTCGCAGCAGTGCTTCCCGCTCGACGCGACGCTCATGTGGACGCCCGCGGACTGGGCGTGGATCGGCGGCCTCTTCGATGTGCTCTTGCCTTCGTGGCATCACGGCGTGCCGGTACTCGCGCGGCGCTTCGACAAGTTCGATGGCCACGCCGCGTTCGATCTGCTCGAACGGCATGGCGTGAGCCACACGTTCCTGCCGCCGACCGCGCTCAAGATGATGCGCGCGACGCCGCAAGCGAAAGCGCCGGCGCTCGCGTTGCGTTCGGTGGCGAGCGGCGGTGAATCGCTCGGCGAGGAGTTGCTGTCGTGGGGCCGCGCAACGCTTGGCGTCACCATCAACGAGTTCTACGGGCAGACCGAATGCAACGTGGTGCTCTCCTCGTGCGCCAGATGGTTCGAACCGCGCAACGGCGTGATCGGGCGCGCGGTGCCGGGGCACCGCGTGGCTGTCGTCGACGATTCGGGTAGGCCGCAGCCTTTGGGCACGCCCGGCAATATCGCCATTGCCGCGCCCGATCCCGTGATGTTTCTCGGCTACTGGCGCGACGAGGCCGCGACCGCGCAGAAATTTCGCGGCGACTATCTGTTGACGGGCGACCTCGGCATGCTCGACGCGGAGGGCTTCTTTCGCTTCATCGGTCGCGACGACGATGTCATCACGAGCGCGGGTTATCGTATCGGGCCGGGACCGATCGAGGACTGTCTTTTGAGGCATCCCGCCGTGCGCTTCGCGGCGGTCATCGGCGTGGCGGATGAACGGCGCACGGAGATCGTCTGCGCGGTCGTCGTGCTCAACGACGGCTTCGAACCGGGCGATGCCCTCGTGCTCGAACTGCAGCAGCACGTCCGCACGCGGCTTGCGGCACATGAATATCCGCGCGAGGTGCGCTTCGTCTCCGAATTGCCGATGACGGCGACTGGCAAGATCATCCGCAAGTCGCTGCGCTCGCAGTTCACGTCTTAGTAATCGCGCGTCATACCGAACCGGCGATGAAGTCTCGCAACCACCGATGTGCCGGATCGCGATGCACGCGCTCGTGCCAGAACATCGACATTTCATAGCCGGACACTTCGATTGGCGCATCCACCACGTGCAGCGCCGCATCGTGCTCGACTAGCCGCAATGGCAGCATGCCCACGAGATCGGTCGATGCAATCAGCGAGCGCACGAAGAGAAAATGCGGCGCGGACAGCACGACGCAACGCGCGACGCCGAGTGCCGCGAGCGCTTCATCGGTCGGACCGAAGAAGCCTCCGCCGTCCGGCGACACGATCACATGTTCGAGCGCACAGAACTGCTTGAGGCTGGGTTTCCGCTTGAGACGCGGATGCCCCTTCTTCGCCACAAGCACATAGCGTTCGGTAAAAAGCGCCTGCCGATGCAGACCCGGTGGCGCGCCTTCGGTGATATGAAACGCAAGATCGATCTCGCCGCGTTCGGCTTGTCGCGCGAGACGCGGCGGCGTGGCTTCGAGCACGGCAATGCGCGTCTGCGGTGCGGCCAGCCGCAAGCCGTTTATCGCCGGCATGAGCACGGTGGACTCGCTGTAATCGGTTGCGGCGATACGCCACGTAAGCTCCGCGCTCGCCGGCTCGAATGCCTGCTCCGGCGACACCGCGCGCGCAAGTGCTGCAAGCGCTTCGCGCAATGGCTCGCGCAAACCCTCGGCGCGCGCAGTCGGACGCATGCCGCGCGGGCCGGGCAGCAATAGCGGATCGCCGAAGATATCGCGCAGTTTCGCCAGATGCACGCTCACCGAAGGCTGCGAGAAGTTCAGCCGTTCGGCCGCGCGCGTGACGTTGTGTTCGGCGAGCAGCGCGTCGAGTGTCACGAGCAGATTGAGATCGAGTCTGCGGAGAATATTATCCATCGAAATGCCTGGCATATTGACTATTCATTTCCAATATACCTTCATCCGCACTAGTCTGGCGGTCATACGAACCCGGAGAGTTGCAGCCATGAATGTGCTGATCGTCTATGCCCACCCCGAACGCCGCTCGTTGAACGGCGCCCTCAACGACTTTACCGTGCAGCGCCTGCGCGATAACGGCCACACGGTGCAGGTGTCGAACCTGTATGAGATGAACTGGAAGACGACGCTCGACGCGAACGACGTGCGCGAGCGCAACACCGACGCGCCGTTTCATCCGAGTCTCGATTCGAAACACGCGTTCGCAAACGGCCTGCAAAGCCGCGACATCGAAATCGAACAGGACAAGCTGCGCTGGGCCGACGCATTGATCCTGCAATTCCCGATGTGGTGGTTCTCCATGCCCGCCATCATGAAAGGCTGGTTCGAGCGCGTCTATGCCTATGGCTTCGCTTACGGCGTGGGCGAACACTCGGACACGCACTGGGGCGATCGTTATGGCGAAGGCATGATGTCGGGCAAACGCGCGATGATCATCGTGACGACCGGCGGTTGGGAATCGCATTACGACGCGCGCGGCATCAACGGCCCGATGGACGATATCCTCTTCCCGATCCAGCACGGCATGCTGTTCTATCCGGGCTTCGACGTGGTGCCACCGTTCGTGGTGTATCGCACGAGCAAGATGGATGAAACGCGTTTCGGGGCCACGCGCGATGCGCTCGGAGAACGGCTAGACACCCTCTGGGACAACGCGCCGATTGCATATAGACGGCAGAATCATGGCGACTACCGCATTCCGCAATTGACCTTGCAAGACGAGCATGCTGCGGGACAGACCGGATTTGCCGCGCACGTCGAATAAAAAGAAGCGGGCTCCTTTCGCAAGAGGAGCCCGCTTTGCCTTGCACGAGGATCAGTTCGGGTCCGCGTACTTCAAGGTCCAGCTAAAGTTGCGTTGCGCGCCACCCGCAAGAGAGAACGCATTCGTCTTGCATGCGAAGTTCGAATGCAACTGGCCGACAGGCGTAGTCGACAGCGGATTGGTGACACCGTTCGCGACATCGAAATTCGACAGCGCGCAAGCATCGAAGCCGCTCGTGGCATAGCTCGTCGCGGCGCTATTGGCGTAGGTGACCGAGTTACCGTTCGCGCCCGCCGCCGTGCTTTGAAAGTCCGCGAACGAGGTAAAGTCCGTTTCCACCGCGAGCGGCGCCGCAAGGGTGGCCGAACTCAATGTGTCCGTACGCGTGATCGTGCCATGCGCGAAAGTCAGCACCGTGTGCGCTTGCAGGTCGATATCGGTCGTGTACGCCGCGTTCTTGGTCGCTTGACGGAATTTCGTTGTATCGAAGGAAACGGTCACCTGACCGTTGCTCTCCTGCACGCTCAGATTCTTGTAGTACGTCACCGGAATGTATGTCTTGCCGTTGTACGTCACTTGCGGAATCAGCAAGGCGTAACCCAGGTCGGTCGTGCCGTAGATGAGCTTGTCGGAGAACGGCACCGGATAGTACGGCGAATACGAGTTGTAGTCCGGCGCCTGACTCAGATTCAGGTTGATCACACGCTCGCCATCACGCACCGTCAGCAACGCCGCGTTATACGGATGCGCGCTGTCGCTCGGCAAGTTGTAATACGTGAGCGTGTAATGAGGCAATGCATCGCGCCATGATTTGAAATCGCTGTCGCTCATGGGGGCTTGGCCGCCGAAGCCGAGCTTGCTCCACCACGCGTTGACGTACATGTACTGATGCAGCAGGCTGAAGTTTTCGCCCATCACGCGAGGCTTGCCGCGATATGTGTCCGTGCCGCGCCCCTTCACCCACATGTTCACGGACGGCGTCGGCAGGTTCGGGTCGTACCAAAACGTGTCGAAGCGCAGCGCTGCCTTGTAGATGAACGTGTAGGCGACCTGCATCTCCTTGGCACTCAGCACGCCCGCGTTGGCTGCGGCCGTGAGAATCTCCATGAAAGCGGAATCGCCGTAAGGTCCGATCGAGCGGCCGTAGTTGAAGCCCTGCCCGTCCGGATTGATCTGCGGCAGAATCAGATCGATCGACTTGCGCAAATAGCCCTTCAATTCCGGCGTCAAATTCGCTTCGTTGCCCATCTCGAGACTGCGCTCGACCGTCTCCGCGATAAGCAGCGTGCTGTAGCGGTCGAAGCGCGCCTGATCGTAGTAGGTCGTATGCGTGTTCGATGCCTCATCCGAGAAGCCGCCCGACGAATCATTGCGGATATGCTTGGTTAGCGTGTAGAGCAGCGCATCGCGCGCGCCCATGGTCGCAACCGCCGGGTCCGAAGTGGAGACGAAGCCCGGATTGCTCCAGCCGAGCTTCTGTCTCAGCCCGGCAATGCCATATGACACCGCGTAGTAATTCTGCGCCGTGTTGAGCGAAGCCACGTCGATAGACGCGCCGCCAGCCGGGCACGTATTGTCCTTGCCGCTTGCATCGGGGCCGAACATGTCGCAGAACGTGAGGCGGCCTTGCAACGTGTTGAGCATGGCATCGCTAAAGACTTCGTTCAGCATGCCGTTCGCCTTCAAATTGTTGAGGGCGACGAGATAGTAATACTCGCCCCAGGACGTGTTCGCGTAGACGTAGTCGCCGCTCGCGGACTGCGCCATCATCGCCGTGGTTATTTTCTGATAGGTTGCGAGATAGTCGGCGTACTTGGGGTCGCCCTTCTTCTTCATGTCGATGAGGATGTAAGACAGACCGAGCGCCAGCTTGCCCGGCAGGAACTTGTCGCCCGTGTTGGTATCGAGTACATGCACGGGGCTGCCATCGCCCAGATCCATCACGACCTGAGTGAAATCCGGCGACTTGCGGATGAGGTCGAAGAGCGCGCGCATCTGGCCCATCATCGTGACGGGGACGCCGGCGCCGGCGGGCACGCTCGTGTCGTTCGCGCCGTAGACCACGGCTTGAAGCGAATTAGCCGCCACAGCGGCGGGCGGCGGCGTGGAACCATCCGATGAGTCATGGCCACCGCATGCAGCGAGGACGAGCGCCGAGAGCGTGCCGAGCGCGAACGCACGCGTGATTTGCCTGTTTCGATTCATGTTGTCTCCGTCTTTAGTTATGAATGTGGGTAGTGCGGGGGGTTTCTTTTGCGCCTCCTTTGGGCGCGTGATCGACACCGGACGTTATTTGGCCTTCCGAAGTTTTTCATCGGAATCGGTGAAGATTAAAAATGATTTGAATGAAGCCCCGAGCTTGAGTCAGCGAACTTCATCGGAAAACGTTTTCCAAATTTAGGCTTTGTAAGCCGATGCTGTCAAACGTTTTATCCAACGACCTGATAGGGGATTACCCGGCACGATCAAGGCATGGTTTTGCATGGAATCGGAGTTTCCGAAACAAAAAGGAAACCGTTTACTCATTTCTCGGCTGCGAACCAAATGTGAGCTTTCACCGCGAAGTGACGAGAAGGTCGACTTCTGCGCGAGATTGAAGAAACGCGGCATGCGGTTTCTGCCATGCCGTCTGCTTTCGCGCTGCAATAAGGGAATTTGAAACAGATAACAGCGAGACTCAATCCGCGAACGGCTCATGCGCCTCGAACGAGGCAAGCCGCTGCGGACCGATCGATAGGCTAAACGCCTAACGCACTTCCATCTTGCGCTTTACGATAAGCGCGAGCGGCACAGTGAAAAAGATATGCGACATGAATCCGCCGATGACGACAGCTGGATCATAGTAATTCGGATGATTGTCCGAAGCGATCATGATGGCGACATGCATCACTATCCACGCGAGCACGGCATAGAACAATGCGATGAACGTCGCCTCGTAGCCGCGTCGGCGAAAGTACGGCCAGACGAGTGCGAAGAGAATGCCCCAAGCAATGGCGAACACGAAGTGAATACCCGTGCCAATCACATACGCCCAAATGCCGCTCGCTTCCTGAAACGCTTTTCCGAAGACCAGCCCGGTCGCGTTACGCGGAATGCCCGCGAGGGGCATCAGATGCTGTACGCCTACCCAGATCAATGCTTCGTAGATCCAGATGACGACGGCGCCCGCCAGACCACCGGCTACACCGGCGCGTATGGCCGACGACGCGCTCGTGGGCTTGGGCGTTGCAATGCCGTTCGGAAACTGACTGCCGCTCGGATGCAGGTTGCTACTCATGGACGCTTCTCCGGAATGGTTATCAGGCGATGACGCAAGCTAGTCCCTGTGCTTGATAACGCAAAGGATGGGTAAACCACGCCCATGGGCCGGAAAATGCACGTCAGCGTGATTTGGCGCGGCGTTGCGCAGCAAGACCATGCGGTGCCCGATAAACAGATTCGATGCCTTCGAAGCGTTTTCGCATGAGTCAGGCGAAGCGTCTCGGTGAAGCCGCGTACGGCATGAAGGACGCTTTCCTTGCGTATCATTTGCCTTGCTATCTGTTTTGTTTATCGGCCACCGGAAGCGCGGTATGTCCGCTCCGCCTTGGTGCAGCATGCGGGCGCCGCAAACGTTGACGCTTTAGAGCGCCGACGAAGCAGGGTTGCCGGGTATACGCCCCCTCCCTATTGCGAAACTCTTTCGTCATCCTCCGTACTCGCTGGAAAGTGACCCGACGACCTCAGGAGACGATGATGCGATTACTCTGCAGCAACCCCGCCCTACTCAGACGATGCATCCGCACGCTTTATGCGTGGCTTGCTCTTTTGACGACATGCGTAATCATGGCGCCTCAAGCAATGGCGGCCAATTCAAGCGGTCTAGCCGACCTCCCCTCGATCCTTCCCGCGATGAACTGCGCGGCAGTCGCCACGCTCGATCTAAGCGGCGTCACCGATGGTACCGTCACCATCACCTCGGCAACGGTCCTTGCAAAAGGAACGGTCATCAGCAACCCCGGCATGCCTCCAGGCGCGACGGCTGGACCCGGACTGCCTTCCGAAGTGTGCGATATCAAGGGAACCATAGGCCCTGGCGCATCGCTCTTTGAATTGCGCTTGCCGACGCAAGGCTGGACGCAGCGCTATCTGCAAACGGGATGCGGCGGTCTATGCGGCAATCTCTCGATCAGCGCGCCGATGGCATCGACCTGCGTGCCGGTCACGAACGGCCAGATCGCCATCTCCGCCACCGACATGGGCCACGAAGGCGGCAACGATGGCGCATGGGCGCTGGATCCGAAAGCCAAGATCGATTTTGCTTATCGCGCGGAGCACGCCACGGCGCAGGTATCCAAGGCGATCATCAACAAGTTCTATGCGCGCGCTCCGAAGTACTCGTATTTCGACGGCTGCTCAGACGGCGGACGTGAGGCGCTGATGGAAGCGCAACGCTATCCCGACGACTTCGACGGCATCGTCGCGGGCGCGCCGGCCAACGATCTGATCGTGCAGAACACGTTTCACCACGGCTGGGCGGCGGCGGTCAACATCGACCAGAAGACGGGCAAGTACATTCTGCTCGCCGACAAGTTGCCGATGATCCACGCCGCCGTGCTGAAGTCGTGCGACGGTCAGGACGGCGTGACGGACGGCATCATCGACAATCCGCAGGCTTGTCATTTCGATCCCGCGAGTCTCGTGTGTGCGAAGGGGCAGCCCGACGCCACGTGTCTCACGCCCGCGCAAGCTGCGGTGGTGCGCAAGATTCACGATGGCGCGACGGATCAGTTTGGCCGTCATCTCGAACAGCCGATCGCGCGTGAATGGGGTTCGGAATTGCAATGGTCGCTCTTCGTGCCCGCGACGGACGCCGGACCTAGCGGCAGCATCAACTTCGTGATGCCGTTCCTGGCATACCTCGACTACTTCAACGACTCGCGCCCGAACGCCGCATTCAGCGATCTGAAGTTCACTGTCGAATCGTTCTGGAAGACCGTGCAGACGTCGAACTATCTCGCTGCAACCGATCCCGACCTGAGTGACTTTCATCGACGCGGCGGCAAGCTGATTCTCTGGCACGGCCTGGAAGACCAGCACATCTCGCCGCAATCGACGCTGCAGTACTACGCGAAGATGAAGGAATACATGGGCGACGAGCGCGTCGAGAAGTTCGCGAAGCTGTATCTGTTCCCGGGCGTTGCGCACTGCGGCGGCGGCGACGGTCCCAGCACCTTCGACATGCTGACGCCCGCCATGGCGTGGGTTGAAACGGGCGCCAAGCCGGGCAAGATCGTGGCATCGCTCGTCGATACGACCGGGCAGACCACGCGCACGCGTCCGGTGTTTCCGTATCCGCTGGCAGCGCGCTACACGGGCTCGGGCAGCACGGACGACGCAGCGAACTTCGTCGCGTACAACCCCGGCAACACGAACGTGAATCCGCATTGGGTCGGCGAGTTTCTCTATTCGCCGGGCTATGAAGCGTCATGCAGCGCGAACGGATCGCAACTCGTGTGCAAGGGCGGCAACCACTGGCGCGCCGCTCATACCGGTCATGACGACGACAACGGCTGGAACGACGGCCGCTGGGAGCACGATCATAGGTGATCGCACTTGATTGCGTTTGATCGCACGTGAGGAAAGCGCCGGCGCCTACTTCGAAGTCCGGCGCCTGGTCACCGCCCTCACGATCAACAAGCCGCCGACCATGACCGCCAGCGACATCAGCGTGGTCATGGTCCCGAGCGCATAGATGACCGGCGTGGTCACCGATGTCGTCAGGCCCTGCAATTCGAGCGGCAACGTATTCTGCTCGCCGATAGCCTGCGACGTCCGCGCGATTTCATCCCATGACAGCGTGAAGCCGAACATTCCCACGCCAATGACAGATGGCCCGATGATCGGCAACACTACATTCCTGAAGCTCTGCCACGGCGATGCGCCCAGATCGCGCGCCGCTTCCTCGTAAGCCGGATTGAAGCGGTTGAAGACAGCGAACATCACGAGCAAACCGAACGGCAGCGTCCACGTCAGATGTGCGCCGAGCGCGGAGGTGAAGAGGCCCATCGACGTGGTCCACGAATCCGCGAAAGAAGTAAAGCCCCACTCGTTCGCCAGATACTTGATCACGTTGTCGAGCAGACGAAACGTGAGGCCGATACCGAGCGACACGATGATCGACGGCATGATGAGACTTGCCACCGACACGTAGAACACGGCCGTATCGCCACGAAAACGCCTTCTGAAGGCGAGACCCGCCGTGACCGAGAACAGCACGGTCAGCACCGTGACCGCGAGCGCGAGCTTCACGGAGCGGCCGAACGAAGCCCAGATATCGATATCGCCCACACCCTGACGCAATTGCTCGAACCAGTGCAGCGAGACGCCGCGCATGGGAAACGTCAGACCGCCTTCGGGACCTTGAAACGAGAGAATGAAAATGGTGATGACCGGTCCATACAGGAATAGCACGAACAAGCCGAACAGCAACGCGAGCCAGTAAAAGCTGGCGGGCCGGTGCTCCCGATGTTTCTTCAATCCCGCAATGCCGCTGGCCATGTCAAAGCTCCTTCCTGATATCGACCACACGCGTGAGCGCCCACACGATCATCAGCACGACGGCCAGCAAAATGATCGCGTTGGCCGCCGCGGCGGGAAATTGCAGATAGCCCGTCTGCACCTGAATGATCTTGCCCACCGACGCAATCTGCTGTCCACCCATTACGCCCACTGTGAGAAAGTCGCCCATCACGATGGTGATGACGAAGATCGAGCCAATGACGATTCCGGTCTTCGAGAGCGGCAACACGACATCGCGGATCACCTGCCAGCCGCTCGCCCCGCCATCGCGCGCGGCTTCCAAGAGCGACTTGTCGATACGCATCATCGCGTTGAAGATCGGCACGATCATGAAGAACGTGAACAGATGCACGAACGCGAGCACCACCGAAAAGTTCGAGTACAGCAGCCATTCCAGCGGTTGATCGATGAGATGCGCGTTGATCAGCGCCTGATTCACGAGCCCGTTACGGCCGAGCAGCGGAATCCACGAGATCATGCGGATGACGTTGGACGTCCAGAACGGAATCGTGCAGAGCAAAAAGAGAATGGTCTGCATGGCCGTGGTGCGCACGTGAAACGCGAGGAAGTACGCGATGGAGAAACCGAGCACGAACGTCACGGCCCATACCATTGCGCAGAACTTGAGCGTCGACCAATATGTCTTGAAGGTCACGCAGACATCGGTGAAGGAGCTGCAACCGTCGAAGATCGCCACATAGTTCTTGAGCGTGAACGCCGGGATGATCTGATATTCGTTAAAATCCCAGAAGCTTACGATCAACGTGATCACGAGCGGCACGATGAAGAACAGCACGAAGGTGAGTGTGAGCGGCGTGGCCTGCAACCATGCGCTCACGCGCCGATGACGCTTCGGCGCTTCCTTCGCTTGCGACAGATACTCGACGGATGCCATCAGCAAATGCTCCTTGTGTGCATCATGTGAACCTCACGTGAACATCAGGCGGCGATGAACTCGTTCCACTTCTGCACCATGTAGATGTTCTCGTCCATCACCGCGTTCCAGCATGCAATGGCGCCCATGCGCTGCGTGTACGAGCCACCGTCGCGCACCGCGCCGGTCTTTTCGAGCAACTGGCCATCGGGTGCCTTGATGTCCTGCGTCGCGGGCTTGCCTTCCATCCAGTAGTCCCACTCGTAAGCCTGCATGTGCGTCTTGGCCGTCTCCGTCACGCCGGGGTAATAACCCTGGCGCATTAGATAGGCGCCCGCCCAGCCGTCCTGGAACCAGTTGACGAACTCATAGGCCGCATCGAGTTTCTTGCCTTGCAGCGAACGCGGAAAGCCGAAGCCCGACGCCCACGAGCGATAACCTTCCTTCAGCGGCTGAAACGTGCAGGCGATACCCATGGTGCGCACCTTCGTGACCGCGGGCGACCACATCGACTGAATGACCACTTCGCCCGATGCCATGAGGTTCACGCTTTCGTTGAAGTCGCGCCAGAAGGCGCGGAACTGACCTGCGCGCTTCGCTTCGATCAGCACCTTGATGGTCTGATCGATCTCGGCCTTGGTCATGTTGCCTTTGTCGCCGTACTTGACCTGACCCATTGCTTCGATGGCCATTGCCGCATCCATGATGCCGATAGCCGGAATGTTGAGCAGCGCCGCCTTGCCCTTGAATTGCGGATTCAACAAGTCGGCCCAAGTGTTGACGGGACGCTTGATGAGGTCCGGGCGAATGCCGAGCGTATCCGCGTTATACGTCGTGGGAATGAGCGTCATCCATTCGGTAGGCGTCGCGGAGAACTCCGTCGAGCGCGCGCCCTTCAAGAACATCACTTTCTTCGGGGCCGTGCCCTGATCGCCAATCTTCTTGCCATTCACTTCGCCCTTCGTGAGCACCGGCGTGATCTTGTCCGCGAGCTTGATGCGCTTCGCATCCATGCCGGCCAGCGTGCCCGCCGGAATCAGCTTCTTGAGGGAAAAGTATTCGGTATCGACGATATCGAACGAGTTGGGCTGCGTGATGATGCGCTTGGTGACGTCATCGGTCGTCACCGGAATGTATTGAATCTCGATGCCCGTGTCTTCCTTGAACTTCTTCGCAATGTCCGCGCTCTGGTTGACCGCCGTGCCGAGATAGCGCAAGGTGATCTTCTCTTGTGCATGCACGTAAGGGAACCCGGCAATGCCCGCCGTCGCCACGGCGCCCTTGATGAAAGTGCGGCGCGTGCGGCCGCGGCTTTCCAGTTCCTCTTTGGTCTCTTTGATTTCCTGAGTCGCTTGCGGACGTGCATTGTCATTGCTCATAGCCTTCCTCCTCGTTTCGGGTTTTGATGTGTTTGGCTCAAGCGCGCATCACGCCGCGAGCGGATGCGCGTTGCGTTGATCCCACCAGACGGTCACGCGCGCATCGGGGCCGAGGCGCTCGGCGTCGTAGTCGGCATCGCTGACGATAGAAACGAGTTCGGGGGAACCGTCGAGCGGCACGAGCGTCATGCGCACATGCGTGCCTTGATACTCGGCCTCGCGCACCGTGCACGCGAGTCCGCCGATACGGCTCAGTCCTCCCTCGCCCGCACTCGTGCCGGGGGTCGTGCCCTGCGGCGCGATCCGCAGATGATCCGCACGCACCGTGAAAAGCCCGCCCTTCGAACCGAGCACGTTATGGCCGCCGAGAAAGCGCGCGACGAATTCGGTGCGCGGCCGGTTGAAGACTTCGAACGGCGTGCCGCTTTGTTCGATATGACCGTGACTCATCACGACGACGAGATCGGCGAGCGCCATTGCTTCTTCCTGCGAGTGCGTGACGTGCACGAAAGTGATGCCCAGTTCTTTCTGCCAGCGCTTGAGTTCGGCGCGCATCTGCACGCGCAGGAAAGGATCGAGCGCGGAGAGCGGTTCGTCGAGCAAAAGACAGCGTGGTTCATTGAGCAAGGCGCGCGCGAGTGCCACACGCTGCTGCTGCCCGCCGGAAAGCTGCGCGGGCTTGCGGTTCGCGTAGGGCGACATGGCAACGAGTTCGAGCAGTTCGCCCGCGCGCTTTCTGCGTGCTTCCTTCGCGACGCCGCGCATCTTGAGGCTGAAGGCGACGTTATCGAGCGCGGACAGATGCGGAAAGAGCGCGTAGCTTTGAAAGACCATCGCGGTGCCGCGTGCGGCCGGCTGTTCGCGCGTGACGTTGCGCCCGCCGATCAGCACATCGCCTTCGGAAATCCACTCGTGCCCCGCGATCATGCGCAAGGTCGATGTCTTGCCGCATCCCGAAGGACCGAGCAGGCAACAGTACGCGCCGCCGGGAATGCGCAGGTCGATCGCATCGACGGCGACGGAATCCGCATAGCGCTTCGTCACGTGAACGAGTTCGATATCGGCGGCTGTCGCGTGAACCACGGTTGATGCCGGCTGAACCATGAAGGCTTGTCCTTATGAACGCGCTGACGGGAAATGGCTTGCAGCGCGAAGCCATTGCAAGACATATGCCATTTGCTGTCGTGGTTCGGCTTCATCGCATGCAACGCGTAGCGCAGCATGCGTGTCGACACGTTGGCTCGCATATTGCACACGATCGCAAGCCTCGATCGTCGGCACGTCGCGACGCGAGGCGTGTACGTTCGCGGTGCGCAACAGGTCCGCCTTGGGGCACGACGTAACCAAACCGGTTCATGCATTCATCGACAATGAGCGACTTCAATCCCGATGTACTCCGATCGCACGGCCGTTTCGACTATCAAGCGATTCATCATGGCGAGCCGTATTGCTGGCCGAACGGCGCGCGTCTCGCGGTTTATCTCGGCTTCAACCTCGAACACTTTGCGTTCGGCGAAGGACTGGGGGCCGCGCTCGGACCACTATCGCCGCAACCGGATGTTCTCAACCATAGTTGGCGCGAGTACGGGAATCGCGTGGGCGCGTGGCGTTGCATTGAATTGTTCGATGCGCTCGACATGCCCGCGGGCACGCTCATCAACACGTCGCTCTACGATCATTGCCCCGAGCTGATCGAAGCATGTGTGGCGCGGGGCGATGAACTCATCGCGCACGGTCACACGAACGCCGAGCGTCAGAGCGATTTCGACGAAGCCGGCGAGCGCGCACTGCTCGCGCACTGTCGCGAACGCATCCTTGCGGAGTCGGGCGTGATGCCGCAAGGATGGCTATCGCCGTGGATCTCGGAGACGCATCACACGCCGGACCTCCTCGCCGAAACGGGTTACGGCTACACGCTCAACTGGTGTCACGACGACCGGCCCGTGCGCATGAAAACACGTCACGGCGCGCTGTGGTCCGTGCCTTATCCGCAAGAGCTGAACGATCTGCCGATGATCATGGCGCGGCATCTCGACATGTGCGCGTTCACCGACATGATCGTCGACCAGTTCGATGAAATGGTCGAACAGACGCAACGCGCGAGCACGCCGCAGGGCCTCGTCATGGGAATTGCGCTGCATCCGTATATCGTCGGGCAACCGTATCGCTTGCGTCATTTACGGCGCGCGCTCGCGCATATCGCGGCGGCGCGCAACGACATCTGGCTCACCACGCCCGGCGCAATCGCGCGGCACATGGAACAGGCGGCGAGCACGGCCGCGCGCGCCGCATGAGCTCGCCGCGCATGCGTGATCAAGCCGATGCCGCCGATATGCGCATCTATCGAAGCATCTTCGACGGTGTGCTGAGCCGGCGTCTCGCGCCCGGCACCAAGCTGCCCGAGCCGGAACTGTGCGAGCTCTTCGGCGTGGGCCGCGCAGTGGTCCGGCGCGCGCTCGAAAAGCTCGCGTACGACGGCATCGTGGTGTTGCGGCCCAACAAGGGCGCGGTGATCGCACAGCCGACGCGCGAGGAAACGCGCGAGGTGTTCGAAGCGCGCCGCTCGGTGGAACGCGCGCTCGTCGAACTCGCGGCGGAGCGCGCGAGCAGCGCGGACATTGCCGCCTTGCGCGAGCAACTCAACCAGGAACACGAAGCGATGCACCGCTTCGATCAACCGTCATGGGCACGCCTCGCAAGCGAGTTTCATCTGCGTATCGCGGCGCTCGCGGGCAATGCCATCCTGCTGCAGTATCTGAACGAACTCGTCTCGCGCTGCTCGCTTATCGTTGGCGTCTATGAACCGGCGGGCAACGCGCCATGCGAGCACGACGAGCACACCGCCATTCTCGATTGCCTCGAACGACGCGACTCAAAAGGCGCGGCGGCGCATATGAACGCACATCTGCAGGGACTCGAAGCGCGTATAGAAACCACACGGATGCCGGGCACCAAGAGCCTTGCGCATCTGCTCGGCATTGAAAAGGTGCAATGACATGGAAATCGACTTCGAGGCCATCACCGAATACCAGCGCTACAAGCTGATGGCGAGCCTCATCGTGCCACGGCCCATTGCGCTCGTGACCACGCTCGGTGCGGATGGCACCGTGAATGCCGCGCCTTTCTCGATGTTCAACATGCTCGGCGAAGAACCGCCCATCGTGATGATCAGCATCAACCGGCTCGCGGATGGCACGCTGAAAGACACAGCCGCGAACGTGCCGCGCGAGAAGGAATTCGTCGTCCATCTCGCCGATGAAGCCATCGCCGAGCAGATGCATCGCTGCGGCGAACGCTTCGCCGCCGATGTCAGCGAACTCGACGCGGTTGGTTTCACCGCGCTGCCGTCGCTGCGCGTGAAGCCGCCGCGCATCGCCGAGGCGCCCGTCGCGTTCGAATGCGTGTTGTGGGAAACGCTGGAAACCGCGAGCCGGCACATCTTCATCGGCAAGGTATTGATGCTGCACGCACGCGACGAACTCATCGACCTCGACACCTGGCGCGTGCGCTTACAGCATTACTTTCCGGTCGGGCGCTTCGGCGCAAGCGATTACGTGACGACCCGCGACCGCTTCGAGTTGTAACATGGAGACCGTCAAGGCTCGCGACCGCCATCATGCCCTCCACCGTCCGCAATTCGCTGCTATGGGTTTTCGAGCCGCTCGAGAGCGATGACACGTTCATTCAAAAGCGCATGTTCGGTTCCGACGCCGCGTATATCGATGGACTGATGTGTCTCGTGGCCGCCGACCGCGACAAGCCATGGAATGGCGTGCTCGTATGCACCTCGCAAGAGCATCATGCAGCGCTCATCGAAGACATTCCGGCTTTGCAGCCACATCCCGTGCTCGGAAAATGGCTTTACGTGCCGCAGGACGATCCGGCGTTCGAAGACACGGCGCGTCGGCTCGCGGAACTCGTACTCGCTCGCGATCCGCGCATCGGCGTCGTGCCGGGTGCGCGCAAACGGCGCAAACCAGCGAAACGCAGCGCGCTTGCACGGACTTGAGCCTGTCCGATAACGCACGGCGAACCAGCGTACACTGAGCGACTGCGCACGATCAGGTTCCATGATCGGTCGGCGCCTTTCGCTACCCGTTCTGCCCTCGTACTCATGCCCAAATCAACGCACAGTGGCGCGGCCGTGCCCGCCACCGAAGCGGAACGTCTCTATACGCTGCGAAGCTTCGACGTACTCGATTCGTTGCCCGAACCCGCTTTCGACGACATCGCCACGCTGGCCGCGACGATCTGCCAGTCGCCTATCGCGCTCGTTTCGCTGATCGACCGCGACCGGCAATGGTTCAAGGCGTGCATCGGTCTCGGCGCACGCGAGACCCCGCGCGATCAGGCGTTCTGCGCGCATGCCATTCTGGAACCCACCTCGCTGCTGGTGATCGAGGACGCGACGCTCGATCCGCGTTTCAGGGACAACCCGCTCGTGCTCGGAGAGCCGCATATCCGCTTTTATGCGGGCGCGCCTATCGTCACGGACGACGGTCACGCGCTCGGCACCGTCTGCGTGATCGACCGCGAGCCGCGTGCCTTGAGCCAGGAACAATGCACGGCGCTCGAATCGCTCGCGCGTCAGGCTGCCATCATGCTGAAGCTGCGGCGCATGGGCATTCAGCGCGGCGAGGAAAAACGCGAGCTGCAGCGCAAGATCACCGACGCACTCGCCGATGACGACGCCGCGCACGAAACGTTCAAGCAGAATCAGCGCGTGGGTTCGGTCGGGCAGTTGACGGGCGGCATTGCGCACGACTTCAACAATCTCCTGCAGACCATCAGCACGTGTCTGCAACTCGTCGAGCATCGCGCGCACGACGCGGATCAGGTGCGCCGTTGGAGCGCCAACGGTCTGCAGGCGGTCACGCATGGCGCGGCGCTCATCAGGCAATTGCTGACGTTTTCCCGGCAGGAATCGGTCGAACTGGAGTCGCTGTGCGTCACGCGTTCGGTGCACGGCATGAAGGAACTGCTGGCGCGCGTGCTCGGGCCCGAAACCCAGCTTGCGTTTCAGCTTCGCTCCGAAGGCGTTCGCGTGCTGACCAACGCGACGCAACTCGAAGCGGCGCTGCTCAATCTCGTCATCAACGCACGGGACGCAATGCAAGGACGCGGGCGAATAGAAGTCGCCACACGTGTCTTCGAAGCCGAGGGCGACCCTGATCTCGCGAATGGCAATTACGTGGAGCTGCGCGTGTCGGATACCGGCCCCGGCATGCCGCCCGAAGTCGCCCGGCGCGCGTTCGAGCCTTTCTTCTCGACCAAGCCCGAAGGCAAGGGCACGGGGCTCGGGCTTTCGCAGGTGTATGGCGTGGCGCTCAAAGCGGGCGGGATCGCGCGTATCGGCACGGAACCGGGCGCGGGCACGACCGTCTCGCTGTATCTGCGAACGGCCGTTCAGGAAGCGGGCGACGCTGACGGCGAATGCGAATCGGCGAGCCCGGTCGCGCTGCGAAAGCGCGTGCGCATCATTCTGGTCGATGACGAAGCCAACGTGCGCGAAGCGTTATCCGAACTGCTGCGCGACGCGAACTACGATGTCGAAGCGGTGAGCGGCGGCATTGCGGCGCTGCAGGCGATCGATCGTTCGCCGCCCGATGTCGTTGTGACCGATCAGGCCATGCAGGGCTTGAACGGCGGCTTGCTCGCGCGCATTCTCGCGGAAACGCATCCGCGTCTGCCGGTGATGTTCATGACCGGCTACGACGATATCGATGCCGTCAAGGCGACGCTACCCGAGGACGCCATCGTATTGCGCAAGCCCGTCTTACTCGATGAATTCGCGCAGGGCGTGCAGACGTTGCTGGGCGACTAGCGCTGTGGCTCGTTGCGCGGCCAGCTGCAAGAAAACGACTGAGCGTTTCCGCAGTGCAGGGAAACAAGGTAAGGACTGATGGAGGGATAGTTCGCCGGTTTCCCAGTTGCTCGTCTATGGATTTTCCTGACGGTATCGATTGCAATCCACAGGTGGCTGCGCGCGCGAGCTTTCGTCGAGTTTAACGAAATACCGCTAAACGTGCGCCGGAAGCGTGCAAATTCCGTGGCAGTCCCGCAAAAAACAACGCCATTGTTGTTTTAGCGAGCGCTAATGTTTTCCCCAAGTTACACTCCGCTTCGCAGTCTCTACAGTGCTCACCGCGCATGCGGCGAAGGCCTCGCCGCCGCGCATTTCCAAGCCTTTCTTCTCTGCGAGTTCCTGATGAAAATGTCTCTCAAGAAAGCTGTTGCCCTGTTGGCGGTCGCCGCTATCTTCGCACCGAGCGTGTCGTTCGCCGAAGCGCAATATCCGAACAACAAGCCGCGGCCTGCTTACAAGAAGCACAGCCACAAGCATCACGCAAAGAAGGCCGCCGCGGCATCGCAGTAAGCAGGATCATGAATGCCGGGCGCGGCATTCATGCGGGCTTCATGCTCGCCGATTGCCGCGCTCAACCTGCATCGCCTGAACTGATCACCGTCTGCATGCTCTTCAGAAGCGTGCGCAGATATCGCAGTAACCCCACCGTATCGCCAAATTCCATGAAGCCGGGCCTTTCTCCGTCGCTGAAAAGCCGTGCGCCGTCGAGCGCTTCGTCGATGATGATTCCACCATACGCCGCGTGCGGACGATAAACGCCCGTCTCGACATGCAAGGTATTGGCATTGACGGCGGCATCGCGGACACGCATCAGAAACTGCACTTCGGGCGTGCGCGAACCGGACAGGCGATGCGCATCGAAAAAATCGGCGACGGCGAGAATCGCGTTCGTCGACGGCACGCGAAGCGCGAAAGCCATGCGATCGGCGGGATCGTCGAGAGACGGAAGCGACGGCGGCGGATCGTCCGGCGCGCGCTTGGCAGGCATGCCGTCTTCACTATGCGTGTGCGCTTCGGGATGCGCGTGGCGAATCGTCAGGAGCCGCTCCACGCCGCTGAAATCGGGTGCAGGACCGCCATTCTCGATCCATCCGCTCAATAGCGCCGCGTGGATATAGAGCGATTGCAACTGGGCGTCGATAAACGCGACACCCATGCGGCAGACATCGGGGGACTGTTTCTCGGGCATGTCGTCTCCTGTGAGGCGGAGTCAGCGCAAGCGCGCTGACTCCGGTCCTTCTTCGAATAGCACGAAAGATCGCAATATTCGCACCCGCAAGAGGCGACATCGACGGCGCGGTGCGAACGCGCCGTCATCGATAGCACTTAGAAAATATTGCGCAGCCCGACAGAAACGCCCGTTTGATTCGAGCGTCCCGGCAGTTCCACGAAGCCCGCGCCCGTTACCTTGTTGAAGTCCACCGTGCCGTAGACTTCGGTGCGCTTGGACAACGCATATTCCGCGACCGCCACGCCCGTATAGCGATTGCCGCTGCCGACTTCTCCACCGCCGATCGCCGCATTCTTCATGTGGTCGTAGTAGAACGCGCCGGTGAGCAAGAGCGCGGGCGTCACTTGATAGGTGATGCCGGCGAAGGGACCATCGTCGCGACGACCCGAGCCTTTGAGGATATCCACGCCCGATACGAGATCGCGTTGCGACAGCGTGCTATCGACGAAACCGGTGTCATCCGTCGAATGCAGATAGCCGACGTAGAGCTTTGCCTGACCGATGGTATAGACCGCGTTGGCGTTCCAGATCTTCTGCTTGTTGCTGGCGTTGTCGCTGTTCTGCTGGTAGCCGCCGCCGATGGCAAGCGGCCCCACGACATACGAAGCCGTGAAGCCGTACATGTTGCCCGCGCCCATGTGACCCGGCACCTGGCCCGAGAAGCCGCCCGCGCCCGTCGACGTGTAGTTGGTGCCGAACGAGTACATCGCCGCGACCGTCAGACCCGCGAACGTGCCGTTGTACTTCACCGCGTTATCCGCATAGAGACCGGCGCCGAGCGCGACCGGCAACCACGCATTCTCGAAGTAGTTACCGACCGTGAGCGGGTCGTAGGTATCGCCCAGCATGTCGAAAAGCGGCGTCTTCTGGCGGCCGAGCGTGAGCGTGCCATACTGGTTCGACAGACCGACATACGCCGCGCGATTGAACTCGCGCTGGCTATCCGAGTACTGGCCGTTCTGCAATTCCACGCCGCTTTCCAAACGGAAAATCGCCTTGAGACCGCCGCCGAGATCTTCAGTGCCTTTCAAGCCGATCCGGCTATTGGTGATTGCGCCGTTGGTCATGAACACCTTGCCGTCGTTGTTGGCATTGGCGTTGGTGAGATAGCGCACGCCGACATCGGCGACGCCGTACAGCGTGACCGAACTTTGCGCGAATGCGGTGTGACAGGCGAGTGCAATGGCCGTGATGCCAAGGGCGGATACGGCACGCGATGTGATCGTCTTCATGGATGTCGTGAGCTGGATGCTTTGATCGATGTTGTATGTCGCGCTTTGCCGATGGCTCTCGTGAAGCCGATCGAAAAAAGCACGCGGACTTTTATCACATCGAATATCGCAGCGGACACGATGGGGCAAGTCATCGCAAAAAGGTGTGGTGTTTTGCGCAACTGACGCGCGTTGTTTAGTCGATCACGTGACACTGGCGTTTTTGTAGAGATACGTTATATCATCTCACCGCCTGCGGTGGATGCCGTTCCTTACGCCTCCGTACGCTCATCGGATGCAACGTTATATCATTTCGACAGGAGTAGTGAATCTTGCACCACACGCCTTTCGCTCACCCAGCGCCGCGCAAACAGCGCCTCTTGCCACTCGGCATGCTGCTGGTCACCGCCGTGGCACGCGGCCAGACGGCCGCCGGCAACGTAACGGACACCGCGCTCACGCCGGTATTCGTCACGGCGAATCCGCTTGGATCGAACCAGTTGATGTCGCCATCCAGCGCGCTCGACGGCGACGCCCTCGCTCTGCGACGCGGCGATTCGCTCGGCGAGACGCTCAACGGTCTGCCCGGCGTCTCCACGACGACTTACGGTCCGATGGTCGGCCGGCCGATCATCCGTGGCATGGACGGCGACCGCATCCGCATATTGCAAAACGGCGTCGCGGCCTTCGATGCGTCGTCGCTCTCGTACGATCACGCCGTCCCGCAAGATCCGCTTTCAGTGGAGCGCGTCGAGATCGTGCGCGGACCGGCGGCGCTGCTATACGGCGGCAACGCGATAGGCGGCGTGGTGAACACCATCGACAACCGCATTCCGCGCGAGCCGATCAAAGGCGTCTCCGGTCAGGCCGATGCCAGCTATGGCGGCGCCAACGATGCGCGCGCGGGCGCGGCGCTCGTGGAAGGCGGCAACGGGCAGTTCGCGTTTCACGTCGATGCCTTCGACCGCGAAACCAGCAAGGAGCGCGTCCCCGGCTTTACGCACTCGGATCGCCAGCGCGCGCTCGACGGACCGGACGCGCAAGAGCCCTACGGCAGCATCCCGAATAGCGACGGGCGCTGGCACGGCGGCGCGGTCGGCACGTCCTACACCTGGGCCGACGGATATGCGGGTGTGAGCTACAACGGCTACGAAGCGAACTACGGATCGGTCGCCGAAGACGATGTGCGTCTGCGCATGCATCAGGATCACGTGACGGCGGCATCGGAGATACGCAATCTGCAAGGACCGTTCAGCCAGCTCAAGTTCAACTTCGGCTATACCGATTACGAACACAAGGAGATCGACGACGGCGAAACTGGCACGACCTTTCGTAACCACGGCTACGAGGCGCGCATCGAGGCGCGTCACAAGAAGATCGGTCCGTTCGATGGCGCCATCGGCGTGCAGTTGAGTCAAAACACATTTTCCGCGCTCGGCGACGAAGCGCTCGTGCCGACATCGCAGACGACGAGCGCCGCGCTCTTCGGACTCGAGGAATGGGCCGTCAACGACGCGCTCACGCTCAGCGTCGGGGCACGCTACGAGCATGTGAAGATCGACCCGACGGCGGGCGGCAACGAGAAATTCGCATCGGCGATGTCGCGTGATTTCAACGCGGGAAGCGTGTCCGCGGGCGCGTTGTTCAAGCTGAATCCGATCTGGTCGGTGGTCGGCAATCTCGCCTACACGGAGCGGGCGCCGACTTACTACGAACTCTTCGCCAACGGTCCGCACGATGCCACCGGTCAGTACCTGATCGGCAATCAGGACGCGCAGAAGGAAAAGGCCGTGTCCACCGACGTGTCCTTGCGCTTCGCGAGCGGTCCCAACAAAGGCAGCGCGGGCGTGTTCTACAGCCGCTTTCGCAACTATCTGACCGAGTTCAACACGGGCCGTCTCGTCAACGACGACGACACGCCCGTGGCGCCAGGCACCGACGACGCGCTCGACGAAGCGGTTTATCGCGGCGTGCGCGCGGAGTTTTACGGCATCGAACTGGATGGCAAATGGCGCGTGCTCGATCAAGGCGCGCATCGGCTCGATGTGGAAGTCGTCGCCGATTACACGCATGCCCGTAATGTCGATACCGGCGAAGCCTTGCCGCGCATCTCGCCGTTGCGCACGACACTCGCGCTCGACTACGGCTACGGTCCGTACGGCGCGCGCGCGGAAATGGTTCACGCGTGGGCGCAGCATCGCGTGCCGGAGAACGATCTGCCGACGGGAAGCTACACGACGCTCGGGCTCACGCTCACGTACAAGTTCCGCGTCGGACCAACGGACTGGCTCGCTTACGTGCGCGGACAGAACCTGACGAATCAGGAAGTGCGTTACGCGAGTTCGGTCGTAAGGGACATCGCGCCTGAAGGCGGTCGTAGCGTGATGATCGGATTACGCACGGCGTTTTGATGGATGCGAGGCGTGGGCGATGCTTCATTCATCCACGAACCTCGCGTCGGTCAAGCAAGATGAGCGCGCCATATACGATGCCTGCGGCAAGACTCGTGCATCCGCTAAAGCTCACGAGTCCGAGCGCCCAGCCTTCGCCACCGACGAGGTATCGAAGCGCGAGCACGAGGCCGCACCATCCGGCGGTGCGAAACGCGCGCGACTGACCGCGTGACAGCTCGCGTCCGAAGAGGGTCTCTTGATGCCGCTCCATTGCCAGCGCAAGAAACGCGAATGACACGACGCAGACCAGCAAGGCGATTCCATGCGTCACGTGCTTTCCTCCTCGGTTTCCTTCATCGTCACCTTGCGCTCGTCGACGGTTCTCGCGGGCTTCACGCGCGGCGTGTGACGTGCTATGCGTATCGCCAATGCGGCATGCAACGCGGCGAACGCCCACATCATCAGATCGAATCCGGCGAACACCCAATCGCCTTCCGGGACACTTCGCCAGAACGGCCTTTGCGTCGTGAAGGCATTGAGCACCGGCAAGAGCGCGAGCAAGGCAGCCGCAAGCCAAAGCAGTTCCATCCACGCGCGCTTCGCGGGCCGCGCGAACACCCACGGCAACGTTGCCGCCCAGATGGCGAAGAACAGGTTGATCTCCGCTTCGGCGCGGTCGTGCATCGACACGGGCAATAGTCGATTCGCCCACAGATATCCGGTCATGGCGATGGAAAGTCCCGCAATGCTCGCGATATTCAGCCGCTCGACGAGCCAGAAGCCGAAGTACGGCCGCGTCGGATCGAGCAGCTTTTGACGGCGTTTGACCGTCCACATGACGAGGCCGGTGCCGACCATCGCCGTGCCCGCGAGACTGACGATGAAATACAGCCAGCGCAGTTGCAGACCGCTGAAGCGCCCGAGATGCAACGCATAGAGCACACCGCGCGTTTCGGCGGCTGCGCCCACGCTGTCTTTCACGTCGATGAGCTTGCCCGTCACGCCATCGAAGAGAAGATACTGCGGACTCATCGATACACGCACCGCATCGCCACGCGATACGGCCACGCGTGCCGCGCCGTCGCCCGGATTCGTGATCGTCACTCGTCCCGCGTTTTCCCGGCCCCAGCGCGCTTCGGCTTCGCGCACCATCGGAGCTATGGGCGCGAGCGGAACCTTCGTTCCATCGGGCTTGCCCGGTTGAATGAATGCGCTCAGTTGCGCCGTCATCTGCTGGCGTTCCGCGGGCGTCTTGAATGCGGCCGATGCGCCGAACGGCATGTACATCGCCATCAACGTGACGAGACCGGTGTAGGTGATCATCAAGTGGAACGGCAGGCCGAACACCGACAGCGCATTGTGCGCGTCGAGCCATGAGCGTTGTCCCTTGCCCCATCGAAAAGTAAAGAAGTCGATGAAAATTTTTTTGTGCGTCATGACGCCGCTTACGATTGCGACCAGCATGAACATCGCGCAGAAGCCTGCAATCCAGCGTCCCCACAGCGCGGGCATGTAGTAAAACTGGAAATGAAAGCGGTAGAAGAAGTCACCGCCAAGCGTCTCGCGCGTAGTCACTTTCTGGCCGGTTGCAGGATCGAAGCTCGCTTCCGAAAACGTGCGCCGGCTCTGCGCCGCGCCCGGCGTGCGCCAGAACGATCCCATCACGCTGCTGCGATCGTTCGGCAAGTCGAAGCTCCATTGCGAGCTTCCCGCAGCGATGGTGCCAAGCGTCGCGGCGACGCGTTCGGCAGCGGATGCCGCGTCGGGCAAGACCTTTTGATGCGCGACTTCCGGGCGCATCCACTGCGAGATCTCGTCCTTGAAGTAACTGACCGTGCCGGTGAGAAACATGGCATAGAGAATCCACCCGACGAGCAGACCGGCCCATGTATGCAGGTCCGACATGCTCTGGCGGATGCCGCGCGGTTTGACGTCTGCCTTCATACCGACCACGCCGCGATCAGGAGCGGTATCGATACGATAAGGCATCCGAACCATGCGCGCGTTGCGCTCCGCACCGCGAAGACCCAGATCACCGCGCATACGTAGACGACGAAACTTGCCAGCATGCCGGTGAGCACCGCTTGTGGCTTGCTCATCGGCAGCGCGAGCGCGGCGACGCTCGTCAGGGCGGCAAGCGTGTAACCGCCGAACATCGCGCAGACGATGCGCGATACGAGCGGCCCCACGCGGGCAATTCGGTTCGTAATCAAACCAGTCATTGGCTGGCGAATCCTTGAGTTCATGAGTGCACTGTGTCCCGTCGCGGACACGCGCCGTGTGACCGACGCCGATGGCATCGAAACAGATGGCCGAGCAGAAGTTGCAAGCGCGATGGTCACGCAAGCCAGCGGCGTGATCGATTCAGGCTAATGATAACCATTATTAATAACAGTTGCTGAACGAGGCTGTCAAGGAAAGGTCCTATCACGCTGGAGGACCGTGAGTCTGATCTCTTCGGGAGCGAAACCTGCTCGCCGCGATACCAAGCCATCTATCACGGCATGAGTACTCAAGGAGACAAAGAAAATGTCCGCATTCGACCGTCGTAATTTCCTCAGGACCAGCGCAGCGGGTGCCTTGGCATCGGCTACCGTCAGTCCGGCCGCGTTCGCTCAATCTAACGCGGCTTCGGCTTCAACACCTGCGCCCGCAAGCGCACCCAACGCCCGCCCGCCGAAAGTCACACGCATACTTGCGGAGTTCATCTGCAAGACGAGCTATCAAGATTTGCCCGCGCCAGCACGCAAGGAAGGCGTGCGCACGCTCATGAACTGGGTCGGCGTCGCGGTCGGCGGCTCGCACGATGAAACCGTCAGTCGCGCCGTCGCCGCGCTCACGCCATTCTCGGGTCCGCCACAAGCCAATCTGCTGGGCCGCACCGAGCGCTTCGACATCATGAACGCGGCGTTTATCAATGGCGTCAGCAGTCATATCTTCGATTACGACGACACGCATCTCAAGACGATCATTCACCCGGCGGGTCCCGTGGCATCCGCGATCCTCGCGTTCTCGCAATACCAACCGGTGTCGGGCAAGGACTTCCTCAACGCACTCGTGCTGGGTGTCGAAACCGAATTGCGCATTGGCAATGCCGTGTATCCCAATCACTACGATGTCGGCTGGCACATCACCGGAACATGCGGCGTATTCGGTTCGGCCGTCGCGACCGGCAAGCTCATGGGACTGAGCGTTCAGCAAATGGTATGGGCGCTGGGACTTGCAGCGTCGCAACCGGTAGGACTGCGCGAGTCATTCGGCTCGATGAACAAGAGCTTCAATCCGGGGCGCGCCGCCGCGAACGGCATCTTCGCGGCCTTGCTGGCGGCAAGGGATTACACGAGTTCTGACGGCATGATCGAAGCCAAGCGCGGATGGGCCAACACCATCAGCACGAAGCAGGATTACCGCGAGATTACCGAAGGTCTGGGATCGCATTACGAATCGACCTTGAATACGTACAAGCCGTTTGCATGCGGCATCGTCATTCATCCGGCAATAGACGGTGCAATCCAGCTTCGCAACGAAAACAAGCTGCAAGCGGATCAAATAGAACGTATCGATCTTCGCGTGCATCCTCTCGTCATTGAGTTGACGGGGAAGAAGACGCCGCAGATCGGGCTCGAAGGCAAATTCAGCATCTATCATGCGGTAGCGATTGCGATAATCGACGGCGCGGCCGGTGAGAAGCAGTTCAGCGATGCGAAGGTGCGCGACCCGAATACCATCGCGTTGCGCGACAAGGTGAATGCGATCATCGATCCCGCGATAAAACCGGAACAGGTCGACATGACGATCGTGCTGAAGGACGGCCGCAAGCTGCACAAGTATATTCAGCATGCTATCGGCAGTACCGAAGTGCCGATGACCGATCAGCAATTGGAGAAGAAGTTCTCCGATCTCGCCGATGGGATTCTTTCGCCCGAGCAAACTCGCGCGTTGATGGATAAATGCTGGCAGGTCGAGCAATTAGGGAACGCGGGCGATATTGCGTTGGCGGCGCTTCCACGTTGAATCGTGAATATCGACTCAGCCAAGCAAATTCTCCAAACCGATCCCTCATCAACCGACCCGACGGACTGCCCTTCAGTCCACGCAGTTTCGAACTCTGTGCGTCGCATTGTCCTCGGATGGTTGCTGGCAATAGCGCACCGCTTAACGATAGGCAAGGTGGTGCCAGCACGGAGTCGTTATGTCGCGACGGGCTGTCACTGTGTGCTCGAACATCGCTCGTCGAATCCTCCGGAGCTTGCCCGGCAGATCGCGCAATGGCTCATCGACCAAATGCGAAGCGAACTGGCAAGTGCGTGGCCCTTGCTTGACTCGCTTGAGGCAATCCGTCGATGAGCCGCAGCATCAACCGCCAGGCTAAACTCAACCCGCCAACCCATGCGCCGGCTGCTTCGGCAAGCGCACGCGAAAGATCGCGAACTTGCCTTCGCGCGGGTAAGGATTGGAGAAGTTGTTCAACTCATGCAAATGCGAATCCGCGATATACAAGTAGCCGTTTTGAATAGCAAAGCCATCAGCCCATGAAAGCTGCGGATGCTTGCCTACCAGCGTCTTCTGCACGAGCCCGGGCTTGCCATTCTTCTCGACGACATCGAAGCCCACCACGGTCCTGTTCTCCAGATCGCCACCGTAAAGCACGCCAGCCGGACTCATGATGAGACCGCCGGTCAATGCGCCGTCGCCAAGAAACTGCACCTTCTTCGATAGGGCGTCAGCAGAAAGCGACGTATCGATAAGCGCCTTGGTCGGCATTCGCCAATAGTGGTGATCCGTGAGCGGCCGGTAATAAAGCCATTCGCGATCGGGCGAAAGCGCAATGCCATCGGTCTGTAAGACGAGGACGCTGCCATCGCCCTTGCGCGCAATCTGATCGCGGAACATGAGATGCTGCTGCGGGTCCGACACGCTCGACTTGTCGCCCGCGAGCACGAGACGCGACTCGCCAGTTGCAAGGTTCGTCACTGCCACGCCGCCCTGATTTGCAGCATTGCTCAAAAACACGTAGCCGTGTTTCAGATCGACGCGAATGTCGTTGAGCGAGTCCTTCGGCGTCACCACACTGCCATAGTCGAACCGACGCACGATCTTCTTCGTAGCCAGATCGAACTCGATCAGCTTCGGTGGCTGACGTGTCTGATCGACCGATGTCAGCGACGAGTCGAGCGCCCACAGATGGTCCTGTTCATCGACCCATAGCGCTTGTACCGAGATCCACTGATGCGAACCATCTTCATCCGGTTTGAAAACATTCCAGCTTTCGTCGGGAAACGGCGTGAGCGCGCCGGTCTTCGTATCGACTTCGACCATGCTGTAGCGCGATCGCTTCGCCGAAGCCGGCGCCGTGGCGAACACACGCCCCTCCTTCGATACGCCGATTCCCACGAGACGAAAATCATCGTCGAAAGTTGCCACGGTTTCCAGACGAGGCGCGTTTTTTGCACCTGCAGCAAATGCCGTCTGCGTCGCTGCACCCACACTCATCGTGCCGAGCAAACCCGCGCCGATGGAAGCAAGCACGCGTCGCCGCATGTTCGATTGTCGTGATTCATCGTTGTGCATCAAGTCTCCTTCGCATGGCTTGGACTGTTTCCGTGGCGCGTTGAAAGCGAGTAACCCGTGTTCAACACATAAACCGATGCCGCAAGTTTGGAACCAGCCCGCAGCAGCGGTGTCGCACCAGTATTCAAGCGGTTCGCGTCGTTCGGCAATCCTGCACCATTCGAGGGACGCGCGCCGTTTCATCAATCGATACGCTCATCGAAAGGAGCCCGCATGTCACGTTTGACGATCGCTTTCGCTTTTCTTTTCACGTTGCTGACAGGATGTAGCGCCATTCGAACGCATGAAGCCCGCAACACCGACGGCGCGCTCATCGGCTCCAATGTGCTCGATTTGGTGCAGTCCGTCGGCATTCCCGACAAGACCATGAAGCTCGTGGATCGCAATAGCCCAAGCGACCGTATGGAAGTGCAGTGGAATTTTTCCAACTCCGATGCGGCGCTCGACTTGAACGCGCTCGTGCTGGATTTGAAGGTGGGTGGGGCTGGCAAGTGCAGCATGACCGCGACCGTCAATCGTTGGGGCGGTCAGGTCACGGGCGTGAACTTCCCACAAGCGCATAGCGACAGTGTCGGTTCGGATTACGGCGCATGCGAACCGCTCGTGGCTGAAGCGCTCACGCACAATCCGCACACGCCTATCGATCCGACCTGGGACGCTTTCTCGCTCGTCGGCGCAGCCAAGTAAGCGTGCCCTTCGTTTCCTTACTGCGCCTCGGCGACGATCTTGCGGATGGCCTCTTCGAACGCTTCCACGGGCTGGCCACCGCTCACGAGATATTGTCGATCGAAGATGATCGCGGGCACCGAACTGATGCCGAGTCGCTGGAACTCGCGTTCCTCGTCTCGGACCTCATTCGCATACGCACCGCTCATCAACACATCACGCGCGGCGTCGCCGTCGAGCCCGACGGCCTTGGCGGCTTCGATCAATACATTTTGATTGCTCGGGTCTTTACCATCGGAATGATACGCACGCAGGAGTTCGAGCTTGAGCGGCACTTGCTTTCCTTCGATACGCGCCCAGTGCAGCAACCGATGTGCATCGAATGTGTTGTACACCCAATCGCGCTGACCAAAGGTAAAGCCGGCGCTCGCGCCACGCTCGCGGATCATCGCTTGCGCTTCCTTTATTTGCTCGGGCGTGCGGCCGTACTTTCTGCCCAGGTAATCGACAATACGCTCGCCTTCCGGACCCATGTCCGGGTTCAGTTCGAACGGATGCAGCGTGATGGTTGCATCGACGGTATCGCCTAGGCGTTCCAGCGCGCGTTGCAATGATGAAAGACCAACGGCGCACCACGGGCACGCGATGTCGGAAACGAAGTCGATTTGCAGGGGACGAGACATGATTTTGCAGCCATGAGTTGAGTCGAGACATCAAGCCTAGCTCAAAACTCGAAGGCTGGCTAACTCCGCCCCATGCACGCCGTACTCACGAAGCGCCGGTGCGCTTCAACCGCGCGCGCGGCCTTGCCTCTCGCTCCAGATAACCCAGACATAGCGACTCGAGTTGACGCGGCAGGGCCCGCAACATGGCGCGCGGTGCTCCGCCTTCGACCATCAAGCGCGTGGGTCCAACCATCGCCGCCGCGAGCATGAAGGCAGTGGTATTGAGATCGTCGAAGATGGCGTCCGACGCTGTCGCAAGCATGGCAACGAGCGTAGCGCGGCTTCGGCGTTCCGCGCCTTGCGCAAGCTCCCGCACATCGAGTTCGGCCGCGACCGCATACAGCGCGCGCGCTTCATCTATACGTGCGGTCTTTGCTCGTACGAATGCCTCCACGACTGTAGACACCATGGTCGCCAGCGACTCGCCATGCACCGACTCCGCCGCCTGCTGGAGCACGTCGCCTACTCTGCCGAGATGCCGCTCCAGCACCGCGAACAACAACGCCTGCTTGTGCGGAAAGTATTGATACAACGTGCCGATGGACACACCGGCCCTCTCGGCCACGCGAATGGTGGTGAGCCGCTGCAAACCATCGGCCAGCAAAACCTGAATAGTGGCGTCGAAGATTGCATCGACGGTGGCCTGCGAACGCGCCTGGCGCGGCAGCTTGCGGGGCTTCAACGCGGTCTTGTTGTCGCTCGACATATGCGAATGCACAATCTGAAGGATTATTCGTATTATAGACGAGCAGTTTCGAGAATCCATTTCGCATCGACGGATGCAAGGAGCATTGCAATGACCGACGCAAACCGCGCTGGCCTCTATCAACTCGGCGAATCGTCCGTGACGCGCATGGGTTACGGCGCCATGCAACTCGCAGGGCCGCATGTGTTCGGCCCGCCCAAGGACCAAGACGAAGCCATCGCCGTGCTGCGTGAAGCGATCGACAGCGGCATCACGCATCTCGACACGAGCGACTTCTACGGCCCGCACGTGACCAATCGACTGATTCGTGAAGCGCTCTTTCCGTATCGCGACGATCTCGTGATCGTCACCAAGGTGGGGGCCAAACGCGGCGACGACGCATCGTGGAATCTCGCGCGGTCTCCCGCCGAACTCGAATCTGCCGTGCACGACAATCTGCGCAATCTCGGCCTCGACGTGCTGGACGTCGTGAACATGCGCGTCATGTTCGACATAGCCGGTCCCGCTGAAGGCGATATCGAGGAACAGGTTACGACGCTTGCGGAATTGCAGCGCAAGGGCCTCATCCGGCATATCGGCCTGAGCAACGTCACGGCGAAGCAACTCGCGCAAGGACAGAGCATCACGCCCATTGTCTGCGTGCAGAACCAGTACAACCTCGCGCATCGCGGCGACGACGCCATGATCGATCATCTTGCGCAGCAAGGCATAGCGTATGTGCCGTTTTTTCCGCTCGGCGGCTTCTCGCCCTTGCAATCCGACATCTTGAATCGCGTCGCGCAACAGGTGAGCGCCACCACCATGCAAGTAGCGCTTGCATGGCTTCTGCAACGCTCGCAAAACATCCTGCTCATTCCGGGTACGTCCTCACGCGCGCATTTGCGGCAGAACATCGAAAGTGCGGGCCTCGAATTGTCGCCGGAAGTGATCGAGGAACTGAACGGCATTGGGGCTGCCGCGAAATAAGAGCCTTACGGAGTCGGATCGGAAACACGCCGGAATACGCCGAATCGTCAATGTGAAGTAAGAGGTGCGAAAGCGCTTCGACTTCGACGCGCAACACGCGAGTGTTGTAATCCGCGTCGAGGAGAAGCCTTTGCGCCTCATCAAACAAAATCACATCGACCCCCGGAGTTCCTTCATGTTTCGTCGAGCCATCATGGTCGCAACATCGGCCGCGATCGCCGCCTTCGGCCTCTACGCCTGCGGCAGCGATCACGACAACAACGCTCAACAGAGCGCGCAAAACAAGCTCGTCACCGCCACGCCCATCAAGCACGTAGTCGTGATCTTCAACGAGAACGTCTCGTTCGATCACTACTTCGCAACCTACCCGAACGCCGCCAACCCCGCGGGCGAGCCCGCCTTCACGGCGGCCGCCGGCACGCCGACGGTCAATGGCCTCACTGGCACGCTGCTCACGGCCAACCCGAACTTCGTCAACACGCTGAACGGCGCGGCTGCCGCCAACCCGTTCCGGCTCGATCGCACGCAAGCCGCGACCGCCGACCAGAACCACGCTTACACCGCGGAACAACAAGCCTATAACAACGGTGCAGCCGATCTCTTCCCGAAATACACGGGAAAGGGTTCGAGCGGCGGCGCGGGTGCATTCGGCACGGCAGGCCAAGTCATGGGCTATTACGACGGCAACACGGTCGCCGCGTTGTGGAACTACGCGCAAAACTTCGCGATGAGCGACAACGCGTACACCGACACCTACGGCCCGTCCACGCCCGGCGCGCTCGAAGTCGTCTCCGGCCAGAACAACGGCATGCAGATCGTGAAGACGAGCAAGCCCGTGTTCAACCTGACGACGGCATCGGGCTCGTACTATGTCGCCGACGGTCAAGGCGGCTTCTCGATGATCAACGACGTCGATCCCGCCAACGACGTCTGTTCGAGCACGACGGATCAGGCGTTGATGACCTCGAAGAACATCGGCGACTTGCTCAATGCGAAGAGCATCACGTGGGGCGGCTTCATGGGCGGTTTCAATCTCGCCACCGTGAACAGCGACGGCTCGACCGGTTGCAAGCGCGCGACCTTCTCGAACGTGGTCAATGCATCCACGGCCGACTACGTTGCACATCACAACTGGTTCCAGTACTACGCGTCGACGGCGAATCCGCAGCATTTGCGTCCGAGTTCGACGGCGGCCATCGGTTCGTCGCTGGAGGCGGATGGCAAGACCGCCGAGCCCGCGAATCACGAATACGATAGCGACGACTTCTTCGCTGCGGTGAAGGCCGGCAACTACCCTTCGGTGAGCTTCATCAAGGCGCCCGCGTTCCAGGACGGTCACGCGGGTTATTCCGATCCGCTCGACGAGCAGGCTTTCACGTCGAAGATCGTGAACTTCCTGCAGCAACAACCCGACTGGAACACGACGGCCGTGATCGTTGCATGGGATGACTCGGATGGCTGGTACGACCACGCTTATGCGGTACCGACTTCATCGTCGTTCGATCCGCAAGCCGACCAGTTGAACGGTGCGGGCAAATGCGGCGCGGGCGCGGCGCCCGTCGGCGTGAACGGCGGCGCGGTGAATGGCCGCTGCGGTCCGGGCACGCGCATTCCGTTTCTCGTGATCTCGCCTTGGGCGAAGGTGAATTACGTCGATCACACGGCGATCTCGCAGGCTTCGGTGGTGCGCTTCATCGAAGACAACTGGCTTGGTTCGACGCGTCTCGGCAGCGGTTCGTTCGACGCCACGGCCGGCAGCATCATGGGCATGTTCGACTTCTCGGGCAAGGGCAACAACCCGAAGGTCTTCGTCGATCAGTCGCTCGGTTCGCCGGTCGCATCGGTGCCCGCAATCTGAAGGTGACGCATGGCGCGCGCATTCAATGCGCGCCATCGCCACTCGTATCGTGTCGCCGCTCGCCGGCGACATCGCGTTTTTCCGAACTCATCCGCACATGTCCGCTACTGTCGAACCCGCCTTCGGTCGTTCCCCTCACAAGCCGCCGCTCAGGCGTCATGCGTTACGCGGCGTTGCTGCCCTCGTGATCGCCGCAGGCGCGTTCGGTGCGTTTGCGTTGATGTATCCATCGCATGTGCCTGCGGCCGTCGGCGAGATCGTGGAAAACCTGACCGGCGCGAATCCCGCGCCGGTTGTCTTGCAGCGTCCGCCGGCCGTGCAACTGAGTGCGGTCGCGCAACTCGGCAAGAACATCTTCTTCGACAAGACGCTTTCCGCATCCGGCAAGCAGTCGTGCGCGTCATGCCATGACCCGGCCCATTCGTTCGGGCCATCCAACGATTTGTCCGTGCAGGAAGGCGGACCGCATTTGAGCTTGCAGGGTTATCGGCCGCCGCCTTCGCTCATGTATCTGTATCGGCAACCGAACTTCAGCATTGGTCCCGATGCAGGCGATGCCGACGCCCCGCCCGATCTCGCGCAACTCGCCGATCAGGCCAAAAGCACGCAACGCGCCACGAAGAACGCAGGCGTGGCGCCCGCCGCACCCGCGCTGGTTCCACAAGGCGGCCTCTTTTGGGACGGCCGCGCGGATACCTTGCAGGCACAGGCATCCGGTCCCATGCTGAACCCGGTCGAGATGGCGAACACGAGTCTCGACGAAGTGTCCGGCAAGCTCGCGCATACGGCCTACAAGGGCGAATTCGAAAGGCTCTTCGGCCCGCGCATCTTCGATACGCGCGGCCTTGCCGTGTCGGAAGCCATGTTCGCGGTGGCGCGTTATCAGGTTGAGGAACAGGCGTTTCATCCTTATACGAGCAAGTACGACTACTGGCTCGAAGGCAAGACGCGCCTCACGCAAGCGGAGTTGCACGGCCTGCACCTCTTCAACGATCCCGCCAAGGCCAATTGCGCGGGATGCCATTTGTCGAAGCCTGGCGGCGATGGCCTGCCGCCCATGTTCACGGATTATCAATACGAGTCGCTTGGCGTGCCGCGCAACGACAAGCTCGCGATCAATCACGATCCGAAGTTCTTCGACATGGGCGTATGCGGACCTTTCCGTGACGATCTGCGCGACCAGACGCAGTATTGCGGCATGTTCCTCACGCCGACGCTGCGCAACGTCGCTACGCGCCACGCGTTCTTTCACAACGGCATCTATCATTCGCTCGACGACGTGATGGCCTTCTACAACGAGCGCAATACCGCGCCGCAAAAGTTCTACTCGAAAGACGCGAAGGGCGCGGTGCGTAAGTACGACGATCTGCCGCCGCGGTATCACGCGAATATCGATGACAAGGACGCGCCGTTCGACCGCAAGTTCGGCGACAAGCCCGCGATGACGGGTGCGGATATTCGCGACATCGTCGCGTTCCTGCAGACGTTGAACGACGGCTACAAGCCCTGAGCTTTGCGATGGCTTCATCGCCTCGTGATGAAGGCGATGAAGCGCGACTCGGGCTGCCGCGTCCAGAAGTTCGCGGTTCACCTTTGCGCTGAAACCCGCGCGAGCGCTGGACACTTCGCCGTGCCTCGTCCGGTGAACGGCTTCAATGCAGCTTAGAAAACCTTCCCTTCGGTCAAATGCGTGGTCACGCCGTTCAATTCGTAGTCACCGATCACGCGTGCCTTGTGCAGCAGCGGATTGTGGCTGAAGATGGTCCGCAGATTGCGCCAGTGCCGGTCGAAGTTATGCGCCCGGGAAGTCGCCGATGCACCGCCCGCCTCGAACATCCGCTCGCCTGCAAACAGCGCGAGCTTGCTGACCACGATCTGCGTGCGCGCCGTCGCAAGCGCGCCTTCGAGCACGAGCGCCTCGGCATTCGCAACGCCATTGCGAATGGCTTGTGCGGAACGCTCCAGCTCGCGCGCGTTTTCGCGCACCAGTGCATCGATGCTGTGACTATGCGCACTCAGTTCGCCGATCACCTGCTGAATGAACGCATCCTCGCGCGCGGTGGGCGCGGTGCTGTGCATCACCGGCCGGCCATGCTTCAGCACATAACGCTTTGCATCCGCGACGATATTGCGCACGATGCCCGCCGCCACCGTCACGAGATGCAACTGACGCAATGCGCCGCCATGACGTCCCGTGAGCGTCGACTGCACGCGCGGCGTGACTTCATCGGCATGCACGAGCAGATTGTCGAACTCGAGACTGCCGCTTGCCGTCATGCGCTGGCCCATGCCGTCCCAGTCGTCGATCACGCGAAAACCCTCACGTTGCACGGGCACGATGGCAACGGCCGCATCGCCGTTTTCGTCCTGCACGTTGAGGCGCGCGTAGTCCGAGAACGCCGTGCCAGTCGAGTAATATTTGCGGCCGCTCAGTCGAAAGTGCTCCCCGTCGCGCTGCAAACGGGTCGTGATCTCGCCGGGACGCGACGTGCCCGCTTCGGTCGAAGCTCCGCCGAAGATCGCGCCATCCACCACGCGCCTGATCTGCAATTCGTTGAACGGCGTGCGGGGCGAGAGCAACAGCGCTTCGGTCTGATCGAAGTGAATACGCAGCGCATGCGCGACATTGCTTTCATGCGCGGCAAGCGTGGCGATCACATGAAACACGTCTTCGAGCGACCCGCCGAGACCGCCCCATTCCACCGGCAAGCGCAGCTTGCCAAGACCCGACTGACGAAACAATGCGAAGCCCTCGAAGGGCAACTCGCGGCGCACCTCTCGTGCGGCTGCATCTTCGCCGATCGCCTCGGCGAGCGCGGGCAGCGCATCGAGCGCGGCCTGGCGCGGGTCCTGTTGTGACATACCTTCTTCCTTGTTTGAATGGTTCTGTGTCATGCGGCTTCCGCATCGAATTGCTTCACCGGAATGGCTTCGAGCAGCGTGCGCGTATAAGCATGCCGCGGCGCTCGCCATATCTCGCGATGATGTCCACTCTCCACGATGCGTCCGCCCTGCATCACATGCACGCGGTCCGCGATATAGCGCACCACCGAAAGATCGTGCGAGATGAAGAGATACGCAAGCCCGAGATCGCGCTTGAGTTCGACCAGCAGATTGAGAATCTGCGCCTGTATGGATACGTCGAGCGCGGACACGGGTTCATCGCAGATGAGAAGCGCGGGTTCGAGAATCAGCGCACGCGCAATGCCTATGCGCTGACGCTGACCGCCCGAAAATTCATGCGGATAGCGCCCGAGCGCGGCACTGGGCAAACCGACGCGATCGAGAATGGCCGCAGCGCGTGCACGCCGTGTCTTCCCATCGCCGATGCCATTTACTTCGAGCACCGCTTCGAGTATTTCACCCACGCTACGGCGCGGATTGAGCGACGCATACGGGTCCTGGAACACCATCTGCACCTGACGGCGCAGCGGGCGCAAGGCACGTTCGGAAAGCGGCGCGAGGTCGGTGCCGCGCAGTTGGATCGCGCCGGCAGTGGACGGCACGAGCCGCATGATCGCCTTCGATAGCGTGGACTTTCCGCAACCCGATTCGCCAACGAGACCGACCGTCTCACCGCGTGCGATGTCGAACGACACGCCATCGACCGCACGCAGCAAGTCCTTGCCATGACGATGCGCGTAATGCACCGATAGATCTCGCACTGAGAGCAAGGGCACATCGTCCGCCTGTGCGGTCGGCACGATCCGATGCGGCGCAAGCGGCGTAACGTCGAAGACGGGCTTACCGTCTTCGGTGACGGTGTGCCTTATCTCCGGCAGCTTCCACTCGCGATAATGCAACTCGCCGGACAGATTCAACGACGCCCCGAGCAATCCCCGAGTATAGGCATGGCTGGGCGCGGTAAAAAGCTGCTCCACGCTCGCTTCCTCGACCTTCTCGCCCGCAAGCATCACCGCCACCCGGTCCGCATGGTTCGCGACGACGCCGAGGTCGTGCGTGATGAGCAACAACGACATCGAGAGTTCACGCCGCAGCTCCGCGAGCAATTCGAGGATGCGCGCCTGAATGGTTACATCGAGCGCGGTGGTGGGTTCATCGGCGATGAGAAGACGCGGCCTGCACGCCACCGCCATGGCGATCATCACGCGCTGACGTTGCCCGCCCGAAAGCTCATGCGGATAGTCGGACACGCGCCGCTGCGGCTCGGGAATATGCACGAGGTCGAGCAATTCGATGGCACGTCTATGTGCGGCTTCCTTCGAGAGCGCCTCATGCTGCCGCAAGGTCTCGACGATCTGCGCGCCGATCGACAGCACCGGATTGAGCGATGTCATCGGCTCCTGGAAGATCATCGATATCTGTCGGCCGCGCATCGCACGCATTTCACGTGGCGCCAGCGCAAGCAGATCGCGTCCGTCGAAACGCACGCTGCCCGTCACGCGGCCGGGCTCCGGCACGAGACGCATGAGCGAAAGCGCGGTCGCGGACTTGCCGCAGCCCGATTCGCCGACGAGCGCCAGCGTCTCGCCTTCCGCGATATCGAGGTCGATGCCGCGCACCGCGTGTTGCGCGCCGAAGCTCACGCGCAGGTCGCGCACTTCGAGTAGATTGGCCACGTCGCGCCTCGTCATGGTCGTTCGCGCATGCGCGGGTTGAGTGCGTCGTTGAGACCGTCGCCGAGCAGGTTCAATGCGAGCACGGCGAGCACGATGGCCGCGCCCGGTATCGCCGTCAGATACCACGCGGTACGCAACGAATCGCGTCCCGCGCCGATCATGCCGCCCCACGTGACGACGTTCGGGTCGCCCATGCCGAGAAACGAAAGCGACGATTCGATCAGGATGGCGCTCGCCACCATCACGGATGCAGTGACGATCACCGGCGGCAACGCGTTCGGCAGAATCTCGCCGAAGATGATGCGCGCGTTGCTGAAGCCCTGGCTGCGCGCCGCAAGCACGAAGTCCGACTGACGCAAGGCGCGGAACTCGGCACGCACGATTCGCGCGACCGTGGGCCACGAAGCAATGCCGATGGCAAGCGCAATGATCGTCACGCTGGGCCGTCCTATAGCGACGATCACGATCACGAGCAGGAACGACGGCACGGTCTGAAAGAGTTCGGTGATACGCACGAGCAGATCATCGACGAGACCGCCGAAGAAGCCGCCGATAGCGCCCACGAGCGTGCCGATCAACAAGCCGATCGCAGCCGCCGATGCGCCGATCAGTAGCGACACGCGCGTGCCGTGGGCTACGCCCGCGGCGACATCTCGGCCAAGCGAATCGGTGCCGAGGCGATACATCGGATCGGCGCCAGGCCATTCGAATGGAAGCGCAACCATGTCGAGCGGATCGCCCGGAAAGAAGTGCGGCGCGCTCAACGCAAGCACGATGAACGCCGCGAGCAACACGAGTCCCGCAAGCGCCGAAGGGTTGCGCAATAACGCGTGCCATGCGCCACGCCGCGCGCGGGCCGTGGGTGCGCCTTCACCACGGCGGGTGCCGAACAACGCGCCCGCGAGCTGACGCCGCCAGGGCGAGGCATGGGATGAAACGAGTTCGGGGGAATCGGAAGCCATGCGTCCTCGAATGAATGTCAGGCGTGTCGGGCGTGTCGGGCGTATCAGGCTATACGCGGATCGAGCCATGCCTGCAACAGATCGACCACCACGTTCGCCACGATCACGAGCAGCGACGAAAGCAGCAGCACGCCGAGCAGAACGCTGAAGTCGCGCGCCATGACGGCATCGAGCGCGAGGCGGCCAAGCCCTGGCCAACTGAACACGGTCTCGGTCACGGCCGCGCCGCCGAGCAAGGTACCGAAGTGAATGCCGACCATCGTCGTGAGCGGCATCAGCGCATTGCGCAGCACATGCCGCACGGTGACGCGCAACGGATGCAATCCTTTTGCATGCGCCGTGCGCACGAAGTCCTGCCGCTGCACTTCGAGCATGGCGGCGCGCGTGAGACGCGCATAGATCGCGACGAAGAACGTGGCGAGCGTGACCGCGGGCAACAGCACGTGCTTGCCGATATCGGCCAGATAAGCGAAGCCATGCAGGTTCGCGCCAACCGTCACGTCGCCGCCGCTCGGCAGCCAGCCGAGATGCACCGAGAACAGCACGATGGCGAGAAGCCCGATCCAGAAGCCCGGCGTCGAATAGAGCAACAACGCAAGCACGGACAGCACACGGTCCGGCCACTTGCCGGCCCAATGCGCCATGACCGCGCCGAGTACGATGCCCGCCACGATTGCAATGCCAAGTGCCGCGCCCATCAGAATGAGTGTATTGGGCAACCGCGAAAGAATTAGCTGCATGACGGGCGCGTCGTAACGCGGCGAGAAACCAAGACTGCCGTGCGCGAGATGCGAGAGATACGACCACAACTGATGGAGCACCGTCTGATCGAGACCGAACTTCGCGCGCAATGCTTGCAAGCTCTCCGTCGTGGCCGAGCCGGACTCTCCCGCGATGACATCGGCGGCATCGCCCGGCATGAGCTTCAGCAGGAAGAAGTTGAGGATCACGATGGCAAGCATCGTCGGCACGGCTTGCCAGGCCGTGCGGCGAACGATGGCGGCGAGGCGCGTGCGTCGGCTCATGTGGATGCCTTCACGCGCTCAGCCAGACATCGGCGAGATTGCCTTCCAGACCTTGTGCCGACACCGTGTGGTTATGCACGCGCTTGTTGGCGACCGTGATCATGCGCGGCGCGATGAGGTTCAGAACAGGCAAGTCGCGATTCACGATCTGCTGGAACTGCTGATAAAGCGCGACCCGTTTGCCTTCATCCGTTTCCACGGATGCCGATTCGAGCAGCGTATCGACTTCCGCATTGCTGTAGTGCGGCGCATTGGAAAACGGCACGCCCGGACGAATATTCTTCGACCAATAGAGACGCTGCACGCCCACGCTCGGATCGAACAGCGTATTCACGCCTATGCTGGTGAAGTCGAACTGGCGGTCCGCATACACGCGCTTCAGGAACGAAGGCAAGTCCTGCGAGCGCACTGTCACGTCGATCCCCACGCGCGAGAGCGCCGACTTCACATAGTCCGCCTGACGCCGATGCATATCGCCATAAGGCAGGAAGTCATGCGTGAGACTGAAACGCGGCCCGCCGTTCTTGCGCGGATAACCCGCCGCATCGAGCAGCTTCTCGGCGCTCGCCGTATCGAACGCATAGGGCGTGATCTTGGCGTCGTGATAGGGCGATGCAGGCGTGATCGGTGTCGGCGAAATATCGGCGTAACCGTATGCAATCGTGCGCTGCACTATCTGCGGATTGATGGCGTGCGCAATGGCCTGACGCACGCGCAGATCCTTCAGGATCGGATGATCGAGATTGAAGTCGATCTCCGATTGCGGCTGAAGAAAACGATACCCGCGCGTTTCCGTGGCAAGCTGCGGCAGTTGCCCAAGACGCGGCAAGTCCGTGAGCGGCACCGGATTCTCGCCGCCGAGATCGAGCGCGCCGGTTTCGAACGCAGCGGAACGCGCCGCCGCGTCGGGAATGACCTTGAACACGAGCGAATCGATATACGGCTTGCCCGCATCCCAGTAGTCCGGGTTGCGCTCATAGACGATATTCGCGCCGCGTGTCCACGACTTGAAGCGGAACGGTCCCGTGCCGACTGGTGCGTTGTTGTGCGGATTCGAGAGCGGGTCGCCCGTGGCGTAGAGATGCTTCGGGACCATCGGCGATTCGCCCGCCGACAACGCCTTCAACAGATACGGTGCGGGCTTCGACAATTCGATCACGGCGGTGCGCGCATCGGGCGTCGAGACCTTCACCACGTTGGCAAACGTGCTACGCCCGCGAGGATGGATCGACTTGAGCAAATCGATGGAAAACGCGACATCGGCCGAGCTGAACGGCTGGCCGTCGTGCCACTTGACGTTCTCGCGCAGCGTGAACGTGTACTTGAGACCGTCCGGGCTTACGTTCCATGCGGTCGCCAATTGCGCTTTCGGTTTCAGATCGAAGTCGTAGGCGAGCAAGCCTTCCAGCACTTTCGAACTGGCGACGAGCGCGGGCCCCGTCGTCTGAAAGATGGATACGAGCACGGGCGGCTCGGGATTGATCAGCATGTTGAGCGTGCCGCCGCGCTTCGGACTTCCGGCGTCGCCCTGAGCGAACGCCAGTGAGGACAGGCTTGCGGACGCGAGCGCCGCGCCCGATGAAATAAGAAATCCCCGTCGATCGATGCCTGCCATGTATTGCCGTTCCTTTGTTTCGTCTGTCGTCGATGATCTTGGCGGCGTTGCTGGGCTGCTGCCGCAGCGCACACGTTAAAACGCCGTCACGCGGACGCGAACGAATCGATTTGCATATGCAAAAGCACGAACGGGTGGAAAGCTTATGACGGGATTGGGAGTGCAAGGACGACTTCGCCTAATCGTCAGACATGAATCCATGGCATTGATGCGATGAATTTCGTCGCATCTGAAGATTGTTTCGGGTTCCGATCTAATTCCATGCAAGCGATGACGCCGAGGCATCGCCCTTCGGTTTCCTTTCATATTCCCCTCTCAGGGATTTCAACGCCAACCGGCTTTTACCGTCTCGCTCGGGTCATCGTGTGGTGAAGCGAACAGATCGAAAAAGATTAGGGATACGACATTCTTCCAATCACCTAATGTCCTCTTGCAGCGAGCCAACCGTGTTCGTCCATGCAAGGAGCGGATCATGAAATCCCTCGTTCGTCGTTTCAAAAGCGCTCTGCCGATCGTGCTTCTCGCTTGTGCATTCGCGCCCGCTATGAGCTTCGCGCAGAGCACGTCGAGCACGCTGACCACACGTTCGTTCGACGATCTCAGCGACGACTCCGACACCACGGCGGACAACACAGCGGTCGCAACGCCGGGCGGGCTTGCTTCGATACTTGCGCGGCTTCAGTGCTTGCAAGGGCTGAATCCATCGGGTAATTCGGCCTCGGTCGCGCTGTCGGTGCAAAAGGGCAGCTACCGCATCTACAACCCCTCCACCAACGCCTTCGATACCGTGTCGATGCGTTCGTACAATGGCTGCCCATCCGGGCCGACCATCAGCATCAAGCCGGGCGCCACGCTCAGGCTAAAGCTCAACAACAGGTTGCAGGTGAACGATCCCGTGGACGACTGCCCGGACAATCCGGATCACTCCACGCCGCATTGCTTCAATCACACGAACATTCATACGCACGGTCTGCATGTCTCGCCTTCCGGCAAGTCGGACAACGTGCTGCTGACGGTGCTGCCTCAGCAGTCGCAGCAATACGTCTACAACATTCCGTCGACGCATCCCTCCGGCACGTTCTGGTATCACGCGCATCTGCACGGCTCGACTGCCATCGATGTCGCGAGCGGCATGGCCGGCGTGCTGATCGTGCGCGGTTCACGTCAGGCGCGCCGTGGCGTCGTCGATGGCAGCGCCGATATCGACACCATCCTGCATCGCCGCTTCCTGCTGTTGCCCTTGCCGATGCGCGAACACGTCATGCTGTTTCAGCAGATCGAATACGGCTGCTTCAGCGACGCGCAATCCACCGTGCCATTGGCCGACCCGACCACTTTCGAATGGATCTGCCCATCTGGAAAGATCGGCGAAATTCGCGGCTATACGAACCAGCTTTCCTTCGTTCAGGACCCGCGGCCCGGTCACACGGGGCAGTTCAATTCGACGTGGCAAATATCCGGCCGTTATACGCAGATCAACGGCGTGGTTCAGCCAGTCTTTCCGAGCGCCACGACCTTCGTACCCGCAGGCGAAGTGCGCCGTCTTCGCATGGTGCATGGCGGCAATCGCGACACCATCAATGTGAAGATCGTGCGTGCAAATCTCTCGGCCGTTGGCGTGGCGGATTCGCAGTCCTTGAGCGCGGCGCAGGTCAACACGGCGACGAGCGCGGCAGCCTCGGCGCTCGCGAAGGACAACACCAAGACGTCGCAGACCCTGACGCTCGATCAACTCTGCAGCGGTGAAACCGTCAAGCAACTCGAGTTCGCCGAAGACGGCATCACCATGAACGCGATGGTCGAAAAGGACGTCAATTCGATGAACCCCGGCTACCGCAGCGACGTGCTCGTTGCCTTTCCATCGCCGGGCGTGTATTGCATACTCGACGAAGCCGCCTCGGCTTCCGCGACCATCAACTTCAGAACCAATTCATCGAAGGCGAAGGACCGGCGTCTGTTGTCGCTCGCGCGTGTCGGTCCCGGCGTCAACATTCCGAACACCACGGTCGGCAATCACTCGCGCTACTGGCAATACATTCGCAATCAACTGGTCGCGGCCAATCCCACGCTCGCGGAACCCGCGAAGACGGATCTCGCATCGCTTACGTTGCGAGCGTTCGCGCCCAGTGTGCCGGTGGATGGCAAGGTGGTCAACGTCGTGCCTGCTGTGTTCGACATCAAGCCGCCCGCATTCACCATCAACGGCAAGAGCTACGATCCGAGCGTCACTGCTTACACCGGCGTGCTCGGCAACATCGATCAATGGAACGTCTCTGCCACGGCCTTCGCCACACACGTGTTTCACATTCACACGAATCCGTTCAGGATCATCGACATCAAGAACGCAGCCGGCAACTCCATTTTCAATGGCTCGGGGGGTTGCACCGACGAAGAGCTTCAAACCGGCGACACGGAGTACTGCAACCTGCAAGGCGTGGAGCGCGATACGCTTTTCATCAAGGCCGGGTATCAGCTTTCCATGCGCACGATCTATCAGGACTTCACGGGCGAATTCGTCATGCATTGCCATATCCTCGATCACGAAGATCGCGGCATGATGGAGAACGTCAGTATCGTCTCGCCGATGACAGCCTATCTGCAACGCGTGACCGCGCCGTTCGCTACTGCATCGGCAAACGCGGGCAAGTGGCTCGCGCGTCTGCGCGGCGAGGATGAAACGCAAGTCGCGCTGGCAGCCTCGCTGTGTTCGGCGAAAGACTATGCCAGGCGTTGAGATGCTTTTGTAAGTTATCCGGGTCGGGACGTTTTGATGTTTAATGAAGACATCGAATGCGTGCACACCCGGAGAATCATCTTGGCTCAGTCGAAGTTTCAGGCCGTCTACATGCGCGGCGGCACCAGCAAAGGCGTATTTTTTCGCGACGACTGGCTACCCGCCGACGCTGCCGTGCGCGACGCCGTCCTGCTACGCGTGATCGGCAGCCCCGACCCTTATGGCCAGCATATCGACGGCTTGGGCGGCGCGACCTCCAGCACGAGCAAGGTCGTGATCATCGGTCCTTCCTCGCGTGAAGATTGCGACGTGGACTATCGCTTCGGTCAGGTCGCCATCGACCGGCCGGTGGTCGACTGGTCCGGCAATTGCGGCAACTTGACTGCGGCGGTCGGTCCGTTCGCCATCGCGCAGGGTCTCGTCGATGCCCCGCGTAACGGCACGGCCACCGTGCGCATCTGGCAGGCGAATATCGGCGCGAAGATCATCGCGCATGTGCCGATAAAAGACGGCGAAGTGGTCGAAGAAGGCGACTTCGAACTCGACGGCGTGACCTTCCCCGCAGCCGAGATCAAGATCGAATTTCTCGAACCGGCCGGCGATGCAAACGAGACCATGTTCCCGACCGGCAACGCTATGGACGTGCTCGACGTGCCCGGCGTCGGCTCGGTCGAAATGACCATGATCAACGCGGGAAACCCGGCCATTTTCGTGGATGCGGCATCGCTCGACTTGAAAGGCAGTGAACTGCAGCGCGACGTGAACAGCGACAGCGCCTTGCTGCAACGAGCCGAAGCCATTCGCGCTCACGCCGCGGTGCGCATGGGTCTCGCCGCGTCAGCCGACGAAGCCACGCAATCGCGCCCGCATACCCCGAAGCTCGCCTTCGTCGCGAAGCCCGCGAGCTACGTTGCATCGAGCGGCAAGCATGTCGATGCGAGCGCGCTCGACATCAACGCGCGCATCTTTTCCATGGGCAAGCTGCATCACGCGATGACGGGCACGGGCGCCGTGGCTATCGCCGTCGCGGCGGCCATTCCGGGGACGGTCGTCAACCGGCTCGTCGCGAATGCGCACGCACCGGTGCGCTTCGGGCATCCTTCCGGCAGTCTCGAAGTGGGCGCGAAAGCCGAGCAACGCGACGGAAGCTGGACCGTGACAAAAGCCATCATGAGCCGCAGCGCGCGGCGTCTGATGGAAGGTTTCGTCTTCGTGCCGTCGTCGGTCACGACGAAGTAAGCTGGACGTGGCGTAACTTTTGATGCACCCTCGCACAGGTCATCGCCCGTGCCTCGCCTTTCATGAACGCCTCTTTCGAATCTTCCACGCGCGACGCGTCTCACGTCGGCGTCTATGTTCATCCCGCCGATGCAAACGCCGGCCAATGGACCGTCAGTCACGCGGACCGGCCGCATCTGTATCGCATCCTGCATCGTCTGAATGCGGGCGAAGTCCGTGTCGATACAGTGGTCGACCTCGACAATCTCGAAGCCAAGCTGCAAAAGTGGCGGCGTGAAGGCTTCGTGAAGCATCGGGAAGATCAGGCGTCGTCTCCAAACCGTCATGCGTTCATGCAGGACTTGAAGCGCGCGGCCGTTGCAAGCGTGGGCGTCGTGAGCATGGTGGGCAGCACGGTCATCGACTCCGTGCCCATGCCGACGGGTGCGGGCGGACCCTTCGTTCCCGCACGGAACCCGGCCTATCTCTTCGCGGCACGCTCACGCGACATCCTCTTGGACATCGTCGAGAACCGGCGCCTCTTGCTGATCGGACATACGGGAACGGGCAAGACGAGCCTCATCGAACAAGTCGCCGCGCATACGAATCAGGGCGTGCTGCGCTCGAACATGAACGGCCAGACGACAGTCGGCGACTTCGTCGGCTTCTGGACCGTCAAGGGCGGCGAGACCATCTGGATCGACGGCGTATTGCCCACCGCCATGCGCGAAGGTCTCTGGCTGATCGTCGACGAAGTGGACTTCGCCGAACCCGCGATACTCGCCGTCCTCACCGCCGTGCTGGAACCCGGCGGACGTCTCCTGCTCAAGGAGAAGGGCAACGAGATCGTGACGCCGCATCCCTCGTTTAGATTGTTCGCGACAGCCAATGCAGTCGGCGCGATGAGTCAATATCGGCACTTGTATCAGGGCGCCAACGTGATGAACGAGGCGTTCCTCGACCGCTGGCGCGTGTATCAATTCGACTACCTTTCTCCCGCCGATGAAGCCGAGGTGCTCGTGCGTACCTTCGGCGAAGGCGTGAGCGCATCCATGGCGACGACGCTTGCCTCTATCGCGGCGGACTGTCGCGCTGCCTTCGCGCGCGAAGATCTGTCGAGCGCGTTTTCCACGCGCAGGCTGCTCGACTGGACCGCGCTCATGCTGAGAAGCGGCGACCCGGAAGCCGCCGCGGGTCCGACGATCTACGCCAAGGTCAGCGCCGAGGACGCCGCGTTGATCCGCGATATCGTGCAGCATTACATCGCGAGATGAACGCATCGACGCCGATGGATGACGACAATCTCGCGAAGCTCGCGCGCACGCTGGCTCGTCGTGACGATCTGGAAATCGGCTTCTCACCGGACGGGCCCGTCGTGCGCGGCAAGCTGCTTTTGCTGCCGGATACGCTCGACCCGACGACGCAAAACGACACGGTTAAGGGCTATCTCGACTTGCTCGTCGCGCGGCATTGTCATTGCGATTCAGACGCACTCGACAAGACGGCAGCAGGTGCACGCGGTATCGCTCGCGCACTCGACGACAGACGCGCATGCGCCCTTCTGCTCGATGCTTACCCCGGTGCCGAAGCGTTATTGCGTTCGTACCGCGAGCATCGGCAGGAACTCGTGCTTGGCGGCTGGCAGAAGCTCGGTTGGCGCGAGCAACTTGCTTGGCGCGTCGAACGCGCGCTCTGGAACGAGCAAGCGACGGCCGTGGAGGACACGCCATCGTTGGGCACGGCGCTTCATGTGATGGAAGATATCCTGCGCGAAGGGCGCGCGAGCGTATCGACGGAACAAAGCGTGCGTCTTGCAATGCGCGCGCTCGAACGCATTGCAGCGCTATCGGCGGGCGACATCAACAACATGATGTTCACCGTGGACCACGAGTCGGCATCCGAGCCCGAATACGACGCAACCAGCGAAGAGTCGACGCCCGCGCATTCCAGCGCGGCGCCACTCGACGATTCCTCGCCCGATTCTCAAGGCGATGCCATCGCGCCCGAAAGCAATGCATCGCCGATCGAACGACCGACACGCTCCGTTCCCCTCACCACGGAATTCGATCGCGTGACCGATCTCACCGGCATGGGCGACCCCACCGCATGGCGCAAGCTGCGCACGCTGGCGCGCGCACAAACAGGGCCGTTGAAGGCACGTCTTGAACGCGCATTGAAGGCCGACGAACAAACGCACTGGCAGCGCGAACAGGAACGCGGCGAACTCGACCGGCCGTCGCTCGTGCGTCTTGCAACATCGCCTGGCTATCGCACGCCGTTTCGTGCGGCACGCGCGCGTCCCGGCCGCGATGCCGCCGTCACGCTGCTGATCGATCGAAGCGGCTCCATGGCTGGACGCAAGATCGAACTTGCAAGGCTATGCGCGACCGCGCTGTGCGACGCGCTCGAACAACTCGGCTTCGCGTGCGAAGTGCTGGGCTATAGCTCGATAGAAGACGCGGACATGCGCGCTTATTACGAGCGCTGGCTCTCTAGTGGACACACGCCGCCCGAAGGCTTCAATCGCTTTGTCGAAAGACTCGATTTGCAAGTCTATAAGCGCTTCGATTCGGCCAATCTCAGCGGGCTTGCGCGCATAACATGCGGCCACGAAAATCCCGATGGCGAAGCGCTGACCTGGGCCGCCGAACGATTGCTCGCGAGACGTGCGCGCCGTCGCATACTGATGGTTTTGTCGGACGGTTATCCGGCGACGGGAGAAGGTCATCCCGCGCTTTTGCGTAGCGATCTGCGCGAGCGTGTGCGCGAAGTGCTCGCGCGTAAGGTGGAACTCATCGGTATCGGCATACTCGATGACGCGGTCGAAGAGTTCTATCCCGTATGCAGCGTCGTGGAAGAGCTTCAGCAGTTGCCCGCGGCGGCCTTCGAAGTGCTGGGGCAGACACTGCTCGGGCATCGGGAATGGATGCTGGAACACATCTAAACGCGCTTCATCGCCATATAGCGGCCGGGCGTCGTGCCGAAGGTGCGGCGAAACACATCGATGAATGCGCTGATGTTTTCATAGCCGAGTTCCAGCGCGATGGTCGTCACCGGCGCGCCATCCGCCACGCGTTCCAGCGAACGCAACATGCGTGCTTGCTGACGCCACTGCGCGAAGGTCAACCCCGTATCCGCGATGAAGCGACGGCTCAACGTCCGAGCCGACACGCCTGCCCACGCGGCCCATTCTTCCAGACGGCGATTGTCCGCGAGATCGCGGCCGAGCGCATCCGTTATCTTGACGAGCGCGGCATCGGCGGGACGCGGCAGATGAAGCGGCTCTTCGTGCGCAGCCGCGAGTTCGTCGATGATGACATCCGCGATACGCGCCTGCGATGCATCGAGCGGTTCGCCCGGCCATGTCGCCGCGCGATGCACGGCCTCGCGCATGAGCGCGCTTGCGCGGATGGCTCGCGGTTCCTTCGGCAAGGCCTCGCAGCGCGCTTCGGCAATGAACACGCTCCATCCCGCGAACGGCCCGAAAGACCGCACCGAATGCGCGCGATGCGGCGGAATCCAGATCGCATGAATGGCGGGCACGACCCAGCGGTGAGATTCGAGACCTATCGAAATGAGGCCGCTCAACGCGCCCATCAACTGTCCGCGCGCGTGACTGTGCAGGGACATTTCGCGCGGCGCGGCTTGCGTGAGTTCGGCGGCAGCGAGAAAAGGCCCGCCTGGCGAAGTGACGAGGTCGGGGCGAATGAGCGGTGTAGTCATGGCCGGTTTGCCGTATCGATTGGCTTTTATACCGGAGATTGGCCGCGCTCGCATGGCTAGACTGGATGTATTCGTCACGGAGGCACTATGAAAGCCGCAATTGTCAACGCAGCAGGACAACAACCGTTCTACGGCGACTTCGCCGAACCCGTCGCAACGCCGGAACACCACATCGTTCAGGTCAGTGCCGCCGCGCTCAGTCAGCTCGCCCGCGCCAAGGCGTCGGGACAGCATTACTCGTCGGGCAAGGTGTATCCGTTCGTCGCGGGCGTGGACGGCGTCGGGCGTCTGGATGACGGCACGCGCGTCTACTTTTTCAATCCGTCTGCGCCCTTCGGCGCGATGGCGGAACGCACGCTCGTGCCGCAATTACGTAGCGCGCCGCTGCCCAATGCAATCGACGATGTGACCGCCGCTGCCATCGCCATTCCCGGCATGTCGTCGTGGGCCGCGCTTACCGAGCGTGCACGCTTCGTCGCGGGCGAGACCGTGTGGATCAACGGTGCGACGGGCACGTCCGGACAACTCGCGGTGCAGATAGCGAAGCATCTCGGTGCGGGCAAGATCATCGCGACAGGGCGCAACGCGGCGGTGCTCGACGCGCTGTGCGAAGCCGGCGCCGATGTCACGATCGCCCTTGATGAAAACGAGGATGCGATGTCGCGTGCTTTCGAAGCGCAGTTCGCGGAAGGCGTCGATATCGTGCTCGACTATCTCTGGGGTCCTGGTGCGCGTGCCTTGTTGATCGCCGCCGCGAAAGCGTTGGACGATGGCCGTGTCTTGCGCTTCGTGCAGATCGGCTCGATTGGCGGCGCCGAGATCGGCTTGCCGGGCGCCGTGTTGCGCTCCACTGCAATCACGTTGATGGGCAGCGGGATCGGCAGCGTTGCACTGCCGCGCTTGCTCGAATGCGTGAAGGCGGTACTGAACGCGGCTGCATCGGGAGCATTACGTGTCGATGCAAAAGCGGTGCCGCTCTCGCAGTTGAGCGAGCACTGGGACGGCAACGACAGCAAACAGCGCACGGTGTTCGTCATGCGTTGAAGTTTAAAGTCCCGGCGCACCGCTCTCAGCGCAAGTCCGCGCGAAGGTCTCGCACACCGCGTCCCAGGCGTTGACGCAAGAGCGTGCGCAGGGTTGCGCCATCGACATAACCGACTTCGGCCGCGATAGCTTCGAGGTCGAGACCGCTGCCATGCAAAAGCGCCTGCGCGCGTTCCACCCGCAGATCCTGAAAGTACGCGAGCGGAGACTTGCCGAGCACGTCCTGACACCGGCGTTGCAGCGAACGCGTGCTCGTCGCGAGCGCGCTGGCGGCCTCCTGAAGCGAGAAGCCTGACTTGAGGTGCTCTCGCGACCATCGCTCGAAACGCAGAATGAGCGGATCGGCTTGCGCCAGATGATTGGGGATCATGTAAGGTGCTTGGGAGGAGCGAAGGTCCGCAAGCAGATAACGCGACACCAGATTCGAGAGTTCCGGGCTTGCCTTGCGGATCAGCCACAACGCCAGATCGAGATGTCCCAGTGCCGCGCCGGCCGTCACGCCCACATCGGTCGGCACGAGCATGCGCGATTCGTCGAGCAGCACATGCGGATAGCGCTGCCGGAAAAACGGACCGAGCCACCAGGTCGTCGTCGCTTCGCGATGATCGAGCAGCCCGGTTTCCGCCAGCAGGAACGTGCCGATGCACGACGCTGCGATAAGCGCGCCCTCGTCGTGCCATTGCAGCAGTTGCGCTCTGGCCTTTCTCACATCCGGACGTTCGAGCGCGGGAACGAGCAACTCGGGCGTGCCGGTGCTCAATGCCGGCACGATTACCCAGTCGGGCTTCAGGTCGGCTGCAACCGGCCGAACCGGAATGCCGAATCCCTGCGCCGAGCAGACCTTCTTGCGCACGCCGACCAGCGAAACATCGAACCGAGGCGCACCGCCCGTGGCCTGAGCGGAGAACTTGTTGGCGAGCGTGAACGCATCGAGCAGGACCGTGAGCCCGGTATCGAACAGGCCTTCCAAAGCGACGATTGAAATTCGCATGGCGTAAATGCCCTCAAAGTTGGCATTTGCGACGATACCGGTTTTTGCGCCCTAAGACTACAGTGAGCTCCGTTGTACATCGCAACGCAGTCAAGGAAGGAGTTCACCCATGAAGGTATTCGCAGTTGGATCCATCACCAATCCGCCCACACCGGAGCAGCAGCAACGGATCATGCCGAAGGAGGTTCCGCATACGCTGCAACTTTATCTCGATGGCAAGATCGAGCAATTCTGGTTCCGTCAGGACCGTCCGGGCGTGATGTTTCTGATGGACGTCGAATCGGTCGACGCGGCCCGAGCGGAAGTCGGCGCGCTGCCGCTGACCGAAGGCGGTTTCATGACTTTCGACCTGATTCCCGTGGGTCCGCTCGCGCCGCTTGGGCGGTTGATTCAGAAGGGCTGATCAGGCGCGTCATGAAAGTCGAAGGGCGGCCATTCATCGGCCGCCCTTCGACACGCTACTTCGCAAACGTCTACTTCTTTCCGTCGATCACCGCGACGACCTCATCCCGCGTGTATTCCTTGTTAGCCAGCGCGCCCGTTGGCGTCTTGGCCAACACCGCGTCCAGTTCTTCAGGCTTCACTTCGAGCACCGGCATGCGGATATCGTGCGGAATCTTCTTCCCGGCCAGCACCTGCTGCGTGACCCAGAACGCAAACGACGAAGCCCCCGGCGGAATGGTCACCGACATGGTCTCGTAGCCGGTCTTCTTCTGCTCCGCCCACCACGCCAGTTCTTCCTGCCGGTTGCCGAGGATGATGATAGGCGTCGGCCGGCCCGCTGCCTTGATGGCCTGCGCCGTACCGAAGCCATCGCCGCCTTGCGTGACCACGCCATCGATCTGCGGCAGGGTCGGCAAGATACCCGCAACCTGCTTCTGCGCCACGGTTTGCGTCCAGTCGCCATGCACCGAACCGACGATCTTCAGGCCCGGATACTTCTTGAGCTGATCGACGATACCCTGATGAATCTCGTCATCCACGGAAACGCCCGCGAGCCCGCGAATTTCCAGCAAGTTGCCCTTGCCGTTCAGACGCTTCGCCAGATAATCCACCTGCATGCGCCCCATGCCCTGAAAATCCACGGCGATGCGATACGCGCACGGTTCGGTCGCGATGCCGTCGAACGACACGACCGTCACGCCCGCGCCGCACGCCTGCTTGATGACGCCATTGAGCGCGGAGGGCGAGACGGCATCGACGGCAATGGCCTTGAAGCCCTGCAATATGAGATTCTGAATCTGCTGGACCTGTTCGGTCGCCTGACTCTCGGCGGTCGTAAAGGTGGGTGCGGCCGCGACGACCTTTTGCTTTACAGCCGGGTCCGCCACGTTCGACCAGCTCTTCAACATCTGCTGACGCCAGCTATTGCCCGCGTAGTTGTTCGAAAGCGCGATCTTGAGCGACGAAGTATCGCCCGTCGCGACTTGCGCCGATGCGCTTGCCGACAACGCCACGAAGCAGGCGCCGGCAAGAAACGACAATACTGTTTTCACGTTGTTGTCTCCTTGTAGATGTGTCTTTATCGTCCGACGCCACGCACGCTCACGGCCACGGAATAGAGTGAAGAAGTCGCCGCGATGAACAAGCGATCGCGATTCAACCCGCCGAAGGTCAGGTTCGCCACCACTTCGGGAATGAGTATCTTGCCGAGCAACGTGCCGTCCGGCGCATAACAGTGCACGCCGTCTTCCGCGCTCGTCCAGACATTGCCATGTTCGTCCAGACGCAAGCCATCCGGCACGCCGCTTGGCATGTCCACGAACACGCGGCTATTGCGCAGCGCGCCGTCCTTCGCGACGTCGAACACGCGGATATGACGCGGCGCGGTGTCGTCGTGCGATGCCGCCGAATCGGCGATATACAGCAATGACTCGTCCGGCGAGAACGCAAGACCGTTCGGCTTGACGAAGTCATCGCAGACCAGGCGCACGTGCGTGTCGTCGGGGGAGACGCAATACACGTTGCATCGGCCGATCTCGCTTGGCGCACGATGTCCCTCGTAATCGCTCATGATCCCGTAATCGGGGTCCGTGAACCAGATCGCGCCGTGTGAATCGACCACCACGTCGTTCGGTGAATTGAGCCGCTTGCCTTCGTATTCCGATGCAATCACGACGATGCTGCCATCGTGCTCCGTGCGTGTCACGCGGCGCGCGCCATGCTCGCAACTCACGAGCCGCCCTTCGCGGTCGCGCGTATTGCCGTTGCTGTAATTCGACGGCGCGCGATACACGCCCACGCCCATGCCCGGCGCCCAGCGCAACATGCGGTTGTTGGGAATGTCGCTCCAGATGAGCATGTCCGCCGCCGGAAAATACACCGGACCCTCGGCCCACAGACAATCGCCCGTGATCTTCTGCAGTGGCGCATTGCCCTGCATCAGCCACTTGAAACGCGCGTCGTGAATCTCGAACTCTCCTGACTTCATGTGTCTCCTCCTTTTTTGAATCCGTTTCAGCGCACCACCTTGCCGCCCGCGGCCACCGTCACCGCGATGATGAGCACGCCATACACGATGGAGCGCACGCCCGCATCCGCACCTACCGCGTTGAGCACGGCATTCGTGAGAAAGAGGAACATGGATGCGCCCCACACGCCCGTGATGGTCGGCTTGCCGCCTGTCACGAGCGTGCCGCCGATCACGACCACCGCAATCGATATGAGCATGTATTCCACGCCCATGTCGAGCGATGCGCCGCCCGATACCGAAGCGAGCAGCAAGGCCGTGAGCGCGGCGATCATCGACGAAAGCACGTACGCGATGCAGCGCGTGCGATGCACGTTCACGCCCGCAAGCCATGCCGCGCGCGAGTTCTGACCGATAGCGGAAAGCTGGCGCCCATACACCGCGCGATGCAAGAGCACGCCCAGCACGAGGGATAGAACCAGCGCCACGAGCGCGATATACGGCACGTTGAGGAAGCGTCCCGTCGCAAAGGCTCCGAGCGCGGGAGGCGGCGGCGGCAGTTGCCGTCCTTGCGTGATGGCGACCGACTGAATGATGAAGCTCGACGACAGCGTGGCGATGATCGGCGGAATGCGCAGCAAGCGAATCAATGCGTAATTCACGAGGCCGATCACGATCCCAACGCCCAGCACCGCCGCAATGCCGAGTGCAATGCCGCCGTTCGTGCCGCCCATCACGTGCATGCCGACGACGCCCGCAAGCGCTATCGTCGATGGCACCGACAAGTCGATATTGCCCACGCCCGACGTGATGACGAGCATCTGCCCGAGCCCGACGAGCACCATGAAGACGCCGTAAGTGAGCGCGGTCTGCGCGACATTGCTCGCAATGCCGAAGCCGAAGATCACGACGATGGCGAACCACACCAGCACCGCGCCGACGAACGACCAGGCCCAGGGCGCCTGAATGCTCTTGAGGCGCGTCCAGGTGCTTCCATTCTTGTCCGCGAGTGTGTTCATCGGCGCTCTCCACGTTGCAGCAGCACGCGCAACGAAAGCACGACGATGAGAATCGCGCCTTGCATGCCGACCTGCCAGTCCGACGAAATGTTGAGGAACGCGAGGAACGATGCCGCGAGCGTCAGCGTGATCGCACCCAGCACCGCGCCGATCACCGACACGCGTCCACCGACGAATTCGCCGCCGCCGAGGATCACGGCCGCGATGGAAAGCAGCGTGTAACGCAGTGCAAGGTTGGCATCGGCGGAAGTGGTGAGACCGAGCAGCGACAGACCCGACAGGACGCCGAACACGCCCGCTATGCCATACAGTGTCGCCTTGCTGCGCACGAGCGACCAGCCGAAGCGGCGCATTGCGCGCGGATTGCCGCCCGCACCACGAATGCGCACGCCCGCCGACGAGCGCATGAGCAGCAAGTGACCGATGATCGCGATCAGCACCGACCACACGATAGGCGCGGCGATGAAGGGCGTCTGATAATTCATTGCGTTGCCGAGCCACGTGGGACTCGTGCCGCCAGGCGACGGCAAGAGCACGATTGCAAGGCCGCTCCACACGAACGAAAGCCCGAGCGTGACGACGATAGACGGTATCTGGCGCAACTCGATGAGCGCGCCGACAGCCGCATATGCGAGCACGCAACCGACGAGCGTCAATGCGCCGAGCCACGGCGTCTTCACGAGCAGCGTCGCGCCGATGCACGCGACGAGACTCACGAATGGCCCGATGGAAAGGTCGAGGTCGTTCACGGTGATGATCGCAAGCTGCGCAAGCGTGGCGAGCACGATCGGCACGGCGAGATTCAGCAGCAGGCTGGAACCGAAGTAACTCATCACCGTGGGCTGCATGACGAGAATCGGCACCAACACGGCGACGAGCGAGATGGCGGGAAGCAAGGCGCGCAAACGTGCTTGCGTATTCGATGCGTTGGCGCGGGTGTTACTACTGGCGGGCGTCATGCTGCTTGCTCCTCGAAACTCGCCGCGAGCAGCGCTTCTTCCGTGCATTCGTCCGCATGCAGCACACGCGTGACGCGACTCGAACGGAACACGTAAGTGCGGTCGCAGTGCGACAGTTCCTCGTTTTCGGTCGTGTACCAGATGAACGTGCGGCCTTTCGCGGCTTCCGCGTGCACGAGCTGATAGATGTCGCGTTTCGTGCCGACATCGACGCCGCGTGTGGGATCGTCCATCAGGATGAGTTCCGCATTCGATGCAAGCGCGCGGGCAAACAGCACCTTCTGCTGATTGCCGCCCGAGAGCGACAGAATGCCCGCGTTCATCGACGCACCGCGTATGCCGATCTTCGCGCGCCATGCTTCGACCACTTCACGGGCCGCCGCGAGATCGACCAGACCGCGCGCGCGTTTCATGCCGCCCGCAAGCCAGCGCAAGTCCAGATTCTGCGCAATCGACCACACCGGGAAAACGCCGTCGCGAGCGCGATCGCCCGCCACGAAAGCGACTTTCGCATTATTCGTCGCGGCTTCGTAGATGGCGAGCAACGCTTCGGTCTGCCCTTGTCCCGCAAGTCCCGCAAAGCCGACGACTTCGCCACGCGCGGCATCGACGGATGTCTCGCGTTTGGCACCCAGCGTCCAGCGAAAATGCCGCTCGTCATTGCGCGCGTTCTGTTCGCGCACCGTGCCCGGCGTCTTGTCGGCTTCGAGATGCTGCCCCATCGCCTGGATGATCGATTCGCGCTTCGCATCGTCACGGCCCAGCACGCTCACGATACCGCCATCGCGCATGACCATCACGCGGTCCGCCACGCGCTCTATTTCGCCCAACATATGCGTAATGAGCAGACACGTAATGCCGCTTTGCGCCGCCTTGCGCACGAACGCAAGCAACTGGTCGGCGGTGTGAGCATCGAGCGAAGACGTCGGTTCGTCGAGAATCACGAGGCGCACGGGCGCATCCGTCACCGTGAAGCCGCGCGCGATTTCCACCATCTGTTGCTGAGTGAGGGTGAGATCGGAAACGAGCTCATTGCCCTTCAATCCATTGCCGGGAAAAATCTCTTCGAGCTTCTCGCGCATCAACGCCGTGGCGCGACGCCGCCAGCCGCGTCCATGCAATTGCGGGTGCACGACGCACATGTTCTCGGCGACGGTCAGGTTCGCGCATAGCGACAGTTCCTGGAACACGCAGCGCACGCCTGCATCGCGTGCGGAGTTGGCGTCGTAGCCTTCGGCATGCTTGCCGTCCACTTCGATGGTGCCCTGCGTCGGTTCGTACACGCCCGCGAGCACGGCCATCAGTGTGGACTTGCCTGCGCCGTTATGCCCGGCAATACCCACGCACTCGCCTTGCAGGAAGGTGAAATCGACATCGGCCAGCGCGCGCACGCGGCCGAACGTCTTGCCGATGCCTTGGAAGCGAATCAGCGCGGCGCGCTTGCCGGCATGACCGGTGCCGCCGCTGTTACCGGTATCAAAAGTTGCACTCATTCACGTGCTCCATGTGTGGAGAAAGCGGCGCGGCCCTTGCAGGCATGCGCCGCCATGGAGATCACTTCTTGTCGAGCAGCGCGACGGTTTGCGGCAACGTGTAGGTGACATCGCTGATGCCGCCCGGCGGCGTCGCCGCGAGCTTCGCGGGCAATTCCTGTTGCGAGATTTCAAGCAGCGGCACGTTGATGGTCACTTCCTTCGGGATCTTCTTGCCTGCCAGCACTTGCTGCGCGACCCAAAAAGCAAAGCTCACCGCGCCCGGCGGATTCGACAGCGAACGCGACTGATAGCCGGTTTTCGTCTGCTCATTCCACCAGTTGAGTTCGGGATACGTGCTGCCGATAATCATCGGCGGCGTCGGGCGATTGGCTGCCTTGAACGCCTGCGCGATACCGAAGGACATTTCGCCTTCGGTCGCGACGCCATCCACTTGCGGCAGCGTCGGCAAGATACCCGCCACGGCCTTTTGCGCGACCGATTGCGTCCAGTCGCCATACACGGAGCCGACGAGCTTCATGCCCGGATGCTTCTTCATGCCTTCGAGCACGCCTTCATGCATGAGGTTGTCGACCGAGATGCCGGCCACGCCACGCACTTCGAGGATATTGCCCTTGCCGTTGAGACGCTGCGCCAGAAAATCGACGCCCTGTTCCGCCCAGCCCTTGAAGTCGAAGTTGACGCGATACGCGCAGGGTTCATCGACGATGCCGTCGAACGACACCACGACCACGCCGGCCGCGCATGCCTTCTTGATGGTGCCGTTGAGCGCGGTGGGCGAGACGGCATCGATCACGATGGCGTTATAGCCTTGCAGGATGAGGTTCTGCACCTGTTGCGCCTGCTCCGTGACCTGATTCTCCGCCGTGGTGAACGCGGGCGCGGCGGCGACCTTCTTGTCCTTGACCGCCTGCTCCGACACGGCGTTCCAGCTCTTCAGCATCGACTGCCGCCAGGCGTTGCCGCCGAAGCTGTTGGACAACGCGATCTTCTTCTGCGAGGTATCGCCGGTTGCGACTTGCGCGTGCGCACCGGTTGCGATGAGGCATGAGGCCAGCGCGAGCGCGGCCGTCTTTCCATTGCGGAACATCCTTGTGTCTCCTTTCATGTCGCCTGCTATCGTTGATTGAATTAGCGTTTTGTCAGGCCGAATGCGTATGGACGATCAGGGCGCGTTCGGCCCTCCCTCTGTGTCGAGGGATAAAGAATGGCACGACTGTTCGAGAACATTGCGGGCGTTGCGCGGGGCGAGGCCGAGGGTTTGAAACGACATCATGATCACACGCCTTTCGTAAGCGCACGGGCGCGAATGCCGGTGCGATGCTTGCCAGGAGTTGCCATTACCTTTGTCTGTCGCGGTCAGGCCAATTGCAGTGGTCAGGCCACTATACCGCCGAGGCAGTATAACGACTGCCTTTGGCTCGCGCAATTCGATTAACGGAACGGGTAAGGAGATGTCTCCGCGAGCGCGGAGCGCGGGCAACGCCGCGCCTGACGAAGATAAGCCTAGCGCGAACGCAAGCGCCGCTCGACCGCGCGGGTCGCAAGCGTCACCGGATAGCAATAAACGAAGAACAACGCGAGCGCGCTCATGTACATGAGCACGGTGAAGCTCGAATGCGCGACCGTCGTGCTGGCGATCTGCGCGGTATCGAGCACGTCGTGAATGCCGACGAGCGATGACAGCGCCGTGCCCATCGTGATGATCGCGTAGACGTTCATCCACGGCGGCAGCATGCGGCGCATGCATTGCGGCAGCACGATCAGCAAGAGAATCTGCCGGCGTGACATGGCGAGCGAACCGGCGGCATCCCATTGCGTGGAGGGAATGGACTGCACCGCGCCGCGAAATACCTCGGCGATATTCGCGCTCGCCGGCAGCGCGAGCGCCGCAACCACCTTGAGCCAGTCGGGAAACGGCACGATATGTCCGCCGAGATCGAACTCGAACGGAAACACATAGGTCGTGAAAAAAATCAGCACGAGCCACGGCGCATTGCGAAACGCCTGCACCCAAAGCCGCGCCGCCCGGCCGACGATACCGCGAGCCAGCGAGAGCGAACCGACGAACACACCCAGCACCGTGCCGAATGTCAACGCGCCGATGCTCACCGCGACATTGATTGCGAAGCCATGCAGCAACGCGGGCAGCCATCGAACGAAATCGGCAAGCAGTTGCGCGCCGGGAATATCGCGCGGCGCCATGAGCCATAGCACGAGCGCGGCCACGGCGATGGTCGCGCCCGCATAGGCGCCGGGTCTATCGCTGACCATAACCGGGCACCGCAAGCCGCCGCTCTATCCAGCGGCCCGACACGTTGACGAGCGCCGTGAGCGCGTAGAAGAACGCGAGTATCAGCAGCATCAACGCGAGTACGTTGTCGCGCTGCGTCCAGATCATGATCGATTGATACGTGATGTCTCCGACCGCGATAGCCGATGCAATCGCCGATGCCTTGACCAGTTCCACCGCATTGTTGACGAGCGCGGGCAGCGCCGCGCGTAACGCCAGCGGCAACTCCACGCGCAAGAAGCGCGTCTTGCGCGAGAAGCCGAGCGAGTCCGCGCCTTCGAGCGTTTCGCGCGGCAAGGCATCGAAACCGGCGCGCAGCGCTTCGGCATGAAACGCGCCCTTGTTGATCGAAAGCACGATCACGACCCACAGAAACGGTTTGAGCGGATTGTCCGCGCCATGCGCCTGCAGATGCTGCGTGATGAGCGTATTGAGCACGAGAAACGCGCAGTACAGTTGCACGATGGTCGGCGTATTGCGCGTGAGTTCGATCACACCGCGCGCAATGCCTTCGAGCAACGCGCTGCTCGAACGCAACGCCACGAGCAAGACCACGCCGACGATTGCGCTGCCGAGCAGCGTCGCCGCAACGATGCCGATCGATAAGCCGATGCCGCTCACGAACGACGCGCGATCGTAGCTATCGAGCAGAAAGCGGTAGTCGAGTCCCGCGTGCTGCGCGCGTGCAATCAACTCGTGCGCGAACGATGTCATTTCGACGACACCTGCGTCGTGTGCCATTGCGCGAGCGCGGGCGATGGCGGGGTGAGACCGTTCTTCGCTTCGACATCGATCAGCCAGCCTGTGCGATGCCAGTCGCGCACGAAGCTATCGATACGTGCGGCCGTGTCCTTTTCGCCCTGCCGCACCCAGATCACCGAAGGCGCGGGCGCGAGTTCGGGCTGCAAGGTTCGATACGCGCGCCACTCGGGATCGCGCTGTTGCAGCGGATAGAGCAGCGGCGCGGCATCGTGAACCGCGGCCACGCAGTTGCCGCCCTTCAGTGCGAGCAAGGACTCGGCCGCGCCGGGAAACGCGCGCGGAATCGCGCCATACTTTTCGACCACGGGTTTGATGTAGCTGCTGCCCTGCGAGATGCAAACCGGTTTGCCGCGCAGATCTTCCCACCGCATGATGCCGCTCGTATTCGCCGTGATCGCCGTGCCGCCCACTTGATAGTAAGGCGTCGCGACATGATCGAGAATCTCGCCGCGCTGCTCGGTGAATTCCATATTGGCGACGAGTATGTCCACCTTGCCCTGCTGCAAGAACTGCACGCGCGTGGAAGGCTGCACTGAAACGAGTTGCGCGTTCACGTTCAGACGCTTCGCAATGTCCTGCGCCAGATCGACATTGAAGCCGCGCAGCTTTTGCGTGGCTGGATCGATGGAACCGAATGGACCGCCTGTGATCATCACGCCCACGACGATCTCATGACGCGAGTCGATGCGATCGAGCGTGGCATCCGCGTGCGCCGTTCCTGCGCTGACGCCTGCGAGAGTCAGCGCGGCGAGGGTCGCGCGCTTGAGCGTGAAAGAAGAGAAGATTGAAGCGATACGGCAGAAGACATCGGAGCCTCGGCTTGCATGTTCGAATTGCGGGACACGCTAGCGTAGGCACAGCGCCGCGCGCTGCAAACGAATCTGATCTGCTAAGGAAAGCACGCGCCGAGAAAAGCGCCGTTACGCCGCATATAAGGTTGTGAAGATTGCTTCGTTCGGAAAGCATCGCGCCATTCCTACAATGGGCCTCTCACCCAAGAGGTAGCGCCGGAGCGCCGAATGATTCCCCTTCCTAGCCACGCATGATGTCTCTCGTCTACGGGCGCGCCGTCGCCAGACTCGATATGGAACCGCCAGCGGGCCTCGTCACAATGCGCGACGTCCATCTGTCGTATGGGACCACGCCCGTGCTGCGCGGTATCGATCTGAGCGTGAAGCGCAATCAGGCCGTATCGATCATCGGGCCTTCGGGCTCGGGCAAGTCGACGATACTGCGTTGCATCAACGGCCTCATCACGCCCGAGCGTGGCGAAGTGCGCGTAAACGGTGTGGATGTCGCGGCCTTGACGCGCGACGAGCAGAAGATCGAATTGCGCAAGCGCATTGGCTTCGTGTTTCAGCAATACAACCTCTTTCCGCATCTCACCGCGCTCGAGAACCTCACCATCGCGCCCGTCCGCGTACTCGGCACGAGCCGCGCGGAAGCCGAACACACGGCGCGCGCATTGCTTGCCAAGGTGCGTCTCGCCGATAAAGCCCACGCGTATCCCGGCGAACTCTCGGGCGGACAGCAGCAACGCGTGGCCATTGCACGCGCGCTTGCCATGCGGCCCGAACTCATTCTCTTCGACGAAGTGACCTCCGCGCTCGATCCGCAAACGGTCGGCGAAGTGCTGAACGTAATCGGCGAACTCGTGGACGAAGGCCTTACGTGTGTGCTCGTCACGCACGAGATGCGCTTTGCCGAGGACATCAGCGACCGCGTGGTCTTCACCGAAGGCGGCGTGATCGTCGAGGAAGGCACACCCGCACAACTTTTTCATGCGCCGCGCGACGAACGCACGCAGCGCTTTCTCGACAGCGCGGGCACACGCGTGCGGCGCACGCGTTCGCGCTCATCCCTCACGCTAGCATCGAATCAATCGTGACGACACCCTCCATCGCCCCTCACATCACGCAGCGCGTCGATACGCTCGTCGCTCAAACGCATGCCATTCTCGAACGCGATGGGCTCACGCGTAACGCGCTCGCCAACATCGCGGCCGCATTGCAGACACTTGCAGACCAGCCCGAGCTTTTCACGCGCGAAGCCTTTCCTCCGCCCGATCCGGCCAGTGGCGATACGTCGACGCGCTACCGTCTCAATCCGGGCAGCGATGGCATCGCGCTCTATTTGAACTCGCTGTTGCCCGGCAAGGCGACGATCCCGCATAACCACGACACGTGGGCCGTGATCGTCGCGGTGGAAGGCAGCGAGTTGAACCGCGTGTATCGCCGCACGGACGACCGCAACGACGAGGACCGCGCGAGCGTCGAGGTGGACCGCGAAGTGCTGGTCGAACCGGGCACGCCCATCGCTTTCCTGCCCGACGATATCCACAGCATCCACGTGACCGGCGAGCAGCCGACGCTGCACTTCCATCTCTACGGCAGGCCGCTCGAAACGCTCACGGGACGTCTCGGTTTCGAAAACGGCAAGATCGTTCGATACAACCAGACGCATCTGCACCATCAGACCCAGGCGGTCGGCTGATGACGGACGAGCGTACCGCGCTCGCCACGCGGCTCATGCACGCGGGTCTCGCTGGCTTCGAGAATGGCGCGGCGCCGGTGAACATGCCTGTGGTACGCACGAGCACCGTGCGCTTTGCCAGCAGCGCCGACTACGAGCGGTTGCACAAACAACGCCACGATGGCGAGGATGTCGCGACTTACGGCCGTCATGGCACGGCGACGCATCGAGCGCTCGAAGCGGTGATCGGCGAACTCGAAGGCGCGGCGCACGCGTTGCTCGCGCCATCGGGTGCATCCGCGATTACACTGGTGTTCCTGGCGTTGTTGTCGCCGGGCGATCACGTCTTAATTCAGGACAGTGTGTATGGCCCGGTGCGCGAGCGCATCGAGCCTCTGCTTGCGCGGTTCGGCATCGCAGCCACTTACTTTGCCGCGCAAGACGGGCCGCCGCGCCATGCGTTGCGCGCGACGACGCGGCTCGTCTATGTCGAGTCGCCGAGTTCGTTTCTGTATGAGGTCGTCGATCTTCCCGCGTTCGGTGCGTTCGCCCGCGAGCACGGCCTCTTGCTCGCCGCGGACAACACGTATAGCGCCGGCGTTCTGCATCGACCGCTCGAACACGGCGCGCATATCTCCATTCAGGCGACGACGAAGTACATAGGCGGACACTCGGACATCATGCAGGGTGCGGTTGCAACGAACGACCGCGCGCTTGCACTGCGTCTGCGGGATACCCACGATGCTCTCGGCCTGGCTGTCGGCGCGGACGATGCCTATCTGGCGCTGCGTGGCGCGCGCACGCTCGGCGTGCGGCTTGCGCAACATGCGCGGCATGCGCTGGCCATCGCCGAATATTTGCAGACGGAGAGCGCGGTCGCGCGTGTCTATCATCCCGCGTTGCCGGACGATCCGTCACACGCGCTTTGGCGTCGTGATTTTCAAGGCGCGAACGGTCTCGTGTCGTTCGCATTCGCACGCGGCAAGACGCCCGATGCAGCCCGCGCCTTCGTCGATGCCCTGCGTCTTTTTTCTCAAGGCGCGTCGTGGGGCGGCTTCGAAAGCCTTGCGCTCATCGCCCCTGCATCGCGGCTTCGCGTGCATGGCTATTTCACTGAAGATGCGCCGGTCGTGCGGCTGCACGCGGGTCTCGAAGACCCTGCCGATCTGATCGACGATCTTCGCCGTGCCTTCCGGCTCACCTGTACCTGATCTCCCATGCCTTCATCATTTGACGCCGTGCGCTTCATCGACGCCGAAACGCTACGCCAGTGGCTCAACGACGGCGGCGAACTCGCGTTGCTCGATGTGCGCGAACCGGGCCAGTTCGGCGAAGGCCATCCATTCTTCGCCGTACCGTTTCCCTTCAGCCGGCTCGAACTCGATGCGCCGCGCCTCCTGCCGCGTGCCGATGTGCGCATCGCGCTATGCGACGATGGCGCCAACGAAGACGCCGTGGCGCGTCGCGCGGCAGCCCGTCTGCAAGGGCTCGGCTACGGCGATATCGCGATCCTGCAAGGCGGCACGGCCGCATGGCGGCAAGCAGGCTATACGCTCTTTCGCGGCGTGAACGTGCCGTCGAAGACCTTCGGCGAACTCGTCGAACACGAATACGGCACGCCGCATGTCAGCGCCGCGCAACTGCAACGCTGGCGCGCCGAACGCGGCGGCTGTCCGATCTCGCTCATCGACTCCCGCACGCGCGACGAACATCGCAAGATGGCGATTCCGGGCGCGGTGTGCGTGCCGAACGGCGAACTGGCGGCGCATATCGACGCCTTCGCGGGCTCGCCCGATACGACCATCGTCGTGCATTGCGCGGGGCGCACGCGCAGCATCATCGGCGCGCAGACCTTGCGCAATCTCGGCATCCGTCGCGATGTCTTCGCGCTGGAAAACGGTACGCAAGGATGGGCGCTCGCCGGTCTTGCGCTGGAACACGGCAGCACGCGCAGTTATGCGGACATCATCACGAGCGCGGCAAGCGCGCACGACGAGGCCAAGGCACGCGAGCGTGCGCAAGCGCTTGCGCGACGCTTCGGCGTGATTGCGCTCGATGAGGCGAACGCGAACCAGTGGCGTCGCGATACCGCACGCACGACCTATCTGCTCGATGTCCGCACGCCCGAGGAATACGCGCGCGATGGTCTGCCCTTCGCCGCCCATGCGCCGGGCGGTCAGCTCGTGCAGGCGACGGATCAGAGCGTGGCGGTGCGTCATGCGCGTCTCTTGTTGATCGACTACGACGGCATCCGCGCGCCGGTCATCGCTCACTGGCTCGTGCAATTGGGCTACGAAGCGGCGACCGTCGACGTGGCCATCGTGTCGAAGTGGAATACGCATGCGCCCGCTGCCGCTGCGCTGGATCGAACCGATCTCCTCGAAGAAGCGCCATCCACGAACGCAATCGTGCTCGACCTGCGGTCGAGCGCGGCGCATGAGAAAGGCCGGCCGGTTGGCGCGCGCTGGACCGTTCGCCCGGGCGTCTTCGATACGTTGACCGCCTTGCATGCGCGTCTCGACACGCCGCTGGTTTTGTTTGCTGATGTAGCGTCGGAAGCATCGGCGCGTCTCGTCGCAGCCGATCTGCGCGAAGCAGGTTTCGCCGATATCGAACTCGCCGCGTTTGGGCTCGATGCGTGGGAGCAACGTGGCTTGCCCGTGGATCGCGATGCCGTGAAGTTGCCGCAAGAGACGCGCATCGACTATCTCTTCTTCGTGCATGACCGTCATCATGGCAACCTCGATTCCGCGCGCGCGTATCTCGCATGGGAGACGGGGCTGATTGCGCAATGCGAGCCGGACGAGCTCGCCGCGTTCAAGGTCGGCCGGGCGGCGGAACTCGTCTGACGCCGCTTCGCCTTACATGACGAAGCGGGTCGAGCGCGTCAGCTCGCCGGCTGTGCATCCGTTTTCTCATGGAGCCGATGCGCGTAGCGCGAGGCGTCGAAATCGGCGGGAACGTCGCCATGCATGCGCGCTTCGTGCACATCGAGGTCTTCGAGAAACAGATCTTCGCTAATGCGCCGTATCACGGCCGGTATGTCGCGCTTCATGCTCGGCACGTCGCCGACGGGCACGCCACGGCTCACGAACGCCGCCGGATTGAACACATGAATGTTCTTCAGAAACGGCGCGCTGCCCGGCGTTTTCTCGAGATATTCCAGTGCATCTCCAAGATACGGATGCGCGCCGAGGGCGTCGTCGCGTTCGTCGGCGGCAGCGTCGTATCGATCGCGCCAGAGCAGAACGTGATCGGCTATCCGCGCAAGCTCGGGCCGTGCATGCAGGTCCACCGCGTAACCCGTGCCGGCGATGACGAAATCGAACGAGAACGTTTCGTCGCCGACTTGCGCCTTCACTTGCTTGCCCGCGGCTTCGGCATGCTGCCAGGGCGCGCCGAGATGCAAATGAAAATTGTCGAAGCGCGCGACGCGATCGATCGCATCGGCGGGCGCGGTCGAACCGGCGCGTCTGAAGCGCAGGGCGAGCTTCCAGCGCGTGGCATCGGGCAGAGCGGGGAAGTTGTCGTAGGCGCCGGGGTATGCCTTCGCGCGGCTCACGGGCACCGAAGGCAGCGACGCACGCCGCACGAACAGATGCACGGTGGCCGCGCCGGATTCGAGCGCGGTCGCGGCGGCATCGAAGGCCGAAGCCGCCGAGCCGATCACCGCCACCGATTTGCCGCGCAACGCGTTGAAATCGATCGCGTCGGTGGTGTGAGCAACGTGCGTGGCGGGCAGACCGGCGAGCGGCGGCACGATATTCGGCCGGCCGTTGCCCGCGACGCCATTGCCTAAAATTACCTTGCGCGCGGTTTCCACGCGCGTCTGAGTGCCTTCGTCGGTCCGCACTGAAAGATGCAGCCGGAAATGCGTGCCCAACGGTTCGATCAGCGTCAGGGTCGTGCCGTATCGAATGGGAATGGCGAGAAAGTGCCGGTACCACGCGAGGTATTCGGCCCATTGCTCGCGTCCGATGCGCTCGATATCCGCATACGACGCTTCGCCATGCCGCGCCTCGTGCCACGCCTGAAAGCTCAAACCCGGCAAACCGGCCTCGGGTCCGGCGAGATTTTTCGGCGTGCGCAGGCGATTCATCCGCGCATAGGTTTGCCAGACGCCCGCGCGCGTATCGTCGGGCGCGGCATCGATCACGCTCACCCGCCCGATGCCCGCGCGCCGCAGCCCGAACGCGAATGCCGCGCCCGTCTGCCCGCCGCCGACGATCACGACGTTATGGTCGATGCCCTCGCGGCTCGCGACCCAGTCGTCCGGATCGGGACCGATGAGGCGCAGCGTTTCGCGTGCTTGCTGATCGAAGGCTTGGGTCATGGAGCGGGGCGTCCTGGAATTGTCGGGATACCGAGTATCGAGCCTCGGATTGGCGGTGCAAACGAAGGAATCGTGCTTTTCTAATGAGCACGCCGCGAACCGCGCCCATATCCTTATGCCAATCCGCTATTTCGCTTGCGCCCCGCGCGGTGATAGCCTCGAACGCCTGGAAAACCGAAGGAAGACCGCACGACATGAAGACCTATCCCGTTCGCACCTTCGAGGACGTGCGCGAGCGCTTGCTTGCCCGCCAGGAGATCGCGCTGCTCGACGTGCGTGAAGAAGATCCGCATGCGCAGAGCCATCCGCTTTTCGCAGCCAATTTTTCGTTGACGCGTCTCGAACTCGACGTGCATGCGCGTTTGCCGCGCCGCGATGTGCCGATCATTCTCTTCGATGCCGGCGAAGGTCTCGCCGTGCGCGCCGCCGACAAGCTCGACGCGCTCGGCTACACGAACATCGCGCTGCTCGCAGGTGGTCTCGATGGCTGGATTCGCGCGGGCGGCGAAGTCTTTCGCGATGTCAACGTGCCGAGCAAGGCCTTCGGCGAGTTCGTCGAAGCGAAGCGTCACACGCCTTCGCTTTCCGCTGAAACGCTCGACGCGCTACAGAAGAACGGCGACGATCTCGTCGTGCTCGACGCACGCCGCTTCGACGAATATCAGACCATGAACATTCCGGGCAGCGTGAGCGTGCCCGGCGCGGAACTCGTGCTGCGCGCACGCGCGCTCGCGCCCGATCCGGCTACGCGTATCGTCGTGAATTGCGCGGGGCGCACGCGCAGCATCATAGGCGCGCAATCGCTCGTGAATGCAGGGCTGCCGAACAAGGTGGCGGCGCTGCGCAATGGGACCATCGGCTGGACGCTCGCGGGGCAGACGCTGGAACACGGCAGCAAGCGCCGTTTCGAGGATGACACGGGACGCGCGCCTCGCGATCTGCAAGCGTCACGGCAGGCCGCGTTTGCCCTTGCGCAACGTGCAGGCGTTCGACGTTCCTCGCTCGATGAAGCCGCGCGCTGGGCGCGCGATACGTCGCGCACGACGTATCGTTTCGATGTACGCACGCCAACCGAATACGAAGCCGCGCACGCGCCCGGTTTTCAGAGCGCGCCGGGCGGTCAGCTCGTGCAGGAAACGGAGATGTTCGCGCCGGTGCGCGGCGCGCGCGTCGTGCTCTTCGACGATGACGGCGTGCGCGCCAACATGACCGCCTCATGGCTCGCGCAGATGAACGTCGAAGCGTATGTCGTCGATGAAGCCGGCCCCGATGCGTTGACCGAGAGCGGCCCGTGGCGTCCCGAACGGCCCGCGCCCGCTCCCGTGCCGACCATCGCGCCAAAGGAATTGTCGGCTTTACTCGACGATCCCGCGAACGGCGTCGTGTTGCTCGACGTTGCACCGAGCGCAAACTACGTGAAGGCGCATATCGTCGGCGCGCACTGGATTCTGCGTTCACGCATCACGCCCGCTCACGACGATCTGCGCGACCTTCCCGATGCGAAGCGCTACGTCGTCACATGCGGCACGAGCGCGCTTGCGCCCTACGCCGCAGCTGAAATCGCGGCGCTCACGAACAAACCCGTGCATGTGCTCGAAGGCGGCAACGCCGCGTGGGTGCGCGCCGGTTTGCAGACCGAAGGCGGGGAAGCACGGCTTGCGTCGCCACGCATCGACCGGTATCGCCGTCCGTATGAAGGCGTGGGCAATGCGCGCGAAGCCATGCAGGCTTATCTCGACTGGGAATACGGCCTCGTTGCGCAACTGGAGCGCGATGGCACGCATGGGTTCTTCGTGGTGTGATGTCGGGAGAAAGGCACGTGGTCGGTTCTCATGACGACGCGCCTTTGCGCAATGGCCGCGAGCGGCCTTTAAATCAATGGTCGGGGTTCCAGGCTGCGTTGGGTTTTGAATCGGGGGCATGCTCGTGTTCGCTCGATGAACCCGAGCCGAGGTTGGCATGACATCGTCTCGTACGTTTTCATGCGTGAGTACCGAACAGCGTACAACCCCAGCCCTCACGACCGCCGCAGAACCCGCGACAAAACCTCCTCCTCCAACTCCGCAAACCCTTCCGCCGCACGCGAGCGCGGACGCGGCAGCGCCACTTTCGTATCCAGCGTGATACGCCCTTCCTCGATCAGCACCACGCGGTCGCCAAGCGACACCGCTTCCTGCACGTCGTGCGTGACAAGCAGTGCGGTGAATCGATGCTCCCGCCACAGCCGTTCGATCAACCCGTGCATTTCGATGCGCGTCAACGCATCGAGCGCACCGAGCGGTTCATCGAGCAGCAGCAAATCCGGCCGATGCACCAGCGCCCGCGCCAGCGCCACGCGTTGCCGCTGACCGCCCGACAACTGCGAAGGCCAGTCGCGTTCGCGCTCGGAAAGGCCCACTTCGGCAAGCGTCGCGCGGGCTTCGTCACGCGCCGAACGCGGCAGACCGAGCATCACGTTGTCGAGCACGCTCTTCCACGGCAAAAGACGCGCGTCCTGAAACATGATGCGAACCTGCAACTCGGCATCCGGCGTAGCGGCCCGGCGTTGCAGCACGCCAGCCGTGGTCGCTTCGAGGCCGGCGATCAGCCGCAGCAGCGTGGACTTGCCGCAGCCGCTGCGTCCGACGATCGACACGAAACTGCCGCGCTCGATCGAAAAATCGAGCTTCGACAACACCGTGCGCTCGTCGAAACGCTTCTCCACGCCTTGCAGCGATACCGCGAGATCGCCCTCCGCCGCACGCACGACCGAGCCTGGACGAGGCGCATGACGCGCGATAACGGCTCGTTCGAGAGTGGGATTCACCGTGCTCATGTGCGCGCCTTGGTCTGGTAAGCCGGATGCCAGCGTAGCGTGACGCGCTCGATGGCCCTTGCCGCCATGTCGGCGAGCTTGCCGAGCAGCGCGTAGAGCAGAATGCCGACGAGCACCACATCGGTCTGCAAAAACTCGCGGGCGTTCATCGTCATATAGCCAATGCCCGATTGCGCCGAAATGGTCTCGGCGACGATCAGCATTACCCACATCAGCCCGAATGCGAAGCGCACGCCGACGAGTATGGAAGGCAACGCGCCCGGCAAGATCACATGCCGATACAACGCCATGCCCGACAGCCCGTAGCTGCGCGCCATCTCGATGAGATCGCGATCCACCGAACGAATGCCGTGATACGTGTTCACGTAGATGGGAAAGAACACGCCGAGCGCAACCAGCACGAGTTTCGCTTCCTCGCCAATGCCGAACCACAGGATCAGCAACGGAATCATCGCGAGTGCAGGGATGTTGCGGATCATCTGCACAGTCGAATCGAGCGCGACTTCCGCAGGCTTGAAAAGACCCGTGGCCAGGCCGAGCACGAAGCCGGTGGCGCCGCCCATCGCAAAGCCCGCGAGTGCACGCCACGCACTGACCTTCACGTTGGCCCACATGTCGCCGGACAAGATGAGCGCCCACGCCGCCTTCACCACGGCGAGCGGTTCGGGCAGCACGCGCGAAGAGAGACCGCCCGTGCGCGCCGCCGCTTCCCATGCGACGAGAATCAGCAGCGGCACGATCCAGGGCAGCGCCTTTGCACCGATGCCGCCCAAAGCCGTTCGAGCAGATTGATTTGCCATGACGATACTCAGCTTTGCGCGACCTTCGGCAGTTCGGACGTGCCGATCACTTCGCCGAACGGCCCCGAGAGCGGCCCGTTCACCGCTTCTTTTTGCTGGCGCGGCAAGAGCGGGAACACGAGTTCGGCGAACCGATACGACTCTTCCAGATGCGGATAGCCCGAGAGAATGAAGGTATCGATACCGAGTTCCGCGTACTGCTTCATGAGACCGGCGACCTGTTCCGGATTGCCGACGAGCGCCGTGCCCGCGCCGCCGCGCACGAGGCCGACGCCCGCCCACAAATGCGGATACACCTCGAGCTTATCGCGATTGCCGCCATGCAACGCGGCCATGCGGCGCTGTCCTTCTGAATCCATTTTCGCGAACGACGCTTGCGCGCGCTGAATGGTTTCATCGTCGAGCTTGCTGATGAGGCGGTCCGCGTCGGCCCAGGCTTCCTTTTCGGTTTCCCGCACGATCACATGAAGGCGAATGCCGAACTTGATGCTGCGGCCTTCGGCGGCAGCGCGCTTGCGGATGTCCGCGAGCTTTTTCTCGACTTCGGCGGGCGGCTCGCCCCACGTGAGATAAGTGTCGATATGCTTGGCCGCAATCTCGTGCGCAGCCGGCGACGACCCGCCGAACCATAGCGGCGGATGCGCCTTCTGCACCGGCGGATACAGCACCTTGCCGCCTTGCGAACGCAGATGCTTGCCGTCGAAATCGATACTGCCGTTGTCGTGAGACTTTTCGAGCAGACCGCGCCAGATGCTCAGGAACTCGTCGGTGATTTCATAGCGCGTGTCGTGGCTTTCGAAGACGCCATCGCCCGCGAGTTCGGTCGGGTCGCCGCCCGTCACCACGTTGATGAGCAAGCGCCCGTTGGAAAGCCGGTCGAACGTCGATGCCATGCGCGCCGAGAGCCCCGGCGTACTCAAGCCCGGCCGGATCGCGACGAGAAACTTGAGGCGCTTGGTGGCGGGAATCAGGCTCGAAGCCACGACCCAGGCGTCCTCGCAAGAACGGCCCGTCGGCAAGAGCACGCCTTCGTAGCCGAGCGTGTCGGCGGCGACCGCGATCTGGCGGAAGTAGTCGTAATTAGCGGCACGCGCGCCTTGCGACGTGCCGAGATAACGACTGTCGCCATGAGTTGGAATGAACCAGAAAACATTCATCGGGAGGTCTGCCTTTCGAATTCGTTGTGTCGTGAAGACGGGCATGCGGCTTTGCGAAACAGCCCGACGCTCGGGTCAGTCTAGCGACGCGGCGACGCTTGCCTAACCATCGATTCACGCTAAGAATGTGCGCGAAACTGCTAACCCGAATCTACTGAGAATTACGCGACGTCCCAGCGCGCTTCGGTGACGTCGAGCTTCTTCGGAATGAGCTTGAGGTTGCTGAAAACGTCGGCGATCTGCTGCTGATATTCGAGCGTTGCAGGCGCGACGCTCTGCACGCCGTAAGCCGTCCGTTTCAGCGCGACTTCGAGAATGCCCGCATCGAGACCGACGAGGGGCGCGAGTTGCGTGGCGACGGCAGGGATGTTGTCGCGCGCCCAGCGATCGACCAGATCCAGTTCTTCGAGCACGGCACGCACGAGTTGCGGTTGCGCGGTCGCGAACTTGCGCGTGGCGAGGTAGTACTGGATGTTGCGCACGAGGTTCGTGCCATCGGTGATTTGACGTGCGTTCGCCTGCTTCTCGGCGGCGGCGAGATACGGGTCCCAGATTGCCCATGCATCGACGCTGCCTTGCACGAAGGCGGCGCGCGCATCGGCGGGGGCAAGATAGATGGGCTGGATATCCGTGTAGGCCAAACCCGCCTTCTTGAGCGCTTCCACGAGCAGATAGTGAACGTTGGAGCCTTTGTTCAGCACGACTTTCTTGCCGCGCAGCTCGGCCACCGTTCGAATGGGCGAATCCTTCGGCACGACAATGGCTTCGGCGCGCGGCGCGGATGGCTCGTTGCCGACATAGACGAAATCGACACCCGCGGCTTGCGCGAAGATCGGCGGCGTTTCCCCGACGGTGCCGATATCCACCGCGCCCGCGTTGAGCCCTTCGAGCAATTGCGGACCAGCGGGAAATTCGAGCCATTGCACGGTGACGCCTTGCGCCGCAAGCCGCTTGTCGAGCGTGCCGCGTGCCTTCAACACCACGAAGTTGCCGTACTTCTGATAGCCGATGCGCAAGGTCTTGCCTGCATCGGCGGCAAAGAGGCGGCTCGACGCGAAGGCGCCTGCGCTGACGGCGGCCAGTTGCGCGAGCGCACGCCGGCGCGACAGCGAGAGAGAACGATCGGACATGCGGAGTTCCTTGGGATAGGGTCGTAAAGCAGAGGCAGACAGGCGCCAGAACGTCTTCAGAAAAGACGTCTATAGCCATCAATCCCTACTATGCGAGACGCGCGCCAAAAGCGGAACCAAGCAAATGTCATTTGCAAATGAATACGCCGTGACGCGGCTAAGCGCACGGCGCATATAAGGCGGTGGATGCGTGTGCGAATAAGCTTATGCGTTATTCGCGGGGAAAAAGCGATTGCCGGGTCTTGGCAAACCGAAGTGCTCGCGCAACGTGTTGCCTTCATACACGCGCCGGAAAATGCCACGCCGCTGCAATTCCGGCACCACCTTGTCGACGAAATCGTCGAGACCCGCGGGCAGATACGGGAACATCACATTGAAGCCGTCGCTGCCTTCCTCGGCGAGCCACTGCTCCATTTCATCGGCGATATCGGTTGCCGTGCCGATCATCTGCAAGCCCGAAAAGCCGCCCGCGCGTTGCGCCAGTTGCCGGATGGTCAGCCCTTCCGTGCGCGCCATTTCGACCACGCGTTCGCGCGCGCTCTTGCTCGCATTGGTCTCGGGAATTTCGGGCAAGGGACCATCGGGATCGAACGAGGAGACATCGTGACCGAGCGCAATGGAAAGCGAAGCGATACCGCTTTCGTAATGCACGAAGGTATCGAGCAATGCGCGCTTCTCGCGTGCTTCCTCGCGCGAGTCGCCCACCACGACGAACGCGCCGGGAAGAATCTTTAGGTGCTCGCGCGGGCGGCCGAGTGCATCGAGCCGGCTCTTTACATCCGCAAAAAAGCGCTTGCCCGCGGCCAGATTCGGTTGCGAGGTGAAGACCGCGTCGGCGGTTTCGGCCGCAAGCTGCTTGCCCGCTTCCGATGATCCGGCCTGCACGACGATCGGCCAGCCTTGCACCGGCCGCGCGATATTCAACGGGCCGCGCACCGACAGATATTCGCCCTTGTGACCGAGCACGTGAAGTTTGGCGGGATCGAAGAAGAGGCCGCTTTCGGTGTCGCGCACGAACGCGTCGTCGGCCCAGCTGTCCCACAGGCCCGTGACGACATCATAGAACTCGCGCGCGCGGCGATAGCGCTCGTCGTGCTCCATGTGATCCTCGCGGCCGAAGTTCAATGCGGCATCCGGGTTCGACGTGGTCACGAGGTTCCATCCGGCGCGTCCGTCGCTCAAGTGATCGAGCGAGGCAAAGCGCCGCGCGATGTGATACGGCTCGTCGAATGTCGTCGATGCCGTCGCGACCAGCCCGATCTTCTCCGTCACCGAAGCCAGCGCGGAAAGCAGCGTGAACGGCTCGAAGGATGTCGCGGTGTGGCTGCGTTTGAGCGCGTCCACGGGCATGTTGAGCACGGCGAGGTGGTCGGCCATGAAGAATGCGTCGAAACAGGCGCTCTCAAGCTTCTGCACGAACTGCTTGAGATGGCGGAAATTGAAGTTGGCATCCGCATACGCGCCGGGAAAACGCCACGCGCCGGTATGCAGGCTCACCGGCCGCATGAATGCGCCGAGATGGAGTTGTCGGGAAAGGGTCATGTGAAAATCGGTTCGAGTCCAGGTCGGCGCTTACGTTACTTCAGGCATGCAAACGTTGCTTGGATCGACGATGAACCGACGCGCCGGAATCGTGGCGCGTCGATGCGGATGCGGATTCAGTGCGGCGGAAGATCGGCGGGCGACTGAAATAGATCGACCGTATAGCCCATGTTGAAGTAGCCCGCGCGCGCATAGAGCGCGATGTGTTCGAGCCGGTCGGCGCGCGTGCTTTCGTCGTCGGGCAGCTCGATTACGCTCGTGGCATTGCAGCCGCATGCGGCGCGCGCACGTTCCAGCGACCGCAATTGCCAGCGCTCACGCATGCGTCCGGCGGGCGCGTAGATGGCTTGGAGATAGTGCGACAGGAACTGCGGCATGGCTCATCCCCTTCAAATGGTGAATGAATCAAATCTAGGCCGCCCGCAACGCTTTCACAAACAAGGTTTTCTGCAAAGCAATACACCGCCTGCATGCCTTATATAGCGCTCAAACCGCCCGTGACGGCAAACGAAAAGGCGCTATATCGATAGCGCTCGATATTATTTGTCGCGAGGCGCTGCCGCCTCTAGCATCACGTCTCTCCCAACTTATCAGCTTTTGCCCCATGAAAATAAAGTCGCCGATAAAAACCGCGCTGTTTTCCCTGCTGCTTGCATGCGGCGTGATGAGCGCCGCACCGTTGTTCGCGGCGAATCAGACGGTGCGCGTGGGCATCATGTCGGGCGAGGACGAGGATGTCTGGCGCACGGTGGCGGCCAACGCAGCCAAACAGGGCCTGACGGTGAAGGTCACCACTTTCGCGGATTACACCCAGCCGAACGAAGCGCTCGCGCAACACGATCTCGACGCCAACTCGTTCCAGCACAAGCCTTATCTCGATGCGCAGATTCAGGCGCGCCATTACGACATCGTGCCGGTCGGCTTTACTTACGTGCAGCCTATCGGCCTCTATTCGCGCAAGGTGAAGTCGGTCGCCGCGCTGCCGCAGAACGCAACCATCGCCGTGCCGAATGATCCGAGCAATGAAGGCCGTGCGCTCTTGCTGCTGCAGGCGAACGGCGTCATCAAGCTGCGCGACAACGTCGGGTTGCTGCCGACGGCGCGTGACATTGCCGACAATCCGAAGCACGTGCAGATCAAGGAACTCGATGCGGGTATCGTCGGCCGCGCGATCGGCGACGTGGACGCTGCCGTGGTGAACACCGACTGGGCCATCAAAGCGGGCATCCAGATTCCGCAGGAACGCATTGCGCAGGAGAAAGTACCGGGCAATCCGTATCGCAACTTTCTGGCGGTGAACGCGAAAGATGCACAGGCGCCGTGGGTCAAGACGCTGCAGACGAGTTATCAGCAGGCCAACGTCGCCGCGACGATCCTGAAGGTGTATCACGGTGCGACCTTGCCGGCATGGGACGGCGCGCCGCAGAAGTAATGCGAGTGTGATGTAAGCGCCGACGCCCGGCATGACCGGGCGTCGATCGTTTGAGCGCTGTTTAACTCGCCTAAACCGCCTCTTTCACTCGATACCCCGCCGGCACATCGAGCCCGAGATGCCCGCGCAAGGTAGTCCCTTCGTAAGCGCGCCGGAAGATTCCGCGCTTTTGCAGAATGGGCACGACGCCATCGACGAAGGCTTCGAGCCCGCCCGGCAACGCGTCGGGCATGAGGTTGAAGCCATCGGCGGCGCCGTTTTCGAACCAGTGCGCGATGTCCTCGGCAACCTGTTCGGGCGTCCCGACAATCACGCGATGCCCGCCGCCGCCCGCCAACGCGCGGATGAGTTCGCGCACCGTATAGCCATGCGCGCGCGCCTGCGCGATGGTCGCGTGAAAGAACGTGTGATTACCGTTGCCGTTGTTGGGCAGCGTGAGATTCTCGGGAAGATGCTCGTCGAGCGAGAGCGAATCGGCCGGAATGCCGAGCGTGCCGGCAATCCGGTTCAGGCTGTAGCGCCATGGAATGAGATCGACGAGTTCATCGCGACGGCGGATGGCTTCGGCCTGCGTCGCGCCGATGATCGTCGTGAGACCCGCGAGCACTTTCACCGCATGCGGCCCGCGTCCGTAACGCGCCGCACGCGCGTTCAGATCCTCGCGATACGCCTTCGATTCGTCGAATGATTGCGACGCCGAGAACACCGCTTCCGCATGACGCGCCGCGAGATCACGCCCGTCGCCGGATGCGCCCGCCTGCACGAGCACCGGATGCCCTTGCTTCGAGCGCGGCAGATTGAGCGCGCCTTGCACCGCGAAGAAGCGTCCGCGATGCGCGGCGGGATGCAGCTTGCCGAGATCGACGAACTGGCCGGTCCCTTTGTCGGCAACGAGCGCATCGTCCTCCCAGCTATTCCACAACGTCTTCACGAGCGTGGCGAACTCTTCCGCACGCGCATAGCGTTCGGCGTGATCCGGGACGGCTTCCAGCCCAAAGTTGCGTGCCGAAGGCAGATCGGCCGTCGTTACCATGTTCCAGCCCGCGCGGCCGCCGCTGATCAGATCGAGCGTGGCGAAGCGCCGCGCAAGGTTGAACGGCTCGTTGTAACTCGTGGATGCCGTCGCGATCAGCCCGATATGCTTCGTCGCGGCCGCGACGCTCGCGAGCAGCAGCGTGGGTTCGAGCGCCGTGATCGGGCGCATGTCGAGTTGGTCGGTGATCGCGGCGCTATCGGCGAGGAAGATCGCGTCGAGACAGCCACGCTCCGCGATCTGCGCGAGACGCACGTAATGATCGATATCGATGAAGGCGCGCGGATCGGCGTCGGCCAGACGCCATGCGGAAGGCACGAAGCCGGAATGAAGCGCGTTGATGTTCAGATGCAACTGGCGCGGGGCTTCGCCGCTCATGGGTGACACTCCGGGAAAAGTCGGACCTTCGATTGTCCGATGCGAACCGGGTGCCGCGCCACGAACGATTTCGTGGATTCATATTCGCCGGGGCGCTAAGGGACTAGCGGCATTTATCGATAGCTCGCGCCGACGTGCGGCGCTTGCAGATAGGCGCCGTTGCCAAACAGCTTCTCGCGCAGGGTGCCTTCTGCATATTCGGTCTTGTACGCACCGCGCCTTTGCAATTCGGGCACGAGATATTGGACGATATCGTGGAACGTGCGCGGCGACTCTACCCACGCGAGATTGAAGCCGTCGATATCCGTTTCTTCCACGAGCGCCTGCAATTCGTCGGCAACCTGAGCCGCATCGCCGACCACGACCGCGCCGCGTCCGCCGATCGTCACGAATTCCACCGCATCGCGCACGGTCCACACGCGTTCCGGGTCCAGCTTGCTGAACGATGCAAGTGCGGACTGGCCGGCATCGGTATCGACGTAAGCGAGGGTATCGTCGGGCCTATAGCGCGAAAGATCGATGCCCGTCCAGCCGGATAACAACGCCAGGGCACCTTCGTAACTCGCGCGCGCCTGATACGCGGCATAGCGTGCCTGCGCGCGTTCGGCGGTTTCATCGACGATCACGGTCAGCATGGCGAACAGCAATGCGCTGTCCGGTGCGCGGCCCGCTTCCGTGAGCGCGGTGCGGATGGACTGCGCCGACTTGCGCAAGCCATTGCGCGTGGGCGCGCCAAGAAAGATGCATTCCGCATGCTTGGCCGCGAATGCCGTGCCGCGCGTCGATCCGCCTGCCTGGAACAGAAGCGGCGTGCGCTGCGGCGAAGGCTCGCACTGGAAAATACCTTCGCTTTCGAAGTAGCGGCCCTTGTGTGTGATCTTGCGCACGCGCGCGGGGTCGGCGTAGATGCCGCGTTCGGCATCGCGCCGCAATGCGCCTTCTTGCCAGCTTCCTTCCCAAAGTTTGTAGCAGACTTCGAGAAACTCATCGGCGCGATCGTAGCGTTCGTCATGGGCGCGCAGTTCCGTCTGCCCGAGACTCAACGCGCCGCTTTGCAGATACGACGTCACCACATTCCATGCGACGCGTCCCCGGCTCAACTGATCGAGCGTCGTGAAGCGCCGCGCCAGCAGATACGGCGCTTCATAAGCCACCGATACCGTCACGCCGAAGCCCAGGTGCTTGGTCGCGTGCGCCATCAAGGGAATCAGCGGCACGGGGTCGTTCATCGGCACCTGGGCGGCGGTGCGCAACGCGGCGGCGGGACTGTCGCCGTAGACATCGTAGATGCCGGTGACATCGCCGAGAAAGAGGCCGTCGAAAAAGCCCTCTTCCAGCACCTTTGCAAGCTCGACCCAATAGCGGGTGTCGAGATAGCCGACTGAATCGTCTGCAGGCGCTGTCCACTGACCGGGCGCGAGATGCCCCACGCAATTCATCATGAAGGCATTGAACCGGATCTGGCGAGGCATAATCGACTTGGCTGGACGCGTGAAAACCCTCGAGTCTAGTCATTTGATTGCGCTTGGAGAAAGGCCGTATCGTCATGCGCTTATTACCGTCGGAAGAATATGCAAAGCGTGGATGCATCTATAAGCGGCATCCATGATGGCTGGCGCGCCGTCTTGCTCCGACGAACCCGCGCATTTCAGATTCGCACGCTATTTGTCTTCCCGCCCGCGCGCCAGCGGCATGTCGCCCTTTCGCTATACATACGTATAAATGCCGAAGGTGTTTGCAGAAGCCATGATGTCGTCAGATTGACACCGGCCCGTCAGGCGTTTCCAAGAAGCGAACGCCCCGGCCCGATGACGTGGCCCGTGATTCGCCATGCGCGGATCACGGTTCGATGAACCGCGCCAAGGTCCGCCGGGCTAGCGCGCAGCCTTGGTGGATGCTCCGATGAATCTCGACGCTCTCGACCTTTCGCGCCTTCAGTTCGCCTTCACGGTCTCGTTTCACATCATCTTTCCGGCATTGAGCATCGGGCTTGCGAGTTTCATCGCCGTGCTCGAAGGCTGCTATCTCAAGACCGGCAAGCCGCATTACAAGGTGCTTTGTCTCTACTGGTCGCGCATCTTTGCCGTGGGCTTCGGCATGGGCGTGGTGTCGGGCGTGGTCATGGCCTATGAGTTCGGCACTAACTGGTCGGGCTTCGCACGCTTTGCCGGACCCATCACCGGTCCCTTGCTCACCTATGAAGTCATGACCGCCTTCTTTCTCGAAGCGGGCTTTCTCGGCATCATGCTGTTCGGCTGGGAGAAGGTCGGCCCAAAGGCGCATTTCGGCGCGACGATCATGGTGGCGATCGGCACGCTGATCTCCACGTTCTGGATTCTCTCGTCCAATAGTTGGATGCAGACGCCGCAAGGCTTCAGGATCGAGAACGGACACGTGGTTCCGGTCGACTGGTTCGCCATCGTGTTCAACCCGTCGTTCCCGTATCGGCTCGCGCATATGACGCTTGCGGCGTTCATCGTCGCCGCGCTCGTGGTTCTGGCAACGGGCGCATGGCATCTGCTGCGCGGCAGGCGCGACGCGGAAACGCGAACCATGGTGTCGATGGCGCTCTGGCTGCTGCTCGTGCTCGCGCCGGTTCAGGCGCTCGTGGGCGACCAGCACGGTCTCAACACGCGGCGCTATCAGCCCGCGAAGATCGCGGCGATAGAAGGCCTTTGGCAAACCGAGAAAGGCGGCACGGCGCTCAATCTCATCGGCTTTCCCGATATGAACGCGGAAGTCACGCGTCATGCGATCCAGATCCCGCATCTCGGCAGCTTGATTCTCACGCATAGCTGGGATGGCGAGATCCGCGGGCTCAAGGACTTTCCCAAAGCGGACCGGCCGAATTCGTCGCTGATCTTCTGGACCTTCCGCGTGATGGCCGGTCTCGGCATGCTGATGATTCTCGTCGCCGTGACGGGTAATCTGCTCAGACGCGGCGGACGCTTATTCGAAGCGCGCTGGTTCCAGTGGACCGCCGTCCTGATGGGCCCGACTGGTTTCATCTCGCTGCTCGCCGGATGGATCACGACGGAAGCGGGCCGCCAGCCCTGGGTGGTCTATGGCGTGTTGCGCACCTCCGATGCAGTCTCGCCCATCACACAGGCTTCCGCCGGGCTTTCCCTGCTGCTGTTCGTGCTGGTGTATTGCCTCGTCTTCGGCATCGGGCTCTACTACATCTTCCGCATGATCGGCCAGGGGCCGCAAGGAACGCCGCCGCTGCCTGCCGACGCCACGCGCGATCCCACCGAAGCCACGGGCCGCCGCCCCTTCTCCGCCGTCTCGCGCTAACCGTGCGGCACGCCAAATCACGTGAGGTGACGACATGGATCTGACAATCGTTTGGGCTGCGATCATCGCCGCAGGCATCTTCATCTACGTGGCGCTCGATGGCTTCGACCTCGGCGTCGGCATGATCTTCCCGTTCTTTCCCGACGATGCCGAACGCGACCTGATGATGCACAGCATCGCGCCGATATGGGATGGCAACGAAACCTGGCTCGTGCTCGGCGGCGCCGCGTTGTTCGCGGCCTTTCCGCTTGCGTATTCGATCGCGCTGTCGGGGCTTTACCTGCCGATCATCTTCATGCTGGTGTGTCTGATCTTTCGGGGCGTGAGCTTCGAAGTGCGCGCCAAGGCAACGCGCACGAAAAATATCTGGAACCTGTTCTTCATCTGCGGCTCGGCTGGCGCGAGCTTTTTTCAGGGCGTGATATTGGGTGCCTATCTGCACGGCTTACCCGTGAGCCAGAACGCATTCTCGGGCGACGCGTTCTTCTGGATCGCACCTTTTCCGTTTCTCACAGGGCTTGGTCTCACATGCACTTATGCGCTGCTGGGCGCGGGTTATCTCGTCCTCAAGACGGATGGCGATCTGCAACGACGCATGCGCGCGCTCATCCTTCCGCTCACGGCCGTGCTGCTTGCGTTCATCGCGGTCATATCCGTGTGGACGCCGCTCACCGATGCGCGCATCGCCGAACGCTGGTTTCATTCGTCGTTTCATCTCTGGCTGTATCTGGTGCCGGTCGCGGTGGTGCTGACGGCGGTCGCCATGTACTTCGCGATCGAGCGCGAGTCAGAGGCCGGTCCGCTCGCTATCGCGCTGCTGCTCGTGTTCCTGGGCTATATCGGGCTGCTCTTGAGCGTGTGGCCTTATGCGTTGCCGGGCAGCGTGACCTTATGGGAGGCGGCATCGCCGGAAACGAGTCAGGCGTTCACGCTCGTGGGTGCGGTCATCATCATCCCGATCATTCTGGCTTATACGACGGTGGGCTACTGGGTGTTCCGGGGCAAAGTGAGGCCCGGCTCGGCTTATCACTAATCTCGCGCGGAGGATGACGCTTATGAAACCGAGCCCGGCACTCCGCCGCTTTCTCTGGTTCGTGCTGCTCTGGTGCGTGGGTGTGGCGGGTACCGCGCTCATTACTTACCCGTTCCACTATCTGGCCGTCAAGGCGATGGGACATTGACCGAGGCGACGTTCTCGCGCAAAGAGACTCGACAAAACGTCCACACGCAGGCGTATTCGCGTTGCCAAAGCGGCGATCCGGGTTGCGATGCACGGCGGGCGTCTGGATTGCTGGCATGAGGAGATTGCCGCCAAAATCTCCACGCCATCGCCATGACTACCTTGCGCCTGATTCTCGGCGATCAGTTGAACCCCGCGCATAGCTGGTTCGTCGAGCCCGACGCCACCGTGCATTACGTCATGATGGAGGTGCGTCAGGAGACGGATTACGTGCTGCATCACGCGCAGAAGATCATCGCCATCTTCGCGGCGATGCGCCGTTTCGCGGACGGTTTGCGTGAGGCTGGACATCGCGTTCACTATCTGAAGATCGACGATACGGCCAACGAGCACTCCGTTCCCGCGAATCTGGACGCGTTGATTGCGTCGCAGGGAATCGATCGCTTCGAGTATCAGGCACCCGACGAATGGCGGCTCGATCATCAGCTCGACGCGTATGCGAAGGCGCTGCCGATCGCCACGCAAATGGTCGACAGCGAACACTTCTTCACCGGGCGCCACGAAACGAAGCAGTTCTTCGACACCCACGGCAAGGGACAATGGCTGATGGAGCGGTTCTATCGGCATATGCGTACCCAGCATGGCGTGCTGATGGAAACGGAGCATCGGCCAGCAGGCGGCCAGTGGAATTACGATCACGACAATCGCCGCGCATGGCATGGCGAGCCGCCGCCGCCCGAAGACCCTCGGCCGGTGCATGACCATTCGAAGCTATGGCGCGATATCGTCGCCGCAGGCGTGAACAGCTTCGGCAATCCGCAGGCCGCGCGTATTCGCTGGCCGCTCGATCGTGCAGAAGCGCTCCAGCATCTCGCGCGCTTCATCGAGGAAGCCTTGCCGAACTTCGGCGCATGGCAGGACGCAATGAGCACGCACGAGCCGCGTCTCTTCCACTCGCAGCTTTCGTTCGCGCTCAACACGAAGATGCTCAACCCGCGCGAAGTGGTCGAAGCGGCTGAAGAGGCGTATCGCGCGCACCGTGCCGAATTGCCTTCGGTGGAAGGCTTCATTCGGCAGATTATCGGCTGGCGCGAATACATTCGCGGCGTGTACTGGGCGCAGATGCCGCGCTACGCAAGCAAGAACGTGTTCCGTCACAAGCGCGCGCTGCCGCAGTGGTTCTGGTCCGGCGACACTCGCATGCGTTGCCTGAAGCATGCGGTCGGCCAGTCGCTCGAAGAGGCGCACGCGCATCATATTCAACGGCTGATGATCATCGGCAATTTTGCGTTGCTCGCGGGTCTCTCCGTCCCCGAAGTCTGTGCGTGGTATCTCGGCGTTTATATCGATGCCTTCGAATGGGTCGAGTTACCCAACACGCTAGGCATGAGCCAGTTTGCCGACGGCGGCTTGATGGCGAGCAAACCTTATGTTTCGAGCGCCGCGTACATCGACCGCATGAGCGACTACTGTAAAGGCTGCGCATACGACAGAAAACGCCGCAACGGAGAAGACGCTTGTCCCTTCAACGCGCTCTACTGGGACTTTCTCGCACGCAACGAGGCGACGCTCGGGCGTAATCATCGGCTTACGATGATCTACAAGCAGTTGAGCCGGATGCCCGATGAAGAACGCGCGGCCATAGCCACGAAAGCGCGTGCGCTGAAGGCGAATCTGGATTCGCTATGATGGCCCGCACGGTGTAACGTTGGCTGGCACGCAGCGCTTGAGAACTGGACTTCACTGGAGACATGACATGAAGCACTTGCCGAGATTCCGGCCTCTGATTTGCGCGACGGCCATCCTGCTCACCGGTTGCGCCACCAGCATGCAGAACGGCACGACGCATCTTAGCCCTGCACAGTGCCGCGATCTGACCGCGCTCAAGAACAATGCGCCGATCACATCCGAGCGTAATCGCAGCGAATTGGCGGCGCTGGAAACGGCGGGCTATCACCCGTCCATGTTTTTCGATCCGTATTACCCCGACGATCTGCAAGCGGCGCAACGCCAGGTGGATCGTTGGTATCAGGTGGAATGTCAGCCGATGCCGCCAAGCTGAAGCGCCGCGTGCCGACTCGGGACGAGGGAGCGCGCCCGATATAATCAGGTTTTGACAAACGAGGATCTCGCATGAAATTCGTCATTGCTTTGCTTGCTGCTTCGACTCTTGCATCGACTGCATTCGCTGCAAACCCGGTCGACAAGTTGCCGTCGGGTGTCGTCGTCGAACACATCAAGCAAGGAACGGGACCGCAACCTACCGCCGACGACGTCGTGCGCGTGAACTATCGCGGCACGCTCGCGAACGGCACCGAATTCGACGCGTCGGACAAGCACGGCGGCCCTGCCAGCTTCCCGCTCGGTCGCGTGATTCCCTGCTGGACGCAAGGCGTGCAGAAGATGAAAGTCGGCGGCAAGGCCAAGCTGACGTGCCCGGCAGCGACCGCTTACGGCGAACGCGGTATAGGCTCGATTCCGCCGAACAGCGATCTCACGTTCGAGATCGAGTTGCTTGGCATCGGAAAGTAAGCCGTTACCAGGATCGCTCAAAGGCATGCTGCCTTGCCCGGAAGTTGTCCGGCAAGGCAGCATGCCAGGGCGCTCGCGGCACCGGTCAATCAGGCAGCCGCTTCACGCAACGGCGCCGGCGGAACAACCGTTTCGACACGACCGGTCTTTACGTCATAGACCAAACCCGACACCACTAGATCATCCGGCAACGTCGTATTGGCCTTGAGCGCCGCGACGTCCAGCGCGACTGCCTGGTTCGGCTCGGTAATGGCAAGGGCATCGAGCGCGGAAGGCTCGACGTCGAGATACTGCGCAAGCAGCGCAGGCGCATGCCGATGGCATCCGATGATTCCGCAATCCGTATGCTGAAGCAGCACGAGGTTGCGCCCGCCATTCGGGCGTCCGGCCGCACGCGCCACGACGCTCAGCACGGCCAGCGTTTCGAGCAATGATCGATTGAGACGCCCGCCCACGTTGCGGATTACCGCCGCTTCGCCTTGTTCCAGCCCAAGCACGGCGGCAGGATCGACACGCGGATCCACACAGCCAACGACAATCGTCCCCAGCGACGGCAGCATCGTCAGTTCAGGCTCGAACCGCGTTTGAACGAAGTGCGCGTTACGTTCCGCGATGAGTTGGTTGAAGTCCATGTCCTTTCTCCTGGCGATCAGGGCAAATAGCCCGATGGTTGTATTCGGTGCGCGGCGCCCGCTCGAGACAATACTTTTAGACCATGCCTTCGCGGCTTTAAAGGACCGCCACTATCTGCTCGGCTGCGGCCCGGGCGATTTGCGACGCAATGTTCGTCGTCTCACTCGATGCGAGCGGATGCGGAAATCGCTTGTACCTTAACGTTCCGCGCCGTTACGATCCAGGTCGTAGTTGCCACCATTCAGGACATCACACGGCGGGACTAACCATGCATCGGATCGGTTTCATCGTGCCGCAAAGGTTTCAGATGATGAGTCTTGCGGCCTTGACGGCGTTCGAACTGGCGAACCTTCCGCCGACCGGCCCGTACTACGACATTCGTCTGTTGTCCGAACACGGTGGCTTGATCGAGTCGTCGGGAGGCATGACGCTTTCGACCGAGGCTTTCGACGACCCCGCTTTCGACACTGTCATCGTCGGGTCGATCACCGAACTCAAAATGCCTTCATTCGATGCGAATCTGATCGCGTTCGTGCAAGCGGCGGCCAAGGCGTCGAGACGGATTGCTTCCATTTGCAGCGGCGCTTTCGTGCTCGCCGAAGCGGGACTGTTGGACGGACGGCGCGCGACCATGCACTGGGCGCATGCACCCGAATTCAGGGCGCGTTTTCCGGACGTGACGACGAACGAGGACCGGATCTTCATCAACGATGGCCCGGTCTGGACCTCGGCCGGCATGACCGCCGGCATCGATCTCATTCTGGCGCTGATCGACAATGACCTCGGCCCGGATGCCGCGAAGTTCGTCGCCCGGCTTCTCGTGATGCATCAGCGTCGGCTCGGAGGGCAGAAGCAGCATTCCGCGTTGCTCGAGATGACGCCTAGGTCCGATCGTATCGAGTTAGTCGTCGCGCACATTCGCCGCAATCTGCGCAATCCACTCACGGTCGAGGAACTCGCGGCGGTGGCGAACCTTAGCCCGAGGCAATTCAGCCGAGCGTTCATGGCCGAAACGGGTCAGTCGCCGGCCAAGGCCGTTGAACAGATTCGGCTGGAAGCCGCGAGATTCATGATCGAGCAAGGGCGTCACACGATCAACGTGGTCGCCGATGAAACCGGCTTCGCCGACCGCGAACGCATGCGTCGCGCGTTCTTGCGGACCTTTGGCGTACCCGCCGATGTGCTGCGCAGGAACGCACGCAGCGAACTGCGTTGAAAACTAGCTGATCGTCGCTTTTGAATGACCGTTCTTTTCATGCAGGCATCGCATTGCTCGACTAATAGCAGCGACATGTGCTTTTATGTTGCGTCGCAACATTTATCGGCCTATCATGGGCCTGTGCATTGCTCGCGGTTCCACTAGCCGCGCTCGCATCGTCAAGTTGCAGTCGACTATCGACAATCGTCAGTAGGCCATCCGCCTAGTTTCTACTATCAAAGGAGCGCCTACATGGCCGCATCTACGTCCGCTTCCCCCCTTCGCGACCTCTCGACCAGCTGGCTCGAAACGCTCTCCGACGCAAGCGAAATGTTCCGCGCGACCTCGCAGGTGGTGGGACATCGCACGGTCCGCATGGCAATGGCGGGACCGTTGCCGAGCGAGCGCGATCAAACCGAATTCAGCCTGATGAGCACCGAAAAGAAAGAAGCCGCGACGGAAGCGTTGCAAGCGCTCGGCTCCGGCTGTCTCAGCCTCGCCATCACGCTCGCCGCCGACACGACGCGGCTCATCTGGGAAGCCTCTTCCGCGACTATCGCGCTGGCATCCAGCCAGACTGCGTCACAATGGCTGGAGCGGCAGGCCGTTTTGCTTGGCGTCGTCAACAATGCGCCGATCAATCCGCTGCGTCTGGCCAATTCGGCCACGCACGTGATCCAGGAAACGCTTGCTCCCATTCACGACCGCGCGACAGCCAATGCCAAACGGCTAGGTGCCTTGTGAGCACCGCGACTGTCCCGCTACGGCGCCGACGTGCCGCCGCGCGCCAGTCGAAAAGCGGCGAAGCGAAGGCAGATATCGTGGTGAACCTTCAGGGCGTATCGGAAACGATGCTGTGGACGTTGTATGACCGCGCGTGCGAGGCCAGACGGCCGAACCCCGTGTTGTCCGATCCCGAGAGTTCCAGAATCTGCGCTGCGATCGATTACGACTTCGCGGGACGCTTCGGTGTCCCGGACGGCTCGTTCGCGGCACGCGCCGCCGAAATCGATCATCTGGTCTTGCGCTGGCTCGAAGATCATCCGAATGGCGTTGTCGCTTCGCTGGGCGAAGGCCTTGAAACTCAGGCACACCGTGTCGATAACGGCCGCATGAAGTGGCTCACCGTCGACCTTCCCGCTGCCATCGCGTTTCGGGAGAATTTTTTGCAGCCATCGAAGCGCTTTCGTCACATTTCGGCGAGCGCGCTCGATCCGCTGTGGGCAAAAGAGATCGATTCGGACGGCGATGTGCTGGTCGTCGCTCAAGGCTTGCTGATGTACCTCGACCCGGCGGCGGTGAAGCGCCTGTTCAACGATATCGCCGCGCGCTTTCCCAAAGCCCAGATGATCTTCGATGTCATACCGCAATGGTTTTCGTCGCTGACCATGTGGGGTGTGATGAAAACACCGTACTACCGCTTACCGCCAATGCCGTGGGGCATCGATACCAACGACATCGAAGCTTGTCTGCGCGCGTGGTCACCGGGCATCGAATCGGTGAGCTTGCTCGAATACCGCGCGCCGCGTGGCTGGCCGAGGCTCGCGGACAACTTGATCCGCATGCATCCGGGCAGCGAAAAGTATCTGCCGTGTCTGGTGCATGTGACGCTGGGTCGGTAGGATTATTTCACTTTCGCTTTGCTTCTGCGTGCAAGTCGCGGGGCGCATGACTCGACACCTGAGTCGTTTGCCAGTTCCAAACGCCTTCCCAGGCAACCATCTTCCGTCTACCGATACTTCCTGTGCGCGTCTCCACGGGTGCTGTCGCAGTCCGTGCTGGCAATCGAACGAACCTCCCCCGCTCGTCTACCGCTTGGCCTGCAAGCCACGCAAGCCCTACCGCAAGTCCTACGCGTTCCCCATCGAAACCGCCTTTTTTGACATTCGGAACGATTCATGCTGATTGTTAAGGATCACCGAGGGTCGTGGTCAGGGGATGTCTCCTGACGCGGTGATTTCGCCGGGCAGAGAGTCGACAGACCCGCCATTGCGCGCCGCCCGTGGCAGGCCCGTCGCGGGTGCTTTTTGGCTTTTGCCGAATACCTCGGGCGCCTTGCCATTGCGCTTGAAACAGACCTTCAACTGGAATCAAGGGACGACATGAACTACAAACCCATGCCTTCGGGCAATGCAGAGCAGCACCCCGCCGATAAAACCGATTCGCTGACTGACGACGAAGTCCAGGAAAAACTGGATAACGGCGACAGTGAGAAGATCGACTCGGTGCTCGACGATCTGGATGTCACGGACAGCCCGGAGGACAAGGATCAGGCAGACAAGCCGGCTATCTAAAATACGACGTGGTAGAGCACGAGAGGCGCGCATTGAAACGCGGGCGCTCGATGTCGCGAATCGCGCGGCGCTTGAGCGTTGCCGAGGGTAAAGCACGGACCAAGCCGAAAATCGAGCGCAAACCGCTTGGCGGCAGCTTTGTCTTCGTGGCGGTGAGGCTTCGATGGCGTATCGAACCATCATTCGCCCCCGGTGCTCAACCAGCTCGTGCAAATAATCACTCGCAGCCGGCGCAGAGCGCGCAAACTGCGTGTCTGCGGAAACGTTCTGCGAGCAGCGATCATGCACTCACCCATACATGGCCCACGACCTTTCGTCGAACAAAACCGGGGACTCGACCCGCGCCGGGACGATCTGTTCTTCGCGGCCGCCACCACCACGCGCACGCCCATGCTGGTGGCGGACGCGCGCCTTCCCGACTACCCGATCATTTTTGCCAACGATGCCTTTCGCAAGCTCACGGGTTACACCGACGCCGAGATCTACGGCCGCAATTGCAGGTTTCTACAAGGTCCGGACACCGACCTGACGGCGCTTGCCGATCTCCGCGTCGCGCTGAAGGAAGGCAGAGAGTTTGCCGCCGAAGTCCTGAATTATCGAAAGGACAAGACGACATTCTGGAACGAGCTTTTCATTGCGCCCATCTTCACCGAAGAGAACGAACTCGTGTACTTCTTCGCGTCCCAGGTCGATGTGAGCCGCAGGCACGAGGCCGAAGAAGGTCTGCATCAGGCGCGGAAAATGGAAGCGCTCGGTCAACTGGCCGGCGGCGTGGCGCACGATTTCAATAACCTGCTGCAAGTCATGGTCGGTTATGTCGATCTGCTCGACCTCAGCGTCAAGACCGATGCACGCGACGAAACCATCCTGAATAACATCGCCAAGATTCGCGGCGCGGTCAAAACGGCGTCGTCGCTCACGCAGCAAATGCTGTTGTTCGCGCGCAAGCAGGTGCTGGTCGGGCGCACGGTGAACCTGAACGGCATCTGCGACGACTTGCTGGAACTCGCGCGTCACACGCTCGGCGACACCATTTCAATCCGCACGGAATTTGCCAGTGACTTGCGCAATTGCCAACTGGACGTCGGGCAACTCGAAATGGCCATGCTCAATATCATCCTGAATGCGCGCGACGCATTGAGCGGCCAAACCGACGCGCAAGTGCTCCTGCGCACGGATAACTTCGAACTGACGAAGGCCAATTCAACAGGCCTCGTCGATCTACCCGAAGGACGCTACGTCACGCTATCCATCACCGACAACGGCACGGGCATGACGCCGGAAGTCGCCGGCAAGGTGCTGACGCCGTTCTTTACCACCAAGGGCCGTGGCAAGGGCACGGGGCTTGGCTTGAGCATGGTGGCTTCGTTCGCGCGTCAGACAGGCGGCGCGCTCACCATATCGTCCGATTACGGCGTCGGCTCGACGCTCACGTTCTATTTCCCCTCGGTGGATGTGGCCGAGGAGGCGTCGCAAGATACCTCGCACGTGATCAGCCAAAGGGGAACCGAGAAAGTACTGATCGTGGATGACCGGCGCGACGTGGGCGAAGTCGCGCAAGCCATGCTCGACGAAATGGGCTATTCGACGAAGCTCGCGCTCAACGCAGCGGACGCGCTCGCCATTCTCGCATCCGACGAAGCATTCGATTTGCTCTTCACGGACTTCGTGATGCCGGGTGCGTTGACCGGCGCGGGGCTCGCGCGCGAAGCCAAGCGTCTGAAGCCCGAACTGCGTGTACTGGTGGCGACGGGCTACGCCGAAACCATCGAGGATATCGCCGATGCAAATGGCGTGCGCTTCAAGGTCATCCACAAGCCTTATCGTCAGGCCGATCTTGCACGCGAAGTACGCCTGGTGCTGGACGACCCGCGCTGGCGATAACGGCGCCGTGCCTATCCGCTAAAACCGTTCGATCCTGCACGACCTCCCCCGCTTCAGATGCGACGCTCACGTCATGGCAGCAACGCTATCAACGTCCGGGAGTCGTCATGGCAGATCATCGGAAAGTGCAAGGCATCGAGCTCTACGACAGCCCGGCAGGCGGCTGGGGCGCGCTCAACGCCACCGCGCGCGCCGTGCGGCAGCAAATGGACGCCTTCAAGGCGCCGCTCACGCTCTTGCGCACCAATCAGCCCGACGGCTTCGACTGCCCCGGCTGCGCGTGGCCGGATAAAGAGCATCGCTCGACATTCCAGTTCTGCGAGAACGGCGCCAAGGCCGTGACTTGGGAAGCCACCAAGAAGCGCGTCCCGCCTGAATTCTTCGCCGGACACACCGTCACGTCTTTGCTTGAATGGTCCGACTACGACCTCGAAAACGAAGGCCGCCTGACGCATCCGATGGCCTACAACAAGATCACGGACAAATACGAGGCCATCGAATGGGACGCCGCGTTCAAGCGCATCGGCGAAGTCATGCGTTCGCTCGCCTCGCCGGATGAAGCCGAGTTCTACACGTCGGGGCGCGCATCGAACGAAGCAGCCTTCCTGTACCAGCTTTTCGCACGCGAATACGGCAGCAACAACTTCCCCGACTGCTCGAACATGTGCCACGAAGCGACGAGCGTCGGCTTGCCGCAATCGATCGGCATCGGCAAGGGAACGGTCTCGCTCGAAGACTTCGATCATTGCGAACTGCTCATCGCGATGGGACACAATCCCGGCACGAACCATCCTCGCATGATGGGCACGCTGTGGGAAATGGCGCGGCGCGGCGTGCCCATCATCGTGTTCAATCCGTTGCGCGAGCGCGCGCTGGAACGTTTCGCCGATCCCCAAGACGCCGTCGAAATGGCCACCATGCGTTCGACGGACATCGCCTCTTCGTACTATCAGGTGAAAGTGGGCGGAGATGCGGCGGCGCTCAAGGGCATTCAGAAGGCGATCATCGCGCTCGACGACGCCGTCGATGCCGATGGCACCGTCATCGACCATGAGTTCATCCGAGGCCACACGAACGGCTACGAAGCCTTCGTCGCCGATCTGCACGCCACCGAATGGGCCGATATCGAGAAAGCCAGCGGCCTCACGCGCGACGAACTCGAACTCGTCGCGCGCGCCTACGTGAAGTCGAACGCGACCATCGTCACGTATGGCATGGGGATTACGCAGCACAGCAAGGGCACGGCCAACGTGCATCAGATCGCCAATCTGCTGTTCATGCGCGGCAACTTCGGCAAGCCGGGCGCGGGCATCTGTCCGTTGCGCGGACATTCGAACGTGCAGGGCAATCGCACGGTCGGCATCACCGAAAAGCCGCCCGCCGACATGCTCACGCGCATGGAAGCGACTTACGGCTTCGTGCCGCCCAAGGCGCATGGGCACGACGCCGTGCGCGCCATTCAGGCCATTCTCGATGGCAAATCTAAGGCGCTGTTTTGTCTGGGCGGCAATTTCTCGGTCGCCCTGCCCGACTCGACCAAATGCTTCGCCGCCATGCGCAAGCTCGATCTTGCCGTGCACATCAACACCAAGCTCAATCGCAATCACCTTCTCACGGGCAAGGAATCGTTCATCTTCCCTTGTCTCGGGCGCACGGAGATGGACGAGCAGGCGAGCGGCGCGCAAGCCGTGACCGTCGAGGATTCGATGTCGATGGTGCATGCCTCGCGCGGCAAGCTGCCGCCCGCGTCGCCTTCGTTGCGCTCGGAGCCTGCGATCATCGCGGGCATTGCGCAGGCGACGCTCTTGCATAGCAAAGTGCGCTGGCTCGACATGATTGCCGACTACGACCGCATCCGCGATGGCATCGAAGCCGTATTCTCAGGCTTCGAGCGCTTCAACGAGCGGATTCGCATACCGGGCGGTTTCCGCCTGCCCTTGCCGCCGACCGAACGCGTGTGGACGACGCCATCGGGCAAAGCGGAGTTCATCACGTTTGGCGGACTGAACGAAGAGAATGCGCTCGAAGCCGACGACGTGCTCAAGCTCACGACCTTGCGCAGCCACGACCAATATAACACGACGATCTACGGACTCGACGACCGCTATCGCGGCGTGTTCGGCCGTCGCGATGTGATCTTCATGAACGAAGCGGACATGGCCGTGCAGCAGCTCGAACATGGAGATGTCGTCGATGTCGAAACGGCCCTGCCTGGCCATGCCAACGATGGCACGCAGAAGCTCGCGGGCTTCACGGTCATCGCGTACAAGATCGCTCGCGGCTCCATCGGGGCTTATTATCCCGAGGCGAACGTGCTGGTGCCGCTCGACTACATCGACAAGGAAAGCGGCACACCATCGTACAAGTCGGTGCCTGTGCGCATAGCGAAAGCAGCGGCCGCCTAATCCGATGCCTGCGTCCCGAAGCCCGCCGACAAGCCGCTCGCCCGCAGCACGCGCGCCTGCACCGCGCGCTCGACGACACTCTTGCCGCCCGCGCTCGCGATCGTGAGAAAACGCCGCGCCCGAGTAATGCCGGTATAGACCAGCTCGCGCGTCAGCACGGGGCTCAAGCGCTCGGGCAGCACGAGCGCCGCATGCGTGAACTCGGAGCCTTGCGACTTGTGCACCGTGAGCGCGAAGACGGTCTCCACGGCTTGCAGACGGCTTGGCAGCACCCAGCGAATGCGTTCGCTGCCATCGCCCGCGGCGAAGGCTACGCGCAGGCTCCAGGTGCCATCGTGCACCGGCAAGGCAAGCGTGATGCCGATATCGCCGTTCATGAGCCCAAGCTCGTAATCGTTGCGCGTCACGAGCACCGGGCGGCCAAGATACCACTCCGCGTTCGCGGCAATCAAGCCTTCCTCGTGCAGCATGTGTGCAATGCGCTTGTTCAGCCCTTCCACGCCCCACGCGCCGCGACGCAGCGCGCACAGCAACTGAAACGCGTCGTGAGCGTGGAGCACCGCGCGCGCCCATGCGTCGAAGGCGGCGGCGGCGGCGTCGTGGGCGGGCTGCCGCTCGCGCATCGTTTGCAGATAGTGACGATAACCCTGGCGCTCCGATACTTCGCTGGCGTGCCCCGCCGTGCCTTCCACGGCGAGCGCCTTCAGCACCGCGTCGCTATCCGGCGGACATTCGACGAAGGCGAGATCGTCGTGGCCATGCGACCAGACTTTCTGGACTTCGAGCGCATCGCCCTTGTTGACCGCATCGGCGAGTTGCCCGATACCGCTCGCCGCCGAGAAGCGATGACTCACCCGCAGCATCGCGATGGACTGGTCGAGCGCGCTGCCGTTCGCATCGATGTATTCGCCGTCTAAATGCTCGCCCGTCGCCGCTTCGATCCACGCTTGCGTTGCGGGCGTGTAATGCGCCTTCGATGCGCGTCTGCACAATTCGCCGAGTACCGCGCCCGCTTCGACGGACGCAAGCTGGTCCTTGTCGCCGAGCAGGATCAGGCGCGCGTCCGGCGGCAGCGCGGCGAGCACGGCGTTCATCATCTCCAGATCGACCATGGAGGCTTCGTCGATCACGAGGACATCGAGCGACAGCAAATTCTCCGCATGATGCCGAAAGCGCCGCGAATCCGGCACCGTTCCGAGCAAGCGATGCAACGTGGTCACGGCGACGGGGATCGCCGCGCGGATGTCGGCGCCGTTCGCGAAGGCATCGAGCGGCAGTCGCGCGACCGCGCCCGCGATCGATTCGTTCAGACGCGCGGCGGCCTTCCCCGTTGGTGCGGCGAGGCGAATGCGCAACGCGCGCGCGTCGCCGCCCGTGGCAAGCGCCTGTGCCTGCAATAACGCCAGTAGCTTGACGACGGTCGTGGTCTTGCCCGTGCCCGGCCCGCCCGTCACGATGCTGAAGGCGCTTTTGGCGGCGAGCGCGCAGGCGATCTTCTGCCAGTCGGTCGCCGCCGATGCGGAGGAAAACAGCGTGTCGAGCGCGGCGCGCAACGCGGCTGCATCGGGCGCGTTCGCGGAGGCATCGAGCCGTTTCCGAATGGCGCGGCACACGTCCTGTTCGTAGCGCCAGTAGCGCCGCAGATAAAGCCGCGTGCCGGTGAACACGAGCGGCGTCGCACCCGCGCCATGGCCGACGAGCGCGGCATGCGTCAGCGCTTCCTGCCAGCGCGCGAGTGTCACGCCTTCGAGCACTTTGGATGGCAGCAGGTCTTTTTCCTCGTCGTCGCTCGCGTCCGGGTCGAGATGGCCATCGGGCGGCAACGAGAGCACGAAGCCGGGATCGGCCAGCGTCGCGGCGAGATCGAGGCAGGCGTGTCCGCGTCCGAGTTGATGGCTCGCCAAAGCCGCCGCGAGGATCAGCAGACCGTGCGCGTCGGCGGCTTCGCGGGCGAGGAAACGAGCGAATGCGGCATCGACTTCACGCAGCCAACCACGCTTTACCCAGGCATCGAGCAGATGCGCGGTGTCTTCGGTCGTATCGAAGACGGATTGCGTGGGTTCGCTCTCTTCGAAGGAAAATTCGGCTTGCGTGCCGGACGGCAAAAGGCTCATTCCCACTCCGTTTCTGCGATGACAGCGCGGGCCTCGCCCATGAACAACGCGTCGAGTTGCTCGATCAGCGCGCGTGGCGGACGTTCGGCGTAGAGACCTTGAGTCGGGGCGTCGAGGCCGCGCACGAAGAGATAAACCGCGCCGCCGATATGCTCGTCGTAGTCGTAATCCGGCTGACGCGCCTTGAGCAGCCGATGCAACGCAAGCGTGTAAAGCACGAACTGCAGGTCGTACCGCGAGCGCAGCATCTGCGCGCGAATGCGCTCGGTCGTGTAGGCCGAATCGTCCGAACCGAGCCAGTTCGACTTATAGTCCGCCACGTAATAGCGCCCTTCGTGCTCGAACACGAGGTCCATGAAGCCCTTCAGCATGCCGTTGAGTTGCGCGTGTTCGAGCGTGGGCCGCGCGGCACCGCCGGCCGTATGCGCGCACACGAGCCGGTCGACGGCGGTCGTGTCGACGTGCCGCGCCTCGAACCAGAACTCCATTTCGGCGAGCGACGTGTCGAGGTCCGCCAGCGCAATGGCAGTCGCCCGCATGCCGTGCGCGGCCTTCACGACGAAACGCGTCGATATGATCTTCAGGATCCACGCGGTGAGCGGCGCGATCCAGCGCTCCCAGCCACGCACGGCGCAGCGCCGCGCGACGAGTTCGCGTAACGCGGCGGGGTCGTCGGCGGTGTGTTGGAAGCCTTGTTGCGCGGCCCATTCCAGCAAGTCGTGCAAGAAGCTGCCTTGCTCCGAGCCACGCGGAAAGTCATGCAGCGTGCGTCCAGACGATGACACCGCGCGCGGTGCATCGGCGTCTTCTTCCTGCGACGCTTCGCTTTGCGCATCGCGCGTTTCGATGAAGACGTCTTCGACCGGCGTATCCGGCGCGGCATGCGTGCCGCCCGACGTCTTGAGACTCGAATAGCTCGCTATCCACCAGGCTTCGCGCACCACGCGCACCGACTTGCGGGCGTTGCTGGCGAGCGCGGTTTCGGCACGCGCGGCAAGGCGCTCGGCGCGAGCCTCGGGTGCGGGCAAAACCGCGATATTCGCCGATGCCCCGAACACATCGCTCAGCCGGTCGAATAATTCGGCCGGGACGACAGGCTCCCGCCCGCCCGTCAAATAACCGATGGCGCTGCGTTCGAGCGCTTCGAGCGGCGCCATGCCGATCCACGTCGCATAGCGCGCGCGCGTCAGCGCCACGTAGAACTTGCGCAGGTCTTCCCCGAGGCGTTCGTCGTCGGCCTTGACGAGGATGTCTTCGTCGCCGTCGAGCGTAACGTTGAGCTCGCCGGTTTCATCGTGCCATTTCAAGGGCAGATCCTTCGGCGTCACCGCACGATGCGCGCACGCAAAAGGCAGAAACACGAGCGGATACTCCAGCCCCTTCGACTTGTGGATGGTCACCACCTTGACGAGATCGCCGTCGCTTTCCAGACGCATCTGGCGCGCATCGCCGCCGCTGCCTTCGAGCGCCGCCTCGTGTTCTTCCACCAGATGCCGGATCAACCCGTGCTCGCCTTCGATCAGCACGCTTGCCTGTTGCAGCAGTTCGGCCAGATGCAGCAGGTCGGTCAGCACGCGCTCGCCGTTGCCGGCTTGCAGTTCGAAAAGACGCGCGGGCACGTCGAAGTCGTTCAGAAGGCGCCGCAGCATCGGCAAGACGCCCTGACGCCGCCAGCTTTCGCGATAGCCGCGAAATTGCAGCACGCACGCTTCCCATTGCGTTTCGTTGCTGAAGAGCGCGTCGAGTTCGCCGAAGTCGAGTCCGAGCGTCGGCGTGGAAAGCGCGGCGCGCACGAGCCGTCCGTCTTCCGGTTCCGCGCAGGCGGCAAGCCAATGCACGAGTTCGCCCGCCTGGTCACTCGCGAATACCGAGTCTTTGTCCGACAGATACACCGAACGCACGCCGCGCGCGCGCAACTCCCGCCGGATGGCTTCGGCTTCGGTGCGGTTGTTGACGAGCACGGCGAGATCGGCGGGAGAGAGCGAACGGCGGCCACGCGATCCCTCGAAGCCCGCTTCGCCGCGCTGCCCAAGGTTGAGCAAACGCACGATTTCGCTTGCGCAGCCCGGCGCCATCCGCTGAATGTAGGCGGTCTTGCTCGTCGGCTTGCCGTCGTCGCTGGGCGGCAGGCACCAGACGGTGAGCGCGCGTGGCGTTTCGCCATCGATGACGAACGCATCGTCGCGGCCTTGCGCGCTCACGTTGATGAACGGCACCGGGTTGTCGTCGCCGCTGCGAAACAGGAACGCGCCTTCGCCGTCCGCGCGCGCTTCGGCCATGTCGAAGCAATGGTTGGCGGCATCGACCATGGCGGCCGTCGAGCGGAAGTTCTTCGCGAGCGTGAAGAGTTGCGTGCCCGGCGCGCGGCGCGCGGCGAGATACGTGTAGATGTCCGCGCCGCGGAAAGCGTAGATGGCCTGCTTCGGGTCGCCGATCATGATGAGCGCCTGTCCCGCGTCTTGCGCGTGATAGACGGCATCGAAGATACGGTACTGGACGGGATCGGTATCCTGGAACTCGTCGATCAGCGCGACCGGAAACTGATGACGAATGACTTCGGCTAGACGCGCGCCGTTCGCGCCATGCAACGCGGCATCGAGCCGCGCGAGCAGATCGTCGAAGCCCATTTGCGCGCGCCGTGCCTGTTCGCCCGCAAAGCGTTCCGCGACCCAACGCGCCGCGTGCGTGAGAATCTCGGTGCGGCTCGCTTCGAGTGCGATGAGATCGGCCTGCAAGGTCAGCATGGCTTCGAAGGCTTCATGCGACGGCGGCTCGCCTTCGCAATGCTCCGCGAGCGCGGTGGGCGTCAGCCGCGACCACGCGGTGCTCGTCAGATCGGGCATGAGCGCGTGCGGGTCGTGCGCCCATTCGACGAGCGTCCTGAGCCAGCGGTCGCAATCGCTTTTGCCGTAACTGCGCGGCTTGAACCGCTTGGCAAGCCGCGCCTGATCGATCAACTCGCCCATGATCTCGGGCCACGTCTTCCACGGCTCCTTGATCTGCGCGAGACGCAAGGCGCGCGCATCGAGCACATCGGCGGGAGCTTGCGCATCGGGCAAAAGCTCGGCTAGGTCGATGAGATTGCGCAGCGTCTTTTGCAGCTCGCGCGGACCGGATACCCACGTGGCCACCGTTTCCGCGCGGCGTTCGTCGAGCGGCGCTAAAAACGTGCGCCAGTAATCGCGTACGACTTGCGCCAGCAGATCGCTTTGATCGGTTTCGAGCGTCTGGTCGAAGAGGCTGTCGCTATCGAACGCATGCTCGCGCAGCATGCGGTTGCACCACGCGTGAATGGTCGACACCGCCGCCTCGTCCATCCATTCGGCCGCGAGTTGGAGCCGCCGCGCGCAGGCAGGCCACGCTTCGGGCTCGTATTCTTCGCGCAATGCGTGCAGCAGGTCTTCGTCGCCAAAGTCGAGCGCTTCGATCTCGTTTGCGTCTTGCTGGAAGTAGCGCGCCGCTTCGGTCAGCCGCGCGCGGATACGGTCGCGCAGTTCCTTGGTCGCGGCATCGGTGAAGGTGACGACGAGGATCTCGGGCGGCGTGAGCGGGCGCGCCGCGTCGTTGCCGGGATCGTGGCCGAGCACGAGCCGCACATACAGCATGGCGATGGTGAAAGTCTTGCCCGTGCCCGCGCTCGCCTCGATCAGACTGCGCCCCGCAAGCGGAAAACGCAGTGGATCGAGCGGCTGGACGGTCTGCGAATCGAATGCGTTCATGCCTTGGCAGCCTTCTCTTTCTTGACCACGGTGGAGACGAGCGGGTCGAGCAGATGCTCCGCCAGTTCCACGAATTCGCCGCTTGCCGCGAGCGCGGCGAAGTGGGGATACGCACGCAGCAGCGAGGCATTTTTCTGCACTTCGCCCTTGTTGTAGTCGTCGCCTTCGTACTTGCGGCGCGCGGCGCCGTGCGCTTCGGCGGGCTCGATGCGATGTTTGAAAAGCCACTCGAGCGCGGATTCCAGCGCGAACGGCAGCGGCCGCGTCATGCCGCGCTCCCAGACCTGCAGAAGCGTGGTCATATGCCGCCGCGCCACGCTCGCTTCGAGCGGCGCGAATTCGACGACGCCCTTCTTGCTGACGATCACGGTCGTTACCTCGTGTCCGTCGAGATTCGCCGCGAGGTGTTCCACCCATGCGCCCGTGAGCCTTGCATACCTATACGCCTTGCCCGAAACGAGTTCGCGCGTTTCCATGATGAGGCGTGCCTCGCGGCCATCGGCGTCGGCGCGCCAATTGCCGAGCCAATCCGCGAGCGCGAGCGTCTGCGTCGCGCCTTCGGTCGTGAAGCGCACTTCGCGATCGCGCTCCATAGCCACCGGCCAGCGCTCGACCTCCTTGCGCCACGCTTCGAAGAGCTTGTCCATCGGTTCGAGCAGCTTGCCGCTCGCGATGTCGCCGAAGCCGCCCGTCGCCAGGTCGCCACGGCGGCGGATCATCGCCATGCGGGTTTCGCGGGCTTCTTCCAGCGCGCCTTCTTGCAACGCGCCCGTTTCGTTCAATATCGATGCCTGCGCGCGGATCAGTTCGTCCTGAAGCTTCCATATGGCGAGCGCATCGAGCTCGAAAGGCTCGTCGTCCTCGCTCGCCATCTGCTCCGCTTCAAACGACACGCGCAGACGTTGCCGGAAGAACTGGCGCACCGGATTCTTCAGAAAGTCGGCGAGTTCGCGCAGCGTGAGCGGCTCTTCGCGCACAAGCGGCGCGAGCGTTGCAAGCGGCGTGTCATCGGGTTGGGTCTGCCTCGGTCGGCTCGACGCCCGCCATTCGGCCGCATAGGTAAAGAGCGGCGATGCCTCGTCGTCCGCGTTGAAGTAATCCGCGCTGAACGGTTGCAGGCGATGCTCCACGGTCAGCGCATTCACGAGCGATGCGTCTTCGTCGAAGAGACGCCAGCCTTGCGCCAGATGATCGCGCAGTTGCCCGATCAGCACCGAGGGCGGCCGCTCGCTGTTGTCGTTGATGCTGCGCCCGACCCACGAAACATACAGATGGTCGCGCGCCGACAACACCGCTTCGAGCAGCAGATAACGATCGTCCTCGCGACGCGAGCGGTCGCCCGGCCGGTAGTAGCCGCGCATCAGGTCGAAGTCCATCGGCACGCGCGCGCGCGGATAGTCGCCGTCGTTCATGCCGAGCAGGCAGACGTGACGGAACGGAATGGCGCGCATCGGCATGAGGGTCGCGAAGGTCACCGCACCCGCGAAGAAGCGCTGCGACAGCGCGCCCTGGTCGAGTTGCGAAAGCCAGTAGTCGCCGACGACGGAAAGCGGCAGTTCATCGTCGAGGCCCGCTTCGTTGCAGGTGTCGAGCCAGTCCTGCAGCACGTTGTCGAGACGCGCGAACGTGTAGGCGTCTTCGGCGTCGTCGCTCTCGAAGAACGCGACGCGCAGCGCGCGCAGGCGTTCGCACCAGACAGGCACGGTGGCCGGCTCGCGCAGACTGCGCCAGGTGTGATCGAGCGCATCCAGAAGGCGCACGAGCGGCCCGAGCAACGCGGCATCAAGGCCGCCGACTTCGCCGAACGGTTCGATGTCGTTCCACGCTTGCGCATCGCTACCGACGGCGTAGCCGAGCAGCATGCGGCGCAACCCGAACGCCCACGTATGCGGCGCGGCGCTTGCCTGATCGCGCGGCAAGCCGAGACTCGCGCGCTGTTCGGCATGCAGACCCCAGCGCACGTTGGCGCCGCGAATCCACGAACGCAGACGCGGCAAATCGCTTTCCTCCATGCCGAAGCGGCGGCGCAACGCGGGCACGTCGAGCAGATCGAGCAGATCGCTCACCGCGAAGCGCGATTGCGGCAGGCCGAGCAACGCCTCGAGCGCGCCGAGCAGCGGATCGGCGGCGCGCTGTCCGCGATCGGCCACGCTGAATGGAATGTAGCGCGGATCGCTGCGCTCGAAGAGACCGAACACCGCCTGAATATGCGGCGCGTAGGTTTCGATATCCGGCACCATCACGATGATGTCGCGCGGCCTCAATTGCGGGTCCGCATTGAACGCGGCGAGCAACTGATCGTGCAGGATCTCGACCTCGCGCTGCGGGCTATGCGCGATATGAAAGCGTATCGACGTATCGAACTCCGGGTCTACTTCGGGCCAGTGGTCGCGGCTTTCCCGCACCGGCCGAAGGTCGCGGATATCGTCCTGCAACTGCTGCAGCATGGTGTCGGCTTCGCGCTCTTCGAAGAGATCGATACGCTGCCCGATACTCGCGAATTGCGGGCTATAGCTCTCGCGCGCCTCGGCGCTGTCGAATTCGTCCAGCAAGCCGATGAAGTCGCGTCCCTGCTTGCCCCACGACGCAAGCAGCGGATGCGCATGCAGATGCAACTGTTCCGGCTGCAATTCGGCGGGCGCGCCTTCGCGACGCGTCTGCCGCGCGTGCGAGGCGCGCAGCAACTCCTTGTCGGGCACGATGTCGGCCCAGTAATGCGCGCACGGATTCGGCACGCACATGAGCACCTGCGACCAGCGCGACAACGCCGCCAGCGCTTCCAAGGACTGACGCGGCAGACTCGATATGCCGAACACCACGATGCGGCGCGGCAAGCCCGCCGGCCGCTTGCCTTCCGGCCAGCCCGCTGCGCGCTGCATGAAGGCCTCGTGGACCGCCGCGCGGCCGCCGAGCGACGAGATTTCGTTGGGATTGTCCTGCGGGCTTTGTTCGACATCGGCCAGCAGCGCGCGCCAGAGCGCCGCCTGCCAGCGCTGTTCGGCGGGTAGCGCATGCGCCTGTCCGCGCGCGTCGATCACGACATCCTCGCCCGAGGCCCACTTCGCGAGCCAGTCAGCGCGATACATCTGATACTGATCGAACAGATCGGCAATGCGCCCGGCCAGTTGAAAGCGCTTGCGGCGATCGTCGTCATGACGGATGAAGCGCCGCAGCGGTTCGAATTCCTCGCGCCCGACGAGCGCGGGCACCACGCGCATGAGCCGCCAGACGACGCGCGCCTTGTCGAACGGCGAGACTTCCGCGACCGCGTCCGCGCCCAGCACCGCGCGATACGCTTGCCAAATGAAGCGCGAAGGCAGGCTGATATCGAGCGCGGCGGCGATACCGCAACCGCCCTCGCCGCTCGCGGCATCGACATGCGCGGCGAGCGCCAACTTGAGCCACTGCGCGATACCGTTGCTTTGCACGAGGATAATCTCGTTTTCCAGCGGGGCGAGCGGATAGCGCTTCATCCACTCGACGAGCAGATCGCGCAGCCGCTCGGAGCGGTTGCCGTGGATGAGCATGAGCCCCGGCGACAGCGAATTCGGCTTCAAAAAAGGCTCCGTGAAGAGTTCGACGGCGACAAGACATCGATTCTAAGCGACGCGGCCAGCGGCCCGCGCGCATGGGCAACCTACAAACCGTCGTCACGCGGCTTGCGCCCGCACAGCGCGGGCGCGTCGCTTAACCGTTATGCTTGCAAAAAAGAACGCTGTGACAACGGAGGACGACATCTCATGCTGACGATCTGGGGCCGGGCCAACTCGGTCAACGTACACAAAGTGCTGTGGTGCTGCGACGAACTCGGGCTCGCTTACGAGCGCATCGACGCGGGGCTGCAATTCGGGCGCAACAACGAACCCGACTATCTCGCGATGAATCCGACCGGCCGCGTCCCCACGCTCGTCGACGACGACTTCGTGTTGTGGGAATCGAATTCCATCATTCGCTATCTCGCGATGCAGTACGGGCAGAATCAGGCGCTCTATCCGGCGGAACCGAAGGTGCGAGCGAGCGTGGACCGCTGGCTGGACTGGGCGCTTTCCACGCTGCAACCCGCCGAGCGGCCCGTGTTCTGGGGCTACGTGCGCACGCCCGCAGCCGAGCGCGACCCCGCTCAACTCGATACCGCCGCGCGCGAAGTCGAGAAACTCTGGCGCATGGTCGACGCGCATCTCGAAGGGCGCGAGTATTTCGAAGGCAGTACCTTCACACTCGCGGATATCGTCATCGCGGCGTATGCGCGGCGCTGGTTCGGAATCGCGGAACTTGCGCGTCCGACGCTGCCGGAGCTCGAACGCTGGTATGGACAACAGGCTTCGCGCGACGGCTTCCGGCGCCATGTCTCGGCGCCGCTGACCTGAACTTCCACCCGGCATTGAAGCATCGACATGACTATCGAACTACATACCTGGAATACGCCCAACGGACGCAAGATCAGCGTCGCGCTGGAAGAAATGCAACTGCCCTACTCCGTGAAAACGGTGAACATCTCCAAGGGCGAGCAACACGCGCCGGCTTTTTTGCGCATCAGCCCGAACAACCGGATTCCGGCGATTATCGATCCCGACGGCCCGGACGGACAGCCGATCAGCGTGTTCGAATCCGGCGCGATTCTGCTTTATCTCGGCGAGAAGACGGGCCGGTTCTTGCCCGCGAGTCTGCGCGATCGCGTACCGGTGCTCGAATGGCTCATGTGGCAAATGGGCGGCTTCGGACCCATGCCGGGACAAGTGCATCATTTTCGCGCCGTGGAAGCGGAAGCCGACCGGCGCTATGGCCTCAAACGCTATTCGGACGAAACGCGCCGGCTCTACGGCGTGCTCGACAGGCGGCTCGCGCAAGTGGAATTCGTCGCGGGCGCGTTGTCGGTGGCGGATTTCGCCATTCTTGGCTGGGCGTGGCGGCACGAGCGTCATCAGGTTTCCCTCGACGACTATCCGAACGTCAAGCGCTGGTACGACACGCTATTCGCGCGCGAAGGCGTGAAGCGCGGCTTCGAGATCAAGCTCGACGACAATTAAGGCACATGTAATATTGGGAGCCTCAAGCAGACTAAAACAGCACGCCGCCACGGAGGAGACAACCATGACAGCCGGCCAATACGACGAAGGGCTTCCCAAGACCGCCGCCAACTACGCGGTGCTCACGCCGCTGATGTTCATCGAGCGCGCCGCGACGGTGTATCCGACGCGGCCGGCCGTCGTGCATGGCGACGTGCGCCGCAACTGGAGCGAGACTTACGCGCGCACGCGGCGGCTTGCATCGGCGCTGAGTTCGCGTGGCATCGGCTTGGGCGATACGGTCGCCGCCATGCTGCCGAACACGCCCGAAATGGTCGAAGCGCACTTTGGCGTGCCAATGACGGGCGCCGTGCTCAACACGCTGAACACGCGGCTCGATGCAGCGACGCTTGCCTTCATGCTCACGCATGGCGAGGCAAAAGCAGTGATCGTCGATCGCGAGTTTTCCGGCGTGATGCGTGAGGCGCTGAAGAGCGTGCCGCAACCCGTGCTCGTCATCGACGTGAACGATCCGCAGTACACCGGCGCGGGAGAAAGCATCGGCGAGATCGATTACGAAAGCCTGCTGGCAAGCGGCGACCCCGCCTGCGAATGGTCGCCGCCATCGGACGAATGGAACGCCATCTGCCTGAATTACACCTCGGGCACGACGGGCAATCCGAAGGGCGTGGTCTATCACCATCGCGGCGCCTACACCAACGCGCTCAGCAATATACTCGAATGGGACATGCCGAAGCACGCGGTGTACTTGTGGACGCTGCCCATGTTCCATTGCAACGGCTGGTGTTTTCCGTGGACGGTCGCGGCGCGCGCGGGCGTGAACGTGTGTCTGCGCCGTATCGATGCAAAGACGGTCTTCGATCTCATTCGCCGCGAAGGCGTCACGCATTATTGCGGCGCGCCGATCGTGCAGAACCTGCTCGTGAATGCGCCCGACGAACTGAAGACGGGCATCGCGCACAAGGTCCACGCCATGGTCGCGGGGGCCGCGCCGCCCGCCGCGATGATCGAAGGCATGGAGCGCCTGGGCTTCGAACTCACGCATGTCTACGGGCTCACCGAAGTCTACGGTCCCGCGACCGTCTGCGCGCGGCAGGCCGAGTGGAGCGAACTCGACATCGGCGAGCGTGCGCGGCTCAATGCACGGCAAGGCGTGCGCTATCACTTGCAGGATGCGGTGAGCGTGCGCGATTCCCTCACCATGGAGCCCGTTCCCGCGGATGGCGAGACCATCGGCGAGATCATGTTTCGCGGCAACATCGCGATGAAGGGTTATCTCAAGAACGTGCCCGCCACCGAGGAAGCGTTTCGCGGCGGCTGGTTCCATACGGGCGATCTGGCGGTCGCTTATCCGGATGGCTACGTGCGTATCAAGGACCGCAGCAAGGACATCATCATCTCCGGCGGCGAGAACATATCGAGCATCGAAGTGGAAGACGTGTTGTACCGGCATCCGGCGGTGCTGGCGGTCGCCGTCGTTGCGAAGCCCGATGCGCGCTGGGGTGAAACGCCTTGCGCGTTCGTCGAATTGAAGGCGGGCGCCGAGGTCGGCGCGGAAGAACTGATCGCGCATTGCAGGAAGCATCTGGCGGGCTTCAAGGTGCCGCGCGCCATCGAATTCTGCGAGTTGCCGAAGACATCGACCGGCAAGATACAGAAGTTCGAGTTGCGCAAGCGCGCGGGCTCGGTTGCGGCAATCGACGTTTGATGGAGACAACGCGATGAACGAAGCGCTCGTGACGTCCGAACCCGATGCCTACGGCGTCGAAGGTGCGGTCAGGCTCACGCTGAACCGGCCCGAAGCGTTCAACGCGCTTTCCGAAGCCATGCTCGATGCACTCGAACGCGCGTTGCAGGACATCGCGCGATCGCAGGCGCGCGTGGTCGTGCTCGGCGGCGCGGGCCGTGCGTTTTGCGCCGGGCACGACTTGAAGGAGATGCGCGCGGCGCCGTCGCTCGATTACTACCGAGCGCTTTTCGAGCGCTGCTCGCGCATGATGCTGACCATTCAACAAATGCCGCAGCCGGTAATCGCGCGCGTGCACGGCATTGCAACGGCGGCGGGTTGTCAGCTCGTTGCAATGTGCGATCTCGCGGTGGCATCGAGCGAGGCGCGCTTCGCGGTATCGGGCGTGAATCTCGGGCTATTCTGCGCGACGCCGAGCGTGGCGTTGTCGCGCAACGTGTCGCGCAAGAAAGCGTTCGAAATGCTCGTGACGGGCGATTTCATCGACGCGCACACGGCTCGGGAACGCGGGCTCGTGAATCGGGTTGCTTCACCGGATGCGCTCGACGAAGCGGTAGGCGCGCTTGTAAAGAGCATCGCGAAGAAGCCACGCGCGGCGGTTGCGGCGGGCAAGCGGCTGTTTTACCGGCAGATCGAGACGAGTATCGAAGACGCGTACGCGCTTGCATCCGAGACGATGGCCTGCAACATGATGGACGGCGACGCGCTCGAAGGCACGCAGGCGTTTATCGAAAAACGTCCGGCGCGCTGGAGCAACGAGTAATACTCAGCCCGCGTGCTCCACGGGGTGCTGTTCGAGCCACGCGTTTTCCGCATCGTCGTAAAGCCGGGAGCGCGTGAGAAAGCGCAGACCCGACGGCCGTTCCAGCGAAAACATGCCGCCGTTGCCCGGCACGCAATCGATGATCAACTGGGTGTGCTGCCAGTACTCGAACTGCGATTCGCTCATGTAGAACGACACGCCGCCAATCTCGCCGAGCTTTACGTCCGAGCCGCCGACCATGAACTCGTTGGTGGGAAAGCACATCGGTGCGCTGCCGTCGCAGCATCCGCCGGACTGATGAAACAGAATCTCGCCGTGTTCCGCCTTGAGCTTGCCGATCAGTTCGATGGCCGCGGGCGTCGCGATCACGCGCTCTATTACCTGTTCGCTCATGATGTCCCCGTTATTTGTTCGAAGCGGAACCGCCGCGTGAGCGGCGGCCCCGTTTTACAGCCGATGGATCAGAAGAAGCCGAGCGGCTTGTCGCTATAGCTGACGAGCAGGTTCTTCGTCTGCTGATAGTGATCGAGCATCATCTTGTGATTCTCGCGTCCGATACCCGATTGCTTGTAGCCGCCGAACGCCGCGTGCGCCGGATACGCGTGATAGCAGTTGGTCCACACGCGTCCCGCCTGAATGCCACGGCCAAAGCGATACGCACGCGTGCCATCGCGCGTCCACACGCCCGCGCCGAGACCGTACAGCGTGTCGTTGGCGATTTCGAGCGCTTCCTCTTCGTTCTTGAAGGTCGTCACCGAGACCACCGGCCCGAAGATTTCCTCCTGGAAGATGCGCATCTTGTTATGACCACGGAACACGGTCGGCTTGATGTAGTAGCCTTTTTCGAGCTCGCCGCCCAGCGCGTTACGCTCGCCGCCAGTCAGGCATTCGGCGCCTTCCTGCTTACCCAGATCGATATACGAGAGAATCTTTTCGAGCTGTTCCTGCGATGCCTGCGCGCCGATCATCGTCTTGCTGTCGAGCGGATGGCCTTGCGTGATCGCTTCCACGCGCTTGAGGGCACGTTCGATGAAGCGGTCGTAGATCGATTCCTCGATCAACACGCGCGACGGGCACGTACACACTTCGCCCTGATTCAGCGCGAACATGGCGAAGCCTTCGAGCGCCTTGTCGAAGAAACTGTCGTCGGCGTTGAGGACATCGGCGAAGAAAATGTTCGGGCTCTTGCCGCCCAGTTCCAGCGTCACCGGAATCAGATTCTGACTCGCGTATTGCATGATGAGCCGGCCCGTGGTCGTCTCGCCCGTGAACGCAATCTTCGAGATGCGCTTGTTCGATGCGAGCGGCTTGCCCGCTTCCAGCCCGAAGCCGTTCACCACGTTGACGATGCCCGGCGGCAGCAGGTCTTCGATCAGTTCGAGCAGAACGAGGATAGATGCCGGCGTCTGCTCGGCGGGCTTGAGCACGACGCAATTGCCCGCTGCGAGCGCGGGCGCGAGCTTCCACACGGCCATCAGAATGGGGAAGTTCCACGGAATGATCTGCCCGACCACGCCTAGCGGCTCGTGGAAGTGATAGGCGACTGTGTCGTCGTCGATCTGCGAGATCGAGCCTTCCTGCGCGCGCACGGCGCTCGCGAAATAGCGGAAGTGATCGATGGCGAGCGGGATGTCGGCCGCCATGGTCTCACGCAACGGCTTGCCGTTATCGATGCTTTCCGCCACCGCGATACGCTGCAGATTCGCTTCCATGCGATCCGCGATCTTCAGGAGCAGGTTCGCGCGCTCGGTCGCCGAAGTCTTGCCCCATGCGGTCTTGGCGGCATGGGCGGCGTCGAGAGCTGCTTCGATATCGGCTTCGCGCGATCGGGGAATCGAGGTGAAGGCCTCACCCGTGATCGGCGAAATATTGTCGAAATACTCTCCCCCCGCGGGCGGCGTCCACTTGCCGCCGATGAAGTTTCCATACTGCTTCTTGTACGGGTAATCGGTACTCAGGAACTGCATCTCCGCATGGTTCATCTGTGTGCTCCTCGCATGTCGACATGGTTGGCCGGCGCAATGTCGATAGCTGTCGCCGGCGGCTTACATCTGCGAGTTCCGTGCCATTCGGGGTATACGCGGAACGACGCTTATGGCGCTTGATGAAGCGCGTGGCGGACCGCGAGGCGCGTTGTCCATTTTCGGAACACTTGTCGTGCCCTGTAGCGATGCGGCACAACCCGAGTCAGGACAAACGCTTATGGCACGGGGATTCATATTGCCAAGCGCATCGCTCTTGTCTAACGTCACGTCCATCCTTACTGAATGTTTCCATAAGGCTTGGAGCACATTTTGCGTGGGGTGAATTTAAGTAAAAGCAGAAGCGCGTACATGGCTTATCGATACGTGCAAAGGAGACCACAATGAACAGTACGATCAATCCAGGGCCTGCGCCGCACGGCCCACATGGTTTTTTTTCGAAGGAAGCGACCATCGCGCGGCCCGGCTTCTCACGCTGGATGGTGCCGCCCGCCGCGCTCGCGGTCCACTTGTGTATTGGCCAGGCTTACGCGTTCTCGGTGTTCAACGCGCCGCTCACGCGTGTGATCGGCATTACGCAGACCGCGCCCGATGACTGGTCGCTCACGACACTCGGCTGGATATTTTCACTGGCCATCGTGTTCCTGGGACTGTCGGCGGCATTCGCGGGCAAGTGGCTCGAAAAGGTCGGTCCGCGCCGCACCATGTTCACGGCCGCTTGCTGCTTCGGCGGCGGTTTTCTCGTGTCGGCGCTCGGCGTGTCGCTGCATCAGATCTGGCTGCTGTATCTCGGCTATGGCGTGATCGGCGGAATCGGGCTGGGGCTGGGTTATGTATCGCCGGTATCGACGTTGATCCGCTGGTTTCCGGACCGGCGCGGCATGGCAACGGGCATGGCGATCATGGGCTTCGGCGGCGGCGCGATGATCGCGGCGCCCGGCTCGGTCGCCTTGATGAACCACTTCAAGAGCGCGACGAGCGTCGGCGTGACCGAGACCTTCGTCGTGCTCGGCGTGCTGTATTTCATCTCGATGACCATTGGCGCGCTCGCCATTCGCGTCCCGCCGGCCGACTGGAAACCGGCAGGCTGGACCCCGGCCGCGACGTCGAACAAGATGATCACGAAGAGCCACGTGCATATCGATCAAGCGCTCAAGACGCCGCAGTTTTATCTGCTGTGGCTCGTGCTGTTCCTGAACGTGACGGCGGGCATCGGCGTGCTCGGGCAGGCTTCGGTGATGATTCAGGAAAGCTTCAAGACATCGATCACGGCGGGCGCTGCGGCGGGCTTCGTCGGCTTGCTGTCGCTCTTCAACATGGGCGGGCGTTTCGTGTGGGCGTCGGCGTCGGACTGGCTCGGGCGCAAGAACACGTACTTCGTGTTCTTCGCGCTCGGCGCCGTGCTGTACTTTCTCGTGCCGCAGTTCGCGCAGTCAGGGAACATCGCGCTTTTCGTCGCGGCTTACGGCGTGATCCTGTCGATGTACGGCGGCGGATTCGCGACCATTCCGGCGTATCTCGCGGACATGTTCGGCACGGCCTTCGTCGGCGGCATTCACGGACGGCTCTTGACCGCGTGGGCGGCGGCGGGCATCGCGGGACCGGTGCTTGTCAACTACATCCGCGCGTACGAAGTGGCGCATGGCGTCGCGAAAGCGGATGCCTACACGATGACGCTGCACATCATGGCAGTGCTGCTCGTGATCGGCTTTATCTGTAACCTGCTCGTGAAGCGGGTGGATGAAAGCCATCACATGAGAACTGCCGGCTAAGAGGAGAGAGACGATGGATGATCGACAAGCAGGTGCGCCCGCGAACAAGGGCTTGATGCTCGTGTTCTGGCTGTATGTGCTGATTCCGCTCGCGTGGGGGGTGACGAACACGTTGACGCAGGCGGGGAAGTTGTTTCATTGATTGAATTGATTGAGGCGGCGCCGGACGCTTGGTTACGTCGGGCGCGTCGCCTTTTGTCGTGGCTTCGTTCCCTCAATGCCCCCGCGCCTCAAGCCGTTTCAAACCGCGCCGCGCCAGCGTGCTCATGAACAAGCTTCCGCAAACGAGTGCGGCAACGTAAAAACCGGCCATCATCCATTCAGCTTCACTCACAGTCGTTCTCCTTGCAAAAAATCGCGGCGTTTGCAACCGCGCATTGATACGTTTGCGAACCCTTCTGGCCTGATTTACGGCACGAACGCGCAAAGGTTTAGCGTCGAGTGAATACCTGTCGTTGCGCTCGCGTTAAGAGAAAATGCAAAGAAAATGAGCCCGTGATCCGACCGGTCGTTCGAATTGCAGTCGCGTTGAAAGCTGCCTGCAACGCATTAGGGGTATCGTTCTGAAAATCCTTACGTGTGCCGCGTCCATCTCGAACAAAATGAAACTGACCCGCCGAAAATTCGTCGTGATGAGCGCTGGAGCAAGCGCCTCTCTCTGGCTCATTCGCGCCGATGCCGCAGCCGCGCATCTAAACGAGACCGATCCCGCCGCCGCGGCAGTCGGCTACAGGGAAGACGCCGCGAAAGTGGATAGGACGAAGTACCCCAACTTCGCAGCCGAGCAGTCGTGCGGCAACTGCTCGCTCTTTCAAGGCAAATCCACCGATGCATGGGGCGGCTGCACGCTCTTCGGCGACAAACTCGTGGCAGGCAAAGGCTGGTGCGCCTCCTACACGAATATGTGAGCCAGCCGCCCGGTCAACGTACCGAATACCCCGCGAAGCGCCAGCTATTGTCCGGATCGAGAATGAAAGTGACGATCTCGCGTGACGACTTCTGCGCCTGACTGAATTGCGTATCGAACGTGACGGTGATGTACGAGCCCGCAGGCATGTTGCCCGTGCCATCGAAACGAAGGTGCCTGACACCCATCGGCATACGCATGCCGGCCGCACCGAGCGCGGCGCGATCATTCGTGACCTTCTTCACGAAGTCGTCGCGCGTAATGACTTTCCGGGCCAGCGGCGAGGAAAGATCCCAGATATCGCCCGCCTTGTTTTCATCGACCATCTTCACGATAGTCGACGCCACTTGCGCGATATCCTGATCTTGCTTGTCGAGTTGCGCCTGCTGCTCGCGGGTAAGCGCGTGCGGCGCTTGAGCGGTCTGCGGTGCTTGTTGTGCCTGCTGCGCCTGGCACGCCCCGGCGAACGATATCAGCGAAACAACGAAGAGAAAAAGTTTGAAGCTTGCATTCATCGAGCGGGCCGTGGTGCGTGTTTCATGGAAGATATTGTATCGCGCGGTTTCGTCACGATAATAAGAGATACTGAGTTTCTAAATTTCAAACCCGCACGCAAACAAAAGGAGGGTGACTGAAACTCAAGTCACCCTGGATCTGCGACGACGCTGGTTACTTCACAATCTCTCCGTTGCGCGTCACGTCCAACGCAGTTGCGGCCATGTACGTGGCAAGCACGCTGTCGCCAACCTTGAGCTTGTCGAGCGAGACATCCGGCGATACCTTCATGGTCACCACCCGCTTCGGACCCGCAAGCGTGACTTCACGCGTCTGCGGATCGATCTTCTGCACCACGGCCACCACCTGCACGCCCGACGTCGATACCACCACGCCCTCCGATGCCGGCGATGTCTGGCTCGCGCTCACCCGCGAACGCACGCCTTTCGGGTCGACCTTGTCCGCGGACATCAACACCGCGCCGTGGTACTGGATGTGCAGCTCATCGCCTACCTTCAGCTTCTTCACATCCGCAATCGACGGTTCGACAGCGATGACCTCTTTGTCACCTCGCGCGCCCTGAATCTCCACGCTGTTGGTATCGGCGAAGACATGTGTGATCTTGGCCGTTGCCTCGACGACAGCCGCATCGGCAATAGCCGGGCTTGCGTTCACTGCCGCAGCCGCGCCTGACTGAGCCTTGTCGTTGGCATGAGCGAAAGGCGCGCCAAGAAGAAGCGCGCTCATCGCGATGGATGTGGAAACGAGTCGAACGAAACAAGAACTGCGTTGTTGCATGCTTTGCTCCAGACAAAAATCCAGGCCACCATGACCCGAACAAAACCGTATCGTCGTTTCCGACAAAAAGGCGCGCGCGGTTCAAGTGATCGCGCGACAAAATCGCATGCTTTGAATTTAAAGTCCTGAGGGTTGCTAAGCAAGCCGGAAACGCCTCATCTTTGAGCAGGTGTGAAACATTTGGTAGAAGTGCGTAAGAAAAGAGATCGTCGATGGTTGCCGGACCGCAAACACATCACGCAAAAAAGGATTCGACGCGCCTTCCTTTCTCAAAGCTTACGAAAACCCGTCGTAAATTATTTATTTTCTTAGTCCGTCAAGGCGTAATGTTCTGTTGTTGCAGAGGCGCGCAGGCGTTCTCCCGTGCGCACCCGAAGACCCACCATCGGAGCACACTTGATGAGTACCGCCTTTCCCGCTTCACATGCGGCCGAACAAAGCGCCACGTCCAATATGTCGGGCCGGCGCGCCATCGTCGTCTCGACCATTGGCAATGCGCTCGAATGGTTCGACTTCATGGTCTACGGCTTTTTCGCCGTCATCATCGCGAAGCTGTATTTTCCGGCAACCAATCCGACCATCTCGCTGCTTGCCACTTGGGCGACGTTCGGCGTGGGTTTTCTTACGCGGCCGCTCGGCGGCATCGTGCTTGGCGCCGTTGCCGATCGCGTCGGGCGCAAGTCCGCGCTCACGCTGACCATTTCGTTGATGGCGGTCGGTATCGCGATCATCGCCTTCGCGCCGACTTATGCGGCAATCGGCGTGGCCGCGCCCCTGCTCATGCTGCTCGGCCGCCTGATACAAGGCTTTTCCGCCGGCGGCGAAGTCGGCTGCGCGACGGCGTTTCTCGTCGAATACGCGCCCTCGAACCGGCGCGGTTATTTCGGCAGTTTCCAGATGGTCGCGCAAGCGGCTGCGAGTCTGTGCGGCTCGCTCTTCGGCGCGGTGCTTACACGCACGCTTTCGCCGGAACATCTCACTAGCTGGGGCTGGCGCGTGCCGTTCGTGCTCGGGCTGATGATCGTGCCCGTGGGGCTCTATTTGCGTTCGAAGCTCGATGAATCGCCGGTGTTCGTCGAAAAAGCGCAAAAGAACGAGCTCTCGGCGCGGCCTATCCGCGATACCGCCACCAAGCACTGGATGCCCGTGCTCGCTGGCTTCGGGCTGACGGTTTTCGGCACCATCGGCACGTACATCTTTCTGCTGTATCTGCCGACGCATGCAACGCGCGTACTGCATCTCGCGCTTACCGACGGTCTCATCAGTTCGAGCATCGGCGCGCTGGTGTATCTCGTCTGCTGCCCGGTTTCCGGCAAGCTGTCCGACCGCGTGGGCCGCAAGAAGCTGATGACGGGCGCGCTCGTGCTGTCGCTCGTCACGGCGTATCCGATCTTCGCGGTGCTGACCGCGCATCCGAGCCTGCCGATGCTGATCGCCTGCCAGGCGGTGCTCATGATGTATCTCGGCATCTACCAGGGCTGCTATCCGGCGTTCATCTCGGAGTTGCTGCCATCGAGCGTGCGTTCGACGGGCATTTCGGTGAGCTACAACGTCGCGGTAATGATCTTCGGCGGCTTTGCACCCGCCATCGTGCAATGGCTGACGATGACCACCGGCGACGCGCTCTCCATCTGCTATTACGTGATGTTCGGCAGCGCGGTCGCGCTTGCGACCATCCTGCCGCTGCGCGACCGCTACAGCGACGCGCTGCGCTAAGTGCCGGTGCTCAGTGCCAAGCGCGGCCACGAACCCGATCAGCGCCCGCTCATTTCGGGTATCTTCATGGCACGCCACGCGGACGCACTTGCCGGAGACGTCCACGCATGCGGATCGCAGCCAGACCGGCGCACGCCTCAAGCCGCTCAAGGCCGCGCGAGGCCAGTAAAGCCGCTTAAGTCAGGCTTAAGAATGCGCCCCTAAGCTCTAATCTGACCGATCCACCCCTCCTTCTGGCCGCGTAAGCGGCCAATTTTTTTGGACCGACGCAATGCAATTGATCGTGCGCCTGCTCGTGATCGTCGTACTGCTGGTTGTGTTTTGCACGGCCGGCGCATTTGGCCTCTCCGTGATCGCGCGTATCTTCATGCCTCATTGAAGGCTGGCGCGCATCGAATCGGGCAATTCCATTCGAGCCAGTTCACCGCGTTTTGCTGTCGCCGACGCCAGCCAGCGCCGGGCCTCTCGCAGAATCGTTCAACCGAATAGCACGCGTGTGCCTTCGGGCACGCTTCGTGCGGCCAACGCTTTCGAAACTCAAGCGCGGCCGGCCTTCACGTACTCCTTCTGTAATGACCGGACCGCTGCCTATACTGGCTGAGTGTCGTCCTGGCGTCATCGTTCCTGCTTCGCCGCTCGCGTACGCGCTGTTCGAACGTCCTGCCGCATCGCGCAGACCCTCGCCGCGTCGCCATCTTGCGCCGCTTTCACGAGCGCGCATCGACACACTCTCGCCGCATCCCGTTGCACTTCCAGGCACTGCTGTCATACCCAGGAGAACGCTCGATGCAACATCCAGTCCCCCAATCCACGAACGAACGAGACAGGGCCAAGCGCGCCGCGACGCGCGTCCCTGGCGCCGACGTCGCCTCGCAGCCGCAAATGCAAATGCAGGCCGCGCAAGCCACCGCCGACGTGCTCGCGCCGCCGCCAGCAAGAACCGGCGACGCTAGCGTCAGCTTCAATCTCACCGTCAACGGCCAGAGCCACGCGCTTTCGCTCGATCCGCGCACGACGCTGCTCGATGCGTTGCGCGAACATCTGCATCTCACCGGCACGAAGAAGGGCTGCGATCACGGTCAGTGCGGCGCATGCACGGTGCATGTGAACGGCCGCCGCGTGAACGCGTGCTTGTGTCTTGCCGCCGCGCACGACGGCGACGCCGTGACGACCATCGAAGGCATCGGCGAAGTCGAGGACATGCATCCGTTGCAGGCCGCGTTCGTCGAATGCGACGGCTATCAGTGCGGCTACTGTACGGCCGGTCAACTCATGTCGGCGGTGGCGCTGCTCGACGAACCCGTCGGCACGAGCGACGACGACGTGCGCGAAGCGATGAGCGGCAACCTGTGCCGCTGCGGCGCGTATCAGAACATCGTCATGGCGATCCAGTCCGTGCGCGGCAACAAGGCTTAAGGAGAGCGCCATGGAAATGTTCACGCTTTCCCGCGCGCGCGACGTGCGCGACGCGATTGCGGCGGGCGCGTCGGCGCATACCGCGCAGCAAGGCGCCGAAGTGCGCTTTCTCGCGGGCGGCACGACGCTGCTCGACCTGATGAAGCTCAATGTCGAAAAGCCCTTGCGGATTATCGATATCAGCCGTCTGCCGCTCGATCATATCGATGCCACCGATGACGGCGGCATGCGCATCGGCGCGACCGCGCGTAATTCGGACCTCGCGCACCATCCGCTCATCAAGGAGCGCTATCCGGTGTTGTCGCAGGCGGTGCTCGCGGGCGCGTCCGTCCAGTTGCGCAACATGGCGACGACGGCCGGCAATCTGCTGCAACGCACGCGCTGCGTCTATTTCCGCGATACGGCTTCGCCCTGCAACAAGCGCGAGCCTGGCAGCGGCTGTTCCGCGATTCATGGCTTCAATCGCACGCAGGCGATTCTCGGCACGAGCGACACGTGCATTGCGAGCAATCCGTCGGACATGAACGTGGCGCTCGCCGCGCTCGAAGCGACCATCCACGTCGAAGGCGCGAAGGGCCAGCGCGCGATTCCCATCGACGCGTTCTACGTCCTGCCCGGCGACACGCCCGAGCGCGAGAACGTGCTCGAAGCCGGCGATCTCGTCACGCACGTCAGCCTGCCCGCGCCGGTGGCAGGCGCGCGTTCGGTGTACCTGAAGTTGCGCGACCGGGCGTCGTATGAATTTGCGCTGGCGTCGGCGGCGATTGTCGTCGGTGTGAAGGACGGGCGTATCGCGCATGTGCGCGTGGGACTCGGCGGCGTGGCGACGAAACCGTGGCGCTCGCGCGAAGCCGAACAGGTTCTGCAAGACGCCACGCCCGACGAAGCGAGTTTTCGCCGCGCCGCCGATGCCGCCCTCGCCGATGCGAAGCCGCAAAGCGAAAACGGCTTCAAGGTGGAACTGGCGAAGCGCTGCATCGTGCAGGCGTTGAAACTTGCCACCCAGGCATCCTGACACCGACCGAGGAACCCGCCCATGTCCACCGCACCCGACACCACGTCGTCCTTCATTGGACGACCCCAGTCGCGTATAGACGGACCGCTGAAGGTTTGCGGCCGCGCGACTTACACCTCAGACGTCGATCTGCCCGGCATGCTGGTTGCCGTGCCGGTTGGCAGCACCATCGCGAGCGGCAGGATCACATCGCTCGAATTCGCGGCCGCGCAGGCCATGCCCGGCGTGAAGCTGATTCTGCATCGCGGCAATATCGGCAAGTTGTATCGCATTCCCGGCAATTCGTTCGAAGACGGTTATACCGATGAACAACGTCCGCCCTTCGAAGACGACGTGATCCGCTATTACGGCCAATACGTCGCGTGCGTGATTGCCGAAAGCTTCGAAACAGCGAGCGCGGCGGCGGCCGCGATCAAGGTGAGCTACGACGTCACGCCGCACGACGTCAGCTCGGCCCTGACCGCCGCCGAAGAGCCGAAGGTCGCGAGCGAGCGCGGCGATGCCGCGAGTGCTTTCGACGAAGCGCCCGTGAAAATCGACGAGACCTACGTGACGCCCGTCGAGACGCACAATCCGATCGAACTGCATTCGACCATCGCGCATTGGAACGGCGACAGCTACACGTTCTACGAGACGAGCCAGGCGGTGTCGAACCATCGCGGCACGCTCGTGCAGATGCTCGGCGTGCCGAAAGAGAAAGTGCGCGTGATCTCGCGCTACCTCGGCTCGGGTTTCGGCGGCAAGCTGTGGATGTGGCCGCATTCCTTGCTCGCGGCGGTCGCGACGAAGCAGACCGGGCATCCGGTCAAGCTCGTGCTGAGCCGCAAGATGATGTTCCAGAACGTGGGACATCGGCCGACGACGCAACAGCGCGTGCGGCTCGCGGCCACGCAAGACGGCAAGCTCGTGTCGCTGCGGCATGATTTTCTGAACCACGCCGCGCTCGCCGACGAATACGCCGAAGACTGCGGCGAAGCCACGCCGCAGATGTACAGCACGGCCAATCTGCGCGTGACAGGCGGCGTCGCGAAGCGCAACGTCGGTTCGCCCACGTCGATGCGCGGTCCAGGCGCGGTGCCCGGTCTCTACGCACTCGAATCGGCGATGGATGAACTCGCGGTCGCCTTGAAGATCGATCCGGTGGAATTGCGGCTGCGTAACGAACCCACCGTCGATGAAAGCAGCGGCTTGCCGTTCTCGTCGCGGCATCTCGTCGAATGTCTCAAGACTGGCGCGGAGAAATTCGGCTGGGCGAAGCGCACGCCCGAGGTCGGGTCCATGAAGCGCGATGGCTTGACGCTCGGTTGGGGCGTCGGCGCATGCAGTTGGCCTGGCTTGCGCTTCTCGGCGGAAGCGGCGGTCGATCTGCGCGCGGACGGCACGGCGCGGGTTGCGTGCGGCACGCAGGATATCGGCACCGGCACGTACACGATCCTCGCGCAGCTGGTGGCCGAGCACACCGGCATTGCGCTACGCAAGATCGAAGTCGGTCTCGGCGATACGGCCTTGCCCATCGGTCCCATTTCCGGCGGCTCGGCGGCGACGGCATCCGTGATTCCGGCGGTGTCGGATGCCGTGCGCGCGGCGGTGAAGATCGTGCTCACACGTGCATCGCAGGCGGAGGGATCGCCGTTCGCGGGCGCGAAGCCGGACGATCTCGCGTTGAGTGGCGCACGCGTGCATCGCAAGAACGAATCGGCGGAAAGCGGCGTGCCTTATACGCGGATCCTCGAGTTGTCGAACATGCATGCGGCATCGGGGAGCGGCAGCGCAAAAGGCGGCTTCGACGATCCACTCAAGAAGAAGTGGTCGATTCACTCGTACGGCGCGCATTTCGCCGAAGTGACCTGGGACGCGGCGACGGCGCGCTTGCGCGTGAGCCGCGTGGTGACGGTGATCGACGGCGGCAAGATTCTCAATCCGCGCGCGGGACGCAATCAGGTGGAAGGCGCGGTGGTGATGGGCGTCGGCATGGCGCTCTTCGAGCATACGATCTACGACGAGCGCAGCGGCGCGCCGATCAACAGCAATTTCGCGGATTACGTCGTCGCCACCAACGCGGATACGCCGAAGCTCGACGTTACCTTCCTCGATCATCCGGACACCATCTTCAACGAACTCGGCGCACGCGGGATTGCGGAGATCGGGCTTGCCGGGATCGCGGCGGCGATCACGGGCGCGGTCTATCACGCAACCGGCGTGCGGGTGAGAAAGCTGCCGGTGATGATCGAGGACTTGCTGGAAGCGGCTGTGTGAGTCGATGCACGGTGATGGCCCGGTCTTTCGAGACCGGGCCTTTTCCTTGGCCTTCGATCGGAGGAAAACAAGCAGGCCGTACAATCGATGAAGTGACTCCTGCCCGAAAACTCTAAACGTCCAATCTTCAAACGTGCCCTCGATCCGCCCCGACAATCTTTCCGACGACGAACTCAACCAACTCGACGACTTCCTCGCATCCGTTGGTCCGAACGCGATGAACGTCGAAATGGTCGATGGCTTCTTCGCTGCCCTGGCGTGTTGCCCCGACCTCATCAAGTCCAGCGAATGGTTTCCTGAAATCTGGAACACCGATTTCGAGTTCGATAGCGAACGGCAGGCAACCGAGATCACCGGATTGCTGATACGCCACTGGAATGTCGTCGTGGGCGAACTGGCGCGTACGCTCGATAGTTCGCATCATTACGAGCCTGTGCTCGAAGAAGACGAGAGCGGCGTGGCGAACGCGAACGACTGGGCGCATGGCTTCATCCGTGGCGTCGGCATGCGTGCCGAAAGCTGGAGCAGCCTGCTCAGGGACGACACGCGCGCGCGTTTGCTGGCTCCCGTGCTGGCCTTGCATCACGAACACGACGACAACCGCACCTTGCAGTCGCTTTCCATCGAAAACGAAACGCGCGATGGACTAATCGGCCAGATGTGCGAGAACCTGAGCACGATCTACCGGTTCTTCGAGCCGCAGCGAAAGGCGCGGGCAGCCGGTCTCTCTCCCATGCCATTGAAGCGGCTGGAGCCGAAAGTCGGACGCAACGACCCGTGCCCGTGCGGCAGCGGCCGCAAGTACAAGCAGTGCTGCGGCGGCAATCTTCCGACGCTGCATTGATGCGCGGGCCAATCGTCTTCCGGCGCCGTTGCGTACGCACCGGAAGGCGTTCCGTATGAAGCCCGCAGCGCCCACGCTTGCCGTTTCGAACAGCGACCCGCCGTCAATCCGCGCTACCATATTGCCCAGCCCGCCCAAAAACCCCTGAAGCATCGTTCAGCCGGAGTGCCCATGACCGACATGACCCAACAACACGGCCTCAAGGTCGCCACGAGTCTCGCCAAGTTCGTCGAAGAAGAAGCCATTCCCGGCACGGACGTCGATACTGCTTCCTTCTGGAAAGGCTTCGACGCCCTGGTGCACGATCTCGCACCGAAGAACCGCGCGTTGCTCGCCGAGCGCGACCGCCTGCAGACCGAACTCGACAACTGGCATCGCGGCAATCCTGGCCCGGTGCGCGACCTGCGCGCGTATCGCAAGTTTCTGGAAGACATTGGCTATATCGTGCCCGCGCCTGCCGGCGTGCGCGCAACGACCGCCAATGTCGATCGCGAAATCGCCGAACAGGCCGGTCCGCAACTCGTCGTGCCGCTGTCGAATCTGCGCTATGCGCTCAACGCCGCGAACGCACGCTGGGGCAGTCTGTATGACGCGCTGTATGGCACCGATGCCATCGACGAAAGCGACGGCGCCGAGCGCACGGCCGAGTTCAATCCTAAGCGCGGCGCGAAAGTAATCGCGTATGCACGCGCCTTTCTCGACGACAATGCGCCCCTCGCGCACGGCTCCCATGCCGACGCCACGAAGTACAGCATCGAACAGGGCAAGCTCGTCGTCACGCTGAAGGACGGCAAGAGCCGCCTCGCGAACCCCGAACAGTTCGCGGGCTTTCAGGGCGATGCCAGCGCGCCCCACGCCATCCTCCTCAAGCATAACGACCTGCATGTCGAGATTCAGATCGACGCCGATCATCCCATCGGCAAGACGGATGGCGCGCATGTCAAGGACCTGCTGATGGAAGCGGCGGTGAGCACGATCATCGATTGCGAAGATTCGGTGGCCGCCGTCGATGCCGCGGACAAGACCGCGCTCTATCGCAACTGGCTCGGTCTCATGCAGGGCAATCTCGCCGAGCAGGTGACGAAGAACGGCAAGAGCTTCACGCGCAGCCTGAACCCCGACCGCGAATACACCGCGCCCGACGGCTCGACGCTCAAGCTGCATGGCCGCTCGCTCCTCTTCATCCGCAACGTCGGGCATCTGATGACCAACCCCGCCGTGCTCGATCGCGACGGCAACGAGATTCCCGAAGGCATTCTCGACGCGGTGATGACCACGCTCGGCGCGCTGCACGACCTCAAGAACAAGATCAACTCGCGCACGGGCTCCATCTATATCGTCAAGCCGAAGATGCACGGTCCCGCCGAAGTGGCGTTTTCGGACGAGCTTTTCACGCGCGTCGAGGACCTGCTCGGCTTGCCGCGTCATACCATCAAGATGGGGATCATGGACGAGGAACGCCGCACCAGCGTGAACCTCAAGGCGTGTATCGCCGCGGCGGGCGCGCGCGTCGCGTTCATCAACACGGGCTTTCTGGATCGCACCGGCGACGAAATGCATTCGTCGATGGAAGCCGGCCCGATGATGCGCAAGGGCGACATGAAGTCGTCTGCATGGATTGGCGCATACGAGCGCAACAACGTGCTCGTCGGGTTGAACACCGGCTTGCGCGGCCGCGCGCAGATCGGCAAGGGCATGTGGGCGATGCCCGATCTCATGCACGCCATGCTGCAGCAGAAAATCGCGCACCCGAAGGCGGGCGCGAACACGGCGTGGGTGCCTTCGCCCACGGCGGCCACGCTGCATGCGCTGCATTATCATCAAGTCGATGTGCAGCACGTTCAGCAGGACATGGAGAGCATCGACTACGACGGCGTGAAGAACGAACTGCTGGATGGCCTGCTGACCATTCCGGTGGTCGACAAGCCGAGCTGGTCGGAAGACGACATCAAGAGCGAGATCGAGAACAACGCACAGGGCATTCTCGGTTATGTGGTGCGCTGGGTCGATCAGGGCGTGGGCTGTTCGAAGGTGCCGGACATTCACGATGTCGGCCTGATGGAAGACCGCGCCACCCTGCGCATTTCGAGCCAGCACATTGCGAATTGGCTGCGGCATGGCATCGTCACGGAAGAGCAGGTGAGACAAACGCTGGAACGCATGGCCGCCGTGGTGGACCAGCAGAACGAAGCAGACCCGCATTATCGTCCTATGGCGCCGGCATTCGACAGTTCGTATGCGTTCAAGGCGGCGTGCGCGCTGGTGTTCGAGGGTCGTACGCAGCCTAGTGGGTATACGGAACCGTTGTTGCATAAGTTCCGGCTGGCAGCCAAGCAGACGGCTTGAGTTGCTTTGGATGAAGGGCCGCTTGGCGGTCCTTCGTCGATTAGTCACTTACGCAACGAGAGTTCGGCTGAAGGTACTTAGGTTGCATTCATCGGCGTCAGACCTTGTTCAAAAGCGGTCGATGTTATCGACGCATGGCGCCCCGAAGCGCTCGCCCGCGATTTCCCCTTGAGCCCATCCGATCATGATGAACTTGATGCATTGGCGTTTGCTGGTGGCCGTGGCGGATGCGCGATCTGTCTCGAAGGCCGCCGCACAGGTCGGCGACTTCGGTGTGGCGGACGCCTACCTTTACACGATACTGTCGTGGCTGCCGCACTTCTCAATAGACATCGAGCGCTGGAAGTCGCTCGCACGCTTTGTGGGCCGGATCGGCGCACGCCCTGCGGTGAAGGCCGCGCTTGCCGCTGAAGAGGTGTCGCCCGTCGTATGATGCGCGCATCGCGCTCGGATCCGGTCAACATATTCAGCTCCGGCGATCCATCCAAAGCGGCAGACAGCCGAAACGTCAGCCACACGAACCAACAACTACTGCTCCGACCAAAGCTTCCCCGCCGTCGCCCAATTCTCGCGCTTCACATCCGTCAGAATGATATCCACGGAGCCCGGCTCGCAGCCGAGCGTCTCGCAAGTCGTACGCGTGATCGCCTCGACGAACTTGCGCTTCTCTTCCGCCGTGCGGCCTTCGAACAGTTGGATATTGAATGTCGGCATGCCGTTGATCTCCTTTGAGTTGAACCTTCATTCCCGATACGACGGGTCGATGCGCTCGAGCTTGCGCAGCAGCGCAGGCCATTCGAGCGCGCCTTCGATCGCATCGTCATCGTGCAATTGTGCGGCCGTGCGCGCGACGACATCCGGATTCGGCACGATCATCTTGCCCACGCCCGCCAGCGCGCGCAGCTGAATATCGCACGCCTTCACGAGCATATCCATCAGCACGTAAGCCTCGGCGATGGTGCGCCCAAGCGTAAGCGGCCCGTGATTGCGCAAGAGCATAGCGCGATGCGCGCCGAGACTCGCAACCAGCCGCTCGCCTTCCGCCGGCGAAAACGCGAGGCCTTCGTAATCGTGGTACGCCAGGTGCCCGTGAAAGCGCATGGCATGTTGCGAGCCGGGCAGCAAGCCGTGCGGTTGCGCGGAGACGGCGATCGCTTCGCGCACGTGAAGATGCATCACGCAAACGGCATCGGCACGGGCGGCGTGCACCGCGCCATGCAGCGCGAAGCCGGTCGCGTTCACGGGATGCGCGCTCGCGCCGATCACGTTGCCATCGATATCGATCTTGACGAGATTCGACGCCGTGACTTCGTCGAAGGAAAGCCCAAACGGGTTGATCAGGAAGCGGCCGGGCTCGCCGGGAACGCTTGCCGAGATGTGCGTATAGACGACATCGTCCCAGCCGTTGAGCGCGACGAGCCGATACGCCGCCGCCAGATCGGCGCGCGTCGCCGCTTCGGCCGCCGAACGCGGTCCGCTTTCCGCGATGCGGCGCTCAGGCGTGTGGGTGAACGACATGTGAGTCTCCTTTATCGACGAGAGCGGGCGCTGCCTGCATGCGATGCGACTTGTCCGTATGCGCCTCGAGACGGCGCGCCATGCAAAGCACCGTCCACGACGCCAGCACGAAAGGCGCGGTCAACGCGGCGACGCCCAGGCAATCGATCACGCGCTCGAACAACACCGATGCGACGATCGCCAGCAGCGCATAGCGGCCGCCGAGCGGCGCGGCGGCCAGCGCCGCGAGCGCCGCATTGAAACCGCATGCACCGGAGAGCGCGACGGCATCGCTTGCGCCGCCGAGTGCGTGCAGAAACGCGCCGAGTCCGCTGCCCGCGAGCGCCCACGCCGCACGCGACGGCCCGGCGGCAAACAGCCCGATTGCGATGAGCGCACCGGCCAGCGCGCCGGTCGCGAAGACAATCGGCGCGAGGCCCGCGAAAGCCGCTTGCAGCATGGAAACGAAGCCCGTCGCGACGGGCGGAATCGCGCCTGTATCGCCGCGCCCGGCCAGAAACGGCAGCCAGCACCAGGTCACGATGATCGCCGGGCTGGAGAAGATCGGCAAGCCAAAGCGCATGAGTTTGCCGGCGAGCGTGGGGGCGATGAGCGTCGCGGCCATCGCCGCGACAATGGCCACAGCCGCCGCCTGCGATGCATCGCCGATAAACGTGAACGCCGCGAGCGCGGCCAATGCGCCGTTGAAACCGTAGAGATCGTCGCGCATGGCGGGTGAATCCGCGTCTTGCGTGATGACGGTAATGACGTTGCCCGTCAACGCGCCGATAAGCAGACCGCACGCGAGCCGGGGATTCGCGCACAGCAGCGCGACGAAGATGCAGACGCCCGTCGCGGCATTACGCTGCAGGACGATTTGCCCGATGCTGCGGGCAAAGCTCGTGATTTGATCGCCGAAACTGGCGTTGGTTTGGATGGCGGCGGACATGCGTGGCGGCGGAAACGGCTTGAGGAGCCGCCAGCATAAGACAAGGTGCGCGCGCCGTGCGACGGCGGGCCGTATAGCGGGTATGCGACTGCCGCGCTCGAAGAAGGCGAGCGCGGCGACATGAAACTTAATTGAACGCCATGGGAACGAGCGGCGTGGCGTCGCCGCCGGGGTTCGCCAACGAGAGGTCTGAACTCATCTTGACGATTTCCGTAACGTTCTCACGGAAATTAGGATGGCTTTCCCACGTGATATAGCTCGCGTCCAGCACGGCGGACATGGTGAGTAAGGTAAAAGCGATCTTTTCTACGACAACGAAGCGGCGGCCCATGGCAAGTTCCCCAAAATTTGCCAATCATTGTAACAGAACCTAGGGTTTTCCCGTAAGGGTCGTGTTGCAATGCCGCAAATAGGCCGCCGTCGCTTGTCTTGCCTTCCGGCCCGAATTACAGGGATGCCTCGAGAATAGCCGTGTAGTCTTCCGTCGATGCCTCGCGCGGATTCGTCTTATGACTGTGGTCCTTCAGCGCGCCCGCGATGATGCGCGGGAACAATTCGCGCGTCACGCCGAGATCGGACAAACCGCGCGGCAGTCCGAGCGTCGCGGTCATCGCGCGGATGGCCTCGCCGACTTCATCGCCGGATGCGAGGCCCATTGCCTGCGCAATGCGCGAAAGCTTGCCCTCTTCCTGCATGGTCGGCGCGCTGCTGTTGAACGCGATGACCGCCGGCAAGAAAATGGCGTTTAGCGTGCCGTGATGCAGCTTCGGGTTGATGCCGCCGAGCGAGTGCGACAGGCTGTGCACACAGCCGAGACCCTTCTGGAACGCAAGCGCGCCCTGCATCGACGCGCTCATCATGTTCCAGCGCGCCACGCGGTCGGCGGGATTGCGCGTCGCGCGTTCGATATGCCGCCACGCGCGCCACAAGCCGTCGAGCGCGATGCCGTCGGCGGGTGCGTTGAACACCGGCGCCATGAAGGTTTCGAGACAGTGCGCCACGGCGTCCATGCCGGTGGCGGCGGTCATTAGCGGCGGCAGGCCGAGCGTGAGTTCGGGGTCGCAGATGGCGACTTTTGGCACGACATAAGGCGAGATCACGCCGACCTTGCGGCCATCGTCGAGAATCAGGATCGCGCCGCGACCCACTTCGCTGCCGGTGCCCGCCGTCGTCGGAATGGCGATGACCGGCGCGGTCGCCGCCGTGATGCGCGCAAGGCCGCCTTCGATCACCGCGAAACTTTGCAGCGGACCTTCGTGGGTTGCGCAAACGGCCACGCCCTTCGCCAGATCGATGGACGAACCGCCGCCTGCCGCGATCACGCCGTCGCAATCGTTCTCGCGATACATCGCCACCGCCGCGCGCACGGCCGCTTCGTTCGGATTCGGCGGCGTCGCGTCGAATACCGGCGCGGGCGTTTGCGCGCCCAGCGCATCGACGACTTTATCGAGCAGACCGGCTGCGCGAATGCCTGCATCGGACACGATCAGCGGGCGTTTGATGCCGAAGCGTTCGCACTCTCCCGCAAGCAGGCGCAACGCGCCGAAGTCGAACTGAATCTGCGTGATGTAGTTGATGAGGGACATGGTGACTGAGGAAAGGTTATATGGAGCGAAGCGCGCCGCGGTGGTGGTCGAGTATACGTCGGAGAACTTCGCGGCGATACTGACGACAATTGATACCGCTATAACTTTTACTCAACCCTCGCGGCCATGACGCCCAGCATCGACTCGATCATCTCCCGCCTGCATGTCAAACAGTTGCGGCTTCTCATCGCGCTCGAAGAACGCGGCTCGCTGCTCGGCGCGGCAAGGCAACTCGCGCTCACGCAACCGGGCGCGAGCAAGGCGCTCCATGAAATCGAAACCACCTTCGGCGCGCCGCTATTCGTGCGGACCAATCGCGGGCTCGAACCCAACGCGATCGGCCATTGCGTGATCCGCTACGCGCGGCTCATTCATACGGACCTGGCGCATTTGCGTGAAGAGATCGTCGGCATCATGCGTGGATACGGCGGGCGCGTGGCGGTCGGCGTCATCATGGGCGCGGTGCCGCTCGTGACCGATGCGATCACCGAAGTCGCCATGCGTCAGCCAGAGATGTCGGTGGAAATCGTGGAAGATACGAGCGCGACGTTGCTGAGTCTGATCGATGCCGGCCGGCTCGATCTCGCCGTGTGCCGCACGAGCGTGAGTCAGACGCCGTATCTCTACGACAGCGCGATCGTGCAGGACGAGACGCTCGCGGTCATCGCCAATACGGAGCATCCCTTGGCGAAGAGAAAGCGCGTGGCCTTGAAGGATCTGGCGAAGCACCGGTGGGTCGTGTATCGCGCGAACATGCCCATGCGCCTCTTGCTCGAACGCGAGTTTCACGATGCAGGCCTGCGTTTTCCCGCGCATCTGCTCGAAACCACGTCGGCGTTCGCGACGCTTTCTCTGCTACAGAAAAACCCGTCGCTAGTGGCGCTGGTGTCCGTGGATGTCGCGCGCTTTTGCACGGCGCATGGCATCGTCTGCACCTTGCCGCTTGCATTGTCGTCGCGTAGCGAGCCTTACGAACTGGTCACGCGGCGTGACGCGCCTCTGTCTCCCGGCGTGCGTCTTTTGATGCAGGCGATCGAAGAAGCCGGCCGCGCGTGAACAGGAATCAGACGCTGCCGAGCGACGAAAGATACGGCGGAAGATCGGGCTGCCTCAAGCGCCGGATGATCTCGAAGCGCAGCATCCACCGTGTATCCGCTTCGCCGATGTGCTCCTGTAAGGTCTGCGCCGCGCGTTCGGGCTTGCCGGCGAGAATGTCGTCGATGATGCGCAGATGCTCCGTGAAGGCATCGCTGATGAGCTGATCGGGAATCTGCAGATACGGGTCGCTCAAATAGCGCGTCGGCACGAACAGCACATGCGTACGCTGCAGCGCAAAGACGATCTCCTTGTTCGGGCAATGCGCGAGCAGGTCGATATGCAGGTCTGTTTCCGCCATGTCCATTTCGGCGCCGCCGCGATGCGTGGCCTCGATCGCGCCGATGAGCCGCTCGCGCACGCCTTCGAGAAATTCGCGCGAAACAAGCGGCGCGGCATGCACCAGCGCGGTCGGTTCGAGCAAACGGCGCATTTCGAAGAGATGCCCAATACGCGCCTCGGTCACCTGTTCGGCAATCCAGTGTCCATTGCGGTCCTGCGACAGCGCGCCCACGCTATGCATGCGCGCCATGACGCCGCGCGCCACAGTGCGGCTCACGTCGAAGTACTGCGCCAGCGCTTCCTCGGTAATACGCACCGAGCCGAACAGCACGCGCGTACAAAGTTCGCGCTCCAGATCGGCATACATGCGCTGCCATTGCGGCTCGTTAGTGAGTTCGACCTTGTCGAGCACGGCCGCCTTGCCCGCGCGTTCCGCCGATGCCGTTCCCGCCACGCGATACCCGCGCCCCTCGCTCTCGACGATGATCTTGTCAGCGCACAACGCCGCAAGCGCAATACGCGCAGGCGAGCGGCTGATACAAAAAGACTTCGCGACCTGCGCTTCGAGCAGCTTTTCTCCAGGCGCGATACGTCCGTCCTCGATCATCTCGCGCAACAGCCGGTAAGTGCGATGCTGGATGGAGCCGCCTGCATCAAGCGGCGGGGTATCGGCGGCATTCGTCGCGTAGGTGTTCAACTGGCTCATGTGTTCTTCGTGCAGATTCGATCAATGCTCAACCATACCCCAGCACGTATGCGCCGTCACCGCATGAATTCGGCGATGGCGTCGTTCAGCTGCGCCGCCGCCTGAGGGTCCGCTTCCGAGGCCATCATGTGCCCGCTCGTGCAGGGCAGCCGCAGCAAGGTCGCTTGCGGAATGTGCTCCGCGGCCCAGACGCCCGCTTCAACGGGATTGTAGAGATCGAGCGCGGGCACGCAGACGAGCGTGGGTGCCGCAATCGCGGCCAGCGCCTTTGCGGTGTCGCCATCGAAGCCGGGGGTGGTGCCGACATCGTGGGTATCGTAGGCATGCGACTGCGCAATCCAGTCGAGCGGATCGGCGCGCTGCGTCGCCCACCATGCGGCGCGCGCATCGAGCCAGGCGTATGTGCCGCCCGCTTTCGCGGCGTCATCGGCGAAGCGTTCGGGCGTACGCATGGCGATGATCTGCATCACCGCGAGCCACGCGCTCCAGTCTCCGTTCGACTTAGAAAGCGCGCTGCGTCCCGCATGATTGATCGCCTGCGACCAGGGCGTGGTCTTCGCCATCGGCGTTAGCGCGACGAGCTTGCGCATGGAGCGCGGAAACGTCACGCCCCACTGCAACGCCTGCATGCCGCCCATCGACGCGCCGACCACGGCGGCCACTTCATCGATGCCGAGATGATCGAGCAGCGCCTTCTGGCTCTTCACCATGTCGCGGATGGTGAAGCGCGGAAAGCGCTCGCCGCCCTGGCTCAACGCATTGGAAGGCGAACTCGACAAGCCATTGCCGAGCGCATCCACGACGATGATGTTCACGCTTTGCGGGTCGAAGGCACGCGCCTCGCCGATCAGAAAGTCCAGCCGATGATGCGTGCTGCCGATCGCGCACAAGCCCAATACCACGGGCCGTGCGCGGTCGCCGATATCGCCGTGCACGACGTAGGACACGAGCAGATCGTCTATATGTTCGCCCGATTCCAGCGCGAAGCGCCCGAGCGTCGCGCTGCGATGCGGCGCGTCGATCCAGCCGGGTTGCATGTCGGGATGACGCATGACGTTCGCTCAGAATTCGATGACCGCGCGCAGCTCCGCGCCGGTGGCGAGCCTTTGCAAGCCGTCGTTGATATCGGCAAGCGCGATATGCGACGTCACGTACTCGTCGAGTTTCAGCGAGCCGTCGAGATACGCTTTGGCGAGCATCCGAAAGTCGCTGGCCGGGTTCGCGCCGCCGTAGCTCGAACGTACGATCTGTTTCTCGCCCATGAGGCTCGCCCAACGAAACGATGCCTCTTCTTCCGCCGGCAGCTTGCCGAGCCACACGACATGCGCGCCGGGCCTTGCAAGCTCCACGCTTGTTCGCAGCGATGCGCGATTGCCCGCAGCCTCGAATACGTAATCCGCGCCGCGTCCCTGGGTCAGATCGGCATGCGCGGCAGCGAGGTTGTCGTCGGCTGAAAGCGCGTGAGTGGCGCCGACCGCGCGCGCAAGATCGAGCTTGTCCGACGCGCGATCCACCGCGATGATGCGCGCCGCGCCCGCGAGCCGCGCGCCCTGCACCGCCGACAAACCGACCGCGCCGCAGCCGATTACCGTCACGGTACTGCCCGGCTCGACCTTCGCGACATTCAGCGCCGCGCCCACGCCCGTCATCACGCCACAGCCGATGAGACACGCGCGGTCGAACGGCATCTCGTGGGGCACCTTCACCGCACACTCTTCCGACACCACGCACAACTCCGCGAAGCTGCCCGAATACATCAACTGATGCACGGGCGCGCCATCGTCGCGAAAGAGGCGAGGCGCGCCATCGAAATGGAACGACTGCGCCGCGTGATCGCGATACGGCTGGCAGAGAATCGAAAGCTTGCGCGCACAGTAAAAGCACGCGCCGCAATGAGGATTCCACGACGTGACGACATGGTCGCCCACCTTCACGCCGCGCACTGCGTTGCCCGCCCATTCGACGATACCCGCCGCTTCGTGTCCCGGCACGAACGGAAGCGGCGTGCGTAAGTCGCCGCGCACCGCTTCGAGATCGGTATGGCACAGGCTCGTCGCCTTCACGCGCACGATCACATCCGTGTCGGCCAGATTGCCGAGCGTGACGCGCCTGATCTGCAAGGGCTCGCCTTTACGCTCCAAGACCGCTGCTTCGAATTTCGTGTTCGTCATGCGTCTAGCGTCGTCCGGTTGCGGTTTGTCCCGCGCCCTTGTAGAGAATGTTCAGGTTGCGCTCGCCGATCTGCTGATGCAGCGCGACGAACGCCGGGTCCAGTTCCTCGGTCGGACGCGGCTCGTGCTCGAAGGTGTTGTACGTATCGATGCCGCGCACGAGCGTGGCGCTGTCCTCGCCTTCGAGCTGGCGCACGTAAGTCGGGATATAGCGGATGGCATAGCCGATGCGCCGCTTGTCCGAATGGTTGGGCGGCGAGCCATGCACGATTCGCACATGATGAAGCGACATCTCGCCCGGCGCGAGTTCGATCGATACCGCCTGCGCTTCATCCACTTCCACCGCGACTTCCTGCCCGCGTGTGAGCAGATTGTGCTCGTTGAAGGTATCGCGATGCGGCATCTGGTCGAGCAGATGCGTGCCCGGCACGACCTGCATCGCACCGTTCGAACGGTTGCTCTCCGAAAGCGCGACCCACGCGGTCACGACATCGGGCTTGGACAACCCCCAATACGTCGAGTCCTGATGCCACGACACGTAAGCCGGGTCGCGCGCGTTCTTGATGAAGAAGCTGCTTGCCCAGACCAGCAGATTCTCGCCGTAGAGATCGTCGATTGCATCGACTACCTTGTCGTTGCGCACGAGATCGTTGAGCCACGGAAACAGCAGATGGCTCTTTACGTTGAGCGCCTTCTTCGCGAACGAACTTTTCTCGTGCTCGAAGTCCTCCAGGCGCTTGCGCAGTTCGAGCGCGGTCTCTTCGGACATCACGCGAATGGGCGCGACATAGCCGTGTTGCTGGAAATGTTCAACCTGTTGCGGGGTCAATGCCTTCAGCATGATGCGAGTCTCCTTTTTTCCGTGATTCAAGCAACCTGCATGCGCACCGGTGTTTCCAGCGCGCCGCGCCCGGAGGTAAAGCCGCCTGAGCGCAATACGCGGCCGTCTATCGCGCGTGCATCAGTGACGCCTGCGAGGGCCATCGTCATATCGAGTTCATCGCGGATGATTTCGAGCGCACGTGTCACGCCCGCTTCACCTTCCGCGCCGAGTCCATACAGAAATGCGCGGCCTATGTACACGCCGCGCGCGCCGCAAGCGAGCGCTTTCAACACGTCTTGTCCCGAGCGGATGCCACCGTCCATGTGCAGTTCGATATCGCCATGCACGGCTTCTGCGATACGCGGCAGCATGGAAATGCTCGAAGGCGCGCCGTCCAGTTGACGCCCGCCATGATTCGAAACGATGAGCGCGTCCGCGCCGATATCGCGGGCAATGCGCGCGTCTTCCTCGTCGAGGATGCCCTTCAGGATGATCTTGCCGCCCCACTGCTTGCGCACCCAGTCGATGTCCTGCCACGTGAGCGTCGGGTCGAACTGCCGCGCGGCCCAGTCGGCCATCGACGCGATGCCCGTCACGCCCGGCGCATGTCCGACGATATTGCCGAAGGTGCGGCGCGGCGTGCCCAGCATGCCCGCACACCAGCGCGGATAGCGCGACAGATGCGCGAGGTTGCGCAGCGTGAGCTTTGGCGGCGCGGACAGACCGTTCCGTTTGTCCTTGTGGCGCTGGCCTTGAATCTGCAAGTCGAGCGTGAGGACGAGCGCGGAACACCCGGCAATTTTCGCGCGATAAATCAGGTCCGCAATGAAACCGCGGTCCTTCATCATGTAGAGCTGAAACCAAAAAGGCTTCTGCGTATGCGCGGCGACGTCCTCGATCGAGCAGATGCTGACCGTCGATAACGTGAACGGCACACCGAAGCGCGCGGCCGCGCGCGCCGCGAGAATCTCGCCATCCGCGCGTTGCATGCCGGCGATGCCGGTCGGTGCAATGGCGACCGGCATCGAAACGGGGATACCAGCCATCGTCGTCGTGAGATTGCGCTCGCTGAAATCCACGGCGACACGCTGCCGGAACTGCAGTTGCGCGAAGTCGTCACTGTTCGCGCGATACGTCGATTCGGTCCACGAACCGGCATCGACATAGTCGTAGAACATGCGCGGCACGCGCTTCCTGGCGGCGATGCGCAGTTCCTCGATAGTCGCGTAATGTCGCATGATTTTTCGCCGTTACGCGAGTTCGGGTTGAAGCTGCAATTGAGGCTTGGGCGGTCTTACGAACACCGCGACGAAGATCGCGCCGAGCGCGGCGATCGCGCCGGTCAGCAAGAACGCGCTCTTGAAGTTGCCGGACCATTGCACGAGAAAACCCGTCAAGGCCGGCGCGACGATCCCCGCCAGATTGGCGATGAAGTGCACGAAACCGCCGACCGCGCCGACGCGCCGCTTTTCCACGGTATCGAGCACGATCGCGAAGTAGGTGTTGTACGACGCGTACATGAAGAAGACGGCGATGGCCATCAACGTGACCGCGCTCGTCAGGTCCGTCACCGTGCCTGTCACGCCGATGCACACCGCGCCCGCGCCCAGGCTCGTGATCAGCACGATCTTGCGCGCGAAGATGGCGCGGCCGGTCTTCTTGTAGATCCAGTCGCAGACCAGGCCGCCGACCACGAGGCCCGTCGCGCCGACCGCCCACGGAATCACGCTCACCACGGCCATCTTCTGAATGCTGAGGTGATGCGCCATCGTCAGATAGCTCGGGAACCACGACAGGAAGAAGTACAGGATGTAGGCGTAGCCGAAGAAGGCGAACGCTGTCGAAAGGATCGCTGGGCGCAGCAGGTAAGTGGACAGCGGCGCGGGGGAGCCATCGGCGGCGAGGGCCGCGTCGTCTTGCGCGAGGGCTTCGGCGGATTCCTCGATGGGCGTCGACGGCTTGTCCTTCGCCAGCAGCAACCACGCGAGCACCCAGAGCGTGCCGACCGCGCCGATGATCACGAACGACGTGCGCCAGCTCGTCGCCAGCGCGAGAAAGCCGACCACGGGCCCCGCGATCGCCGCGCCGACCGACTGTCCGGAATTCGCGATACCGATCATGCTCGCCTGCTGCCTGCGCGGAAACCAGTTCGACACGAGCTTGTTGATGTTGGCGCAGAGCGGCCCTTCACCCATGCCAAAGACAATGCGCACGAGCAACAGACTGACGATGCCGACCGCCGTTGCCGTCAATCCGCAAAAGAGCGACCAGACGAGCATGGAGACGGCGAGCACGGCTTTCGGTCCCCATCGATCCGCCGAATAGCCGCCGACGAAACAGAAGATCGCGTAGCCCACAAAAAAGCTGGAGAACACGATGCCGAGTTGCGCGGGATCGAGGTTGAGCTCGCGGGAAATGAGCGGCGCGGTGATCGATAACGCCGCCCGGTCGAGATAACTGATCGCTCCACCTACGAACAACAGACTTACGAGAGTCCAGCGCGCACGCGTCTCCATCGATGTCTCCTGGTGAGGGCCTCGGTTTGCGCTGAAAACGTTCAGTGCATCCAATGTACATTCAGCGTAGTTGAGACAAGCGGGGCGTGTCAATGAAGGAGTTGCAGGGGTAAACCTTTACGGCTTCGATCGGTGGAGGCGGAACGCTTCGCGTCGAACGGCCATCATCGGCGCCCTAAAGCTCCCCGCGCCCCCGCCGTTAACCGTTGTGATGGATGGCTTTTCGCCACTCCGGCCTTTGCCGATCCGCGCATCGCACCGACATGGACCAACTGACTGAGGTGTACACGCTGCCCCGCTTGCGGGCAGCCAAGTGGTTACTGCACGCGGGGCCGGACATCCCCCGCGCGATTCGCGTCGCCCTGGTCGGCAGTCTGTTCGGCACGCTGCCCATTTTCGCGGGCGGCGTGCTCAACACGATTCTCGTCGCCTGGGTGCTCACGCGCCGTCATCCGACCATCGCGTTTCATGTGTGGCTCGCGCTCGAAATCGCCGTGTGTTTCGTGCGGCTCGTCGTGCTCGTCCTTGCACGCCGCCGCGCGCGCGAACGGCGCGCCACGTTCACCGATCTCTACGTGCTGCTCGCGCCCATGTGGGGCGCGACGGTCGGCTACGGCGCCCTCGTGAGCGTGCTCTCCGGCGACTGGGTCGCGGCCACGCTCTCGTTTTTGTCGGCGGCCGCGATGGTCGGCGGCATCTGTTTTCGCAACTTCGGCGCGCCGCGTCTGGTCGCCGTGATGATCTTCCTGTCGCTCGGGCCGTGCTGCGTGGGCGCACTCCTGTCGGGCGAGCCGACGCTCTGGGTCACGTGCCTGCAGATTCCGTTTTATCTCTTCGCGATGAGCGCCGCCGCGTACCGCCTGAACGGAATGCTCGTCACGACGATGAAGGCCGAGCAGGAAAACGACCGCCGCGCGCGATACGACGAGCTCACCGGCCTGCTCAATCGCGCCGGTCTGTTCCGGGCGTTGCGCTCGCGCGTGCCAGGCAAGCGTTATCAGAACGATGAAAGCGCGTTGCTCTATCTCGATCTCGACGGCTTCAAGGCGATCAACGACGATCACGGCCACGAAATTGGCGACACGCTGCTCTCGCTCGTCGCAAAACGCTTGCGCCTGGTATCGGGCGAAGGCGCGCTGGTCGCGCGCCTGGGCGGCGACGAATTCGTGATCGTGACGCCTCCCGAAGCCGACCCGCCGGCACTCGCCGACACGCTCGTGCGCGAACTGTCGAAGCCATTCATGGCGAACGACGGGATGGCGCTTGGGATCGGCGTGAGTATCGGCATTGCGAAGTTCAGCGACGACGACCGCGAACTCGACGGTGTGTTGCGCGACGCCGACAACGCGCTCTACGAAGCCAAGCGCGCGGGCAAGAATCGTTGGGTGGCGGCAGAACGCTGGTTCAAGGCGGCGCGGCCATCCGGCATTCGTCCGGCGGCGCGGACTGCATGAGCCCGAAGCCGGAAGCCGGAAGCCGGAAGCCGGAAGCCGGAAGCCGGAAGCCGGAAGCCGGAAGCCAAAATTTACCGGCTTCTGACGAAGGCAAGTAAATCGGTATTCGAAGTTCGCTGTTTTTACCGCTGAAGCTACAAAGAATATTGTTTTTCAATCGGTCCGGCGTTTAAAAGGCATGCATGACTCGCATCCGAAAGGCGGGTTTCGCCGTATCGACTCCTAATCGATTCAGCTTCGCCTTACAAACGAAGTCAAAATTTCCTCTCCTCGCAAACGTTTGCGCAGGATTTTGTGTTTCAATACCAAAATAAAATATCGGCTGCGCTTTTCGATATTTCCGCGATTACAATTCGCGATCCGTCGATTGGAACAAGAGCTATGCACTCGCAATTCGAGGCTTCGACTCCGAACATGAAATCAAAGGCGGAACATAACCGTCAGGCGCACTTTCAGCGCTGGTTCGCTATTTTTGCAAGTCTCGCCCATTCCCGGCTGCCGCTTCCCGCTTATCTGCAAAGAGTCACGGATACCTTGAGGGAAGTTGCCGGCGTGGCGTCTGCGGTTGTCGAGTGGATCGAAGGCGATCAGCTCGTCTATTGCGCGGCGAGCGGAGTCGCCGCGAAAAGCGTCGGCACGCGTCTGCCGACCGCGGGCAGTCTTTCGGGCTTGTGCATCACGCGGCAGCAAGCGCTCATCAGCCGCAATACGGCGAATGATCATCGCGTGGATCGTGCTGCATGCGAAGCCGTCGGCGCTGTCTCCATGGTGGTCGCGCCGGTCATTTACGAAGGCCGGTCGGTCGCGGTGCTGAAACTCATTTCAAGCGAACCCGATTACTTCAGCCAAAGCGATATCTCCATTCTCAACGCGTTTTGCGCGTGCATTGCGGAAACCTTTGCACGCGAGGAAATCGCGCAGGAGAACCGCAAACTCCTGCAAGAGAATCAAAGCGTAAATGCGGACCTGACGGTCGAATTGTCGTTACGTATCGAATACGAAAAAAAGCTTGCCGATGCCATGCGTCGTCGCCGCACCGTGCTCGACAACGCGCATATTGCGTTCGTCGCCATGGACGAAGCCGGCATGGTCGTGGACTGGAACGAGGCCGCAACCAGCCTCTTCGGCTGGCGCGCGCAAGAGGCGCTCGACCGCGAACTCGCGCAGCTCATCGTGCCGGAGCGTTATCGCGATGCGCATCGCGCCGGTCTCACGCGCTATCTCGCCACCGGCGAGGCGCGCATGATGAACACGCGCGTGGAACTGCATGCGCTGCGCCGCGACGGCAGCGAATTCGCCGCCGAGCTGACCATCAGCGAAGTGTGGTTCGACGGGCAGCGGCAGTTCGCGTGCTTCATCCACGACATCACGGATCGCCGCCGCGCGACGGAAGCGGACGAACGCCTGCGGCTCCTCATCCATTCGGTGAGCGACTACGCCATCTGCATGCTCGACCACGACGGCATCATCCGTTCGTGGAACGACGGCGCGCGCGCGCTCTACGGCTTCACCGCGCAAGAAGCGATCGGCCGGCATTTCGCGCTCTTCTATCTGTCGGACGAACAGGGCCGCGACCGTCCTGGCGACGACTTGCGTCTCGCGGCGGAACGCGGCCGCACGGAACACGAGGACTGGCGCACGCGCAAGGATGGCTCGGAGTTCTGGGCGCACGTCATTCTGAGCGCGCTGCCCGCCGCCGATGGCCGCGAAAAAGGCTTCGTCGCCATCACGCGCGACATGACCGCGCGCAGGCGTTTGGAAGAACTCGAGGCGTCGAGCCGCCGCATGAACGAGTTTCTCGCGTTGCTCGGCCATGAACTGCGCAATCCGCTCGCGCCCATTCGCAACGCGGTGAGCATTCTCAAACTGAAGGCTTCCGACGATGCCGATGTCATTCGCAGCCGCCATATCGTCGACCGGCAGCTCGCGCATCTGACCAAGCTGGTGGACGATCTGCTCGAAGCGGGCCGCGTGAGTTCCGGCAAGATCCGGCTCGCGACCGAGACCGTGGATATCGCCGATGTCGTGCACCTGAGCGTCGAAGCGAGCCAGCCGCTTTTCGAGGCGCGCGGGCAGCGGCTCGATGTGGACGACAGTGGCCAGCGCCTCTTCGTCAATGGCGACCCGACGCGGCTCGTGCAAGCGCTCAATAACCTGCTCAACAACGCGGCGAAATTCAGTCCGCCCGAGTCGACCATCCGGCTGGAAATCGGTCCACGCGGCGGCGCGGCGCTTCTGCGCGTGACGGATCAGGGTCGCGGCATTTCCGCCGATGCGCTCGCCTCCGTGTTCGATCTTTTCGTGCAGGAGCATGCGCCGGGCGCGCATCCGGATGAAGGCGGGCTTGGCATCGGCCTCACGCTGGTTCGAGCGATCGCCGAACTGCATGGCGGCCACGTCGAGGCGAAGAGCGGCGGCACTGGCAAGGGCAGCGCGTTCAGTTTGTGGCTGCCGCTCGCGCAACCGCCCACGCAGGGCATCATGCCGCCTTCCGCGCCGAATGCGGTGGCGAGCCGTCAGCTCGACGTGCTCGTTGTCGACGACAATCGCGACTCGGCCGACAGCATGACCTTGCTCGTCGATATGCTCGGTCACGCGGCGCGCGCGGCGTATGACGGCCCGGAAGCGCTGGCATCGTTCGGGACGACGCGTCCGCAAGTCGTGCTGCTCGATCTATCGATGCCGGGCATGACGGGCTTCGACGTCATTCGTCAGATGCGCGATGAAGGCAAGCGTGTGATCGTCGCCGCAATGACGGGTCTTGGTTCCGACGAAGACATGGCGCGCACGCGGGCGGCCGGGTTCGACGCGCATTTGGTCAAGCCGGTGGATTTGCCTGAGCTGGAGCGCGTGTTGGCGATGGCGGGGAAGTGAGGGTGTGCGGGCGGTTGGCGGTTGGCGGTTGGCGGTTGGCGGTTGGCGGTTGGCGGTTGGCGGTTGGCGGTTGGCATCCTGCGGGCCTATGCCAAGCGTTGAGCCGTCGGCGTCAAGTCGCGACCGCCTGCGCCGCCTCGCGGACCACTTTTTCCGCTGATCCACGCGCTGCAGACAAGCGCAACGTGCGCGCTCAATCAATCGGCGCGACAATGCGTCATCGCTGACCCGCGCGCACTCATCGCCATGACTTCTTTCGCAACGCTTACGAATCTCTGGCAACTCGCCGGCCTTCCCGACGATGCCCTCCACCTCGTCGATCTACCCGGACACGACCCGGTGTTCCCGTCATCCTTCGCCGTGGGCGAAGCGGCGCAATCGACCATCGCGGCGGCAGCGCTCGCGGCCTCCGAGCTGGCTCATGCGCGCGGCGTCGACCGCCAGCGCGTGAGCGTCGACATGACGCACGCGGCCGTCGAATGCACCGACTGGTTCACGGTCGATGGCGCCGAACCCGAGACCTGGGGCGAGTTCTCGGGCCTCTACCGCACGGCCGATGGCTACGTGCGCATACACGCAAACTTCGAGCATCATCAGGATGGCGCGTTGCGCGTGCTGGGTCTCGACCCGCACAGCGCCACGCGCGCCGATGCCGAACGCGCGCTGCTCGAATGGCGCGCGAACGATTACGAAACCGCGTGCGCCGAACGCGGCCTCGTCGTGACGATGCTGCGCAGCTTCGAAGAATGGGATGCGACGCCGCAAGCCAAAGCCATCGCCGCGCAGCCGTTGCTGAAGATCACGCGTATCGGCGACGCTGCGCCTCTCGCGCTGCCCGCGCTCGACAATGACGCGCGCCCGCTGACCGATATCCGCGTGCTGGACGTCACGCGCATCCTTGCCGGTCCCACGGGCGGTCGAGCGCTCGCCTCGTTCGGCGCGGACGTGATGCTCGTGAATTCGCCGCATCTGCCGAACATTCCCGCTATCGCCGAGACGAGTCGCGGCAAGCGCTCCGCGCATCTCGACCTGCGCACGGAAGACGGTCGCGCGACGCTGTGGCGGCTGATCGATGACGCGCATGTCTTCTCGCAAGGCTATCGGCCGGGCGGGATCGCCGAGCTTGGCTTCGGGCCCGAGGCGCTGGTGGCGCGGCGGCCGGGCATCGTGTACGTGTCCTTGTCGGCTTATGGCACGGAAGGTCCGTGGGCGGATCGGCGTGGCTTCGATTCGCTCGTGCAGACCGCGATAGGCTTCAACGCCGCCGAAGGCGAAGCGCAGGGCGATGGCAAACCGCGAGCGCTGCCCATGCAGATGCTCGACATGGCGAGCGGCTTTCTGATGGCGTTCGGCGCGGCCGCCGCGCTATGGAAGCAACAAACGGAAGGCGGTAGCTGGCACGTGGAGGTTTCGCTCGCACAGACGGGACACTGGCTGCGCGGGCTTGGACGTATCGACGGAGGGTTGAAGACGGCGCGGCCGGACATCGCCGCATACACCGAGGAAAGCAAATCGGGTTTCGGCATGCTGCGCGCGGTCACGCCGAGCGCGCGCTTCGAGCGCACGCCGGCGGGTTACGCGAGGCCATCGGTGCCGCCGGGAACGGATGAGGCGAAGTGGTGAGTTCGTGGCATGGGCGGCGATTTCAAACGCGACATGCAGAACTTCGCATCAACTCAAGTAACCAAGATGCTCCGCAAGGATCACACTGCCCACGCCGATTAGAATCAGCCCGCCCAAGATCTCCGCGCGCTTGCCGATAGTCGCGCCGACCAGCCGTCCGACCATCACGCCGATGGTCACCATGAGCATGGTTGCGAAGCCGATGGTCGCGGCGGTCGAGAAGATATCGACATCGATGAACGCGAGGCCCGCGCCGACCGCCATCGCGTCGATGCTGGTGGCAAAGCCCGTGACGGCGAGGACCCAGAAGGAATGTGAATTGGGCTTCTCTTCTTCGTGAGCCGATTTGCTTAAGCCTTCGCGGATCATGCGCGCGCCGAGCACGAAAAGCAGGCCGAAAGCGATCCAGTGGTCCCACGCGGTGACGTATTGCGCGGCGGCGCGGCCGAGCGCCCACCCGACGAGCGGTGTGAGCGCCTCGATTACGCCGAAGATGACTCCCGCCTTGAGCGCCTCGCCGATGCGCGGTTTATGCAGGCTCGCGCCTTTGCCCACGGCGGCGGCGAAGGCGTCGGTGGACATGGCGAAAGCAAGGAATACGGTGGAAGCGAGGTTCATCGAGTAGCGCTCTGGTCTGGTCGGGCAAGCACAAGGACAGAAGGCGCGCCCGACCGGAAGCGCATTCTGTCGATGGTCTTGCCAACCTGTGACGGCTGCCCATGCCACGGTCGAAAGACCGAGCGTGTTGACATGGACGCTTTCCCGGGCGGGAAAGCCGGCTACTCCCCAACGAAGAAATGCGAGCTTAACACGACAGATCACCCGATCCGGACCATTGGGTTAAAGTGGGTTGCAACGCCGCATCTCTAACGCCCAGGAGGCACCATGGAGGCAGGACACATCACCCAGTCAGAGGCCCGCGCGGCCGTCGAGCGTCTTTACGCCGCCTTCGCGCAAAAGGACGTGAACTTGCTGCGCCAAGCCGTGACGTCGGACTGGGAATATCTGCCTGAGCCGGCCGGCTTCGAGGCCGGTCCCGACCAGATGATTCCCATCTTCGCGGAGATGGCGGCTGCGCTGCCTGACATGCGCATCGAGATTCTAGACATGCTCACGCAGGACAATCGCGTCGGCGTGCGCGCGGAGGTGAGCGGTACGCAGTCCGGTCCGTTGATGGGCATCGCGGCGACATCGAAGCCGGTTCGATTTGCCATTCACTCGTTCCATGAGATACGCGATGACCGTGTGTCGAAGACGTGGCATCTGGAAGACTGGTTGAGCGTGTTTCGGCAAATTGGCGAAGTGCCGCGCGGTATTGGATCGGGTGCGTAATTCGAGAACGCGCGAAGTCGATTGAAACGAGAAAAGTCTGAAGCGTACGTCGTTTATCTTTCTTTCCAACACGTCGTGCGCGGCGCGTCGCGAATTTTCAATTTTCAAATGCGCCGCGCATTGCCCGCTGACTATTCAGCTTTAATTTTTCCGACCAAATAAATCTCGCAACACGCTTCCTTCTGAAGCCTGAATCGCTTTTGCCATTAAGATTACATCCTCCGCTCTTCGATTATCTCGCAAAGATAAGCGCGGCTCGTGAAAGTGACGCGATTAAGTCTTGATTATCCCGTCTGTCACCGTCTATATTTCTCGACGCACCGCTCCATTCCCATCGGCAAAAGGCGCGGCCCCGCTTGCGCTTCGCGTTATCAGCATCGCGCTATTCTCCTGTCTTCGCGTTCGCGAATGAATTTAATTTTCTGCGACATAAGCGAGCACACGTCATCGGCTTGGTTTGGATTATGCAAATCGCTCATCGCTTAATTAGTTTTTGCAGAAACACAAAACCTGTTTTGCCTGCGATCTTTTCAGCAAGTCTGTTATTAACCGCTTGCGGTGGTTCGGACAGCGCTAACGTGCCATCGAGCGTCGATAATTCACGCTATCGTCATCACGCCGCGTCCGCCGCCATAAATCCCGTCGCCAGCGATTTATTCTACGGAATGAACGGTCACAACAGTTATGGCGATGTCTATTATCTCGCTGGCGCCGCCAGACAATTAGCGCAGCTTCAGGATCTCGGCATCAAACTGTATCGCAACGAGGTGTATAGCAAATCAACCGCCATGCGTCTCGCCAATGTAGCCAACGCGCTGGCCGCCGGTGGGGTGACGGTGTACCCGGTGATCTTGATGGGCATCGATTTCGCCGATGAAGACTCCGCGTATCAATCGGCCTATGCGCTCGCGCGCGACGTCGTGAGTGTGCAGCGTTACGCCTACTACGAAGTCACCAACGAACTCGGCTCGGCAACGGTCGCCGGATGGGTGGACGGCGTGCGGCCCACGGACTTCGACAACCAAAAGTTCCAGATTGCGCGTGGCGTCATCCGAGGCATGATCGCCGGCATCAAGTCGATGGACCCGTCGGGCAAGATCGTCATGGGCGGCAATGCGTGGATGCAATACGGCTTCGTGACGATGCTCGCGAACGGCACACAGCCGGACGGTTCGGGCGGGCATCCCATCGTGACGTGGGATATCACGGCATGGCACTGGTACTCTGACCAGGGCAACATCGAGCACGCGTGCGGCGGCACGGGTTGCTACAACGTCATCGGCGCGCTTGCCCGGTTCGGCAAGCCGGTATGGATCAATGAAATGGGCGTGCGGCCCGACTTCGGCACCGATCAGCAAGCGGCCGCCTTCCTCGCCAACGACATGCTCGGCGGCCTGAGAGCGATCGCGGTGCGCTACGACATCGAATCCTTGCAGATCTACCAGCTCTACGACGATCCGCCAGGCGGCGAGGGACCTTACGGCGTGATCCTCGACGACGGCCAGACGCCCAAGCCCGCCTACGCCGCCGTAAAGCAATTCATCGCCACCAATCCGCGTCCATGACAGGCATCACCGCAAACCGAACACGCCCACGCCGTTGCGCGTCCCCACATAGACCTTGCCGTTCGCGATCATCGGCGTAATGAACTTGTTGCCCTGCCCGAACTGATCGCGCGCGCCCGCCGCCTGGTTGCTGTTGTAAAGCTCGCGCGCGAGATTGCTGGCGTCGTAGGCGTGCAGCACGGCGATGGTGCCATTCTCCACCGCCCAAACGATGCCGTTCGCCGCGCCGTTCGCAGACACGCTCGGCGTGGCGCCCGGCGAGCCGAAACTGTTCGCGGTCTGGCTCGTCGGCGTCGTGGACAAGGCGGCGTTCGCGATGCCGAACGCCTTGATGCTGTCGCCAATCGAGCCGAAATAAACGGTGTTGTTGAAGTACGCGGGCATGGCGAACATCGGGCCGCGAATCTGCCCGACGATCTCCTGATAGACGTGATCCGCATTCGAATCGAACTTGCCCATCGCGTCGCGGTTGACCACGTAGATCGTCGATGTCTTGCCCGCGCCGAGCGCGAGATGATGCGTCGTGCCGCCCGCATCGACGAGATCGGGCAATACGAGCGCGCCGCCCGAACCCAGATCTTCATCGGCCGCCGATTCGTTCACCGTGTTCGACGGCTGGAAATAATCAGTGACGGCGAGGGCGGGCGAAGTCCCGAGTTTCAGAAAGCCGTTGCCGAAATTGCCATGAATCGGCATGCCGTTGCCGTCGAGCGTGGCGTCGAAAGTGCCGTTGGCATCGAGGAAATAGATCGACGTGCCGTCCGACGCGAGGCCCGCGCCGCTCATCCAGATCGCGCCCATCTGGCCGTTCGGCGTGAGATTGAGCACGTTTGCCTGCTGCAGCGTGCTGGCGTTATAGCCGATCACCCAACCGGTGTACGGCATGATGTCGCAATGCGATGTCCACGCGGTATAGACCACGCCGTTTTGCAGCAACAGCGAAGCGCGCTCGGCGTACTGGCCGGGATCGAAGCTCACGCGGCCATTCGCGCTGCCCGCGCCCGTGCCGGGATACGACGCGGCGATTTCGGTCGGACCGTTGAAAAGTTCCGCACCTGTCGTGATGTCGAGCGCATGAATGCGCTGGTGATACTTGCCCGACGTGTCTTTCGACATGCCGACCAGGTAGATCGCGCCATTCGGGCCGCGCGTGCGGTCGATGACCGGCGTCGCCGTAATGCCGATAGTCGGCGTGATCTGGCCGCAGCCATGGTCGTCGCTCGGTGTTTCGCCTGCGCCTAACGTCGACGATTTCCACAGGATCGCGCCGGTGTCGGCGTCGAACGCGTAGACACTGGCGTTTTCGGTGGCGACGTAGAGCACATTGTGCGTGCCGCCCGCGATTGCCACGCTCGTCAGGAAGAGCGGTTCCGCGTCCACGGGTCCGTCCGCCGCAAGCACGTTGAGCTTGCCGAAGGTCGTCGAATTGACGTTCGCGGGCGTGAGCTTCGTTTCCGCGAGTTGCTGGCCGGTGCGGCCGATGTCGTTGTGATAGGTCGCAACGTCCATCGGATGGGCGACAGGGGCAACGACGGTGCCCCCGCCCGCTCCGCCCGAAGACCCCGAAGACCCCGAAGCGCCGGATGCGCCCGATGCGCCTGAAGGGCTCGAAGCGCCCGCAGGACTCGACGCGCCTGACGGAGTCGACGCCGCTGACGGACTTGAAGCCGTCGAAGGATTCGACGCCGGCGCGCTGCTGCCTGCCGCCGGAGTCGAACTGGAACCGCCTCCGCCGCTGCATCCGCCAATGATGGCCGACACGATTACTGCGCTACACAGCCACGGCAACGCGCCGGCACGGCTCGAGCGATCCCCTTTCATACATCCTCCCTTCTGGAAGAACGGCGTAATCAGTCGGTTTTGCCCTGCATTGGAGCAATTTGGATTCCACTTCCATCACATGCGGCCTATGCCCTTCAGCTTGCACGCAAACCACACTTTTGGAAATATTGAAAGCAACTTGTTGCACTGCGTCACAACATGCTAATATAGGGTTATTACCTAGTTAGTTACCCTAGGTCGTTCATTTTTAAGGGAGTTTAGCCATGGCCGTCATCGCCGTTACCTCAAGTTCGTTTGTTTTCGCCATTGCCAAGACCGTGCGCGCCGCTTTTCTGGACGCGCTCAAGACACGCGCAAAAGTCAGCAAGCTCATGGCCGATGCCTATCGGCGCGCGGCTTGAGTCGCTCCACACGCGGCGGCGATCATGCTGTCGCGCAGGTTGAAAAAGGAACGGCGGGCAATTGCCCGCCGTTCCTTTTTTTTGCTTACCGTTTGCGCTACTGCAGCGTGTAGGCAATCACGTAGTCGCCGGCTTTCGTGCCGAGCGAACCGTGGCCGCCAGCCGTGACCAGCACGTATTGCTTGCCGCTGGCATCGGCGTAACTCATCGGCGTCGCCTGGCCGCCTGCGGGCAGACGCGCTTCCCACAGTTTGTGGCCATCGCGCACGTCGTAGGCGCGCACGTACTGGTCGAGCGTACCGGTGAGGAACGCCACGCCGCCTGCCGTGACCATCGTTCCGCCGAGGCTTGGCACGCCGAGCGGCATCGGAATGGGCAGCGGCGCGCTATCGCGGATCGTGCCGTTCTTGTGCTGCCACGCAATCCCGCCCGTGCGCAGATCCACGCCCGCCACGTAACCCCACGGCGGCGCCTGACACGGAATGCCGAGCGGCGAAAGAAACGCGCTGATTTCATAGGCGAACGGCGTGCCGCGCGCCTGCTTGATACCGCTCGTCTCGCTGCCCTTCTTTTCCCCTTGCTGCGCGTCGAGCTTCTCGCGCGGAATCAGTTTCGACACGAACGCCATGTAGTCCGGATTCGCGATGAGGATCTGCCGCACCGGATCGACCGACACGCCGCCCCAGTCGAACACGCCGAAGTTACCCGGAAACACGAGCGTGCCCTGCTCGGACGGCGGCGTGAACGGGCCTTCGTAACGCAGACTCTTGAACTTGATACGGCACCAGAGCTGATCGAACGGCGTCGTGCCCCACATGTCGGCCTCGCGCACGCGCGGCGGATTGAAGTTGAGCGCGGAAACCGCCTGCGTCGGCGCGGTGTGGTCGCCACGCGCAGCGCCTTGCGGCACCGGCGTCTCGGTAATGGGCACGATCGGCTTGCCGGTCTCGCGGTTCAGCACGTAAATGCTGCCCTGTTTCGTCGATGCAATCACCGCCGGTTGCGTGCCCTCCGCCGTCTGCAAATCGACGAGCGTCGGTTGACCGCCCACATCCATGTCCCACAGATCGTGGTGCGTGAACTGGTAGTTCCAGCGCAGCTTGCCCGTGAACGCATCCAGCGCGACCAGGCCTGCCGCGAAGCGCTCGGCTTGCGGCGTGCGCTGTCCGCCCCACTGATCGGGCGTTTGGTTGCCCATCGGCAGATAGATGAGCCCGCGCTTTTCGTCGACGCTGAACATCGACCACATGTTGGGCGAGTTGCGCACGTAGGTGCCGCCCGGCGCGATGGGTTCGGTGGCGTCCGGATTACCCGAGTCCCAGTTCCAGACCAGATGGCCGTCGTTCACGTCGAACGCGCGGATCACGCCAGAAGGTTCGTTGTTCGATTCGTTGTCCGTCACGTGACCGCCGACGATTACCAGATTGCGCACCACAGCGGGTGGCGAGGTGGAGTAATAGCCGCCGGGCGTGAACGGTCCGATGTTCAAACGCAGATCGATCGCGCCGTTCTTGCCGAAGTTCGTGCAGGGCTTGCCGGTATCGGCGTCGAGCGCAAAGAGCCGGGCGTCGGCGGTCGGCAGAAAGAGACGGCGCGAGCACTCTCCGGTGGCGGCGGTTTGAGCAACGGCTACGGGTGCGGCCGGTGCGCCGGGCGCGGATGCTTCGGCGGGCGCGGAGGCGCTGGCCGAAGCGGTGGCGTCGGAAGCCGTCGTATCCGTCGAAGCCGCGGGCGCGGATGCGCTCGCGTCGAGCGCTGGCGCGGAAGCGGAAGCGGAAGCGGAAGCAGCCGCATCGGCGGCGGAGGGCGGACCCACGTGCATTGCCGCATCGTAATAAGCGACGCCCCGGCAAGTCATGTGCTCCCAGTGTTTGAAGCCGATGGGACTTTGAATCTGCGGATCGAAGCGCCAGCGTTCCGCACCCGTCGCGGCATCGAGCGCGATCACCTTGCTATGCGGCGTGCACAGAAAAATGGTGTTGCCGACCTTGATCGGCGTGTTCTCGTCCGTCGTCTCCGTGGGATCGTCGGGGCCGGGCATGTCGCCGGTACGAAACGTCCACGCCACTTTCAGCTGATGCGCGTTCTCGGGCGTGATCTGCGCGATCGGCACATACCGTTGCGCCAGCGGCGAGCCGCCGTAATCGGTCCAGTCGCTTGCCGCGCGTCCGGTGCCGGCGTTCAGATCGGCCTGATTCGGATCGGCGGCTACGTTGACATCGATACGTCCCGGACGGTCATGGAAGTCCTGAAAGTACGTGCCTGCACCGAGCAACAGCGTGAGGATGACGGCAGCGGCCAGCGGCACGCGGGCGGCGCGTGCAGTCGAAGGCGGCCCGAACAGCGCGCCGCGATGCACGAACGGAATTAGCAGCCACAGTGCGAGCAGCAGCCAAATCCAGAGACGCGGCATGAGTTGCCAGAAATCGAACTTGACTTCGAAGACGGCCCAGATCGTCGAGGCAAACAGGAAAATTGCAAACAGCAAGAGCGCGGAGCGCCGCCGTATCAACAGCAAAAGGCCGGTCAGTACGATGGCCGCGCCCGCGATTACGTAGTACCACGATCCTTGCAAGGTCACGAGGTAAGCACCACCGGCCGCAAGCACCGCGCCGATGATGATGAACCCGACGGCCGTGACGAACGTGAGCGGATGAAGTCTTCCGGTGCCAGCCATACTGCTACCCTCCGTGATGATGAATGGCGGAACACAGCCGTCCTGCGGCCGTGGTTCGGACATGGTGAACCGGGGGAGGGTAGCAATTCGCGTGCCGTGACGACACGTCGCAATGGCTCAAGCCAGAGCGCGCGGCCAGCGTCCGAGATGAACGTCGGCCATGGGGAGATCGGCGAGTAATGCAGCTTTCAGATCGCTTCGTTCGGAGAAGCGCGGCGCGTCGAGCCACGCGAGGAACTCGTCGCACCACACGCCCCACGCGTTCTCGTCGAAATCGAAGTCTTCGTCGATACGCCCGTTATCGCGCAGGTACGCGCCCATCACTTGCTTGCCGTTCCAGTAAGCCACGGCCACGTCGTTGAAATCAGCGGTCATGCCGCGCGGCAGGTCGCGCAACAACATGGCGACATGCGCTTTGAACGAGGCAAAATCGGTCGGTCTCATCGCGTGCTCCGCTTCAAGGATGTCATCGTGCCCGATATCGCGTGCCCGCCTCAGCCGAACACGCGCTTGTTCAGATCCTTCTCGAAGGCAACGGTCCAGTGGGAGCCATGCCCGATGCGATATTCGCGTTCCTTCGAAGTGGATCGCCGCACGATCGTTACATAGCCCTGCAATGGATAGACGTCGTCGACGACATCCGACGCGCCTGCTTCGGTCACGAGGAAATCGCCCTCGGTGAAACGGTGGCGCGCGAGAATCGCAAGAAACTCCGCTTTCTCGTCCGGTGCGATCACTGACATGGCGGCCCTCCGGGACTGAACGCTGCTTCATTCAAGGTAGCACACGCGCGCGGGAACGTCGGGCAAAACGCGCGCGGAGTGTGGGGCGCAGCCCTTTATCGAACGAGGCCGATACTAATGAACATTCGTGTGATTTCGCTATGCGCGATGGCGTTGATGCTTCGCGCTGTCGCGGCTAGCAGCGCCGAAGCCGCGCCATGCGGCACACTCGAAGGCGCGGCGGGCAGCTCATTCGCGCTGCGCGAAGGCGAAAGCGTGAATCTGAAACGCGGCGACGAGACGATACACGGCGCGCTGCACGTCTATCGAGACGATGCGGTGTATCGCGTGTACTGGCAGCCCGATGGACGTCCCGAGCAGTACGTGCTCTCGAATGCGGGAGAGAACAGCGTGCGGCTCGTTGCGACGCCGCCGCGCGGTTCGAAGGTGGATGCGGGACCGGGCACGCTGCCTTCGCAGAGCGTGCTCTCGTGTCCCGCTTTATGACTAGCGCGCCAGCACCTTGCCGATGGAGTCCGCCACCACCTGCACGTTGCTGTCGTTCAGGCCCGCGACGCACATGCGGCCGGAGCGCAAGATATATACGCCGAACTCCTCGCGCAGACGGTCCACTTGCTCCGCCTGCAAGCCGGTGTACGTGAACATGCCGCGTTGCTTGATATAACGCGCAAGCGCCTCGCCGCGTACATGCTCGCGCAGGCCGTCGTGAATCGCGTGCCGCATACGCGCGATGCGCTGACACATCGCCGCCAGTTCCTCGCGCCACGATTGCGCGAGTTCCGGCGTGTTCAGCACCTTGGTCACGATCTTCGCGCCGTGCGTCGGCGGATTACTGTAGTTCGCGCGCACCGCGCTCGTCAATTGACCGAGCACGCGATCGGCTTCGGCGGCATCGTCGCACACGACATGCAGACCGCCACAGCGCTCGCCGTACAGCGAGAAATTCTTCGAGAACGAGTTGGCGACGAACGCCGGCACGCCGCGCCGCGCAATCTCGCGCACCGCGAAGGCATCGGCGTCGAGCCCTGCGCCGAAGCCCTGATACGCCATGTCGACGAAGGGCAGCAAGTCGCGCTTTTGCAGTACGTCGATGACCTTCACCCACTGCGCTTCGTCTAGATCGACGCCTGTCGGGTTATGACAGCACGCATGCAGCAGCACGACGCTCTTTGCAGGCAGCTTGTCGATGGCGTCCAGCATGGCATCGAACAACAGCCCGCCGGTTGCTTCGTCGTAGTAGGGATATGTGTTCACTTCGAAGCCCGCGCGCTCGAAGATGAAACGGTGGTTCTCCCACGTCGGATCGCTTACCCACACCTTCGTGTCCGGAAAGTAACGACGGATGAAATCCGCGCCCACTTTCAACGCGCCCGAACCACCGAGCGTCTGCACGCTCGCAATGCGTCCGTCGGCACGCGGTGCGCTCTCGGCGCCAAAAACGAGCGTCTGCACGGCATCGCGATAATGCGCGAAACCGGCCATCGGCAGATACGGCTTCGGGCCGAGTTCCTGCAAGAGCGAAAGCTCGGCTTCGCGCACGGCTTGCATCACGGGAAGGCGGCCGGCATCGTCGAAATAGATGCCGATACTCAGATTGACCTTGTCGGTGCGCGGGTCCTTCTGAAAGTTTTCGTTCAGCGTGAGAATCGGGTCGCCGGGGTAGGCATCGATATGTTCGAACATGGTGGTGGTTTCAGGACTTCGGGACGGGAGTTCAGCGAGTCGGCGCGCGGCGCGATTGGCCCGCGCTGCCGTTCCTTTTTCCGAGATAGTAGCCGATTCCGAGAACGGCCAGCCAGATCGGGATCAGCCAGACGGAGAGCCGCAAGCCCGGCGTCTCGAACATCACCCAGACTATGCCCGCGACGAATGCAAGACACAGATAGTTCGTGAGCGGATAGCCGAGGCTCGGGAACGCCGTCACCGAGCCGCTCGCGCGCTTCCTAGCGCGGAACTTCAGATGGATGATGCTGATCATCGCCCAGTTGATGACGAGCGCGGATACCGCGAGACCCATCAGCAATTCGAAGGCGCGTCCCGGAATGAAGTAATTGATGAGCACGCAAGCCGCCGTGACGAGCGCCGACACGCCGAGCGCAACGAGCGGAATGCCGCGCGCGCTCACCCGCAACAGGGCGCGCGGCGCATTGCCTTGCTGCGCGAGACCGTAAAGCATGCGGCTGTTGGCATAGACGCCGCTGTTATAGACCGAGAGCGCGGCCGTCAGCACGATCACATTGAGCACGTTCGCGACGAGGCCGCTGTTCATCTCGCGGAAGATCAACACGAACGGACTGCCGCCCGTCACGACCTTGTCCCACGGATACAGCGAAAGCAGCACGCCAAGCGCGCCGATATAGAAGATGAGAATGCGATAGATGACCTGATTGGTCGCGCGCGGAATGCTGCGCGACGGGTCTTCCGCTTCCGCTGCCGTGATGCCGACGAGTTCGAGCCCGCCGAACGAAAACATGATGACGGCCATGGACATGACGAGCCCGCTCACGCCATAGGGAAAAAAGCCGCCGAGCTTCCACAGGTTGGTGACGCTCGCTTGCGGCCCCGCGTGACCCGAGATCAGCAGATACGCGCCAAACAGGATCATGCCGACGATGGCCGCGACCTTCACGATGGCGAACCAAAACTCCATCTCGCCGTATGACTTCACGCTCGTCAGATTGATGGCGTTGACGAGCGCGAAGCACACGAGCGCCGACACCCACGCGGGCAGCATCGGCCACCAATACTGCATGTAGATGCCGATGGCCGACAGCTCCGCCATGCTCACGAGAATGTAGACCGCCCAATAGTTCCAGCCGGAGATGAAGCCCGCCGCGTTGCCCCAATAACGTGCAGCGAAATGGCTGAACGAGCCGGCCACCGGTTCATCGACGACCATCTCGCCCAACTGCCGCATGATGAAAAACGCCGCCAGCCCGGCGATGGCATAGCCGAGCAGCACGGACGGCCCCGCGAGCCGGATGGTCTGCGCGACACCCAAAAAGAGCCCGGTGCCAATTGCGCCGCCAAGCGCGATCAACTGGATATGCCGGCTCTTGAGTCCTCGGCGGAGTGTCGTCTGCGATGCCTGTACTGCCTGTTCTGTCTGTGAAGTGCCTGAAGCCATGTCGATGCCTGCCTGAACTGCGCGAAAACCCCTAGGGTTCTTTTGAGCCGCAAAGCGGCCCACTGTTGTTTTTTTGTCCGAATGACACGCAAACGTTGCTTTTATCGTTTTGGCCAGCGAAGCGGACGAAACGCGATTCTACCGCCTGGCCGCCGCAGAGCCTTATCGGGCGGACCTTGCTCGCCGTTCCCGGCAACTTTAGGCCTACCGCGCAAACGATTTGAGGCCGGAATCAGGGCTTGTTCGGAGGATTGATTCGGCACCCGCGACCGCAAAATTCATCTCATGCACTCAACGGGGAAGTCGACATGTTTCAGACGATGGAAGGCAACGCGGCACCGCATCGCGTAATCGGTTCGAAAGCGGATTCGGAAGCGGAACTCTTGAGCACGCTGCAGGCGGCGTCGGAAAACATCATGCGCCTCGCGGGCAAGCTGCTCGCCGGACGCGACGCCTCGGCGCAAGACGCGGTCTCCATCACCGAACAGAAAGAACTGGCGCAACTGACCATCGGCCGATTGCTCGCGCTACCGGCATCGAAAATTTAAGCACCAAAGAGAAGCGCGGCGGCTCCATGTGGAAGCCGTCCGCGATCAGGGAATTAGACGCGCAAGCCCAAAGAATCTGGAAGAGAACATGAACTACCTGACGATCATCGCAACTGTGTGGGCGATTTGCGCGATCTGCGCGGTGCTGTTCATCCGCGGCTCGGCGGCGCAGCAAATGAAGCCGGCGCGCGTGCGTCGTGACCAACGCACGCTTGCCGAGCGCATCAAGGATTTCAGCCACACGGCCTGAAGTAGCGCGGTCCCGAAGTACCGCGTCCGAATACGGCAGGCCGTTGTCGCCCGACAAACGGCCGCTGCCGATAAATTATTTGATTGCCGCCACCGCCGCGCGCAAGCCGAGCAGATAGCTGTCCACGCCGAAGCCGGAAATCTGACCCTTCGCGACTTCCGCGAATACCGACTTGTGACGGAACTCCTCGCGTGCATGCACATGCGACATGTGCACTTCGACGATAGGCACGGTGAGAATGGCGAGTGCATCCCGAATACCGTAGCTGTAATGCGTCCACGCGCCCGCGTTGATGATGATTGCATCCACCTTGTCTTCGAACGCCTTATGGATGCGCGCGCACATCTCCCCTTCGATATTGGTCTGGTAACTTTCCACCTCGACGCCCAGTTCCTTGCCGAGCGCTTGCAACTGTTCGTCGATCTGCGCGAGCGTGGCCGTGCCGTACTGCTTTGGGTCGCGCTTGCCGAACATGTTGAGATTGACGCCATGCAGCGTGAGGATCTTTGCCATAACGAATTCCTTTCGGTGGATGAATGAAGCGTGGAAAGCTCGAACCTCGCTTTCGACGATGCGCAGATTCTGCAACCCGCGGCGCGCACTGACAATAGCCATGCGTCGCGCGTTGCGCGCTAAAGCTCGTTACCGGGCAGCCGATAACGCGTATACCGGCGCTAACGGCGATTCATCCGCTCTCCCGCGCAACTACAACGTTTAGCCGGTCTCAGTATGTCAGCCACTTCGTCCTTGCGCGATTCCATTCTGGCCACGCCTTCGACCACGGACGGACCGATCACGGCGGCCATTCGCGCGTCGCTGCTATCCACCCTCGTCGAGGACATTCGGCCGCTTCTGCTCTCCGGTCTTTCCAGCGCTTTCGTCGCGACGATCGCGCTCTTGCGTCTGCATGCGCTCTGGACCGTGCTCTGGCTCGGCGCCGATGTGCTGTTGCTCGCGGCGCGCGTCGGTATCGTGTGCCGGTATCGCGCGTTGAGCCGCCCGGACGCGCCGCATCCCGAGCCCTGGGCCGCGCGCTATGCGCCCTTCGCGCTCCTTGCGTGTCTCGCGCTGGGACTCGGCGCGATGGCCTGCGTCATCTCCGGCGATACCGTGCTGGCCGCGCTCGCGATCATGGTGACGGCGGGATTGCTCGGCGGCATCGCATCGCGCAATGCGGGCACGCCGTATCTCGTCAGCGCGCAGATTTGCCTCGGCGCGGCGCCTATCGGTTTTGGCGCGCTGCTCGCGGGCGGAAGTTTCTGGATGCTCGTGCCGCCGCTTTTCCTGTATATCGGCGCGATGGGCTCGGTCGTGCGCCGCCACTATCGCACGCTCGTCGCGCTGATGATCGCGGAGCAGCGTCACGCCGAACTCGCCGCGCGCTTCGACGCCGCCCTCGCCCACATGCCGCACGGCCTTTGCACCGTCGATGCGGAAGGCAAGGTGATCATCGCCAATCGACGGGCGGCGGAACTGTTCGGCTCGACCGTCGAGATGTTGCGGCTGAACATATCGTTGCCGGATTTCATCGGCCATGCGGGACTCGCGAAGTTCGGCGAGACCTTGCGTGCGCAACTGGTCGAACGTTGCGCGCTGTGGCTGAAAGACGGGCAAGGCGCGCTCGAACTGACTCTCGCCGATGGCCGGCAACTCGAACTTTGCCGTAACGCGGTGCCGGACGGCAGCGCGGTGATCATCATCGAGGACGTGACGGAGCGGCGCCGCTCGGAAGCGCGGCTTCTGCACTGGGCGCATCACGATTCGCTCACGGGACTGCCCAACCGCCGCTATCTCGGCGATCACGCCGAACGGCTGATGGCGAACGGCGCGAGCCGCGAGAAGGTCATGGTGATGTATGTCGATCTCGACGGCTTCAAGCGCGTCAACGACACGCATGGCCACAACGCGGGCGACGAGCTGCTGACCCAGGCCGCCGACCGCCTGCGTAACGCGATGCGGCGCGGCGAGCTGGTCGCGCGGCTCGGCGGCGACGAGTTCGCCATCGTGGCGACTTACATTGCGCGAACGTCGGGTGCGGCATTCGCGCGGCGCATCATTGGCGATCTGTCGGCGCCTTACGAACTCGACGATGGGGGTATTGCGCGCGTGGGCGTGAGCGTCGGTATCGCGCTGGCGCGACGCGGCGAGTTGTTCGAGAGCGCCCTGAAACGCGCGGATGCGGCGCTCTACGAAGCGAAGCGCGAGCAACGCGGCACCTACCGGTTCGCGGCAGGCGACGAGGATCTGTTTCAGGTCGATGCGCACGCGGAAGCGCATCGCGAAGGTTGATCGAACGCGCATCGGCATGCGCCTTTCAAAACGCCGCGCCCTGCAAGCCGCTTCGCGAACACGTATCCTTGCGGCTTCACACAGGGATCATCCATGTCGACACCAGCATCGTCCGGGCTCGATGGCGCGCGGCGCATCGAGCTCACGCGCGGCCTGATCGCGCTTTTTGCGTTTTGCTGCGGCGCCATCGTCGCGAATCTGTATTACGCGCAGCCGATCACCGAACTCATCGCGCCCGATCTGCACATGAAAGGCGGCACCGCGAGTCTGATCGTCTCGTTGACGCAGATCGGCTATGCGCTCGGCCTCTTCTTCATCGTGCCGCTCGGCGATCTGCTCGAAAACCGTAAGCTCATGATCGTGACCGCGCTCGTTTCCATCGCGAGCTTGACGGCCGCCGCGTTCTCGCACGATCCCGTCTGGTTCCTCTGCATCTCGCTTCTCGTGGGGTTTTCATCCGTCGCGGTGCAGATCCTGATTCCGCTCGCCGCGCATCTCGCGCCCGACGAGTCGCGCGGCAAGGTCGTCGGCACGATCATGAGCGGTTTGCTACTCGGCATCCTGCTTTCGCGGCCGATTTCCAGTGTGGTCGCGGGCCACTTCGGCTGGCGCGCCATGTTCGGCGCGGCCGCCGTGCTGATGGTCATCGTGACCAGCGTGCTTGCCTTCACCATTCCGCGCCGTCAGCCGAGCCATCAGGCGACTTACTTCGAACTGATCGCCTCGCTCGGCCATCTCGTGCGCACGATGCCCGTGCTGCGTCATCGCTCGCTGTATCAAGGGCTGATGTTCGCTTCGTTCAGTCTCTTTTGGCCGCCATACCCGCCGAGCTCACGCGCGGCTTCGGGTTGACGCAGACGCAGATCGGCTTGTTCGCATTGATCGGCGCGATGGGCGCCACTTCCGCGCCGATCGCCGGCCGCCTCGCCGATGCCGGTCACACCGTGCGCGCCACCTTCATCGCGCTGGCGCTTGCGGCGCTCGCGTATCTTCCGGCGTTGATTCATCCGGCATGGGGCGTGGGCGCGCTCGTCGTCACGGGCGTGGTGCTCGACTTCGCGGTGCAAATGAACATGGTGCTCGGCCAGCGCGAAATCTACGCGCTGCATGCGACGAGCCGGAACCGGCTGAATGCCGTGTATATGACGAGTATCTTCGTGGGTGGCGCGTGCGGCTCGGCACTGGCGGGCCCGCTCTACGAGCACGGCGGCTGGACGCTGGTGGGATGGGTCGCCACGGCGTTCCCGCTCGTGGCGTTGGTGCATTACCTCGCGCTCGGCCGACACACCGCCGCGCGCGGTCACTGATCTGGGCTCGCCACTCAGGGCTTCGGAATGCGGATACGGCTGATCATCAACGAGCCGGAGACGGCATAAACGAGCGTCAAGGGATGCAGCGTGAAGCCCGCGAATTCCCACGCGCCGAACCAGAGATTCGCGCCGACCGCGTTGTACCAGCCCGCGATGCCGAGCATCAACACGATGGCAAACGACGTCGGAATGGGCGTGCCTTCGAAGTGCGTGACCTTGCCGCTGCCGGCCGACATTTCCTCGGTGGTCACGTTATAACGCGCAAGCCGCGAGACGCCGCACGCGACGAAATACGCGAGCATCACGCGGTCATAGAGGCCGCGCATGCCGCACGCATAACCGATGACCGCCGGCGCCACGCCGAACGAGATCACATCGGCGAGCGAGTCGAGCTCTTTCCCCAAGAGCGACGCCTTCTGGCGCCAGCGCGCGATACGGCCATCGAGTACGTCGAAGACGAGCGCGGCGAACACCAACGCGCACGCAAGATAGATATGGAGGACGTCGTTGTCGTCGAGATAGGACATTGACGAGAACAGCGCGCCCGTGCCGCAGACCGCGTTGCCCAGCGTGAACCAGTCGGCCAGATGAAACTCGCGGATCATCGAGAAACGTTTCTTGCCGGTGTTGTTGGTATTCATGGCGAACTCGTGAGGGCGCGACGTCCCTAATGGTTTGAAAAACTGCTCAAGTCTATCATTCAAAGAGGCCATGGCTTGCGCAGAAAGCGTCGGAAATCGAAAGATCTTCGCCGATTATTTCCACTTTGGCCGATTCACGAAATTTTTTACAGAAACGATTGAACTTCGCCCGAGGCTGGCTATGCTCGATAGCAAGACGCGCGGCCGCTTCAACCTGAACGTGAACGTACACGTTGCTTTATAATCGGCTCGTTTACGTATCCGCGAGTGCATTCACATGACGACGAAGCCCGCGCTTCTGACTATTCGCGACGCCGCCGAGCGTCTTCAGGTCACGCCGCGCACGCTGAAGTATTACGAGGAGCGCGGTCTCGTCACGCCGGACCGCAGCGAGGGACGTTACCGGCTGTACAGCGAACAGGATCTGGAGAAGTTCGCGCGCGTTCTGCGGCTGCGTTCGCTTGGCTTTTCCTTGCAAGGCATTACCGAGATCCTCAAGCGCCCGCTGGAAACGCTCGGCGCGGGACGCACGGGTTTTTCGCCGGATTCGCTGCGCGAGATCGAACAGGCGTTGTCGCAACAAATCGATTCGCTCGATGCGCGGATTGCCAGCGTGCGTCGTGAACTCAAGGAAGCGCAAGCCGTGCGCGGCGAGCTCAACGCGGACCTTGATTACTTGCGGCGGAGAATCGCCGGAGAAAGCAAGGAAGACTTGTTTCAGGAGCGTATGGCCGCGCAGAAAAAGACGAAGCGCGGCAACCAGCCAGGCAGTCAAGAGGTCGATGGCGAATGACCGCAGCACGCTTACCACGCTTACCCGCACCAAAGCTTGGCGCCGCCACGCTTCGCGACGTCATGTTTCCGTGGGCCATCGCGCTTGCCACCGGACTCGATTACTTCGACAACTCGATCTTCTCTTTCTTCACGAGCTATATCGCGGGCGGCATCAACTCATCGACCGACGAACTCGTGTGGGCGTCGAGTGCCTACGCGGTTGCGTCCGTGCTTGGCATCCTGCAACAGCAATGGTGGATCGAGCGGCTTGGCAACCGGCGGTATGTCGGCGGAAGTCTCTTTCTGTTTGCCGCCGGCGCGATAGCCGCGACACTGTGCGAATCGTCGTTCGAACTGGCGCTCGCGCGCGGCTTTCAAGGCTACTTCATCGGCCCCATGATGAGCGCGTGCCGCATCCTCATTCAGATGCGCTTCACGCCGCAGCAACGTCCGCGAGCGACGCGCGCGTTTCTCAACATGATCTTGCTCGGCAGCGCCCTTGCGCCGCTCATCGGCGGATATCTGGTCGCGTCGTTTGGCTGGCGTGCGCTATTCACGAGCACGGCGATAGCGGGAGCCGCGTGCGGCCTCTTCGTGCTGCTCGCCGTGCCGTCGAGCGGACGCGTGCAACCCGAAGCGCGCGGCGAGGCGCATTTCTGGCCGTACATCATGTTCGCGTTTGCGCAAGGCGCGTTGCAGATCGTCATGCAGCAAGTGCGCTTTCAACTCTTCAGCAGCTCGCCGCTGCTCATCATGCTCACGGCGGCGGGACTTTTTGCGCTCGGCTGGTTCGTGTGGCATCAGTGGCATCATCCGCGGCCGCTCATCCGCTTGCATGCGTTGCGCGAGAAGCCGTTTCGCGTGGGCATCATGTTGTATATCGCGTTCTATTACGTGAACACCACGCTCAGTTTTCTTGTCTCGCGTTTTCTCGAAGGCGGGCTGCACTATCCGGTGGAGAACGCCGGCAGGCTCACAGGCTGCACGTCGCTCGTCGCGCTTGCCGCGGCTTATTTGTACTTTCGCTACTCGGCGCGCGTCGCGCACAAGAAGTGGCTGATCGGCACGGGCTTTCTAATCTCCGCGTTCGTCAGCGTGTGGATGGTGAACATGCCGCCCGATGTCAGCCTGCCATGGCTCATCGCGCCGCTCACGCTGCGCGGCATGGTGCTGCTGTTCATCGCGCTGCCGGTGGCGAATATCACGTTCCGCATTTTCGCGATCGAGGAGTTCAACCATGGTTATCGCTTCAAGAACATCGTCAAGCAACTGACGGTGTCGTTTTCCACGGCGACGGTGATCATTCTCGAACAGCATCGCGCGGCCGTGCATCAGACGCGGCTCGTGGAGCGGGTCAACCCATTCGATCCGGTGTTTCAGGAGACGTATGCACGGCTGATAGGCGGCTTCGAGGCCCTGGGACGAAACGCCGCCGATGCAAAAGGACTTGCGCTCGCGGAAATAGGCCGCGCGGTGACCCAGCAAGCGAGCTTTCTGAGTTCGCTGGACGGCTTCTGGTTCGTGATGGGTGTGGCGCTTTGCGGCGCCGCGCTGGCGTTCTGGCAAAAGCAGATCAATTGACGAAGCGCGCGACACTCGCCGCGCGCGCCAACCTTAGCCTTCATGCTTCAACCGATCCCTTCGGCTCATGCATCGGGCAGCCGTTGCGCTCACCACGAAAGCGCGACGACATCTCGTAAGCCGGCTTGCGCGAGCGCATTACGCCGCCCAACGGTCGATGCGCCTCCACCCCATGCCAAGGACTGAACGCCATGCCATCGTCGATAGCGGCCGCGCGACTATCGCTCCACGAAGTCTGCGGCGCCACGCGAATCCGCGCCACAGTCACGTATGGACTTTCATCTTCCGGCCAGCGCTTCGATGCATCTTCGATCGGCATCTTCTCGATATCCGTTGCAAGCTGCACGCGCACTTCCCATTCGCCGCTATTGGCCGCGAAGAAATCGCTGACGGCTTCGCGCAGGCCGTTGGGTTTATCGTCGAGATCGACGGGCGCATCCGTCAAGGCGGTCAGTTCCGGCGATACCGGCGCCACGCTGATCTTCCCGAAGTACTGACCATAGAGGTGCGGCACGGCCGTATAGAACGTTTCGCCGAGAATATGCGTTTCGGGATGTCCGCCAAGACTCTTGATCGTGCCGCTCTCGCCGCCGAGTTTTTCGATCACCGCTTCCGTGCCGCGCAACACAGCCGAAAGCGCCTGCTTCGTGCCGGGCATTTTGTCGGTGGTCTTGGCGAGCAACTTCAGGTTACCGAGGAAGGCTTTGGGCGTCGCCGCCGTGAACGCGGGCGCATTGATCATCACCAAGTCTTGCGTGACATCGCCTTCGCTCCCGGGCAAGCGCGCGCCTTCCACGCCGATCACCTTCAGCGCGAGGCCGCGCGGTGTCGAGACTTTGTCATCGAGAATATCGCCGGGATTCGTCGATAAACGCAGCACCACCGGATACGTGCCGCCGTGCGCGAAGATGCCTTGTGCGAGCTCAGGCGCCAAGCCATCGACCACTTGCAGCTCTCCGGTCAGAAGCCCGTGACTCTTCGCGTGCACGCTGCGGATTGCGTGACCGCTATCGGCGTAAGTCTTCTCCGTGATGCTACGCATGGCTTCGGCGAGTTGCTGCGTGGTCTCGGCTTCGTCGTCGGGGATTTGTTCGAACGAGGGATCGAAAGGCAACGGTTGATAGGCGCGCGTATCCATTTGAACTCCGGGGACGTTGGTATGTTTGGCTACTCAGCAACGCCCGTACCAACGCGCTTTAGCTCACCCCTCGCGCAACATCTCGTCCACGGCGCGGATCGCCAGCACGTATCCTTGCACGCCCAGACCGCAGATCACGCCACGCGCCGCAAGCGAGATCAGCGAGTGCCGATACTGCTCGTCACGCCGATGAATATTCGTCACGTGAACCTCGACGAGCGGCTTCGAAATAAGCTTCACGGCGTCGAGCACGGGTATCGACGAGAATGAAAATCCGGCCGGGTTGATGACCACCGATGCGTCCTTTTCAAACGCTTCTTGCAGCCAGTCGACCATCACGCCTTCATGGTTGGTCTGACGAAAATCGCATTGCAGACCGAGTTCGTCGGCGAGCGCTTCGCAACGCGATTGCACTTGCGCGAGCGTCGTCGTGCCATACAAATGCGGCTCGCGCTTGCCAAGCAAGTTCAGATTGGAGCCGTTCAAAACATAGACGAGAGGTTTCATGTTGTCGATGAGTCAATGAGTGTTCGATTGCATCGGCGCCTGCGCCGTCGCGCCGATCACTTCAGCGGTGGAATCGGTACGGTTCAGGTCGATGCCGAGCGTTTCGGGCGCGGTGAGGATCATCGCGAGCGAGATGACGTTGAAGATCACGCACACCGCCACGACGCCCCACGGCGAACCGTTGCACAGCGCGAAGAGCCAGACCGCGACGACCGGCATCGGGCCGCCCGCGATCAGGTTCGCGCCGGTATAGGCGAGCGCCGAGCCAGAGTAGCGCACGTTGGTCGGAAACGCTTCGGCGAACGCGACCGGTTGTATGCCGCTCTGGAACTGCGTGAAGCCGAGGAAGAAGCCCATCGCGAGGAGCATCGGCAGGAAGCTTTTCGTGTCGAGAATCTGGAAGTAGACGAAAAGCATCAGCAAGGTCGCCGTCGAACCGATTGCCAGCGCCTTCCTTCTTCCGATGCGGTCACTCAGCATGCCGCCCGCCAGCGCGCCCACGATGGCGCAGACATTCGCGCCCATCAGCAGCAAAAAGCCGGTCTGCTTCGGCACGCCGAGCGTCTTCGTCACATAGCTCAGCGAGAACACGACGATCAGATAGAAAATCGCCGCCGGTCCGCAAAAGAAGAGCATCCAGCGCAGCACGGTGCGCCAGTGAAGACGCAGGGCGTCGCGCAAGGGACTGCCGACATCCGCGACTTCGGTTTTCGACAAGGCGACGAACGCGGGCGTCTCCGCCACGCGCAAGCGGATATACACGCCGACCATCACGAGCACGAAGCTCAGGACGAAGGGAATGCGCCAGCCGTAGGCATCGAAGGATTCGGCCGACATGGCCGATGAAAGCGTAAGCAGCACGCCGTTCGCCATGATCTGCGAGAGCGGCGAGCACAGACCGAGGAGGCCCGAATATTTGCCACGCGCGCCGGGGCTCGCGTGCTCGATCGCCATCAATTGCGCGCCGGTCGATTCGCCGCCGAGCGCAAAGCCTTGCAGGATACGCAGGATCACGAGCAGCGTGGGCGCCCATACGCCGATGCTCGCGTAAGTCGGCAAGAAGCCCATCAGCATGGACGCGAGGCCCATCACGGTGACGGTGCCGAGCATGAGATTGCGGCGGCCGAGCTTGTCGCCGAGATGCCCGCAGATGATCGCGCCGAGCGGCCGCGCCGCGAGCCCGACGCCGAAGGTGGCAAGCGAGGCGAGCAGCGCGGAGGTCGAATCCATCGCGGGGAAAAAGAGCTTGGGTAGCACGGTCGCGGCAAGCGCGCCGTACAGGGTGAAGTCGAACCATTCCAGCGCCGTGCCGATGGCGGCGGCCGTGACGGCTCGGGTGCGCATCGACTGGTGCGCGGTGTCTTCCATGTGCGATTGCATCTTGTCTCCTCTTCGGGCGTGTCTCTGTGTACGTTCATTCGCTTACCCGGGAATCGTCGTATCCCGATAAAACGATGTGGCGCACAGATTAACAGCGCCGGGTGGGATACCGTTCCAGCGTGGAATCTCTTCCCGCAATATGCAATCATGCGCGAATCATCGACTCGAACGATAGGTAAAACCCATGCCCGGCGTCACCGAACGAACGCTTTCCGTCCTCGAATTCCTCGCGACGCAAATGGAAGGCACGCCGCTCGCGATGATCTCCGATCAACTCGAAATTCCACGTAGCGCGTGCCATCGGCTGCTAGTCGATCTCAAGCAGTGCGGCTACGTGCGGCAATTGCGCGAACACGGCGACTACGTGCTCACGACCAAGCTCGTCGGGCTCGGCCTCAGCTATCTGGCAACGTCGGGCATCGTCGATATCGCGCAGAGCATGCTCGACCGGCTCGCGGAAAGCTCGGGCGAACTGGTGCGGCTCGCAATCGTCGATGGCGACCGGCTGACGTGGGTCGCGAAGTCGCAAGGCGCGCTCAAGGGCCTGCGCTACGACCCGGACATGGGCATGGACACGGTCTTGTCTTGCAGCGCCACCGGCCACGCCTGGATGATGACCATGAGCGACGAACGCGCGCTCGAACTCGTGACGCGGCAAGGCTTCGGCGCGCCGAAGCAATACGGCCCGCGCGCGCCGACCACGGTGACGGGTTTGCTCGAATTCGTGCACGCCGCCCGCATGCGCGGCTACGCGACCATCTACGAAGTCTTCGCGCCCGGCATGACGGCCATGGCGGCGCCCGTGCAGCGGCGTGGTTATCCGGCAATCGGCGTCATCAGCATCGCCGGGCCGGCCGTGCGGCTCACCGAGAAGCGCATGGCCGCGCTTGGCTCGACGTTGCTTGCGGCCGCCGGCGAACTGGCAGCGGCGAGTCTTGCGTCACCGCTTTTTGGGCGCGTTCGGTAACGTTCGGTCGCGTGATGCTGCGGGAAATCCCCACGTTTCATTTGCGGCACATTGCATACAATGAATCCCGTTCACTCCCATAAAGGGGCCTCGATGGCTGTCATAAGCGCCGCTTTGCATACAATCACGCCTGATACGTCTCGTCCTGGCGATGACGTCTATCTCGCCATCAAGCGCGCGCTTGCCGGCAACGAGTACGGCGCGGGCCAGTATCTGCGCGAGGAACAACTCGCCAAGAGTTTGGGCGTGAGCCGCACGCCGGTGCGCGAAGCGTTGCGAAGACTCGACGCCGAAGGCTGGGTCGAAACGCGTCCGAACTACGGTGTGCGCGTCAAGGCGTGGACCCTGCAGGACGCGCGCGAAATTTTCGAGTCGCGTCTCTTGATCGAGCCGTATCTAGCGGGGCGCGCCGCACTCAAGATCGAGCCTGCCGATATCGAGCGCCTTCGCACGCTGGCGGACGCCATGCTCGCCATTACGCATCGTCCGTCCACGGCCGAATCGTGCGAGGCATGGTTCACCGCGAACGGCGAATTCCACGCCATCGTCACCGCCGCCGCGAACAACGCGCGGCTCGACCGGTCGCTCAAGTCGATGAAGGAAACGCCGCTCATCAAATGGACCTTCGACGCCTACAGCGACGAAGACCGCGAACGCAGCGCGCGTCAGCACTTCGAGATCGTGCTCGCGCTCGAACAGCGCAATGCGGTGTGGGCGGAAGCCATCACGCGCTGTCACATCATGGCCGCCGAAAAGGCCGTGCTGGACCGCCACGAGCGGGAGCATCTCAGTCCGTAGCGTTGTTGCCCCTTGCACCGTCGATAAAAAACCGTCGCACACGAAAGACATCGGAGACACGACATGCAGCCAAGTACGGTGAACGCCGGTCCGCGTCTGGACCGCCTGCCCATTTCCGGGTTCCACAAGCGCGTGCTCTGGCTGATCGGCGCGGGCATGTTCCTCGATTCCTTCGATATCTATCTCGCGGGCGGCGTGCTCGGCGCGCTCTCGAAGACCGGCTGGTCGTCCATGCATCTGAACGCGGCGTTTTTATCGTCGACGTTCATCGGCATGTTGCTCGGCGCGTTCACCGCGGGCGTGCTCGGCGACGCCAAGGGCCGCAAGTTCACGTATCAGTTCAATCTCGCGGTCTTCGGGCTCGCGTCGATTGCGGGCGCGTTTGCCCCGAACATGACCTGGCTCATCGTCTGCCGGTTCTTCATGGGCCTGGGACTTGGCGCGGAGATCGTCGTCGGTTATGGATCGGTCGGCGAATTCATGCCACCCGCCGTGCGCGGCAAATGGTCGGCGTATCTGTCGCTCATCACCAATTCGGCGCTGTTCTTTTCGACCTTCCTCGGCTATTTGATCATTCCGACCATCGGTTGGCGCGCCATGTTCGCTATCGTTGGCGTGGGCGCGATGATCGTCTGGGTCATCCGCAAGAAGATGCCCGAGTCGCCGCGCTGGCTCGAATCGAAAGGCCGTTACGACGAGGCCGAAGCAATCCTGCGCGCCGCCGAGGAAGAGTCGGCGCGCGTGCGTCCCTTGCCGCCGATTGCCGACCTACCGCGCGCCATCACCAAGAAAACCACGCTCATCGAGCTGTTTTCGGGCGCACTGATTCGCCGCACGTTCGTTTCGATCGTCGTGCAGGTCGCGGTGAACATGGTGATCTACGGCTTCATCGTGTGGGTGCCCACGTTCCTGATGAAGCAAGGCATCGGCATGGCTTCGTCGCTCGGATACACCACGCTGATGTCGCTCGGCGGCCCGGCGGGCGCGCTCGTCGGCGTGCTGATCGCGGACAGGATCGGCCGCAAGAACGGTTTGATCGCGGTGGCCGCGCTCGCCGCGGTCATCGGCTGGTTGTACAGCCATTCGACCAGTGTCGAAATGGCGACGCTTCTCGGCTTCATCCTCTTCACGCTGACGTATCTCATGGTCGCGCTCGGCATTGCCACGTATATCCCCGAACTCTTCGCGACCGAAAACCGCATGCGCGCAAATGGCATAGCCGGATGCGCGGGCCGCATCACCGGCATTTTCGCGCCGCAGCTCGTCGTAGTGATGTACGCGACGGGCGGCATCAAGGACGTGTTGTCGATGATCATCGGCGCGTGCGTGGTGATGGCCGTCGTGCTCGCGGTCTTCGGCATCGAAACGAACAAGCGCTCGCTCGAAGAGATCGCGCCGACGCTCGATACGGACGCCGACGCCGCGCTGACGTTATCGCGCGAATCGCATCATTGACTCTGCAACGTCGAACTTCACACAAGGACACGCTATGAACACCACCAGTCAGGCTAAACGGCAGGCATTGAAGGCACGTTTCGCGCAGAAGGAAATCGTGACGGCGCCCGGCATCTTCGACATGATCTCCGCGAAGATGGCCGATTCAATGGGCTTCGATTGTCTCTACATGACGGGCTTCGGCACGGTCGCGTCCTATCTGGGCTTGCCCGATGCGGGACTCGCGACCTATACGGACATGGTGAATCGCGTCGCGGCGTTTTGCGGCGGCACGAACACGCCGATGATCTGCGATGGCGACACCGGCTACGGCGGCTTGCTGAACGTCGCGCATACGGTGCGCGGTTACGAACAGGCGGGCGCGGCGGGCATTCAGCTCGAAGATCAGGAATTCCCGAAAAAGTGCGGCCACACGCCGGGACGCCGCGTGATTCCGCTCGAAGACATGGTGCGCAAGATCAAGGTGGCGGTCGAGAGCCGTACCGATGACGGGTTTCAGATCGTCGCGCGCACGGATGCGCGTACGTCGCTCGGACTCGACGAAGCGTTGCGCCGTGGCGAAGCCTATGCGAAGGCAGGCGCCGATGTATTGTTCATCGAGTCGCCGGAAAGCGTGGAGGAGCTGGAAAAGATCGGCCGCGCCTTCGATATGCCCTTGCTCGTGAACGTAGTGGAAGGCGGACGCACGCCGCAACTCGCGCCCGATGAATTGCAGAAGCTCGGCTTCTCGCTGGCGATTTATCCGGCGTCCGGCTTCCTCACGGTCGCGAAGGCTCTCAAGGATGTGTACGGCCAGATCCTCGCGAAGAAGAGCACCGAAGGCGCGAAGGACGCGATGTATCCGTTCTCGGACATGTGCGAGTTGATGGGCTTCGCGCAAGTGTGGGCGTTCGATCGCGAGCACGCGGATTGATTCGTCCGCGCACTCGAACGCGTCATGCGCCTCATGCGCGCGGCTTGAAGATGCCGTTGAGCTTGTCGCCGGGCGCGGCATCCGCGAAGCCGTCGAAGCGCCCTTCCACGAGGCCTTCCGCCGCGCGCATGACGCCGCCCCAGGCCGCGCGTGCCAGCGCGCCGCCGACGCTCACGCGCCGTACGCCCAGCGCGGCGACATCGGCAAGCGTGAAATCGGATGCCGAGCCAATCAGCAGATTGACGGGCTTCGGCGCGACGGCCGCAACCACCGCCGCAATCTGCTCGCGCGTCTTGATGCCGGGCGCGTAGAGGCAATCGGCGCCGGCTTCGGCGTAGGCCTTCAGACGCGCGATGGCATCGTCGAGGTCCGGTTTGCCCGCGAAAAAATTCTCGGCGCGGCCAATCAGCAACGTGTCGCCGCCGTTCTCGTCGATGGCGCGGCGTGCGGCCTTCATGCGCTCCGCCGCGACATCGATGGCGAACAAGGGCGCGGATTCATCGCCGGTGGAATCTTCGATCGATAGTCCCGCCACGCCGGTCGCTAACGCCAGCTTCACGCTCGCTGCAATCTCTTGCGGCGTCTTGCCAAAGCCGCTTTCGAAGTCCGCGTTGACGGGAAGGTCGGTGGCATCGACCAGTTCCTTCAGATGCGCGAGAACGGCGTCGCGCTCGACCGTGTTGTCGGCGTGACCCTTGGACCAGGCAAAGCCGGAACTCGTCGTTGCGATCGCCTTGAAGCCCAGTGTTTCGAGGTATCGCGCGCTGCCGATGTCCCATGGATTGGGCAAGACGAAGCAGCCGGAATCATGAAGTGCGCGGAAGGCCGAGCGTTTTTCGGCGACGGTGCGAGGCATGAGCGTGTCTCCCTGGTTGGTCGCCCATGATCTTGCGGTTGGAGATGAAGCGCAAGGGCAAGGCCCAAGCAATGCGCTCGCTTCTCGCGCAACCGCTACGCGATCTGGCCTTCGGCCGAACCGCCCGCGGCTCTGACGGCGAGCGCGTCGCCGACATCTTCCATATCGGCCAGCGAATCGCTCGCATCCGCCAGGCCAAGATTGCGTCGCCAACTCGCGGGCGGCGTGCCGAACTCGCGCTTGAACGCGCGATTGAACGCCGCCTCGGATTCATAACCCACTTGCTCGGCGACGGCCGCAAGCGAGCTGGTCCCGTTGCGCAATTCCTGCGCGGCAATCTGCAGACGCCAGCGCGCAAGATATTGCATAGGCGGCTGGCCGAGCAGTTGGGTGAAGCGCTGCGCCAGCGCGGAACGCGAGAGGCCTGCCTTGCGCGCGAGTTCATCGACGGTCCAGCCGTGTGCCGGCTGCGCGTGCAGCAACGCGAGCGCGCGTCCCACGAAACGATCACTCACGCCCGCGAGCCAGCCTTTGCGATCGTCCGGCAATGCGTCGATGCAGCGCCGCACCGCTTCCACGAAAAGCAGTTCCGACAATCGCGCCAGCACGATCGCGCTGCCGACGCGACATTCGGCGGCCTCGACAGCCGCGAGTTTGAGCGATGTTTCGAGCCACGCCGATTGCGGGTCGTTGCGCATGTCGACCTTGAACAAGCGCGGCAGTGCCGCGAGCACGGGATTGGTCAGGGTATCGTCGCAAGCGAGAAAGCCGCAGATCAGGCGCGTGTGCGCGCCGCCTCCGCCATAACTCAGCTTCATCACTTCGCCCGGCGACGTTTCCAGATACTTCGAGAGCATGGCGCTTGCCGACGCGGGCGTGAGTTCGAGCGAACTGCCCATCAGATGCGCTTCGCCCTGAGGCACGACAAGCAATTCACCCGCGCTCACGTGAATGGCGGAAGCGGGGTCGCCTGTAAGCGAGGCCCAGCAACTGCCTTCCGTGATGAGGTGATACGAGACGATGCGCTCGGTGCGCGGCAGAAACGTCGCGCACAAGTCGGGCGTGGCGTGGCCGAAGACGCACCAGGGCGCTGTGAATTCGCCATTTAGATAAACCGCCCCGCCGAGACGCACGAGGCGAAGCACGTCGGAAAGCGCATCCATGTAGGCGCCCATCAGTTTCGGCGTCCTGCGCAAAATATCTGGACGCGTGGTCATTCCATAAGCCGGCTCGCGTGCTGATACTAGCACTCATGCGACCTTGCAACAACGAACACGAAACGGTTCGTCGGACGAGACGCGCATCCACGAAACAGGAGGACGGCATGAGTCAGGCAGAGGAATATCGCGGTCAATGTTTTTGCGGTGCAGTGCAATTCACGGTACATGGAAAACCAGAAGGCATGGGCTACTGCCATTGCGCGTCGTGCCGAAGCTGGTCGGCAAGCCCGCTCAACGCCTTCACGCTCTGGCAGCCCGAGGCATTGGAAGTGACGCGCGGCGCGGATGATATCGGCACTTACAACAAGACCGAGAACAGCTATCGCAAATGGTGCAGGAACTGCGGCGGTCATCTCTTCACGGAACATCCGGGGCTCGGGCTCGTCGATGTCTTCGCCGCCAACCTGACGGACTTTCCCTACGAAGCCGGTGTGCACGTCAATTACGCCGAAACGGTGTTGCGCATGAAAGACGGCTTGCCCAAACTGAAGGACTTTCCAGCCGAATTGGGCGGCTCGGGCGTGAGCGTGGCCGAATGATCGCTAGATTGCCCGTTGCCGCGCGGGCAGTCTCGATTGCGATATCGCGGCGCCATCGGAACAGCAGCACATCATGCATGTCGCATCGCTGCCCTTGCCTTTTCAGGAGTTCGTCATGACCGCAGCCGATCCCGCTTTCTCGCCCGCCGCCGACCTCGCCGCCGTCAAGGTTCGTCAACAAGCCGCCTGGTCGACGGGCAACTACGCCGTCGTCGGCACCACGCTGCAGATCGTCGGCGAGAATCTTTGCGAAGCGCTCGACTTGCGCGCGGGCAGCCGCGTGCTCGACGTCGCCGCCGGCAACGGCAACGCGACCCTCGCCGCCGCGCGCCGCTGGTGCGATGTCACGTCGACCGATTACGTCGCCGCGTTGCTCGATGCAGGCCGCGCCCGCGCCACGGCTGAAGGGCTCGCCGTGCAGTTTCAGGAAGCGGACGCGGAAGCGCTACCCTACGCCGACGCATCGTTCGATATCGTGATGTCCACGTTCGGCGTAATGTTCACGCCCGATCAAGCCAAGGCGGCCCGCGAACTTGCGCGCGTGTGCAAACCAGGCGGCAAGATCGGGCTCGCGAACTGGACGCCGGAGAGTTTCATCGGACAAGTGTTCAAGACGATCGGCAAATACATTGCGCCGCCAGCCGGCGTGACGTCGCCTGCGCTCTGGGGCACGAAGGCGCGGCTCGACGCGCTGTTCGACGGCAGCGCGCAGGAAATCGTCGCGACGAGTCGTGATTTCACGTTTCGGTATCGCTCGGCCGCGCATTTCATGGACGTGTTCCGCACGTATTACGGGCCGATGAACAAGGCTATCGGCGCACTCGAAGGCGAGCGTCAGGCGGCGTTTCTAGGTGAGATGATGGCGCTGATCGAGAGCCGCAATCGTTCGGGCGACGCGACGCTCGTGCTGCCAAGCGAGTACCTCGAAGTCGTGGTGACGCGGCTGTGAAAGGCTCAAAACGCCGCCGGCTTTTCGACTGCGGCTCGCGCCTGTGGTCGTCCGTCTGCCTGTTCGGCCTTCGATACGGCCACGTGCTTCTGGCGCTGCCGCTCTGCTCGTCGGTATGTTTCTTCGGATGGCGGTTCGCGTTGTCGACTTTAGGGCTGGGTGTTTAGGCCGGTTTCGCCACGCTCGCGTGCGCGGCGAAACCGGTGCGGTCATCGTGTGTTATTCCGTCAGGTGCTACCCTGCGAGGCGCGAATGCCGCAAAGGGCCCGATATCCATGAGACAGGCGATCACCATCAGAACCGTTGCGAGCGCGCTCTTGCTGCTGCTCGCTTCGCTTCACGCGTTCGCTCAATCCTCGCGTCCGTCCGATGCGCAGATGCTCGGCATTCTGCTCGTTGCGAATCAGGCCGAGATTGCGACCGGTCAGCTTGCGTTGCGCCGGACGCAATCGCGCAGCGTGCAGAGCTTCGCGAGCCGGATGGTCTCGGAACACGGACAGGTCTATCAGGAAGGCTTGGCGCTGTTGCAAAGACTCGGCGCAGAGGCGCAGCCAAGCGGCGTAAGCGACGACCTGACACGACAAACGCGCGATGACCTGCAAACCCTCGACAACGCCGATGCCCGTGATTTCGACCTTACTTATCTGAACCGCGAAGTCTTCTTCCTGCAACAGCTCGTGAAGTCCGTGGATGGCTTCATCCGTTCGACTACAAGCGCCGATCTCAAGACGTTGCTCGTGCGCTCGCGTCCGTCCTTCATTCTGCAACTGGATCAGGCGCACAGGCTGCAACTGGCGCTCGATCGTCCGGGCTTTTCGCATTGACAAAAAAACGCGGCGGCCCGGAAAGGCCACCGCGTTCGTCGAACAACGCTTTGCAGCGATTACTTCAGGTCGAAGCGGTCTGCATTCATCACCTTCGTCCACGCCGCCACGAAGTCGCGCACGAACTTCTCCTTGCCGTCTTCGCTTGCATAGACTTCGGCGAGCGCGCGCAGTTGCGCATGCGAACCGAAGATCAGGTCGACGCGCGTTCCCGTCCACTTCACCGCGCCGGTCTTGCGATCGGCGCCTTCGAACGCGTCACGCGCTTCCGTGATCGGCGTCCACTCCGTTTCCATATCGAGCAAGTTGCGGAAGAAGTCGTTGGTCAGCGTCTCCGGCTTGTCCGTGAACACGCCGTGCGTCTCGGTCCCGGCGCGCACGTTCAAGACGCGCAAGCCACCGACGAGCGCGGTCATTTCAGGCGCGGTCAGGTTCAGCAACTGCGCCTTGTCGATCAGCAACGCTTCCGCCGGCACGCCGTACTTCTGCTTGAGATAGTTGCGAAAGCCATCGGCGGCGGGTTCGAGCATGCCGACCGATTCCAGGTCCGTCTGATCCTGCGACGCATCCATGCGGCCCGGCTTGAACGGCACGCTCACCTTGTGCCCCGCCTTGTCCGCGGCCTGCTCGATACCCACGCCGCCCGCAAGCACGATCAGATCGGCAATCGACACTTTCTTGCCGCCCGACTGCGCGCCGTTGAACTCGCCCTGAATGCCTTCGAGCGCCTTCAGCACCTTCGCCAGTTGCGCCGGCTGATTGACTGCCCAGTCTTTTTGCGGCGCGAGACGAATACGCGCACCGTTCGCGCCGCCGCGCTTGTCCGAGCCACGGAACGTCGAAGCCGATGCCCACGCGGTCGTCACCAGTTCCCCGACCGATAACCCTGCCGACGCGATTTTCTGCTTCAACGCGGCCACATCCTGCTCGTCGATCACGGGATGATCGAGCGCGGGAATCGGGTCCTGCCAGACGAACTCTTCCTGCGGCACTTCCGGCCCGAGATAGCGCGCACGCGGTCCCATGTCGCGGTGCGTGAGCTTGAACCACGCCTGCGCGAAGGCATCGGCGAACTCTTGCGGGTTGTCCTTGAAGCGGCGCGAGATCTTCTCGTAAGCCGGATCGAAGCGTAGCGACAAGTCCGTGGTCAGCATGGTCGGCCGCAGCTTTTTCGACGCATCGTGCGCGTGTGGAATGGTCTCCGCCGAATCTTTGGCGATCCACTGATTCGCGCCCGCCGGGCTCTTGGTGAGTTCCCATTCGTGGCCGAAAAGGTTCTCGAAGAAGCCGTTGCCCCATTGCGTCGGCGTCGAGGTCCAGGTGACTTCGAGACCGCTCGTGATGGTGTCCGCGCCACGGCCCGTGCCGAACGTGCTGTTCCAGCCGAGGCCCATGGTTTCAAGTTCGGCGCCTTCCGGCTCCGCGCCCACGTTATCCGACGGACCCGCGCCGTGCGTCTTCCCGAAGGTGTGGCCACCCGCGATCAGCGCGACGGTTTCTTCGTCGTTCATGGCCATGCGGCCGAAGGTATCGCGAATATCATGCGCTGCCGCAAGCGGATCGGGGTTGCCATCCGGGCCTTCCGGGTTGACGTAGATCAGGCCCATCTGTACCGCGCCAAGCGGATTTTCCAGGTCGCGCCCGCCATCCGTGCGGCTTTGTTCGATGCCGTGCATTTGCGCATCGGCCGTGATCACGCCTTCATCGTCGTCCTTGCCGGCCGCGCCCTTGCCATAGCGGACATCGCCGCCGAGCCAGGTTTTTTCGTTGCCCCAGTAGACGTCCTGGTCCGGCTCCCACGTATCTTCGCGACCGCCCGCGAAACCGAGCGTCTTGAAGCCCATGGTTTCGAGCGCGACGTTGCCGGTGAGAATCAGCAGGTCAGCCCACGAGATTTTCTGACCGTATTTCTGCTTGATCGGCCAAAGAAGGCGTCGTGCCTTGTCGAGACTGACATTGTCCGGCCAGCTATTGAGCGGCGCGAAACGTTGCTGACCGCGCCCGCCGCCTCCGCGTCCATCGCCGGTGCGATACGTGCCCGCGCTATGCCATGCCATGCGGATGAAAAGCGGACCGTAGTGGCCGAAGTCGGCGGGCCACCACTCCTGCGAGTCGGTCATGAGCGCGGCGAGATCTTGCTTGACTGCCGCGAGATCGAGACTCTTGAAAGCTTCCGCGTAATTGAAGTTGCTGTCGAGCGGATTGGACTTGTTCGAATGCTGACTGAGCAGGTCCACGCGCAACTGTTTTGGCCACCAGTCACGGTTCGTCGTGCCACCGCCAGCGGTGTGATTGAACGGACACTTCGATTCGTTTGACATGCGTTACCTCCTTGGGGGACTTGCCTCTGCTTGCTTGTTTTACATGGCGCCGACGCGTGGTCCCGTGTGGACGAAGAAAGCGCCGGCTGTGTCGATGGGTCCGACCTTGGATTCAGGTTGCCGCCGATCATTCGTTGGCGTCACGCGTCTGACATGGTGCGTCGCACAAGCATCGTGTCGATGACAGCCGGCGGCATCCAACAATATATGTGAGAGCCGTCGGCAGATGAAATGCATTTGTGGCAATGCCGCCGATAGAACGCCCCTATAAGAATAGCGAGGCTCGCGAGAATTTGCAGGTGGAGTGTGAGCGACGGTCCGACGCCCTGGCGTTACGTCAAGTCGTCCATTCGGGAAATAGGCACCAAGTCGGCGATGTTGGACCATTTGACAACACACTGAGGCGTTGTCAAAATGTCCAACACCAAAGCGGTTTTGATTGAAGATCGCCGTAGCGCCATCACTGCGAGCGGGTTTGCCGAAACGGTCATCTGGCGGCTTCCGCATCCTGTACCGGGATGCCGGCACCTTTACAAGTATCGTCTTGCTTACGTGGTTTCCGGCCAGTGCGTGCTGCGTTACGACAACGAGCGAGATAAGGGCGACCATCGCCATTTCGTAGGTAACGAAACGCCCTACATGTTCTCCACGATCGAAAGACTGCTTGCCGACTTTCAAGCGGATGTGAATATATGGAATAGATGGAGGTCAAGATGAAGAAAACTGCGACGATCGGAATCTCCTCGCTCGATGAAGTCACCGAGCAGATTCTCGCGGCAGTGAAAAACGGCAAACCCCTCCACGGCCGCAACTTCTCCTACGCCACGCCCGAGCTCCTCTTTCGCACCTTCACCACGCCGCGCTGGCGCATCATTCGCGTGATGACGGGCGCGGGGCCGATGTCCATCCGCGAGCTCGCCCGCCGGCTCGAGCGCGATGTGAACGGCGTGCATCGCGATGTACAAGCGCTTTTGCAAGCCGGCCTCATGGAAAACGATGCGAACGGCGCGATTGTCTTTCCCTACGACACCGTGCACGTGAATTTCAAACTGAAGGCGGCAGACTTATCGCCGTTGGCGAGCGAGCGCGAGTCGGCAGCCGCGCCTGTTGTCGAAGATCGCGCGGCCTTGCCTCAACGTGCGCCGAGTACGCCACGCACATCACCCGCACCACGCGTATCACGCAAGCGCGCCGCAAGCGCACGACCGGCGGGTAATCGCTAGCCACCTAACTCCAGTCGTCCATGTCGTGCTTGATGCTGTGCCGATTTGCAATGAGCGTCTCAACGCTGGGCTCGTTATTCATCGCACGCTGAATGGCGAGCTTGGTCGCTTCGTAATTCGTGCGATACATGTCTTTCTTGTCGAGGTTCGCGTCGGTGGCGCAGCGCGGGTCGATCCACACGAGGCTGATGATGCACAGATCGTTGGCCTGATCCTTCGGCAAGATGCCTTCGATCAAGCAATCGACCACTGCGTCCGCCGTCGCGGATTGCACCACGCCGCCGAACAGGTCGATATTCGCCATGTCCTTGAGCGTGACCTTCGGGACGATGATCGTCGCGGGACGCACCAACTGGTTGCACGCGCGGATGGCGAACATGGCGGTATGCCCTTTCGACTGCGCCATCATGTTGGCGAAGGCGTGACCGACCGGCCCATCCACGCGGCCGATCAGGATTTCGGGCATTGCGTCGGTGGCTTGTCCGGGGGCGGCAAAAACGGTGGCCTCGCCGGCGCGAAACGTCAGGTCCAGACTCATGGTGTCTCCTTGCAGGGCTCGAAGTGGTCGAAGGAGAACAGCCAATGCAAGGACGATGCCAGAACAGATCCGGAGCCCGAGGCGCTTTACCGATCGACGATCACGCGCTGGCTGTACCAAAACAGTAACCGCTCAGCGTGACACTTTGTCCATCTCGCGACAAGCGCGACCTGCTCAGAACGTCGACAACGTCAACGTGTTCTGCACGGACTTCACGCCCGGCACGCCTTCCGCGATATGCGTCGCCAGATCGACCTGCGCCGTCTCCGGCACCCATCCCTCCAGCACTACGGCGCCGTTATTCGCTCGCACGGTGATGCCGCTCGCGCGCAAGCCTTTCGCTTTCTCGAGCGCATTGAGCACTCGCCGCACGAGCGCGCGGTCCGCAGCTTTCGACGATGACGCCGCCGCGCCCGTTACCGCCGAAGCCACTGTCACGCTTGCGGGCGACGCAAATTTCGCGGCGCCGCCCTGCGCGAACGCACACACCGATGCCATGCCGACACATGCGAGCGCCGCTGCCGTCGCGCGCACTCCAATTCGAATCAGAACCATAACCACCTCTCATGTGAAAATCAGCGCTTACTCAGAACCGATGCGTCATGCCAGCCGCGACCAGCGTTTCCGTTGCATTGAGCCCGTTCGGCGAGATACCCGGCCAGCCCGCCGTCGACGTGCCGTTGTTCTTGAGAAAGCCCGCGCGCCCGTAGAACGCCGTGCGCTTGGAAATGCTGTGATCGAAGCCCGCTTGCACGAGCCACGCGTTGTCGTGCACGCCACGCGCGACGCGCTGCATGGCCGCGATCTCGATGGTGTCGGCGGGCGTTGCCTGGATCGTCGCGCCTGCTTCCATCGTGCTGAACGGATGCCCGGCGTTCAGACGCGCGGCAAGCGAACCCGCGGGCGTATCCTTCGGGCGGTGATAGGCGTAGTTGAACTGGAAATTCACCGGCCCGACGCGATAGGCAAGCGCCCCCGTGAAGTGCTCCGTGCCGAGCGTCGGCAGCGTGGCGGGCAGGCCCGGCATGGTCTTCGAACCCGGATGCTGATTCTGATAAGCGACGCCCGCGTAGAGGCCGTGCCCCGTGTAACTCGCGGCGATGTCGAGCATGTTGCCGGTAGTCAGCGGGTACGGCTGCGCGACACTCGCCGCGAGCGCGTACATGCCCCGCAGCTCGACACCTCCCATGTTCTGGGTCTTGTAGACGATGGCGTTGCTCGAACGCCCGCCAGCCGTTTGCGTGGCGAGCGTATTGCGATCGACAGTCGTCGAGGCGGCGGCGAGCGGCGAGAGCGCTTCGTTGGCACGGAACGGGTCCGACGGATAGAGCAGCCAGAAGGTCGGCTGGTACTGACGCCCGACTTGCAGCGAACCGTACTTTTCGTGCGTCAGGGCAACCCAGGCCTGTCGATAAAACATGGCGGACGAGTCCACCTGCGACGTGCCGTTGTTGACGTTGAAGCCGCCTTCGAGCGTGAATACCGCCTTCAATCCGCCGCCCAGATCTTCGCTGCCTTTGAAGCCGAGCAGCGAGGCGCTATTGCCGCCGCTTCTGAGCGACCACGATTGCTGCCCGCCATTGGCGAGAAACTGGAAAAACGTGTCCGCCACGCCATACAACGTGACGCTGGACTGCGCGGCCGCGCTTCCTGCTGTCAGCCCGAGTATGGCGGCGCATAGCCCTTTGCTGCTGAAGCGCATGCATGTCTCCTGGTTATATCCTGCCGATTCGCGGCGAAACATCGCGATCGGGCGATGACCGCCATTGCAGCCACGTCATCGCCCTTCGCAGCCAGTGTTGCAGCGGCGCGCGGCAAGGCGACCCCCCTTGCAGGGTGGGGGATGGGATAACCCCGATTATTCAGCATGTCTTATTATCGAGATGCATCGCGATTTGAGCACGACGCGCGATTCCGCTATCCTGTTGCAACCGATACCAAAACGCCCCGCCGATGCTCACCCTCGACTCCCGCGACACCGCCATGCTGCAGGGCGCTTTCGGCGCCGGCCCCGCGCTTGCCATGCGCATCGTCGCTGCGACGGCGCGTGTCATGGACGCCAGCGCGCTCATCGACGTCACCTGCGCGCATATCGACGGCTGTCTGTATCACGGCGCGGCGAGTCTCGACTTCGTGGAACGTTTCGTCGCGAGCGGCGCGAAGATCGCGGTGCCGACCACGCTCAATGTCGGCTCGCTCGATCTGATTCACCCGGAGCTGTATCGCGGAGATTCGGCAACGGCCAACGCGGCGAAGCGCCTGATGAACGCGCATCTCGAACTCGGCTGCGAGGCGAGCTTCACGTGCGCGCCGTATCAGTTGAAGCATCGGCCGCGGCTCGGCGATCAGATCGCGTGGGCGGAATCGAATGCCATCGTGTTCGCCAATTCCGTGTTCGGCGCGCGCACCAGCCGTTACGGCGACTTTCTGGATCTCGCGGCGGCCATTACCGGCCGCGTGCCGCATGCGGGCTTGCATGTCACAGAGAATCGCGCGGCGCGGGTGGTGATCGAAGCGCCGGACTTGAACGCGTCGTCACATCGCGACGCCGACTTCGCCGCACTCGGTTTTCTGCTGGGCGGCGAAGCGGGCGCCACGGTCGCGGCCATCACCGGTTTGCCCGGCGACACCAGCGAAGACGAACTCAAGGCGCTCGGCGCGGCGGCGGCATCGAGCGGTTCGGTGGCGCTTTTTCATGCAGTCGGCATCACGCCCGAAGCGCCGACGCTCGATGCCGCGCTGCAAGGCCGCAGGCCCGAACGGACCGTCCGCGTGAGCGCCGCCGATCTCGCCGCCATCCGCCGCCGCTGGAATCAGGCCCGACCCGGCGCTCCGCTCGCCGCCGTGAGCCTCGGCACGCCGCATTTTTCCGTCGATGAATTCCGCGCGCTCTTGTCGCTCTTCGACCGCTACGAAGGCGCCATGCGTTGCGACTTGTACGTGAATACGAGCCGCTACGTGCTCTGGCAACTGGAAGACGACGGCACGGCGGAGCGGCTGGCCGCGCGCGGCGTGCAGATCGTCGTGGACACCTGCACGTACATCACGCCGGTAATGAAGCAGATCACCGGTCTCGTCATGACCAATTCGGGCAAGTGGGCGCATTACGCGCCCGCGAATATCGGCGTGACGGTGGCCTTTGGCAGCATGAACGAATGCGTACGCTCGGCGTTCGAAGGAAAGGTGTGTATCGATGAAGCCAACTGATTCCTTGAGCGCCACCGTGCTCGTTCCGGGCCGGGCGCGTGGCCTTTCCATAGCCCTTGCGCCGCTCAGTTTCTGGGGCGGCTACGACGCAGAGCGCGGCGTCATCGTCGACAAGACGCATGCGGGTTGCGGCCGAAGTCTCGCCGCGCGCGTGCTGGTCATGCCGCGTGCGCGCGGGTCGAGTTCGAGCAGCAGCGTGCTTGCCGAGGCCTTGCGCAATGGCATGGGGCCGTGCGGCATCGTGCTTGGCGAGCGCGATCTGATTCTGTCCATTGGCGCGATCACGGCCAACGAGCTGTACGGGCTGAACGTGCCCGTCGTCATGGTCGATGAACCCGCGCTCGCCACGCTAGGCAAAGGCGAATTCATGCTCGAGATCGACGCACCGGATCACGAAGACCCAACGCGCGAGGCATGCATTCGCGTCACCGCGCCATGATCGCCTCGACCACCGCGACAATCTGCTGCGCCGCGATCTTCACATGCTGTTCGAGCAGCTTCGCGCCGAGTTTCGCATCGCGCTTGCGGCATGCGGCGACCATCGCCATGTGCTCGTCGTGCGACTGCTGACGGATCGGCACCTGCTTCACCTGAAACCGGAAATAGCGGTCGCTGCGGTCGTGCAGCACGCGCAACATCTGCAGCGTGATATCGCGGTGCGCAGGCACGTAGAGCGTTTCGTGAAAGCGCCAGTTGAGTTGCCCCCACATGCCGGATTCCGCGCCGTCCATCTCCGTGACGAGATTTTCGGCCCGGGCAATTTCGCCTTCGGTGATATGCGGAATGGCTTGGGAAAACAGCCACGGCTCCAGACGCAAGCGAATCTCGAACGTCTCCTGCACTTCCTCGATCGACAACTCCGCCACGTACGCGCCTTTGTGCGGCACGTTCGTCAAAAGGCCCTCACCCGTCAGACGCGTGATCGCTTCGCGAATCGGCACGCGGCTCACGCCGAGCTCATCCGCGAGCGCTTCCTGCCGCAGCGCTTCTCCGGGCGCGAGATCGCCGCTCAGAATACGCTGCCGGATAGCGGTCGTGACGAGTTCGACCGTGGTCGTGCGCACGATCTTGCGGGTGGCGTCGCTCGCGGCGGCGGGTCTTGATTTCGGCGCGGCCAATGGCATGGCGTGGGTCTTCTTGGTTTCTGCTGCGGACATTCGGCGCGGGAATCGTAGCACGCGGCCTAGAGCAGCTTCTCGCGCACCCACGCGCCGTTTTTCATCACGCCGGAGATGCGCTCGCCTTGCCCCGTCAAGACGCGAATGTCCTTGAGCGGATCGCCGTCGACGACGAGCAAATCCGCATACGCGCCCGCCGCGATCACGCCGAGCTTGCCCTGCATGTTGAGGATGTCCGCGCCCACGGCAGTGGCCTGGCGAATGGCTTCGAACGAGCCGACGATATCCGCGCGTATCGACAGTTCGTCGCTCTGATACTCGTGCATCTCGCCCAACAGATCCGTGCCGAGGCCCATTTTCACGCCGCGCTCGTGCAGCAGTTCGAGCGCCTTCAACCCTTGCACGCGCACCGCTTCGTTCTTTTCGAGCGACAAGGCCGAAATGCCGATCTGCGCGCCGACGCGGTTCATCGCGTCATAGACGACGAGCGTCGGCACCGCGAACGCGCCGTGTTCGGCCATGACATCGGCGGCTTCTTCATCGATGAGATTGCCGTGCTCGATGGTCCGCACTCCGAGCTTCACCACGCGCGCGATGGCTTTCGGCGTGTACGCATGCGCCATCACGTAGGTCTGATGCGACGCGGCTTCCTCGACGGCGGCCTTCACTTCATCGACGGAGAATTGCAGATTGCCGATAGGGTCCGTCGGCGACGCCACGCCACCCGACGCCATGATCTTGATGTGATGCGCCCCGGCGCGCATCTCTTCGCGCACGGCCTTGCGCATGGCATCGACGCCATCGACCACGCGGCCGATCGCGCCCATGTTGCGGCTGCAGCCGCACGGGTCCGGGTCGGAGTTGTCGAAGCGCTCGCGGAAGTCTCCATGACCGCCGGTTTGCGACAGCGCCTTGCCCGCGACGAACAAGCGCGGTCCCGCGATCACGTCTTCCTCGATTGCGCGCGACAACGCGTAATCCGCGCCGCCCGCGTCGCGCACGGAGGTGAAGCCGCGATTCAACATGCCCGCGAGAATGGGCACGGCGCGCAGCACGGCGAACGTGTTCGGCAAACGGCTGTTGTTGCCGAGATGCGCGACCGATGCAATGACATGCACATGGCAATCGATCAGGCCGGGCATCACCGTCTTGCCGCCGACATCGATCACTTGCGCGCCGCTCGCCTCTACCGGCTCGCGCGTGACTTCGCGGATGGTGTCGCCATCGATCACGACGGAATAGCGGCCGTCGTCGCGTTCGTGCTCCGCGTCCAGCACGCGTGCGTTCTTCAGAATCAGCATGACGTTATGCTCCTTTTCACTTCAGCAGGAATCCGTGGGCCAGGGGATCGCGGTCATCGACGAAGAGAGTGTTGTGGCCCGTGATGCGCGCCCAGCCTTCGATGGTCGGCACGATCGCGTCGTACTCGCCGACTCGCGCGGCCGATACCGGCACGCCTTCGAACAGCGTCCCGATGATGCTTTCATGCACGAAACGCTCGCCTATCTTCAAGCGCCCTTTCGCGACGAGTTGCGCCATGCGCGCCGAGGTTCCGGTGCCGCACGGCGAACGGTCGATGGCCTTGTCGCCATAGAACACCGCGTTGCGCGCGCTCGCGCCTTCGACTGTCGGCGCACCGGTCCACATGACGTGGCTGAGGCCGCGAATCTGCTCGCTTTCCGGGTGCACGAAGCTGTACTTCTCGTTGGCCTTCTGCCGCAGCAGCGGGCTCAGGCGCTGAATGTCCGATGGCTTGAGCGCGTGCAGACCTTCGAAATTGCGCTGCGGCTCGACGATCGCATAAAAATTGCCGCCATAAGCGACATCGAAACGAATCTCGCCTAAGCCTTCCACTTCGACGGAGAGGTCCTGCGAATGCAGATACGAAGGCACGTTGACGAGTTGCACCGAATCCACGTGTTCGCCGTTGACCCGATAACGCGCGATGACCACGCCCGCTGGCGTATCGAGCCGCAAGACGCCCGGCTCGCGCGGCCGCACAAGACCGTTTTCGATCGCCGTCGTCACCGTGCCGATGGTGCCGTGTCCGCACATCGGCAGACAGCCGCTGACTTCGATGAAGAGAATCGCGAGATCGCAGTCGTCGCGCGTCGGCGGATAGAGAATGCTGCCGGACATGACTTCGTGGCCGCGCGGCTCGAACATGAGCGCGGTGCGAATCCAGTCGAACTCGCGCAGAAAATGCGCGCGCCGCTCGATCATGTTCGCGCCGGCAAGCGGCGGCGCGCCGCCCGCGACGACGCGCACGGGGTTGCCGCACGTATGACCGTCGATACAGAAGAACGTGGACTTCACATTAGTGCTCCGTTCATTGAGCGAGCGCACGCACGTTGGCGAGCGCCTTCTCGACGATCGCGATCGTGCGCTGCCGCTCCTCGCCTTCGAGCACGAGACGCGGCGCCTTCACGTATTCCGGATAACCCGCCGTGATGTTTTCGGCGAGCTTGATGTATTGCACGAGTTTCACGTGCGTGTCCAGATGGAACAGGTCGATCAATGCCCGATACAGCGCACGCGCCTTGTCGTATTCGCCATTCACGGCGAGCTTGAGCAGTTCGACGGATTCGCGCGGCACCGCGTTGGCCATGCCCGATACCCAGCCCTTGACGCCGAGCGCGACCGATTCCAGCACGAGATCGTCCACGCCGCAGAACACGGTGAAGCGGTCGCCGAAGCGCGCATAGAGATCGGTGACGCGAGTCGTATCGTAGGTTTCTTCCTTGATCGCGACGACGTTGGCTTCGTCCTTCAATTGTTCGAGCAAGTCGGGCCGCATGTCCACGCCATACCCGCGCGGATTGTTGTAGATCATGAGGCCGAGCTTCGTCGAGCGCGCAATCGACCGATAGTATTCGACGGTTTCTCTATCGTCCGAGCGATAAGTGAGGCCCGGAAACACCATCAGGCCCTGCACGCCGATGGCTTCCGCATCCTTTGCGAACTGCATGGCGTTGGCCGTGTTCAGTTCGGCGAGACCGGAGATCACGGGCACGCGGCCGTTCACCGTTTCGACCGCGAGCTTGAGCACCGTGCGCTTTTCCTCGGGCGTGAGTTGCGCGTTCTCGCCGACCATGCCCATCATCACGACGCCGCCTACGCCGTTGTCGAGCAGACGATTCAGCCCGCTCACGATGGCGTCCTGATCGAGCGCGCCGGTAGCGGTGAGTTTGGTCGTGACCGCGGGGAAAACGCCTTGCCAGTTGACTTGCATCTCTTCTCTCCTGTCGTTTGGTCAGTGCTGAAAACGTGCGATGGAATAAGGTTCGAGGGGCACGCGCGGCATGCGCTCGCCGAGCACATCGGCGACGAGCGCGGCCGTGGTCGCCGATTGCGTCAGACCGAGATGGCCGTGTCCGAATGCATAGACCACGGATGGCGCGCGTGGCGAGACGCCGATTACCGGCAGCGAATCCGGCGTGGACGGGCGATGCCCCATCCAGTTGACCGCATCCGTTTCGTCGATATCGGGCAGAAAGCGCCGGCCGAGCGCAAGCAACGCCTCGCTGCGCCGATAGTTCGGCGGCGCGGCGAGCCCCGCGAATTCCGCCGCCCCGCCGATGCGCAAACCGATATCCAGCGGCGTCGCGACGAACTTGCGTTCCGCGAAGATCACTTCGCGCGACAACGCAATGCCGTGCCTGGGCAGCGTCGCGTTATAGCCGCGTTCGCTGTCGAGCAACACGCGGTCGCCGACAGACTTCGCAAGCGTCGCCGACCACGCGCCCGCCGCCACGACGATGCGGCGGCCGAAGACGCGGGAGCCGTCGTCGAGCAGAACGCCGTCGGCGGGTTCGAGCGCACGCGCGACGCCGGTCACGAAGCGCGCCCCCAACGCCATCACGCGTTCGCGCAGCAAGGTCACGAGCCGGCGCGGATCGCCAATATGCGACCAGTCGTCGAGAAACACGCCATGCCGGAACACCGGCGCAAGCGCTGGCTCGGCGGCGCGTACTTCGTCCTGATTCAGCGTATGCCAGCGCACGCCAAGTTCGCGCTTGAGCGCCCATTCGGGCTGATCGGCGGCGAAGGCCGCATCGGTCTCATAGACGGTAAGCGCGCCGCGTCGATACAGCATCGCGGTGGCGCCGATATCGTCGAACATCGGCAAGATGTCTTCGTATACGCGATTGTTGAGCCGCGAAAGCGCACGCGAGATGGCGTCGAACCGCGCGGGTTCGGCCGCGCGCCGAAACGCCATGAACCACGGCAGCGCGCTTGGCACGTGTTTCCAGTCGAGCGCGAGGGGCCCGAGCGGGTCCATCAGCCACTTGGCCGCTTGCGTGAACATGCCGTGCACGGCAATCGGCGTGTTCTCCGACACGGCGATACCGCCCGCGTTGCCGTGCGACGTGCGGTCGCCTTCGAAGTCGCGATCGATCAACGTCACGCTCGCGCCTTCGCAGAGCAGCGCCCACGCGCACGACAAACCAACGACGCCCGCGCCGACCACGATCACATCCGCTATTTCCTGCCGCGGCTGGCTCATGGCTTCGCGCGCGATTTGATGAGCTTGTCGTCGACGGCTTCGAGCCACGTGTCCGACAACGTGAAACCCGTCTGATAGCGGTCGGTCGGATCCACGCCCACTTGCGATATCGCGCTGATCCACGCCTGTCCCGCGACCACGGGCACGACTGCGGGCACATCGCCGAGTTGCGTCAGCGAATCGATACGGCTTTCGAAGCGCGAGCCGATGATCGATTCATGCACGAAGCGCTCGCCCGCTTCGATCAGCCCTTTCGCGTGCATCACCGCGAGCCGCGCCGATGTGCCGGTGCCACATGGCGAGCGGTCGCAGCGTCCGGGAGAGACGATCACGGTATTGCGCGAGGTCAGGACGCCGTTTTCGCGCCGCAAGGGCATGACGAATTCGGTCTGCGTGATGCCCTTGATGTTCGGGTTCAGCGGATGCGGCGACGGCAATTGCTCGGCCGCGGCGGCCTTGATCGTTTGCCCGAGCTCGCATAGTTGGCGCGCTTCGTCGGGCGTGATGGCAAAGCCGAGCTTTTGCGCATCGACGATGACATAGGTCATGCCGCCGTAGCCGACATCGACTGTCAGCGTGCCGACGCCTTCGACCTCGATCGTCTTGTCCAGATGGTTCGCGAAGGCCGGTTGATTGGTGAACTCGACTTGCGTCACCTTGCCGTTTTCGCAGCGGCAGCGCACGTGAATGAGACCGGCGGGCGCTTCGAGCACGAGTTCGGTGACGGGCTCGGTCATCGGCAGGATGCCGGTTTCGAGCAGCACGGTGGCCACGCAGATCGTGTTGGAACCGGACATCGCCGGATATTCGGTCGATTCCGCGATCACGTAGCCCATCTGCGCGCGCGGATCGGTCGGCGGCAATAGAAAGTTCACGCTCTGGTTGGCCGAACCGCGCGGCTCGAAAATGCAGATGCGGCGCAGGTCGTCGCGCACTTCTTCGAGATGCATCATCTTGTCGAACATGGTGGCGCCGGGCACGTCGAAGACGCCGCCCGTCACCACGTTGCCCACTTCGCCTTCGGCGTGGCAATTGACTACCGTGAGAGTTCTGCTCCAGCGCATGCGAAAGTCCTCATTGCAACGGTTGATGCGCCGTTTCCCGGATCGTCGCGACCGTGATCGTCGAGAGCAGCGCCGCGAGCATCACGAAGTACGCAGGCGAGACGGGCGAACCGGTGGCCTTGATGAGCGAGATCGAAATGACCGGCGCGAAGCCGCCGAACACCGCATTGGCGATGCCGTAGCCGATCGACATCCATGTCGTGCGGATCTTCGTCGGAAAGAGTTCGGAGAGCACGGCGGGGCCGACGCCCGAGAAGATGCCGATCAACACGCCGCCCAGCACCTGCACGAGACCGACGACCAGCGCGGACTTGTATTCGAGCATCAAGTGAAAAATCGGATAAGGCAGGATCAGGAACGCGACGCAGCCGATAGCGTAGATCGGTTTGCGTCCGACGCGGTCCGACAATGCGCCCCAAAACGGAATGGATGCCGTCATCGCGAAGAGCCCCGCCGTATTGAGCCAGAGCGCCGCCGACGAACTCATGCCCGCGTACTTCTGCGTGAACGACGGCAGATAGTTGAGCAACGTGTAGAGCGAGACCGTCCAAACGATCACGAGCCCGCAAGCTTGCAAGCCGAGCAGCGCGGGCGCGCGATGCGGCGGCGGCGCGACATCGCTTGCCTGCGCGAAAGCGGGCGTCTCTTCGCTGCGTTTGCGGATGATCCAGCCGATCGGCCCGATCACCACCGCGCCGATGATGAACGGCACGCGCCAGCCCCAGTCGAGCATGGCTTGCGAGGACAGCGTCGAGGTCATCAACGCGGCCGCGCCGGAGCCGAGCAGCGTGCCACCTAGCGTGCTGCATTGCTGGAAGCTGCCGTAGAAGCCGCGGCGGTTTTGCGGCGCCCATTCGACCAGAAACGCGACCGCGTTACCAAGCTCGCCGCCGACCGAAAGGCCTTGCAGCATGCGCGCGGCGATGAGCAGGATCGGCGCGTAGATGCCGATCGACGCATACGAAGGGATCAGCGCCATGAAGAGCGTGGCGGCGGCCATGAGCGGCATGACGAAGGTGAGCGTCCACTTGCGGCCTTTTTTGTCGCCGAGCCATCCGAAGATGATCGCGCCGAGCGGACGCGCCGCGAAGCCGAGACCAAACGCGCCGAAGGTGCCGAGCAAGGCGGCGAACTCGTCGCCGGCCGGAAACATGACCTTGGCGATGACGGTGGCGAGAAACGCGTATGTCCCGAAGTCGAACCATTCGAGCACGTTGCCGACGACAGCGGCGGTGACGGCGCGACTGGTTTGCGTTCTAGATGGTGCTCGGGCGGTGTCGCTGGTGGCGTATGCGCCGGCGACGGTCTGCGCTTGGTCGGTCATGGTGGCTCCCGGGGCGGTCGGTTCGAAGGCGAAACGGGATGCGGCTGAGGGGCATTCTGAACCAGAAAGTTTTATGAATCAAGGATTTTGGATCCAATATAAAAGAACGATCGATCCTTTAACGCCAGCGCGCTCGCACATTCCGCAGGCATATCTGATTCAAAGTGTTGCTGCGGCTTGCGGAACCTTTACTTCGCGCGTCCAATGCCCGGGGTTGCCGGGGGCGTTCATCGACAAACCATAGCTTGGCATTACTTAGAATAACGAGATAGAGAGAAATGAAGCCCATTTTTGGGGATGGCAACGCGAAGCCTTTTCACCTCGCGACAGACGACACGCGCGGCGATGCATCGCCGTCATCGGCGCCGGTCCTGCGTGACGCGGCTAAAACGGTTCGCGAAGCCTCGGCCGAACTACTCACGGACGATCAGATCGACCAGCTTGGCGCCACGGCCGGCGAGCGCGTCGCCAGCCTTTCGCAGCGTCTTCTGTCCGAGGCGCGTGCCTCCGACGCCGATCACTTTGGCGAGTTGCTCAACAACCTGATCGTGACCGCCAAGGGCCTCGACCCTGCTTCCATCCAAAAACGCGGCCTGGCCGGGAAACTAGTGTCGATGTTCAGATCGACCCGGGAACAGTTGCTCGCCCAGTTCGATTCAGTGGAGAAGCGCATCGGTACGCTCGTCGTCGAGCTGGAGGCCACGGCGAGCCGGCAGAACCGCGATATCGCGGAACTGGATCAGATGTACGCGGACAACTACGAAACGTTCCGCCAGTTCGAAGCGGCCAAGGCGCATGGCGAGGCTTCGCTCGAGTCGTACCGCGTGGCGCTTGCTCAAGAGCCTCAAGCCGGCGACGCGTTCGCCGCGCAACGCATGATGGACACGCGTCGCCGCGCAAACGCACTGGCGCAAAAAATCGACGACTTGAGCCGCGCCATGCTGATGGCCGAACAACTCGCGCCGCAGATCCGCATGGAGCAGGATCACAAGCGAACGCTCATTTCCAAGTTCGGCACGGCGAAAACCGTGTTGATTCCCGCGTGGACCAACGCGTTCTCGCTCTACATCAAGCAACTGAGTTCGAAGAAGGCGGCCGACCTCGCGAACGCCACATTCGATGCCGCCGACATGGCGCTACGCGCGCAGGCCGACCAGCTGCATGCCAACGCCGGCGCGGTGACGAGACTGGCGGAGCGTCCCGTCATCGCGACCGAAACCTTCGAATACACGCAGCAGAAGTTGTTCGCCGCGCTCGACGAAATGGCAAAGATCATCGACGAAGGCCAACGCAAACGCAAAGCCGACGAACCGCGGCTACGCAAGCTCGAGCAGGATCTCATCGCCCGGTTCAACGACCGTAACCACTAAAAGAAAAATCTCGCATGTCCATCATCAACCTCAATAAACCGGCCCTCGCTGCGCGCGCCGACAGCGTTTCGATCATCCTGAGCAAGCGTAGCCTGCCGCGTCCGCCCGTCGTGCGAGTAGCGGCGGCGCTGGACATCTCGGGTTCAGCGAAGGGTCTGTACGAATCCGGGATCATCCAGGAAACGCATGACCGCATGCTTGGCATCGCCATGAAGTTCGATGACAACGGCGAAATCGATACCTGGACCTTCACTGACACCTTCGACCGCCTGCCAACGGCGACGCCCGAAAACTATGGCGCCTATATCACCGAAGAGGTGATGAAGAATGCGTCGGTGCGCAAGTGGGGCGCGACGGAATACGCGCCTGTGATGACGGATATCGTCAATTTCTTCTTCGCGGCGGCAGCGCCCGATGCGAACGACAAGCCTGGCTTTTTCCGCCGGCTATTCGGCGCGCCGCAGAACGACGTCACCGTCGCGAATGCCGCACCCGCCAACAACATGCCCGTGTGGGTCCTGTTCGTGACGGATGGACAGAACCCTGCTTTCGACCGCGCGCGCGTCTGGAAGCTGCTGCGCGAGACGCAGAAGTTCCCGATCTACTGGTCGCTCATCGGCGTGGGTAATCCCGACGAATTCGCCTTCCTCGAAGAAGTCGCCGAGCAATTGCCGAATGCAGGCTTCCTGCATCTCGAATCGCTCGACATCTCCGATCAGGCGATCTACGAGCAACTCATTACCGAGGAATTCTGTGACTGGGTGCGCGGTAAGTAAGCGATTCATCCCGGCCATTTTTTCTCTCGAGCAATACATGATCAAGCAATTCAAAATCCCGTTCGCGTTGACGTTCATCGCGCTCGTGCTCGCATTCCTGATCGGCGGCGTGAAGGACATGATCCTTGTGGCCGTGCTGTGCGTGCTCGAAGTCTCCCTCTCACTCGATAACGCCGTGGCCAACGCGGCCGTCCTGCGCAACTGGTCGGACAAGTGGCGCGACCGTTTCATGACGTTCGGCCTGCCGGTCGCCGTGATCGGCATGCGGCTGCTGTTTCCGCTGCTGATCGTCGCGGTGGCGGGCGGCATCGGCTTGTGGCAGGCCGCCAGGCTCGCGCTCGAAGCGCCGGATCAGTACGCCGCCATTCTGACTTCGGCGCATCACGAAGTCTCGGCGTTCGGCGGCGCGTTTCTCTTGATGGTGTTCTTCGGCTTCATGTTCAACGCCGACAAGGAAGAACACTGGATCGAGGTCATCGAGAAGCCCTTCGCGCGACTGGGCCGCCTCTCTGCGATTGAAGTGGCGCTGACGCTCGGCATCATCGCGCTCGTTTCCACCCAGTTGCCGGACGGCGAGCGCGCATCGTTTCTGCTGGCGGGCGGCGGCGGCGTCATCGCCTTCATCGTCGCGCATGGCGTCGGCGATCTGGTCGGCGGCGACGCGACCGGCGAACGGATCGTGCGCGAAGGCGTCGCGGGTTTCATGTACCTCGAAGTACTCGATTCGTCGTTCAGCTTCGACGGCGTGATCGGCGCATTCGCCCTGACCAACAACATCTTCCTGATTGCGCTCGGACTCGGCGTGGGCGCGGCTTATATCCGTCAGATGACGCTGATCCTGCTCAAGAAAGGAACGCTTGCGCAATATCGCTTTCTGGAACACGGCGCGTTCTGGGCGATCGGCGCGCTTGCGGCAATCATGCTGTGCGTCAACGTCGACGTTCCGGAAGTAGTCACGGGGCTAATCGGCGCATGCACGATCGGCGTTGCGGTCGTCAGTTCGATCATCGTGCAACGTCGCGAAGTCACGCGCGACGCGACTTCCGACAACCCTGCTTCCTGATCCAGACGCGCCGCCCAGAATCGCGGCGCGATCCAAAACCTTCAAACGAGAGCAAGTAATCCATGTCAATGATCAATCTGTCCAAAGGCGGCCGGATCAACCTGTCGAAAGAAGCGCCGCACGCAAGCAAGTTCCGCATCGGCCTGGGGTGGGACGCCAATGCCACCGATACCGGCGACAACTTCGACCTCGACGTCTCCGTTTTCCTGTGCAAATACGACGAACAGAGCAATCCGAAGCTCTTGTCGCAGAAGCACTTCATCTTCTACAACACGGAAATTCGCACGCTCGACCGCGAAACCACGTTTTTCCAGCCCGGCGACGAATGGCCACGAAAGGGCATGTCGTCGTCCGAGTGTCTCGGCGTCGTGCACAGCGGCGACAATCAAACCGGTAGCGGCGGTGGCGACGACGAAGTCATCTTCATCGACAGCAAAAAACTCGACGCTGCGGTAGACGAAATTTCGGTCGTCGTGACGATCGATCGCGCAGCGGAGCGCAAGCAGAACTTCGGACAGGTTCGCAACAGCTACATCGAAATCTCCGAGGAAGATACCGGCAAGGTGCTCGCCCGTTATCCGCTCGAAGAAGATTTCTCGCTGGAAACCGCCGTGCAGGTGGGAAGCTTCTATCGTCGCGACGGACAGTTCATGTTCAAGGCCGTCGGCATGGGCTACAACCGTGGGCTCGCGGATTTCGTCGCCGCTTATGGCGGCCGCGTCGACCGCGCCTGAAACGGAGATTTGTCATGGCGTGGCGTTACCGGCAAGAGTATGCGAATGTCCAGTGAACCCGGACCGCTGAGCTTCCCGGACACACCGGGCACGTTGCAAGTCGACGATTCCCGAGCCGACCGCAGTCCCGATGCGCGCAGCAACGTCGTCCGTGAGCCATCCGTGCGCCCGCTTTTTGTGTCGCGCGAGGAGCGCGCCGCGAGCGCACCGCAAAGCTTGGGCGAGCCGGGAAAGACGCTCTTCGGAGAAGCTGGCCATCCGTTGCTGAACCAGTGTTTCGAGTGCGCGCGCCAACAGTTTCCCGGCCTGTATCCTCGACAGCAGGCACGCATCGAACGCGCGATTCGCCGGCTCGTACCGCCACGGCTCGAACACATCGTCGTCATGGCCGAAGCGCCGTTGCATGCATGCGGCGAGGCTGTCGAAACGTTCACCCGCATGATGCGCGACTTCGCTGAACTGGATGGCGCCGGCCTGATGCGCGACCTGCTCGAGCGTGCTGCACATAGACCCGGTCTGATCGACCGCCTGACAGGCCGATACCTGGGCACGGAAACGCCGGAACTGGATTTTCGCGGCCTCCTGACCACGCTCAAGACTTCGTTGCACTCGTTTCCAGCGCGCGTGAAGTCGTCGCGGCAACACATCGCGGAAGCGCACGACGGTCTGGCTATCGGTCTTGCCGCCTTGAGCGCCGTCGCCGATTTGCCGGAGCCCTGGGACACCGCGAGCGCCGCGCGCGCATTGCTCGATCGCCGCGCGATGGTGCGTCAGGCGTTTCAGCAACTCGAACTGTTGTCCCTGCAAGTCGATGCGTTCGAAACCGATGTTGTCGATCTGCTTTCGCGCGCCGATCAACTGATGAACGTGACCCTCCCCGCCGCCCTGGCTGCGCGGTCGCAGCCCAAGCGTTGAGAAACGAGCGTTTTACATGGAGCCTTCGATGTCCAAGCAACACCGCACCGTCGCCGCATTCGATTTCGACGGCACCATTACCACCGGCGACAGCCTCAAGGCTTTCGTGCTGCACACCGTCGGGCCGATTCGTTTCGCCACATCGGCCATATGGGCGGCGCCGGCGCTGGCAGGCATGGCAATAGGCCGATGCGACCGCGGAACCGCGAAGGCCGAGTATTTGAAGTACGCTCTGAAACACGTCTCGCGCGATGCGCTACAACTCGCTGCCCAAAGCTTCTGTGCCACGCGCCTGCCGGCCATGATCCGGCCGGAGATGATCGAACGCGTGCGGCAACATCAGGCGCTTGGGCACGAGGTGGTGATCGTGAGCGCGTCGCCTTCTCTGTATCTTCGTCTCTGGGCGCAGACCATTGGAATCGGCACGGTGCTGTCGACCGAACTGGAATTGACGGAATCGGGATACGCGGGCCGGTTCATCGGCGCCAATTGCTGGGGGCCGGAGAAAGTCGAGCGTCTGAAGGCATGGTGGGGCGCATATCGCCCAATGACCTTGTATGCCTATGGCGACAGCGCGGGCGACAAGGAGATGGCCGAAGCCGCCGACATTCCATGGATTCGCGGATGCGGCGCCTTGCCGACCTTGCCAGCCCTGAGCGATACTCATTATTAAGACAGCGCGGGAATCGGCAGGCGATCTCCGACCGCTATACTTCGTCCCGCTTTTTCGTTCCGCTTATTCGTTCCGCTTTCCGCACCACCTGTTCGCATCGAAGGACCCCGCATGACCGCCCTGCCCCCGTGCCCCCAATGCCATTCCGAATTCACCTACGAAGACGGCAAGCTCTTCATTTGCCCCGAATGCGCGCATGAATGGTCGGCCGATGAATCTCCCGCCGCCGAAGCCGAAACGAAGGTTTATCGCGATTCGGCGGGCAACATTCTGCAAGACGGCGACACCGTCACCATCATCAAGGATCTCAAGCTGAAGGGCTCGTCCGGCGTACTCAAGATGGGTACGAAGGTCAAGAACATCCGCCTTGTCGATAGCGATCACGATATCGATTGCAAGATCGACGGCTTCGGCGCCATGAGTCTCAAGTCCGAATTCGTCAAGAAGATCTGAGCGCGCACGTCGTGGACGAGGTGCGCCTTACCTCGTCCGCATGCCGCTAGCCGGCACGCGGCGCGCCAACTCCGCCAGGCCGATACAAAACGCGAGCCACGCGCCGCCCGAGGCGAATCCGCCCGCGACATCCGTCAGAAAATGCACGCCGATCACCACGCGGCTCGTGCCGATCAGCAGCACTAGAAGACAGGTCGAAGCGACGATGAGGGCATCGCCGCCGCGCGAGGCGACGCGCATCAGCACATAGGCGCACATGCCGTAGCAGACCATCGATCCGAACGAATGGCCGCTCGGAAACGAATAGCTCTCGGGCAACGGCACGAGCGCGCCGATGGGCCGCTCGCGATGCATCGACAGCTTGAGCACGCGATTGAGCAGACCGCCCAGGCTCGTCGTCGCGATCAGAAAGAGCGCCAGTCCGAAGTGCCGCTTCCACGCCAGCGCCACGCAGACGAGCGCGCACAACAACGCCAGGAACAGCGGATCGCCGAGATGCGTCAAGCGCGCGAAGCTCTGCGCGGCCAGCGGCGGCACGCCTTTGCGAATGCTATCGAGCAGAAGCTGATCGGCGCTCGAAAACGCCTCGCCGCGCTCGACGCGCGTCGCGATTGCCGCGAACACCATTACGCCGCATGCAAGCGGAACCAGCGCCGCGAACACGACGAGCGTCCTCTGCGTGGGCGGTTCGCGCGTGTCGAGCACGCGCACGAACGCGCTCCAGGCGAGCGCCGCGCCAAGCGGCGCCGCCACGAGCACGAACGCGATGACCCACAACGCGTGAGCTTCTGCAAAGCCTGCATAGTCCATCGATCGACAACCTCCGTTTGATTCGACTTGGCTAGACGTTCTACCATGCCTGCCGCCGATGGAAATTAGGACGGACTAAGTCGAGCTTCGGATTCGCCCTACGGGTACTCCCGGAGTTGATTGAATCTCACACCCACGCTGACAAATCGTCGATTCCTCATCGCGCGACGCCCGCCGCAAAATCGGTTCATCCTCAACGTAACGCAAAGGATTGGAGTCCATGCGAAAGAATCTGTATATCGGCGAAGGCTTCGAGGGACCGGGCGTGAATCTCGCCCATATCAACGTGCTGGTCGGTCCGCGCGACGGTCCCGCCGGTCAGGCCTTCGCCACCGCGCTCGCGACGCCATCGGCCGGGCACGCGCCCTTCGTCGTGATCGCACGGCCCGGCGTGCCGACCAAGCCGCTCACGCTCTACGTGAACAAGGCGCCGATCGACGGCGACTTCCACGGCAACGCGACCTGGGGCGCATCGCAGGCCGGCATAGCGAAAGCCGTGGCCGAAGCGCTCGAACAAGGCACGCTGCCGCCCGAGGCGGAGAACGAGTGGGTGGTCGTATCGGCGAACTGGGTGAATCCCAAGACCGACGATCTCGACGCCGTCTTCGAGAACAACTATCGCGCGTGCAGGAACGCAATCGTCGCGGCCATGGAAGGCCTGCCGTATCGACATGCCGTGTTCGAGGCGGCGCGCGATGTCTCGAATCCGTTCTACACGCCGAAGAAGCGCTGAGGAGACGACCATGGAATACGTACGTCTCGGCCAGTCCGGACTCAAGGTTTCGCGCCTGTGTCTCGGCACCATGAACATGGGCACGCCGCAATGGAAGCCCTGGATTTTCGATGAAGCGCAAAGCGAGCCGATCGTGCGCCATGCGCTCGATGCCGGCGTGAACTTCATCGATCTCGCCGATTTTTATTCGACCGGCGTCGGCGAGGAAGTGGTCGGCCGAATCCTGAAGCGGCTCGTACGGCGCGAGGATATCGTCGTCACCACGAAGGTCGGTTACGACATGGCGAGCACGCCGAACGCGGGCGGCCATTCGCGCAAGCACGTGATGGACGGCATCGACGCGTCGCTCAAGCGTCTCGACATGGACTACGTCGACATTTACATGCTGCATTTTTTCGACGTGAACACGCCCGTCGAAGAAACCCTGGCCGCGCTCGACGATATCGTGCGCGCGGGCAAGGCGCGCTATATCGGCGTCTCGACGATGTACACCTGGCAGTTCGCCAAGATCGTGCAGGCGTGCGAACGCCACGGCTGGCACAAGCCGATCAACATGCAATTGCAGTTGAACGCCGCGTATCGCGAGGAAGAGCGCGAGATGATTCCGTATTGCATCGATCAGGGCGTCGGCGTGTCGGTGTTCAGTCCGCTCGCGCGCGGCCTGCTGACGAACGACGCCGGCTCGAATCGCAATCAGACGGACTTCTTCACCGCGCAAATGTATGGCGATGCCGCTTCGCGCAGCGTCGCGGCATCCGTGGCGCGAGTGGCGGCGCGACGCGGCGTGACATCCGCGCAGATTGCGCAGGCATGGGTGCTGAACCGTCCGGGTGTGTCGAGCATGCTGGTTGGCGCGGATTCGGCCGCGCAGTTCGACAGCGCGCTCGCCGCGCTCGACACGCATCTCAGCGACGACGAAATGCACGAACTCGACCGCAACTACACACCGTGCGATCTCATCAACGATTACACGGCGGGACGGCGTATCGCCCGCGAAGCGCGTGAGGCGCGCGGCGCATTCGACGAACTCATGGAGCGCGCGGCATGAGCGACCTTTTACGATCCGGCCATTACATCGACGGCGCGTGGCGAGAAAGCGCAAGCACGTATGCCGTGCGCAACCCAGCGACGGGCGAAGTCATCGCGAACGTGGCGCGCGGCGGCAGCGCGGAGACATCGCTTGCAATCGATGCCGCGAGCAACGCGCTGCCCGCGTGGCGCGCGCTCACGGCGAAGGAACGCGCCGCCCGCGTCAAGCGTTGGGGCGAACTCATGCTCGCCAACCGCGACGCGCTCGCCGCCCTGCTCACGCGCGAGCAAGGCAAACCGCTTGCCGAAGCGCTCGGCGAAGTGGCCTACGCCGCGAGCTTCCTCGAATGGTTCGCGGAAGAAGCGAAGCGCAGCTACGGCGACGTGATCCCAAGCCCGAAGCCGCATTCGCGGATCATCGTCACGCGCGAGCCAGTCGGCGTGGTCGCGGCCATCACGCCGTGGAACTTCCCGCTCGCGATGATCACGCGCAAAGCCGGCCCCGCCATTGCGGTCGGTTGCACGATGGTGCTGAAGCCATCGGAGGAGACGCCGTTATCGGCCTTCGCGCTGGCGGTGCTGGCGGAAGAGGCGGGCATTCCGGCCGGCGTGTTCAACATCGTATCGGGCGATGTGGTGGCTATCGGCGAGACGCTCACGGCGTCGCCGCACGTGCGCAAGCTCTCGTTCACCGGCTCGACGCGCGTCGGCAAACTGCTCGCGAAGCAATCCGCGGATACGCTCAAGAAGCTTTCGCTGGAACTCGGCGGCAACGCGCCCTTCATCGTGTTCGACGACGCCGATATCGACGCCGCCGTGCAAGGCGCGATGACATCGAAGTTCCGCAACACGGGACAGACGTGCGTGTGCGTGAATCGCTTCTACGTGCAGGACGGCGTCTACGATGCCTTCACGCAAGCCCTGACGCGCGCCGTGCACGCCTTGCGAGCGGGCAACGGTCTCGAAGGCGCGTTCGATCAAGGTCCGCTCATCAACGAGGCGGCGCTCGAGAAAGTGAAGACCCATGTCGCGGATGCCGTGCAAAAAGGCGCCAAGGTGCTGACAGGCGGCAAAGCGCATGCATTGGGCGGAACGTTCTACGAGCCGACCGTGCTCGCCGATGCCATACCTTCGATGCTGATCGCGGAGGAGGAAACCTTCGGCCCGGTCGCGGCGTGTTTCCGCTTCGCGACCGAAGAAGAAGTCGTCGCGCTCGCGAACGACACGCCCTACGGCCTGTCGGCCTACTTCTACACGCGCGATCTGGGCCGCGCGTGGCGTGTCGCTCAGGCGCTGGAAAGCGGCATGGTCGGCATCAACGAGGGAATCATCTCGACGGAAGTCGCGCCGTTCGGCGGCGTGAAGCAGTCAGGGCTCGGCCGTGAAGGTTCGAAGTACGGGCTCGATGAATACGTCGAACTCAAATACATGATGATGGCGGGGCTTGGCCGCTGAGTCATCTTCTGTCGGCGCCGCGCGCACGCCATAACCACAAGCACGCACCAGCACGCGCGCGGCAATTCATGCAGTGGAGGAGACACCCTTGGATACTCGAATCGTCATTCCCGATGCGCTCGATGCGCATCTCGCCCCGTCGCCTGGCGCCGGCCGCGTCACGCTCGACGACGTTCCGCTCAACCGCTTTCATATCAAGATCGCGGGGCTGACTTTCGGCGCGCATTTCACGGAAGGTTATGCGCTTGGCACCATCGGTTACGCGCTGGCGTCGATGAACCGGCAGATTCCGCTCGATGCGTTCTGGATGGGCATGCTCGGCTCGTCCGCGCTGATCGGCATCTTCTTCGGCAGCCTCGTATTCGGCTGGCTGTCCGACCGGCTCGGGCGGCAGAAGATTTTTCTGCTGAGCTTCATCATCATCACGGCGGCGGCGTTCGCGCAGTTTTATGCGACCACGCCCGCGATGCTCGTTGCGTTGCGCGTGTTGATCGGCTTCGGCATGGGCGGCGACTTCGCGGTCGGTCACGCGATTCTCGCGGAGTTTTCGCCGCGCAAGCATCGCGGCACCCTGCTCGGCTCGTTCAGCGTGATCTGGACGATCGGCTACGTGATTGCGAACGTGCTCGGCATGCATTACGCCAATGCCTCGCCGGACGCCTGGCGCTGGCTGCTCGCCTCGGCCGGCATTCCGGCGTTTCTCGTACTCGTGTTGCGTATCGGCACGCCGGAGTCGCCGCGCTGGCTGCTCGGCCGCGGTCGTGGCGATGAAGCGCGGCGTATCGTGCGCAAGCACTTCGGCCCGAACGTGACGCTCGACGCCGACGCCGGCGAACACTTCGCTCCGCCCGGCGGCTTCGCGCGGCTCTTCAAGCCGGATCTGATCCGCCGCACCATCTTCAATTGCGCGTTCTTCGTGTGCCTCGTGATCCCGTATTTCGCGATCTACACGTTCCTGCCGAGCATCCTCAAGGCGATCGATCTGAACGAAGGCTCGGGCGCGGATCTGCTGCTCAACGGCGTGCTCGTGATAGGCGCGTTGCTCGGCATCTGGCTGACGATCAAGCTATCGCGGCGCGCGTTCCTGATCGGCTCGTTCGCGGTGACGTGCGTGTCGCTGCTGGCGCTCGCGGTGCTGCCATCGTCGGCGTCGCTCTGGATGATCGCGGCGTTCGCGCTTTTCACACTGACCATGTCCGCGTTTTCAAACCTGGTCGGCGTGTTTCCGCCCGAGTGCTTTCCGACCGAGGCGCGCGCGTGCGGCGTCGGACTGGCGATTGCATGCAGCCGCCTTGGCTCGGCTATCGGCACGTTTCTGTTGCCACTGGGCATTGCGGGCGTCGGCGTCAAGGTAACGATGCTCGCGCTCGCCGCGGTACTGTTCGTCGGGATGCTGGTTTCGATTGCATGGGCGCCGGAAACGAAGCATCTGACGTTGAACGAGGCGAGTGGCAACTGAACTGCTTCAAGGCTGCGCTGCGTTCGCGTTTGTCACCCCTTCGCCGCGCAGCCACTCCGCAAACGCCTGCACATGATCCTGCGCGGCAGCCGACGGCCCGATGTCCAGCCAATATCCATAAGGCCCCGTGGATTCCACCGGCGACAGTTGCGCAAGCGTGCCGTCGTGCAACTCGTCCGCGATCATGTTGCGGTCCACCACCGCGAGGCCGGTTCCGGCTAGCGCGGCGCGAATCGCCTGATCGAGCGTCGAGAACTCGATGCCGTTTTCCGCGAAACCGCGCGACAGGCTCGCGGCATCGAGCCAGTTCGGCCAAAGCGTGAGGCGCGCGTCGTTGTGCAGAACGTGCAGCGCGGGCAGGCGTTGCAGCAGCGCCACGACGTCCTGGCCCGCATACTTCGACGCGCCGACGAGCACATGCCGCTCGATGAACAGCAACGCCGACCGATGATCCGCCCGCGCCTCGTGCCCGAAGCGGATCGTGCATTGAAACTCGCCCGTGGCGTCGGTGCGCACCGAGAGGTCGATGTCGGGCACTGCGTCCATCAGCGAACCGAGACGTGGCGACAGCCAGCGCGATGCGAACGTCGGCGGCGCGCTCACCGTGAGCCGCTTGCGTTCGCTCTTCGGAGAAATCGAGAGCTTGCGGGTCGTGCGTTCAATGGAATCGAACGCCTCGGAGACGCACGCGAGCAACTCCGTCCCTTGCGCGGTCAGGCGTATGCCTTTGTGATCGCGGTCGAAAAGCCGCGCGCCGAGCGCGTCTTCGAGCAGACGAATCTGGCGGCTGACCGCGCCTGGCGTCACGCACAACGCGGCGGCGGATTTGTTGAAGCTCATGTGGCGCGCGCTTTCTTCGAAGAAGCGTAGCGCGGTGAGTGAGGGCAGGCGGCGCATGGTGTCTCGCTAGATTGGTTTTTTTCCTATGGTAACGAGTCGACAGGCGGTTGGGTCCGGCCTTCGCGGCTCAAACCTCAAGGTCGCCGCAGCCTGAGCGCTACAAAAATCCGCATGAGCCTGTTTTGAAGCCTTCAGGCCGCGAATCGTGCGCAACGCCGACCGCCACTCGAAGAACATCGCGCTGTTCTAGTTCACACTCGGCGATGCGGCAATCACGCCCGCCTACAACATCTGACGATGCAGGCTTACAACCCGCCGGGGTTATCCGTGGACGGACGCAAGAGCTCGGCGCCCGGAAACTCGTGACTCATCTTGCCGCCCGCATCCGCGCAAAGCATCGCTGCTGCTCGTCGACCTGTCCGCGCAGCCACTCGCGAAACATCGCGACATGCGGCGCATCGTCCTGTCCCGCGCGCGTCACGAGCCAGTACGACTGATGCCCGTCCACTTCGACATCCAGTAGCGGCACGAGCGCGCCGCGCGCAAGCTCCGGCGCGATCATGTGACGATCCGCGATGGTGACGCCAATGCCATCCACCGCCGCATGGATCGAATGATCGAGCAGGTCGAATTCGTAGCCGTCGTGGGTATCGACATCGTCGATGCCCGCCGCGTTCAGCCAGTGTTGCCATGTGAGATAGCGCTGATCGTTGCTTGCAAGCACATGCAGCAAGGTGAACGCATTCAGGTCCACCGAGGTCGTCGCGCGCTCGCCCAGCAATTCGGGCGAGCACACGGCAACATGCCGCTCGTTCATCAGCAATTGATTGTCGAGCCCGGCCCATTCGCCGTTGCCGAAGCGAATGGCGCAATCGAGCGCGCCGGATTCGACGAGCTCGTCGGTGCGGCGCGTGGTCAGGGTGACTTCGACTTCAGGCGCGGCAGCACGAAGGGATGGCAGGCGCGGCATGAGCCAGCGGCTCGCGAAGGTCGGCGGCACGTTGATGCGCAAGCGCTTGAGATGCGTCTTCTCCTGAATGCTGCGCACCGTCAGCTCGATGCGATCGAACGACATCTTGAGCGCCTGCAGCAGCAGGCGCCCCGTGGCCGACAACTCCAGATGATGATGACGGCGCAGCAGCAAGGCTTCGCCGAGTTGCGTTTCGAGTTGGCGAACCTGACGGCTCACCGCGCTTTGCGTAACGTGCAGCACTTCCGCCGCACGCGTGAAACTACCGGTGTGGCCAGCCACTTCGAAAGCCCTGAGCGCGTTCAGGGCGGGCATCTTCCGCTTCAAAACTGTCTCCTGTCTCGTCTGACGTGCGCGCATTTAACACGCGCTTCACGCCAGTCGTGCCGCTCTTTGGCAGCATTTTACGAATCGAGTCAAATTATGCCGGTTATCCGACCGGCGGCGGCGCGCAACCTAGACCCGCTTCGTTCATGCGGCGACGGGAAGTTCGAGCGGCTTCAACGCCTCGACCACCCCACGACGCGAATCTTCGAGAATCATGTCCGCGCCCTTCTCGGCGACCATCATCGTCGGCGCGTTGAGGTTGCCGGAGGTGATGTTCGGGAACACCGATGCATCGACGATGCGCAAACCCTCGATGCCATGCACGCGCAGACGCTCGTCGACCACGGAGGTGCGCGCGTCCGGACCCATCGCGCAGGAACCGCACAGGTGATAGATCGAGCCGGACTGGTCGCGGAAATACGCGAGCATGTCTTCGTCGCTCTTCACGCCCGGTCCCGGCGAGATTTCCTCGGCCGTGACCTGGCGCAGCGCCTTCGTGCCCATGATGCGGCGAATGAGCTTGCTGCCCTGAATGACTTCGCGGATATCCTTCGCCGTCGTCAGCGCGTTGATGCGGATCTTCGCCGCATCCTCGACCTTCGCCGACGCAATTTCCACCGAACCGCGGCTCGTCGGACGGCACGGATTGAAGCACAGCAAAAAGCCCGAGTACGGTTCCGGTTCGAGTTGCGCCTTGCTGCTCTTCGGAATGCGGTACGACAGCGGGTTGAAGTAGAGCTGCAGGTTTGGCTCCAGCTCGTCGTCGGCGCCCTTGAAGAAGCCGCCCGCCTGGTTCACGCTCATGGCGAGCGGTCCCTTGCGCGTCATCAGATATTGCAGCGCCACCTTCGCCTTGCCGATGAGCGAACCCAACTGGTCGTTCAGCGTCTTTACCGTCGCGCGATAGTAAAAGCTCACGCACAGATGGTCCTGCAGATTCTTGCCGACCGCCGGCAGCTCATGCACGAGCGTCACGCCATGCTTCGCGAGTAACTCCGCTTCGCCGATACCGGAGAGTTGCATGAGCTTCGGTGTATCGACGGCACCCGCCGAGAGAATCACTTCGCGCTTCGCCCGGAACTGCAAGTCCTGGCCATTACGCGAGGCGAGCACGCCCATGGCGCGCGCGCCGTCGAACAACACGCGGCGCACCGTCACGTTGCGCTCGATCTTCAGATTGCCGCGCTCCATCACCGGATGCAGATACTCGAAGCTGCTCGACGAACGCTGACCGTCGCGCGTGTTGACATCGTAGATGCCCGCGCCTTCGTACTTCGGGCCGTTGAAGTCGTCGGTGCGCGGAAAGCCCGCTTCTTCCGCGGCTTGCAGAAAGTCCTGGCAGATCGGATGCGCGTCGTCCTTCATCGGCGAAACGCGGATCTTGCCGTTCGCGCCGTGATACTCCGTGTTGCCAAGCGGATGCGATTCCACGCGACGGAAATAAGGCAGCACGTCCTTGAAGCTCCAGCCGCGATTGCCCGCTTTCGCCCAGTCGTCGAAATCGTGCGGCTGGCCGCGCACGTAGATCATCGCGTTGATGGAGCCGGAGCCGCCCTGCACCTTGCCGCGCGGGCAATACAGCTTGCGGTCGTTCAGCTGCGCTTCCGGCTCGCTGTAGTACATCCAGTTGTATTCGGGGTTGTAGTAGGTCTTGGTGAAGCCGACCGGGACCTTGAACCAGAACGACGCGTCCTCGCCGCCCGCTTCGAGCAGCAGGACCGAATACTGTCCCGACTCCGTCAGACGGTTGGCGAGAATGCAGCCCGCCGAACCCGCGCCCACGATGATGTAATCGAATTCCATGCTTGAGTATTCCGGTGAGTGTCAGCCTTTGGCAGGCGCGAGGTCTTTCACGTCGAAAGGCCGGGGTGTCATCTGCAGATGCAGACGGTCGCCGGTATAAGGCGTATGCGCGCGCACCACGTCCATGTTCAGTTCGACGCCAAGACCCGGCTCGTTCGACGGAATGATGTAGCCGTCTTCCCAGCGAATCGGCGTCTTCAGCACTTCGGCGTGAAAACCGTCCCACGTGCCGATGCTTTCCTGAATCAGGAAGTTCGGCGAGCACGCCGCGATCTGCACGCTGGCCGCCGCGCCGACAGGCCCGTTGTACAGATGCGGCGCGATCTGCGCGTAATGCACTTCGGCGAGACTCGCGATCTTCTTCGCTTCGAGTAGCCCGCCCACGCGTCCGACGTTGAATTGCAGAATCGATGCGGCGCGCGCTTCGAGCAGCTTGAAGAACTCGTACTTCGTGGTCAGACGCTCGCCCGCCGCAATCGGAATGCTCGTCTTCGCGGCGACTTGCGCCATCGCGTCTTCCTGTCCCGGCGGAACGGGCTCCTCGAACCACAGCGGATCGAACTTTTCGAGGCGTTGCGCGAGGCGGATCGCCGACGATGGCACCATCTGTCCGTGCGTGCCGAACAGCAGATCGGCCTTGCTGCCAACCGCTTCACGCACCTTGCGGCAGAAGGTTTCGCAGCGGTCCATGACTTCGAGCGAAATCTGGTGGCCGGAATACGCCGTGTACGGGCCTGCCGGATCGAACTTCACCGCCGTGAAACCGAGTTCGACGTTGTGCGCGGCACATTCCGCCGCGAGGTCCGGGTCGTCGTAGTCGTATTCGCCACGACTGTTCTTCGGATAAAGATACGTGTAGGAACGCAGACGCTCGTGCACGCGGCCGCCGAGCAGTTCGTACACCGGTTTGCCCGCCGCCTTGCCGATGATGTCCCAGCACGCCATTTCGAGGCCGCTTACGACGCCCATCATGGTGAGGTCGGGGCGTTGCGTGAAGCCGCTCGAAAAGGCTTCGCGATAGAAGCGCTCGACATGATGCGGATCGTGGCCGAGCAGATAGCGTTCGAATACATCTTCGATGATCGGCGTCATCGCCTTCGGATGAAACGTGGCCGAGTAAATCTCGCCGACGCCCTCGATGCCGCAATCCGTGCGCAGCTTCACGAAGATCCAGTACATGCCACCGACATGCGGCGGCGGCACGGCGACGATATGAGTTTCCAGTGCGGCGATTTTCATTGCTGCGATTCCTTGCGTTCCATGCGTTTGAGCCGATGCTTGAAGACGAGCGCGGCGACACCGCCGAGCGCGGCCATCACGGCGACATAGCCGAAGTACATTTGATAGCCGAGCACGCCGGGATAGTTCTGCGTCAGATGCCCGTTGACGAGCGGCAGGAATGCGTCCGGCGAGTAGCCAATCACCGAGATGAGGCCGATGGCGAGGCCGCTCGTCTCGGCCGGCACCTTGCAGTCGTCGAGCAGGGACCAGTAGAGACCGCGAATGGCATAGGTCATCACGCCGATGAACAGCACGACCACGGCGATCAGCACGTGACTCGAAATGCCCGGCGCGACGATCAGCACGACAAGCGAGAGCGCGGCTGCGAAGAGGGCGAACACAAGCACGGAAGACTTCGAGAAGCGGTCGCCGAGAAAGCCGCCGCCGATGCCGCCGATAGGACGCATCCACAGCTTGAGCGTGGTGATGAAACCCGCCGCGACCACGGAAAGGCCAATCTCCTTCTCATGCAGATACGCCGAGAAGCTGTACGTCGCCCAGAACACCTGATAGCCGCAGAACACGATGGCCGCGAGCAGCCACAATTGCGGATTCTTCAGCAGCAGGGCAAGGTCGCGCAGCACGTTGCTCTTGCGCTTCGCCACGGCGGTGGCGCCCGCGTCGGGATCGCGAACCAGCCCGAGCACCACGCCAAGCAGGATGCACAGAAACGCGTACATATAGACCACAAGCTTGAAACCCGCCGCGGTGGAGTCGCCGCGCGTGTGCGTCACATAGGCGAAGACCGAAATCGCGATGGTCGCGAGCAGCGCTTCGATCAAGCCGCGACCGCCATCGAGAAAGCCGAAGAAGCGGCCTTGCTCGTCGGCGGCGGCGATCATCTGCACGCGCTTGATGATGGCGGCCCAGAACGTGAGGCCGGTCGTCAAACCCCAGCAGCCGAAGATCACGATCAGCGAGGCGAACGAAGGCGCCGTCGAATACCACAGCCCGAGCGCGCCGGTCGCGATCAACGAAAAACAGATGAGCACGCGCGGCGCGACGCGGTCCGCAAGCCAGCCGCTTGGCAAATAGCAGATCAGGAAGATCGTGCCGAGCGCGGAGTAGAGATAGCCGAGTTGCTCTTCGGTGATGCGGAATACTTCGAGCATCGTCGGCTGATAGACCTGCCGCAGATACAGAATCGGATAGATCGCGCCGGCGGCGACCACGAGCAGCGCGAGTTGCAGATAGCGGTCGGCGCGCGCGCTTTTGAGCGGCAGCGCAGCCGCGCCCTGGCTGGTTTGAGCGGGATTCGATGACACGGGAGGCTCCTCGATGAACCGCGGGCGCAAAGCCCGCAGCCTTCGTATATTTTTGTGTGAGTTGGAAAAGGAAAACGGGCGGCGTCCTCGCGAGAAGACACGGCCTGGGTCAGTACTTCATGACGACGAGACGCGTCTGCGTGAATTCGAGCATGCCGTGCTTGCCGTCGTCACCGCCGATGCCGGAGCGTTTCCAGCCCGCGTGGAAGCCTTGATACGGATCGGCCGGCGTGCGGTTGATATAAAGCTCGCCCGCTTCGATGGAGTTGGCGACCTTCATCGCCGTGCGATAGTTTTCGGTGTAAAGCACGGACGAAAGACCGAATTGATGATCGTTCGCCATCGCGATGGCTTCATCGAGCGTGCCGTAGCGCACGACGGCGAGCACCGGCCCGAAGGTTTCTTCCTGCACGATCTCCATGTCCTGACGGCAGTTGGACAAAAGCGTCGGCGGATAGAAAAAGCCCTTGCGCATCGGCACTTCGCCGCCGGTTTCGAGCACAGCGCCTGCCTCGACCGCGCGCATCACCATGGCGTGAATGCCTTTGCGCGATGCCTCGTTGACGAGCGGCCCCATGAAGCTCGCGTCTTCGAAACGGTCGCCGATCTGCTTGTCCAGCATCTGCTCCTTGAGCAGGCGAACGAATTCATCGTGGATGCTCGCGTGCGCATAAACGCGCTCGATGGCCGTGCAAAGCTGACCGCCATGCGTGAGCTTCGAGGCGACGAGTTCGCGCGCGGCCTTCTGCAAGTCGGCATCCGGCTCGATGATCGCGGGCGTCTTGCCGCCCAGTTCCAGCGAAGGCTTCGCAATATTCGCCTTGCAGTATTCGAGCACCTTGCGGCCCGCGGAAACGCTGCCCGTCAGCGTGATCATGCCGACGGCCGGATGCGTGCAGACGGCTTCGGCGGTGGCGTGATCCATCGCCAGGATATTGACGACGCCCGGCGGCAATGCAGCGCGTTCGACGGCGCGCGCCAATTCGAACGCGGACAGCGGCGTGTTGTTGCTCGGGCGCACGACCACCGTATTGCCCGCGATCAACGCCGGCGCAACCTTGCGCAGCAGCGTGTAGATGGGGAAATTGAAGGGAATCAGGCAGGCGACGACGCCTATCGGCTCGCGATGCAGCACGAGGTTTTCGTCGGGCGTATCGCTCGGAATGACTTCGCCTTCGATGCGCCGCGCCCATTCGCTGTGATAGCGCGTGATCTGCGCGGCGTAGATGGCTTCGTTGGTGGCGTCCGTCAGGCTCTTGCCCGACTCGGAGGCGAGCGCCGCGCCGATATCGGCGGAGGCTTCGACGATGGCGTCCGCGAGACGCTGCATGTGCACCGCGCGCTCGGCGGCGGGCATCACGCGCCAGCGCTTTTGCGCGGTGGCGGCGAATTCAACGGCTTGCAGCGCCTCTTCGCGCGTTGCGTTGTGCACGTGGCCGAGCACTTCTTCGGTAGCCGGATTGACGACGGCGGTGCGTTGATCGCTTGCGGGCGCGATGAAACATCCGTTCACGAAATTGCGTTCTGACTTCATGTTTCTCGATGATTCCTGGTTCGATGACGGGCGACGGCGGCCGCAGCGGAAAAACCAGCGCCGCTGATGTCGCGGCTGCCTCTTACGACTTTCGGCCCATTTTTCCGCGCTTCGCGCTGCAGCGACAAGCGAAGAATTTGCTGGCAGAACATTCAAAAAACTCACGTTCGATGTTCGGCGAAATCCCTTTGCAAGCGCGCGTCGATCACGCACAATCCGTCGCTCATCGTTAGCCATCCTTGGCGTTTTCGCGTGAGCGACACGGACGTCATCGGATAAAACAAGAAAACTTGAGACTTTCATGAGAATTAAAGCCATTCTGTTCGCAGCGGTCTGCTGCCTGTCTTCCTCCGTCTTTGCAGCGAGCAGCGTCACGCTATACGGCGTGCTCGACGAAGGCCTCGACTACACGAGCAACGTCGGCGGAAATCACGCCTACGAATTGACGAGCGGTTATGCGTCGGGCAGCCGCTGGGGCTTGCGCGGGGTCGAAGATCTCGGCGGCGCGACTCAGGCCGTGTATCAACTGGAAAGCGGTTTGAACCTGAGCAACGGCGCGGCGGGTCAGGGTGGCCGCATGTTCGGCCGTCAGGCTTTCGTGGGCGTGCAGAACGAACGCTTCGGTTCGGTGACGCTTGGGCGTCAGTACGATTCCGTCGTCGATTACCTTGCGCCGACCACCGTCAACGGCAACTTCGCGGGCTATCTGTTCGCGCATCCGTTCGACAACGACAACACGGACAACTCGTTTCGCGTGAACAACGCGGTGAAGTATGCGAGTCCGTCTTTCGGCGGCTTCAAGTTCGGCGGCTTGTATGGCTTCAGCAACAGCACGGGTTTCGCGGACAACCGCTTGTATAGCGTCGGCGCTTCGTATGCGAATGGCGGCTTGCTGGCCGGCGCGGCATATATGCGCGCGGACGGCGTCGGCGCGGGTGGCATCGGCGCCATCGCGGCCAACGATGCGAGCTTCGTCGCGAGACGCATGCAGGTCTACGGCGCGGGCGTGAACTACTCGTTCGGCCCCGCAACGGCAGGCTTCGCCTATACGAATTCGAGTTATCGCGATCCGTCGACCAATGGCTATATAGGCGGCACGCTCGTGGCAGCAGGCAACACGCTCAACGCCGTCAAGTATCAGAACTTCGAAGTGAACGGCAAGTACCAGTTCACGCCGGCGTTCTTCATCGGCGCGCAGTATGTGTATTCCATCGAGACGTACGACGCGGCTTCAGGCACGGTCAAGCCGAAGATTCACTCGTTCGGCTTGATGGCGGATTACTTCCTGTCCAAGCGCACGGACGTCTATGTGCAAGGCGCCTATCAGAAAATCCACGGGCCTTCGACGGATTCGGTGCTGGACAACGCGTATATTCCGGGCGCGCAGCAAGTGTCGTCGAATTCGAATCAGTTTGTCGCGCGAGTGGCTTTGCGGCACGCGTTCTGATCTAGCTGACATTGAGTTCGTGGTGCGGAAGGCCGGACGCTCGTTCGGCCTTTTTCTTGGGCGTGACGCTCAACTCCCGATCACCACCGAAATCTCCCCTAACGGCGCCTTCGAGCCATTCGGCACGACTGCCCTGAGCGGAAACCCGAGCGTTCCCCTGAACGTGACGAAGCGGCTCATCTGAAAACGCACACCGCCGCCGATGCTCGCAAGCGATGCATTGTTGACCTCGCCCGCTTCGGAGATTCGGTTCCACACGTGCCCTGCATCGAAAAACACAAACGGCTGCATCGCCGCGAAGCCGAACGTGATGGCCGGCGAGCGCAACTCCGTCTGCAGGTTCCAGCCGCGATCGCCTTGCGCCGCGTACGGGTCGTAGCCGCGCACGGTCGAGTCGCCGCCAATCCCGAGTTCCTCGCTCGGCAAAAGCGTGTTGTTGGTCCACTGCACGAGCCCGCGCGCGGATACCGAAAAGCCCGTCGCACCCAGCGGCGTATCGCGTTGCGCGGACAGTTGCAGATACTGATAGCGCGGCTTCGCGCCGAGACGCGCGGTATCGAAGGCGTCGCTGTTGTTGCTGCCGTCGAGATAGCCGGGGCTCGCGTAGAGCGATGCATTCAGATGCGTGTCGCCGGATGCGTCGCTCTTCGTCAAATCGTAGGCAAGCACGAACTGATGGACGTGCGTATTGGCATTGAACACCTGAAAGCCGCCGAATTCGAGGTCGTTGTTCGAGCGCTTGAAGTCGTAGCCGAGTTGCAGTTGCTGCTGCCACGCACCCGCCTTGTCGAGCGGCGGAAGGCGCCAGTCGTAGCGAAAACTGAGCTGCGCGCTCGTGCCCGTCTGTCCGTAACTGTCCGGCAAGCGTGGCGTACTTTGCGCATACACCCCGAACAGTTCGATACGGTCAAGCCACGGCAGCGGCGCAATCAGGTTGAACGAATGCGCGATGAAGCGCGCCCGGTTGGGCCGCCCTTCGATATCCGGATTACCCGAAATGAGGTCGTTGCTCGCCGTCGCCTGATAGCCGATGCGCGCATCCGTGCCGAACAGATTGCCATAGTCGAAACCCGCAAGCAGCCGGTCGCGGCCCAGGTCCGGCACGCCGTCGTTGTTGTAGCCGCCGTAGACGCGCAACGGCAGCCGGTCTTCGGTCTGCAGGACGACATCGGTGGTATTCGCGGCGGCGCCCGGCGCATAGATCACGTCGACACGGCGATACGGGTTCGAATTCAGGAGCGCGAGGCCCGCGGCGACATCGGCTTCGCGGATCGGCTCGCCGGTGGGCAGCGGCATCTCGCGGGCAAGGAGCGCATCGGAGAAATAGCGATTGCCTTGAGGGAGCACGCGCCCCGCGCGAAACTCGGCAATCGCAATGCGCACCACGCCGTCGCTCACGTCCTGCTCGGGCACGTAGACATCGACGAGCGGCAGGCCCGCCTCGCGATAACGCTGCACGACGGCGCGGCGAATTTCGGCCAGACGCGCGAAGGTGAGCGGATGGGCGAGATCGGCCGCGAAGGTATCGAGGAAAGCGGAATCGAGCAGCGGCGCGCCACTGGCCGTGATCGCAGCGCTCTGCGTGCCTTGCGTGCTGGCGGAACCGGCCGCGCCGTCCGAGCGCACGAAAGCGATGCCGCGTAAATCCGCGATCGCTACGGCCTGCGACGCATCGCCGGATTCGGCGGGCGGCTGCGGTGCACGCGGACGCTCGGCGGCGGGCGGGGCAATCGGCGCGACGTCTTTATATGATTGCGCGTGCGCTGCATCGGTATAAGCGGCGGCATAAACAGCGGCATGAGCGGCGGCAATGCAACACGCGAGCCGCGTGAACCGCACGCTCCCCTTCGATGCCCGCGTCATGCGCTACCAGCGCGCCGATGCGCGGGCCAACCACGGCGAATATCGAAAGTCTGTCGCAAAGGCGCTCCTCGTCTCAATGTCCGCATCGTCACGCGGCGGCCTGACATCGTACTCGCTAATGGCGTGACCGTGAGCGCGCGAGGCGAAGCTCGAAAGCGCCACGATGTCGGTGTCGATCACGAATTGGTCGCACACGTGCTCAGGCGCCGTTCCGGTTTCAGGTAGCATCGGGTGCGAACGCGCCTCGACCAAGGGCCGTTCCGAACGCAAACGAGTGTCATGACAAAAATAGCAGACGAAACGCCGCAGTTTTCCGATCAGACACAGAGCGAGACAACGCCGGAGTCCTCATCCATCGCACGGACCGGACCGCTCACCGAAGCCAAGCTCTTCGGCCGTCAGACACCGCCTTCGGGCGGCGACCCGCTTCCGCCGCCACCGCCCGGCGGCGCGGGCAGCAGTTATCGCGCGCTCGCGGGCCTATTGTGCGGCTATGCGCTGCTCGTCGCGGGAAACGGACTCTTCCAGACGCTGATACCGCTGCGCATCCTGCAGGCGGGTTATCCGACGCTCGTGATCGGCCTCATTCAGTCGTGCTATTACCTGGGCTTCATTCTCGGCGCGGTGGTGAACCGGCGGCTCATCGACCGGATCGGGCAGCATCGGACATTCGTGGCTTTTTCAGCGGCCGCGTCGATTCTCGCGCTGGCGTTCGGCGCGAGCGAGTCGCCGTGGCTCCTCGCGCTCGTGCGTATTCTGACGGGCGTCGCGTTCATGGGGCTTTATACGTCCATCGAGAGCTGGCTCAACGGCACGGTGGAGAACGAGCGGCGCGGCCAGGTCTTCGGCTCGTATGCGGCCATCAACTATCTCGCGGTCGGCACCGGGCAGTTCTTGCTCAATGTCGGCGCGGGCACGGGTGCGCAGCAATTCTCCATCGCCGCCGCGCTGTTCGCCGCCGCCGTGCTGCCCGTGACCTTGCTGGAAGGCTGGCCCGTCAAGGTCGCCGATGAAAACCTCGACCGCGTGCCCGCCCGAACCTGGCGCGAGAGCCTGCGCGAGATGATGGCCGCGACGCCGCTCGCGGTTCCGGGCTGCATTCTCGCGGGCTTTCTCTACAGCGCGTTCTATTCGATGACGCCGGTCTATCTTCAACGCTCCGGTTTTTCGACGAGCGAACTCGCGACCTTCATGGGCGTGGCGCTGATCGGCGCACTCCTGCCGCAATGGCCGATGGGCCGTCTCTCCGACAAAGTGGACAGACGGCGTCTCGTGTTTTACACGGCATCGATTTCGGCGACCTTGAGCTTCGTGCTGCTGTGCTTCGATTTTCGCGCGGTGGTGTGGTGCGGCACGCTGGCGTATGTCGCGGTGACGTTCACGCAATACGGGCTCATCGTTTCGCACGTGCATGATAGAACGGAGGCGCATTTGCGCGTCGCCATCTCGGCGACCTTGCTCGTGCTGTTCTCGCTCGGCGGCATGACCGGTCCGGCGCTGGCTTCGCTATTGATGACCGTCTTCGGTCCGCGCGGACTCTTTCTCTTCAACGGGCTGTCGTGCGTGTTGCTCGCGCTCTGCGCACGCCGGGCCCTTCATGCCGGTTCCGGCAGCGTCGCCGCGAGAACGGCTGGCTGACCCAAGCACTCAATGAGCGCGCCGGATCGCCGCCGAAAAGTCTTCGTCGATCAGCGCGCCTTCCGGCCGTACGATGAGACTGCGCCGCTTGAGTTCATCGAACGTCGAGGTGTTGTCGAGCAGGCCCATGCGATAGGTGTAGTCGTCGGCGTGACCGCTTAGCAGCACCTTCCAGCTATAACGAAGATGCGGCGCGACCGTTCGCGCGTGATGCAGGATATTGCTCGTGCAGTTGTTGAAGAGCGTGTGATAGAACTCGGGGCGTTCGTTCAGGTCGTTCACGCGCCGCATGTAGTCTTTGAACAGCGCGCGCACGGTGGCGGCCGTGACCTGCGCGCGATACAGCGACACGCGTTCGCGCCGTATATCGGTACGCACGCCGATCAGATCGCGCTCGTCGGCCACGACATAGATCAGATCGTAATGCTTGAAGAAGCCGCGCCACGTCGAATAATGCTGCCCTTGCCGACGGCGCGTTTCGATGGAGATGGAGAGATAACGGCCATCGTCGAAACCGAAGCTTACGAACACATGTGCAATGGATTCATGCGTCCAGCGCGACACCACGAGATCGACCGTCTGTAGTCGCGAGATCTCATAGATGGCGTCGAAATAGGCGGGCGTGGCTTCGTCCCGCGTTCGGTAGACAAAGTTGCGGACATTGCGAATACGCACTTGGTCGCCGCACCACATGGCGGACGCGGTCCGTGCATATTCCTCCACCCAAGGCGCGCTCTTTTCAGTGCCGGATTTCACGGTCGGACTCCATGAAAGGCTCGTGACCAACCGCCACTGTACCGCGAGACTTCGCGCGACTCGAAGCGCGGAACGATTCATGCGAAAGCGCCGGTATGCCCGAATATCCGCATGAATGCGCCGGTCTGAAAACAAGGATTGCGATGCCCGCTTACAATTGCTTCATCAGCCAGGATGCGCCGCCCGGAGTAGAAATGACCGGCCGTGCCGCATCGACATGCAGAAAAAAATCCGGTTCAAAGACCGGCGTGCGAACCGTAAATCGTCTTCGACCATCGAATCACGGCCGTACGAAGCCCGCGACCCGATCGTCGTCTTAATGCGTCTGCTGCCTGGAAGCTTGCGGCCATTGGACAAACCGGCGCGCCTTTGCGCCGCCGAAACGCCTTATCGAGACAATGACGGACAACTCCTCCACCGCACACAGCAGTGAATTCAATGCGCCCGATGCATCGGCGTATGCCGAATGCGCGCGCGAGCCCATTCACGTTCCTGGCGGCATCCAGCCGCACGGTCTTCTCTTGAGCATCGACGCACAAGGCACGATCTTGCAAGTGAGTGGCAATGTCGCGCAACTCACGTCGATCGCGCCCGAGCGTTGCCTCGGCGAGCCGCTGTCGTTCGTCATCGGCGATGAAGCCAGCCGCCGCGCCGTCGCCGAATTGGGAAGGCTTACGCGCGATGGCGCGACGATCCACACGGGCAATGTCGTCATCGATCATTGGAGCCAAAGGGGCCCGTTCGCGCTCGTCGTGCATCGGCATGAAGGCTTGCTCTTCGTTGAACTGGAACCCGCGCAACATACCGCCGAAGTGTTTTCGAGCATGTATCCGCTCGTGCGCTCCTTCGTCACCGAAGTGCAGTCCATGCGCACGGTCGAGCAGCTTTGCCAGTTCGCGGCGACGGAGATTGCGCGCATTACCGGTTTCGGGCGGACGCTCGTCTATCAATTCGACGAAGCCGGCAACGGCCACGTGCTCGCCGAAGCCATTGAGCCGGGCTATCAGTCATACCTGAACCAGTATTTCCCCGCGTCCGACATTCCCGCCCAGGCGCGCGAACTCTACAAGCGCAATCGCATCCGCCTGATTTCGAACGCCGATTACGAAGCCGCGCCGCTCGTGCCCGCGTTGCATCCGCAAACTGGCCGGCCGACCGATCTCACTTACGCGTCCTTGCGCAGCGTCTCGCCCGTGCATCTGCAATATATGCGCAACATGGGCACGCTTGCCTCGATGTCGATGTCCATCGTCGTCGACGACGCGCTCTGGGGATTGATCTCCTGTCATCACGCGACGCCGCGCCTGCCGCCCTTCGAAGTACGCACGGCTTGCGAGCATGTCGCGCAGATCGTCTCGCTGCAGATCGAGGCGCGTGAAACACAAAACGAAGCGCATTACCGGCTCGAACTGCGCCGCATGCTTTCGAAGCTGCTTTCGTCGATGGCCAATACCGACAGCTTCGTCGAAGCCCTGGTCAACGACTCGAACGACCTGCTCGGCTTGACGCGGGCATCGGGCGCGGCGGTGATCTTCGAGGGGCGCACGTCGCTCATCGGCGTGACGCCGAGCGAGCACGACGTGACAGCGCTCGTCGACTGGCTCGATCAGCAAAGCGAGGACGTGGTGCTGTCGGATCGCGCATCGGCGGATTGTCCCGTGCTGCCAGATTCGCCGAATGTCGCGGGTTTTCTCGCAGTATCGATCTCGAAGATCTATCGTAATTACGTGATCTGGTTTCGCCGCGAGGTCGTGCAGACGATCGAATGGGCGGGCGATCCGCGCGCGAAGCTAACGGGGCTTTCCTCTTCGCTCTCACCGCGCGTGAGCTTCGAAACGTGGACCGATGAGGTGCGCAATCGCTCCTTGCCGTGGCGCACCGCCGAGCGCGAGATTGCGCTGGAGTTCCGCGCGGCCGTGCTCGGCATCGTGCTGCGGCGTGCGGAAGAGATCGCGCAACTGGCGACTGAACTCGGCCGCGCAAATCACGAACTGGAAGGCTTTTCGTACACGGTGTCGCACGATCTGCGAGCGCCGTTGCGGCATATCGTGGGCTTTGCGGATCTGCTCAAGCAGATGGACGGCCAGAAACTGTCGGAGCGTGGGCGCGGCTATCTGGAGCGTATCGTGACATCGGCACGCTTCGGCGGGCGTCTCGTCGACGACCTGCTTTCCTTCGCACAACTCGGCCGCGCGGCGTTGCGGCCGCATAAGGTCGATATGCATGCGCTCGTGCATACGGTCATCCAGACCGACATCGACGAGGAAACGTCAGCGCGTGTGCACTGGAAGGTGGATGCGCTGCCGCCCACCGAAGCGGATCACGTTTTTTTGCATGTGGCGTTGAACAACATCATCGCCAATGCGGTCAAGTTCAGCGGCGCGCGCGAGCAACCGGTCATCGAAATCGGCTCGCGGGAAGGCACGGCCGAACTCGCGGGCTACACGGTGTACTTCGTGCGCGACAACGGCGTGGGCTTCGACATGCGCTACGTGGACAAGCTCTTCGGCGTGTTCCAGCGGCTACACGTCGATGAAAAATTCGATGGCACGGGAATCGGACTTGCGAACGTGCGGCGGATCATCGAGCGTCATGGGGGCAAGGTCTGGGGCGAAGGCCAGCCGGATCACGGCGCGACGTTCTTCATTGCGTTGCCTAAGCAGTATCGACCGGAAAGCGGCGTGCGGCGCGATACGGCGGCTTCGGCGCTGGCGCGGCTGGCAGCGGGAACGGGCGGCGCGGCGCAGGATTTCGAACAGCTCGTCAAGCGCTCGGAAGAGAAGAAATAAGCGCTTCGTTATTTGAGCAAAAGGGGCTGCAATCATGAGATCGCAGCCCCTTTTTTATCGCGTGATGCTACGGCAACAACGAAGCACGCACGCTTAGAAGCGGTGACGCAAGCCGACCGCCGCCGCCACTTGATTCTGCGTCGTCGAAGGCGACAACGTGTTGATCATCGCGACATTGGCGCCTGCATTGCCAAGCTCGCCCGAGGCATGCTGATACACGCCTTCGACGTACACATCCGTGCGACGCGAGAGCGAGTAATCCGCCTTGAGCGACACCGTATGCCACTTCGGATCGCCCGAGCCGTTTGCGCCGTTGATCTTGCCGTCGGTGTACGCGTAGGACGCGTCGAGATCGAGCGCAGGCGTCAACGCATAGCGGCCGTTCAGTTCGAAGTTGTTCATATGCAGGTTCGTGCCGCCCGGCAACGCGAACGTGGAGCCGCCTTGCGACGCCGCGATCAGGTTGTCGTAATGCGTATTCGTCCACACGAAGCCGACGGTCGCCGGGCCATAAGCGTAATTCAAGCCTGCGCCGAAGGTGCGTTGCTGATCGGCGGTCAGATTGTTGTTGCTGCCTTGACCCGCCGCTACCGCGCCGCCCGTATTGCCCGTGCGCGAGTTATTGATTTGCAGGTAAGACGCCGCAAAGTTCAACGGACCCGTGCTGTACGAAGCACCCGCACTCCATGCGCGATTGTTCGAGAACTGGCCGGCGTCATTGCTGAAGCCATACAAGCCGCCGAACTTGAAGCCGCCGTAGTTGGCGCTTTGATACTTCACTGCATTCTTGATCGAAAACGAGTTGTCGAGGTTGTCGTTATCGAACGGATGCGCCGTCAGGTTATTGCCATAGCCGCCGCCCGGTTCCGACAAGGGCGCGAGGTAATCGACCATGGAGTCGTATTGGCGACCGAGCGTGATCGTGCCGTACTGGTCATGTTGCAAGCCGACATACGCCTGACGACTGAACATGGAGTTGCTTTCGCTATAGCTGCCGTTGTTGAGGTTGAAGCCGCTTTCTAATTTGAAAAGCGCGTGCATTCCGCCACCCAGATCTTCAGACCCGCGCAAACCGAAATATGTATCCGATACCGAACCACTGCCTTGCTGCCAGTTACTGTGTCCCGCAGAGTTGTTGGTGTAGACGAGGCCCGCGTCGAGCGTGCCGTACAAGGTGACGCTGCTTTGCGCCTGAGCCGTGGCGGCGAATGTGCCAAGAACGCCTGCGATGAGAAGAGTTTTTTTCATGGTTCTCTAAGTGCCCTGCTAAGTGTTCATGTTCAAGACCAGGCTTCTTCAAGATCAGGCTACCGCGCAAGCAGAAGCTCGCTCCTCAAGAAACTTGAGGGACACTATATGTGAGCACTTCGTTTATTCCGCTGCGGTCGCCAGGAAACAATATTTTGCTAAAACCGCACTAAGCTAAGTGGACGCTTCATATCCCTTTAAGCTCAGACGCTTAGGTCTCTTGGCGAGTAATACAGACGAGGTTTCGTGTTGTGCATGAACGACGGCATTCCACCGATCCACGCAAGAGCCATTTGCGAGCCATGCGGTTTGTTGTTGGCAATCGGGTTGTTACGCTTCGTCATGTCCTGAAGAACTCCGAATTGCAGTCCAGGGACAGGGGCGGCTTCGCGAGAGGAAGCCGCCCTTTTACGCTTCGATTGCGCTTAATTGTCAAGCGTCGCTAAACGCGCTTTCATGACTTAAAGCGCTTAAGCCGCACGCTTGGGAAATGCTAAGAAAACGCTAAAAAAACTTAAGAAGCGCGCTTGACGAATTGCGCGACGAACGTGCGCGTCGAGTCATCGGCGAAGCGGACGGCAACGCTTTCACCGCTCATCATTTCCACCGTGCCCACGCCATAGCGACGCACGCGAACACGATCGCCCGCTTCGAAAGTCTTTAGTTTGCCCAGCGGCTTCGACGCTTCATCGACGCGTGCGTGCTCACGTTCTTCACGCGCGCTTATGCTGATCTCCGGCGGATGCAGGCAATTATCGCAAGCGCCGCATGTCTTGCCGCCAAGCTCGTCCTCCGGCGATCGATAATTCATCTCCGCCTGACGCAGAAGCTCATGCGACTTTGCATCGTCGATATCGGCAGCGAAATAGTCGAGCACGATGCGCCAGCGGCATTGCGCGCTCTGCACGTACGTGATCATTCGTTCCAGCACCGCGCGGTCACGCTCCGCTCTCGCGGTGTACGCGCCCGCTGCTTGATCGAGATGCGCGAAGGCCGCGCCATCGTCGATGAGTTTCATGCCGCCGCGCTGCGTGCGCCGCGTCATGCCGAGTTCGTTCAACAATGTTGCCGCCACGCGCAACTTGTTCGCACCGATATTCGGCATCGCTTCCTGCAAGCGTTCAAGCGGCTTCTGCAGCGTGTGGCCAGCGTCTTCCTTGGCGAGCTTGCATACGGTTTCGGCCACGAGTCGAATAGTCTCCGCACTCGGATAGCGGCCACCGAGAAAGAACTGCTGAACCTGCTTGTCCTTCATCTCGAAGAGCAGAATGCAATCCGCAGGCTCGCCATCACGGCCCGCGCGGCCTGCTTCCTGATAGTACGCATCGAGGCTGCCGGGCATCTGCGCATGCAGCACGAAGCGAATGTCCGGCTTGTCGATCCCCATGCCGAATGCATTGGTCGCCACCATCACGCGCACGCGATCTTCCATGAAAGCGTCCTGCGCTTCCGAACGTACACTCGCCGCGAGCTTGCCGTGATAACGCTCGGCCTCCACGCCGGCATCGACGAGCGCGGCATGCAGCGCCTCGCACTCGGCCACTGTCGAGCAATACACAATGCCGCTGCCTTGCATTGCGCTCACGCGTTCGATTGCACGCGCGCGTTTTTCCTCGGGATTCGTCAACTGCTCGACGGAGAAATGCAGGTTCTCGCGATACACGCCCGTATGGATCACGTTTGCATGGCGCATTTGCAATTCGCGCACGATGTCCGTGACGACCGCGGGCGTCGCGGTTGCCGTCAGCGCGAGCACGGGCGGTCGGCCCAGCGTCTTGACCGCATGAATGAGTTCGACGTACGCAGGACGGAAGTCGTGTCCCCACTGCGAAATGCAATGCGCTTCGTCGATCACCACGAGCGGAACTTCGGGCATGCCATCGGCAAGAAGTGTTGCGTTGAACTCGGCATCGACGAGACGCTCGGGCGTGACGAACAGTATGCGAACCGCATGATCGGCGATGGCCTGCATGGCTTCGCGCGCTTCGCTTGCCTTGAGCGTGCTATTCAGAACCCTCGTCGCCACGCCCGCTTCCGCGAGCTTGGCAGCCTGATCGCGCATCAACGATATGAGCGGCGATACCACGATCGTCATGCCTTCGAATTGCAGCGCCGGCAGTTGATAGCAAAGCGATTTGCCGGCGCCTGTCGGCATGACGGCGAGCGTATCGGCGCCGTCGAGCACGCTTCGAATGACCTCTTCCTGACCCGGCCGCAGGTGCGGAAATCCGAATACCTTGAGTAGTGCCTTTTCCAGTTCGGCGTCGAGCGGTCGCGACGAACGGCTCTTGCGTGTGCGGCTATCGTTCATAAGTCGGAGATGGCGAGGGCTTAGTCTTTCCAGTCTTTTCTTTTCGAATCGGCCTTGCCAGAGCCACTGCTCTTGGCGTTCTTCTGTTTCACGCGTTCCTCTTCGGTACGCGCGAGCGTCGTGGGATCGGTGCCCGCCTTGCCTGCGGCGCCCGCGCCACCTGCCGTTCCAGCCGACTTGCCGGATGCGCCGGAGCCCGATTGCGTGTTGCCCGGCACGGTGCTCTCTTCAGCATGCGCCGCGATCGAGCCGATGAGTCCGGTCAACGCAACGGCGCAGCACAGGATGGAAGACGCTGTCTTTTTCATTGTCGATACCTCGATGGAGGCTGGCGCTTATGCAGGAGTTGCCGCGCTGCCTTCGAACAGCATCAAAGCAATCAGCAGACCCAGCACCACTTGCTTGAAGAAAGCGCCAAGGCAATGAAGAAATGTCCCGTTGATTCTTCCGTGCTTTGCATGCGTTCCATGCCTCGAACGGTCGTTCGTAAAAAAATCAGGGAAAACCCGCTCGATGCCAAAAGGTGCGGAAACGAGACCAGATAAGCCTCACCGCAAGCTGGTTTTCAATTGGAAACAATTTCGAAGAAGGTAAAGCGAACCATCGGAACGTCAATTGCTCAGATGTTTACTTTACGATTCGAGCAGGAAAAGGACTATGAAGAAAGGCATCGATGCCGCCATCCCCGAGTTTCGACAGCGCCGAACCGCGCAACTCGCGGAAAGCGAACTCAGGCATCTGGAATTGATTCTCGCAAGCTATGCCGGGCCGCCCGACGTGGCGCCGGGACGCTTTCCGACCGGATATTGGGACAAACGCATCGCCCAGCTCGATGCCGACTACGATCTCGTCCCGTCGCAGTGCCATCGCGTCGCCTCGCTGCAACGCAAGCTTGCCCTTTTGGATAACGCGCTCGACTCCGCGTACCCCGAGTCGCATGAGGACGCTCAGAACCGGCGCGCAGCCGCCTGAGTTTGGTCCGTTCCAGGCCCACCGACTACTTTGCTCGCCGGATAGCCATACGCGCTACATCCGCCGCGAGATCCGCGCAAAGCTCGGCCCACTTGCCGAGCAGCGATGAATCGTTAGTCAGGAAGTACGGCGAGCCTGCCCAGACCGGGCCGTTTTCATCGTCGTAAGCCACTTCGAAGATTCGCAGGTCTTCGTCATCGCCTTTGCCCATTGCGACGAGTTCGGCAAACGAGTGAACGTGTTTGAGCGCGACATCGTAGATGCCGATGCCGCGCAAGACCGCCATCACCGTCTTGCCGATTCGCCATGCCGCTTCGCGGCTGTCCGCCATGACGAAGGCCACGCCTTCCACGGGCGTTTCGAGTGTGATCCGGAAAAGCCGGGTCCTGCATTCGTTGCTGAGTTGGGTATTCATGGTCCGCAAGCTGGCGCGCCGCTTTGGCTCTACTCCAATCGAAGAAAGAGCCGCCGCGAGGCACGCGTGTGTCGTGGAGGCGATCGGCGCCTGAGGCACTGTCGCGTGTTTGTCGACCCCTTAGAGCCACACAATAAGCCGTTGTTCCCGAGTGAAAGCCATTCGTCTGCGCGTAGTGTGCACCACGCGCCGGGGGACCGCGTGAAGCGGTTTGTAATTGCGCCGGTGCACTTCGTGGAAGCATCTAGAATGAGGAACGATCCATCCCGCGTGCCCACCGAAAAAGGCGCCATCCATGACCGATCATCCCCACGCAGCCGACACACAGCGCCAGTTGCAAACCTGCATCTCGGTACGCGACATCGGCAGCTTCTTCGTCGGCGGCGAGATGCTTACGCTAAGCGGCATGCCGCATCGCGACCGCGTCAGCACGAACCAGGGCGCGGTGCATCCTGTCGATCAGAATGGCGAGATCATCGCGGGACAGATGTACGTGCAATACATCAGGCTCGAACGTCCCACCGGACGATGGCCGCTCTTGCTCTGGCATGGCGGCGGCATGAGCGGCGTCAACTGGGAGACCACGCCCGACGGCCGTCCCGGCTGGCAGATGTTCTTCCTGCGCTCGGGTCTGGATGTGTATGTCTCCGATGCGGTCGAACGCGGACGCGCGTCGTGGGCGCCGTATCCCGAGGTATTCGCCGAAGCGCCCTACTTTCGCACGGCGCGCGAGGCGTGGGAAGAAACCTTCCGCTTCGGCCCGGCGGGCTCGTGGCATCCGGATGAAGCGGCAAGACGCTCGCACGAAGGCGTGCGCTTTCCTGTCGGGCGGATGGAAACCTTCATGCATCAGTTCGTGCCGCGCTGGGCGACCAACAATGCCCGCACGCAACATGCTTACGACGCGCTCATCGCGAGCCTCGACACCAGCATCATCCTCACGCATAGTCAGGGGGGCAACTTCGGGCTGACGGCCGCGCTCAATGCGCCGGAACGCGTGAAGGCGGTGATCTCGCTGGAGCCATCCGGCGCGCCGTCCCCTGACGATCACGACGCCGCTCTTCTGCGCGATGTGCCGCATCTCTTCCTTTGGGGCGACTATCTCGATCAGCATTCGTTTTGGGTCGATTCGGTGCCGAACGTCCGGCGCTGGCATGACGCGCTGGCCGCGGCGGGCACGGATGTCGAATGGATCGATTTGCCCGCGCGCGGCATTACCGGCAACTCTCACGCGCTCATGGCCGACGACAACAGCGACGCCATCGCTGCGATCGTGCTCGATTGGCTGCGCAAGCACAGCCTCGCGGCCTGAGCACATGCGTCCTTACGATCCCGTTATGCCGTTCGCCGGGTTCGCATGTCCCATGATCGCCGCGATATTGCCGATGGCCGGTTGCACATAAACTGGCGGCGGTGCATCGAGCGGCAGCGGCGCGGGGCCGGAGTACATTGCGTGCGGGTAGACCGGCAGCGGCGGCGCGCTCTGCGCATTGGAAGCCACGGGAAACACGGGCCCGCCCACGATACCCACGCCAATGAACGGATGTGCCTCTGCCGCCGTCATGCAAGCGGCGCTCAAGGCCAGTGCCAGCGTGATGTTTCTGATCGTCTTCATGTTCGTCTCCTGTTGTTTCCGGTTCGTCGATGAAGCCATTCTGCGAGCCGAAAATGAGAGAAGAATGAGGACGTAGTGCAAGTCAGAAGAGTTCGGTATCCATCGGCAGCAGGTTGATCCACTTGACGGCGGTGCGCCGCTCGACGCCATCGTCGTGAATGGAGCGAATCATGACGCGTTCGCCGCGAGCCTCTCCCAACACTTCGACGATACGGTTACGATAGCGCGCGAGCGTGCCTCTGAGTGGCTTGCGTCTCTTGCGCCTGCGGGTTAAAACAGCGTGCATGGGCGTGACAGCGATTTATGACGGCATCATCATAACCATCGCCGCGCACAGGCTCAAACAAATCTCCCGTCTTCGCGCGAATTCAAGCAAACCCAAGCGAGCCGCCACACCATGCGACGAATCACAGTACGAACTTCTCCCGTCCATGGCCGGGGCGTTTTCGCCCTCGCCGATCTACCCACCGGCGCGCTGCTGCTCGAATACAAGGGGCAGCGGCTGACGTGGAAGCAGGCGCAACGCAGCCATGAACGCTCGACCGCCGAGGACGGTCACACCTTCTTCTTCGGTCTCGACGATGGCAGCGTGATCGACGGCGCACGCGGCGGCAACTCCGCACGCTGGCTCAATCACAGTTGCGCGCCGAACTGCGAAGCCGAGCAGGACGGCGAGCGCGTCTTCATCTTCGCCATCCAGCCCATTCGAAAGGGCGATGAGCTCTTCATCGATTACCGCCTGACGGTGGAAGGACGGCGCACGGCGGCAATGAAGCGGCTTTATGCATGCCGATGTCAGGCATCGGGCTGTCGGGGAACGATGTTGTCGGCGGGAAGGTAGTGCCTCGCCGACAACGTCGACGCTTAGATTTGCGCCATCCCTCCATCGACGAACAACTCGGCCCCGTTCACGAAGCTTGCGTCAGCGGATGCAAGAAACACCACCGCGCGTCCGATCTCACGCGGCTCGCCCAGTCGCGCGAGCGGCACCGACGAAGCCAGATGCGCATACAACCCTTCCTGCTGACCTTCGGGCACGATGCCCGCAAGCCCCGGCGTGCGCACCGGGCCCGGGCTCACCACGTTCACGCGAATGCCGCGATCCTTCAAATCCAGAATCCATGAGCGCGCGAAGTTACGCACCGCCGCCTTGCTCGCGCTGTAGACGCTGAAATTTTCCGTGCCTTGAATTCCAGTGGTCGAGGCCATCAGGACGACCGAGCCGCCATCCACGAGCAAGGGCAAGCTCTTTTGCACCGTGAACACGAGCCCCTTCACGTTGGTTCCGAAAATGCGGTCGAAGTGCTCCTCGTCGATCTGCGAAAGCGGCACCATGTCGCCACCGCCTGCATTCGCCACGACGATATCGAGCCGCCCCGCACGCTCGCGAATCTCGCTGAAGACGCGGTCGAGATCGTCGAGCTTCGACACATCCGCGCGAATGCCCGTCGCGCCCGCGCCAATGGCCGCGACCGCCGCATCCAGTTCCGCCTGACGACGGCCTGTGATGAACACCGTCGCACCTTCCGCCGCCAGTTCCTGCGCCGACGCGAGACCAATGCCGCTCGATCCGCCCGTCACCAGTGCAATCTTGTTTGCCAGCTTGCCTTGCGCTTCTTGAGTCATGATGTTCTCCGATTCGATCAGTTAAGCCGGCGTCGTCGCCAGCGCATGAACCTCACTGTACAAACAATGGATTGTTGAATAAAGTCGTCGAACGCGATTACTTTATCCACCTGCGTAGATAATCAATGGACCAGATTCTTGCCATCCGGGTGTTCGCGCGCGTCGTCGAAACCGGATCGTTCACGCGCGCCGCCGGCTCGCTCGACATGCCGCTTGCAACCGTGAGCAAGCTCGTCGGTTCGCTCGAAAAGCATCTCGGCATGAAGCTGCTGCAGCGTACGACGCGTCAAGTCTCCGTTACGCCGGAAGGTAATGCGTACTATGAACGCACCACGCGCCTTCTGCACGAACTCGAAGATATCGACGCGAGCTTCAGCGCCGCGCAGAAGCGGCCACGCGGACGGTTGCGGATCGACATCGGTTCGTCCACGGCGAGTTGCGTGCTCATTCCGGCGCTGCCCGAATTCACCGCGCAATATCCGGAGATCAACATCGGGCTCGGCGTGAGCGACCGTCAGGTCGACCTGATCGGCGACAACGTCGACTGCGTGATTCGCGGCGGCCGGGCAGACGAACCATCGCTCGTTGCCCGGCCGCTCGGACGCGCGCGCTTCGTCACGTGCGCCACGCCCGGCTACATCGAACGATACGGCAAGCCGCGGCATCCGTCCGATCTGGAGAAAGGGCATCGCGTGGTGAACTACATGTCGGCACGATCGGGCCGCGTCGTGCCCATGCGCTTCGAAAAGGGTGCGACGAAGATCGTCGTGGACGGCGTGCAGAACCGCTACATGGGCGTGAACGAAAGTACGGCGCACTTCGCGGCGGGGCTGGCGGGACTCGGCGTCATTCAGACGTTCGCCTATGCGGCCAATGCCGCGATCGCGCGCGGCGAACTCGTGCCGCTGCTGCAAGGCTGGCAGCCGGCGCCTTATCCGTTCTTTCTCGTCTATCCGCCCGACCGGCATATGAGCCAGCGGTTGCGCGTGTTTATCGACTGGGCGATGGCGCGCTTTTCCGAGGCGTTCGAATAGCCGCGGCTTGCATCCCGTGCGCGTTGTGATCCGTATCTTCCCTGAGAATACGAACGGGATGCCGGAAGGACACGGACATGACGAGGCTTCTTTATAGCGCCCTGGCGACAGATTGCTTGCAGCGCGCCGGCACGGTGATATATTTCGGCAGGACCTCACCCCCGAGCGCGGCTCGACCCATTCTGCCCATGACGGACACTACCTCCGGCAGCACCGGCAATTACTCCGACCGAAACGACGGCAGCGACACCGACGCCGGCCTGTTGCGGCGCGAGCGCCTGAACGACATGCTCGTGCGCGTCGCGAAGGGAGACCAGAAAGCGTTCGCGGAGTTATACCGCGTGACCTCGTCGCGCGTTTTCGGCGTGATCTTGCGGATGATGCACGACCGAGGCGAAGCCGAGGACATCCTGCAAGAGGTCTACGCCGCCGCCTGGCGTCGCGCCGATTCCTTCGATCCCGAACGCGGCAGCGCCATCACCTGGCTCATTACGCTCGGGCGCAATCGCACCATCGACCGCATGCGTCAGCGCCGCGAGGAATTGCTCGGCGACGACGAAACCCCCGAAATCGCCGACGATGCGCCGACGCCCGCCGCCGCGGCCGAATCGAGCGAAGAGCGGCGGCGGCTCGAACAATGTCTCGACCGTCTGGAGCCGCAGCAAGGCCGCGCGGTGCGCGAAGCGTTCTTCACGGGCGCGACGTATAACGAGCTGGCGCAACGTCTGGCAGTGCCGCTCGGCACCATGAAGAGCTGGATTCGCCGAAGCCTCATGCAACTCAGGACGTGCCTCGAACAATGAACACGCCCGCCCAAAACGAAGACGATCTGCGCTGCGCCGAGTACGCGCTCGGCGTGCTCGACCTGCAGGAGCGCCGCGCGCTGGAAACGGACGTGACGCGCAATCCCGGCCTGCAACGCACGCTGGATGACTGGCACGAGCGGCTCGCTCCGCTCGCGCAGGACATCGCGCCGGTGACACCGCCCGCACGCATCTGGACGCGAATCCAGCGCGATCTCGGTTTCCTGCCGGAAGGCTCGGTGGCCAAGAAGAGCGGCTGGTGGAACAGCCTCGATCTGTGGCGCTGGCTGGCCGTCGGCGCGAGCGCCGTCGCTCTGGTGCTGGTCGCGGTGAATCTCACGCGCGCGCCGCAAGCGCCGCCGCAGCCAACCGTCGCTCAGGCGCCGCAATACATGGTGGCGACCATCGCGCAGAAGGACGGCGTCGCGCACTGGACCGCAACCGTCGATGTCTCGCGTTCGCGCATGGTGGTCGTACCGGCGGTGCAATCGGTCATCGCGGCGGATCGCGCGACCGAGCTCTGGCTGATCCCGCCGGACGCGAAGCCGATCGCGCTAGGCGTATTCCCGTCGAACACGCCTGCGACCATGAACCTTCCGCCCGAGATCATGGCGCTGCTGAGCAACAAGGCGGTGCTGGCGGTGTCGGTGGAACCGCCGGGCGGATCGCCGACCGGTGCGCCGACGGGTCCCGTGATCGGCACGGGCGAGATTCGCGGCACGTAACGCGCTACGTTACATAGGCGGTGCGCTTGCATTCTTTGCAGCGCACCGCTTGGCTTCGCGATCGAAAGTAGTCGTCGCGCCGCCTAACAAGCCTGCTTCACCGGTGATCCGACGAACCAACGCCCACGCCGACGTCGAGTTTTCGTTCGCCGTCAACAAGACGCGCTCTAACTGCATCCATCTCAAACCGGCATCCGTATTGCTCTATCGAACGCATGTTCGTGGAGCTTCGCATGCCCGTTGTCGTCTCCTTCCTGATTGCCTTCGCCGGCCTCGTGCTGCTCTTCAGCGCCGTATGGCTCTGGCAATTGCGCTCGAAAAACGCCGGCATGATCGATCCGATCTGGGCGGCATCGCTCGCACTCGTCGCGCTGTTTATCGCGGTGGCCGGGACTGGCGCGTCCATCAATCGTCTATGCGTCGCGGCTGGCGGATGCGTCTGGGGCGCGCGCCTTGCCTTGCATCTGTGGCGGCGCAATCACGGCAAACCCGAAGACCCGCGTTATCACGCGTTTCGTGAACGCTGGGGCGCGGCAGCGGCGCGCAACATGTTCTGGTTCTTCCAGTTGCAGGTGCTCATCTCCATCTTGCTCGCGCTCGCGTTCTTCGTGCCCGCATATTCGGTCGAGCCCGCGCATTCGGTGGCTATCGCGGCGGCGGTCGTGGTGTGGATCATCGCCGTGGCAGGCGAAGCGCTGGCCGACCGCCAGTTGAAGCGCTTTGCCGCCGACCCATCGCATCACGGCAAGGTGTGCCGCGACGGCCTCTGGCGTTACTCGCGTCATCCCAACTATTTCTTCGAGTGCGTGCACTGGGTTGCCTACGCGGTGCTGTCGATCGGCCTGCCGTGGAGCTGGCTCACCATCGCGCCGCCGCTGTTGATGGCGTGGCTCCTCATCAAGGTGTCGGGCATTCCGCTGCTCGAAGCGCGGCTTGCCGAAACGCGCGACGGTTATCGCGACTACATGCGCACGACCAGCGTGCTGGTGCCGTGGCCGCCGAAGCCGCCCGTGCATTCATAACCCCAGGATTTTGCCGATGAACGCATCGACACGACAGGCCAGCCCGCTCGACAATTCGAATCCCCCGTTGGACAAAAGCTGGATGATTCGCCTCTGCGAACGCGGCTGGCTTCCCGACGCGCTGGTGCGCGCCGGCATGCGCGCTTTCATCCGCCAGCGTCTGCGCGACGAACACGCGGGCGACGGCGAGCGCCGCACGCAAGCGCTCGATACGCTGCTGGCCGATTTGCGCACGAGCCCCATTGCCATCGAAACGCAAGCTGCCAACACGCAGCATTACGAGTTGCCGGGCGCGTTCTTCGAAGCTCATCTCGGGCCGCGCCTCAAATATTCGTGTGGCTATTTTCCGAGCGGCCAGGAAACGCTCGCACAAAGCGAGATTGCGATGCTCGAAAGCTATGCCGAACGCGCGCAACTCGCCGATGGCCAGCGCATTCTCGATCTCGGCTGCGGCTGGGGCTCGCTCGCGTTGTGGCTCGCCGAGCGTTACCCGAATGCGCGCATCGTCGCGTTGTCGAATTCGCATGGACAGCGCGCGTTCATCGAGGCTCGCGCGGCCCAGCGCGGTCTCACGAACCTGCTGGTCACGACCGGCAATATCGTCGATTTCGATTTCCCCGCCGATGGCGACGCCGTCGCGTTCGACCGCATTCTGTCTGTCGAAATGTTCGAGCACATGAAGAATTACGGCCTGCTGCTCGAAAAGATTGCGCGCTGGCTCGCCGACGACGGCAAGCTCTTCGTGCATATTTTCGCGCATCGCACGCTCGCTTATCACTTCGCCTCGCGCGACAGTTCGGACTGGATGTCGCGCTATTTCTTCACCGGCGGAACCATGCCGTCCGCCGCGCTGCTGCTCAACTTCCAGGACGATTTGCGCGTGACGCGCCAATGGTGGGTCAACGGCTCGCACTACGCGCGCACGTCCGATCTCTGGCTCGCCGCGCTCGACGCGGCGCGCGCTCGCGTCATGCCGATGCTTCAGAACACTTATGGCGACGACGCCGCACTCTGGCTGCAACGCTGGCGCATGTTTTATATGGCAGTGTCCGAACTGTTCGGCTATGCGTCCGGTAGTGAGTGGGGCGTCGCGCACTACCTGTTCGAGAAGCGGCTGAACACTCGGCCGAACACTCTTCAGTCAAAGGTCATCTCATGAAACGCGCACTCATTGCCGCGCTCGCTGGCGCGGGCATCATCCTGCTGGTTGCAAGCTGCTCGAATGGTCCGCCGAATCCGAACCCGCGCGCCGAACAGCCTTTGGAAAGCGTGCCTGTCGATCTGCCGCGCTATATGGGACGCTGGTTCGTGATCGCGAATATCCCCTACTTCGCCGAACGCGATTTCGTCGCGAGCCATGTCATGTGGACCTTGCGCGACGACGGCAAGATCGTCGACGAGTTCTTCGGCCGCAAGAAGGGCTTCGACGCGCCCGAAACGCATCATCAGTTTCTCGATTCGGTGAAGCCCGGCAGCGGCAGCGGCGAATGGAGCGTGCGCATCTTCTGGCCGATCCACGTGACGCAGATGACGCTTTATGTCGATCCGGATTATCGCTACACCATTCTCGGCTATCCCAACAAGAAGCTCGGCTGGATCTTCTCGCGCGAGCCGACCATGAACGACGAGACGTATCGCTCGCTCCTCGCGCGTCTGGACGCAATGGGATACGACACGACGCAGTTCCGGCGCGTGCCGCAAAGCCCCGAGCAGATCGGACAGCCAGGCTTTCAGAGTCCCGGACAGGGCGACTGAAAACCTTTGCATGCCATTTGCATCCGGCGGGCGCGCCGCATCGTATTGATTTGCGACGACACGTTTGACCGCTGCCCGCAATGGCCCACTCGGCGCGAGGAGACCTCTCGACATGAACCGAAGAGCACCAGGACAAGGTCAGCGCATCGCCGTGGTCGGCGCGGGAATCGCCGGACTGGCGAGCGCGTGGCTGCTCGCGCGCAAGCATCGCGTGACGTTGTTCGAATCCGCGGATTATCTCGGCGGCCATACCAACACCGTGGACGTGGAACTGGATGGCAAACGGCATCCCGTGGATACCGGCTTTCTCGTCTTCAACGAGCGCACGTATCCGAACCTGATCGCGATGCTCGCAGAACTCGGCGTGGCGACGCATCAAAGCGACATGTCGTTTTCCGTGTCGCTCGATGGCGGGCGGCTCGAATGGGCAGGCACGAGTCTGAACACGGTCTTCGCGCAGCGGCGCAATCTGTTTTCGCCCGCGTTCATCGGCATGTTGCGCGACATTCTGCGCTTCAATGCATCGGCGCAGCAGCATTTGGAGCGTGCGACGCTCAACCGGTGTTCGGTCGGCGAGTTGCTGCTCGAAGGCGGTTATGGCGCGCCGTTTCAGCGTCACTATCTTTTGCCGATGGCCGCCGCGATCTGGTCGAGCGCCGCCAGCGACATCCTGCGTTTTCCCGCCGCGACCTTTCTGCGCTTCTGTCTCAATCACGCGCTCTTGCAGGTCAACAACCGGCCGCGGTGGCGCACCGTGACGGGCGGCGGACGCGAGTATGTGCGGCGTATCGCGGCAACGCTCGACGATGTGCGCATCGGCACGCCCGTGCGCGGTATTCGTCGCGATGACGAAGGCGTCGTCGTCATGACCGATGACGCCGGACCCGAGCGTTTCGATGCTCTCGTCCTCGCCACCCACGCGCCAACGAGCCTGCATCTGCTCGACGACGCTTCGGCCGGCGAGCGCACATTGCTTTCTGCCGTGCGCTATCAGCGCAATCTTGCCGTGCTGCATACGGATCGCGCGTTGCTGCCGCGCCGCCGCCGCGTGTGGTCGGCGTGGAACTATCTCGGCGCGCGCGCGTGGGCGGGCCACGGTGAGGCCGAACCGGTGTGCGTGAGCTATCTGCTCAATCAGCTTCAGCCGCTGCCGTTCGAGACACCGGTGATCGTGACGCTCAATCCCGTCGATGAACCCGCGCCCGGCAGCGAACTCGGCCGCTACGAATACGAGCATCCGCTGCTCGATCTCGCCGCCGTGGATGCACAGCAGCGCCTGCCCGAGATTCAGGGCGTGCACAACACCTGGTTCGCGGGTGCGTGGACCGGATACGGCTTTCACGAGGACGGCCTGAAGTCGGCGTTGAGGATCGCGCGGGACTTTGGCGTGGAACCGGAATGGGCGCGCTTGTGAAGGTCGCGCGCGGCCACGGCGAGGCAGCACGTTTGCTCACGGGCCGCGTGATGCACGAGCGCCTGCGGCCGGTGCATCATCGCTTCGAGTATCCGGTTTGTTATGTCTCTTGCGACCTCGCGCGCCTTGGCGAAGTGAAGCGTGCGTGGTTCGGCATCGACCAGGTTCGGCCGTTCGCGGTTTTCCAGCGCGACTTCGGTCCGCGCGATGGCAGCGATCTGCAAACGTGGATGCGTGCCCGCCTCGCCGATGCCGCGATTCCCGCCGATGGCGAAATCCGGCTGCTCTCCATTCCGCGCGTCTTCGGCCATGCTTTCAATCCCGTGAGCTTCTGGTTCTGCCATGACCGCGCGGGCAACTTGCGCGCGCTGTACGCGGACGTGCGCAACACCTTCGGCGAGCATCGCGGCTATCTCTTGAGTGCGCCCGACCACGCGCCTATCGTCGACGACACCGAGCTCGCCTGCCGCAAGACGCTGCACGTATCCCCTTTCTGCGACGTCGATGGCGACTATGCCTTTCGCGTGCGGCGGCATGGCGACCGGCTGTCGGTCGCGATCGACTATCGCGACCGCGACGGGCTATTGATTCGCACGGCAATCGGCCTGAAGGCGCGGCCGCTAACCGGCCCGCTTGCCTTGCGCACGCTATTGAGCCAGCCGCTGCTGGCTGTCGCCGTCGTCGCGCGCATTTACTGGCAGGCGCTTCGGCTCTGGATCAAGCGCGTGCCGTTCCACGGCAGACATCCGCCATCGGCCGAGGACCCGAACGCGATGAAAGAACGGACCGAATAACAAAACACAAGGCTAGACATGAATCTTTTGCGGACGATTTCCGCGCAGGCGGGCATGCCGCTTTCGGCGCGGCTTTTCATGGGCCTCCTCAAACGCATACGCGTGGGTCATCTCGTGCTCGTCACGCCCGACGGCGACCGCTGTGTATTCGGCGATGCCCTGCAGCAGCCCGCGGCCACGCTGCACCTACACGACTGGCGCGCGTGCCGGGCCGTTCTCCGTTCAGGCGATATCGGCTTTGCGCAGGCGTATCGCGATCACTGGCTCGATACGCCCGATCCCGCCGCGGTATTGCGGCTCGCGATGCGCAATCAGAAGGTCGTCGAGCGCACCGTGAACGGTGGCTGGATCGCGCAGTGCGTGCATAACGTCAGGCATCGGCTGCGGCCCAACACGCGCGCCGGCAGCCGTCGCAATATCCACGCGCATTACGACATCGGCAACGACTTTTACGCGCTCTGGCTCGACCCCACGTGGACCTATTCGAGCGCGTGGTTCGACGGCGACGCGAGCCTCTCGCTCGAAGCGGCGCAGGAACGCAAGTACCGGCGCATCGTCGAGACGCTCGGCTTGCGCGCGGGCATGCGCGTGCTCGAGATTGGCTGCGGCTGGGGCGGTTTCGCGCGGCATGCGGCGCGCGAGGGCATTCGCGTGCATGGCGTGACGATATCGGCGGTGCAGCATGCGTTCGCGCGCGAACGCATGGAACGCGAGGGTTTGAGCGAACTCGTCGATATCGAGCTACGCGATTATCGCGATCTGCGTGAGCAATACGACGCCATCGTGTCGATCGAAATGTTCGAGGCGGTCGGCGAGCGCTTCTGGCCCACGTACTTCCGCACGCTGCGCCGCTGTCTCGCGCCGGACGCGCAGGCGCTGGTGCAGTCGATCACGATCGAGGATGCGCGTTTTCTAGCGTATCGCGCGTCGAGCGATTTCATCCGCGAGCAGATTTTCCCTGGCGGCATGTTGCCGAGCCCCGAGCGCTTCGTGCAGGCGGCGCAGAAAGCGGGGATGAACGCGGCGCCGTCGCTTGCGTTCGGCGCGGACTATGCGCGCACGCTGCATCACTGGCGCGCCGCTTTCGAAGCGCGGCTAGACGCAGTGCGTGCGCTTGGTTTCGACGATGCGTTCATTCGCACGTGGCGGCTGTATCTGGCTTTTTGCGAGGCGGGCTTTGGTGAAGGGCGGATCGATGTGATGCATTTCGTGGTGCGGTAAGGCTTCGGGACAGGGCGGAACGAATGCGTTAAAGACGTGCGCTTAACGGCCGTAAACACGCGCAACGAACCATTCCGACCGACACGATGAGCCAAGACCCATTTGAAAGCCCGCTCAAGGCTGAATTCCTGCGCCACGAAGACACGCTCGCGCCAGCCGAACGCGCGCTCGGCGAAGACGATCACGCGGTCTATCGAACGCTGCTCGAATCGACCAAGGCGATTCCGTGGAAGATCGATTGGGCCACCATGCAGTTCGCGTATATCGGACCGCAAATCGAGGCGTTGCTGGGTTGGGCGCCATCGTCGTGGAAGGACGTCAACGACTGGGCCGCGCGCATGCATCCCGACGATCGCGAGGCGGTCGTGAACTTCTGCGTGGCGCAGTCGCAGGCGGGCGCGGATCACGAAGCGGACTATCGCGCGTTGACCAAGGATGGCGGCTATGTCTGGCTGCGCGATGTCGTGCATGTAGTGCGCAACGAGGCAGGCGGCGTGGATTCGCTGATCGGCTTCATGTTCGACATCAGCGAACGCAAGCGCACCGAGGAAGAACTCGCGCGCCTGCATAAGGAACTGGAACATCTGTCGCTGAGCGACGGCCTCACGGGCGTCGGCAATCGCCGCATGTTCGACAACGTGATGCAGCGCGAATGGCAGGCCGCGAAGGAGTCGGGCAAACCGTTGTCGCTCGTGATGGTGGATATCGACTTCTTCAAGTCCTTCAACGATTACTACGGCCATCTGCAAGGCGACGAATGCCTGAAGCGCGTTGCCCGCGTGCTCGCCGAGGCCGCCGGGCCAAAGCATTTTCTCGGCCGTTTCGGCGGTGAGGAGTTCGTGCTCGTGCTCGCGGATACCGACGCCGAAGCGGTTATGCGTATTGCCGAGCGCTGCCGGGAATTGATCGCAGATGAAGACATCGCGCATCTGCGCTCGCCGCACAATCAGCGCGTGACGGCGAGTTTCGGCGTGGGCACCGTCGTGCCGACCGATGGCATCGATCCGACGACGTTCATCAATCTGACCGATGCGCAGCTTTATCAGGCGAAGGAACACGGGCGCAATCGCATCGCGTCGGTGGATCGGGCGGGGATTCGTGGGGAGGCGTTCAGGTTGCAGTCGCGATGAGGTGAATCAGCCGCGCGGGGTTTCCGGCCTCGATGAACCACGCCAAGCCAACACTCAAACCCGCCCCGCCACCGGAATCGCCGCGCCCGTGATCGAGCGTGCATCGTCCGATAGGAGAAACGCGATCACCGCGCCGAGTTCCTCCGGCTGTACCCAGCGCGAGAAATCCGCCGATGGCATATCGGCGCGATTCTGTGCGGTATCGATAATCGAAGGCAGGATCGCGTTCACGGTAATGGCTCGATCCTTGAGCTCTTCGGCAAGCGCTTCGGTCAGACGCAGAAGCGCCGCCTTCGAAGCCGCATAAGCGCCCATCCCCGCTCCCGCTTTCAACGCCGCCAGCGCGCCCACGTTGACGATTCGCCCGCCGCCCTCGCGCATGAGCCCGAGGGCCGCCTTCGATGCGTTGAGCGCCGTCTTCACGTTCACATCGAACATGAGGTTCCATGTGTCCACGCTGCCATCCGCGATGGTTTCCCAGCGAAACGCGCCCGCCACGTTCACCAGCGCCTGCACGCCGCCGAACTTTTGCGCGATTGCGTCGAACGCGGCTTGCGCGGCTTTTGCATCCGACAAATCGGCGCCCGTGACGATGAACGCATCCGCAAGCGGCGCGGGCAACGGGTCGTGCCGCGCGTCCCTGCCGATGAGCGCGATGCGTGCCCCGCGCTCGGCCATCACGCGCGCGGTCGCAAGCCCCAGACTGCCGAAGCCGCCAGTGATGACAACGGTCGTTCCTTCGAGTGTGTTCATCGCGTGCTCCTTGAGCCGTGGCTGTTCAAGCATAGGATGGAACAGGCTTCAGAATTCGTAAAGCTCGGCGGGGTTATCGACGAGGATTTTGCCGCGCGTGGCTTCATCGGGCATGCAATGAGAAAACCAGTCGAGCAGGCTCGCGTTATCCGGAACCGGCTGCACGTTCGGATGCGGCCAGTTCGACGCCCACACGCCGCGCTGCGGATAGCGCGCGGCCAGCGTGCGCACGATCGGCGCGATGTCGTCGTATTCCGGCGCACCGCTGCGTGAACTCTCGTAAGGCGCCGAGAGCTTGATCCAGCAGCGCGGTCCGTCGAGCAGGCGGCATAGGGACGCGAAGCCATCGCTTGCAGGCGTGACCGGCCCCTGAAACTTGCCGATATGATCGATCACGAGCTTCGACGGCAAACGCGCGAGCAGCGCCTCGTGTTGCGGCAGCGTGTGTCCGTCGAGCTGAAGATCGATGTTCCAGCCAAGCGGCGCGATACGTGCCGACATCGCCTCGATGCTGTCCCACGCAAGCAGCCCGCCAGGAAACATCATGTAGCGCACGCCGCGCATGCCGGCTTCGTGCAGACGTTGCAATTCGGCATCGTCGACGTCGGGCGGAACGACCGCGATGCCGCGTGCGCCCTCGCCCAGTTGTTCGATGGCCGCGAGCGTGCAGCGATTGTCGAAGCCGTAGCCGGTCGGCTGCACGACGATCGCACGCGACAAGCCCAACGCGCGCTGTACTTCGCGATAAGCCGATGCAGGCGCCGATGGCGGCCGGAACGTCGCGCTCGGTGCAAGCGGGTAAGCGTCGTCGTAGACGTGGAGGTGGCAATCGCAGGCGTTCATCGCGCGTCGCTCGAAATGGCGTCGACTTTCGGCGCTTCACGCTGCGCGAGCCTGAACGCATGCCGTGGATTGACCGCGCCCATCGGCATGCGCCCTTGAAACAGCGCTTCGGTTTGCGCGACCGTTTCCATCGACTGATGCTCGATCGCAGCCGGCGTGAGGCCGCCGACATGCGGCGTCGCGATGACACGTTCGTGCGCGCACAGCGCCGGCGAAGGCATCTGGTCCGGCGCACGCCCCACGTCGAGCGCCGCGCCCGCAAGACGGCCGCTTTGCAGCGCGGCCAGCAAGGCATTGTCGTCGACGAGTTCGCCGCGCGCCGCATTGATGAAATACGCGTCCGGCTTCATCGTCGCGAAGGCTTGCGCGTTCATCAGATTGCGCGTCGCATCGTTCGCGGGCGCGAGGCACACCACGAAGTCGGCGGCGGCGAGCAAGGCCGGAAGATCGCTCTGACTCAGGCGAGCATCGTCGATCTTCGCGTGCGGATCGGACACGACCACGCGCATGCCGAACGCCAGCGCAAGCTCGCACAGATAGCGCGAGATCTGCCCGTAGCCGATCACGCCGAGCGTGCTGCCGCGCAACTCGCGACCCATCTTCGGCGCCAGCATCTCTCCGCGATGGTATGCCGACGCATAAGCCGTGGTGGCGCGGCCCAGATCGATCATCGCGCCGATTACCCATTCCGATACCGCCGGCACGAAGCCCGCGCTCGCCTGCGTGACGAGCACGCCATGATCGCTGGCGGCATCGACATCAATGGTACGGATATCCACCGCGCAGCGCACGAACGCGGCAAGCCGCGGCAAGGCTGCGAACAGTTCGCGTGGCGCGGGGGTCTGCCGGTAGCCGATGATCACGTCGGCATTGCGCGCGGCCGCGATGAGTTCGGCGGTCGTGAGTTCGCGGTCTTCCGTGTTGTAGGTCGCATCGGCGATGGCGTCGAGCGCCGCGCTCGCGCGTGCGCCGAAATAGTGTTCCAGCATGTGCCGGGGATGACTCACGAAAACCTTGTTCATGTCTCGGTCCTGAAGGGCTTCTACGTTGCTTTTGCGGCAGGCGGCGCCACGGATTCGCGCTCGACGAGCGTGATGTCGGTGAATAGCGCCTGCGCGGAATCGATTACAGCGTCGTCTTGCTGACGCATCACGCGCTCGACCATGGCCGCGGCCATCGCAGGAACGGGCAGTTGCACGGTCGTGAGCGCGGGGTTCGAGATAGCGGCGAGAAAGTGCCCGTCCATGCCGACCACGGACATATCGTCCGGTACGCGCAAGCCCGATTCGCGCAGACCGGCCATCAGACCAAGCGCCATCAGGTCGTTGACCGCGACGATTCCGGTCGGCCGCGCGGCGTCTTCCGAGAGTTGGCGTGCGAGCGCGCGACCGTTCTCCGCGATCATCGAGTCGCCGTATTCGTTCACCGGGCCGCTGTCGAGCACGCGCGCGCCGTGGCCGAGGCCCGCTTCCTCGGCGGCGGCGAGAAAGCCGCGAATCTTGTCGCGCCGGCTCAGCGTCATGCCGGCGAGCGTCGCATAACCGAGCCGTGTGTGACCATGCGCGATGAGATGCCGCGTCGCGAGCCGCGCCGCCTCGAAATTGTCCGGCGTGACGTGATCGATGCGCGTGGTCTCGCCTTCGGTCGCGCGCCGGTCGTAGCTCACGACGACCATGCCGCGCTCGGCCGCGGTTTCCAGATGGCGCTCATCCGCGAGCGATGAGATCACGATCACGCGCCGCACGCCGTGCGAGAGCAAATCTTCGAAGAACGACGCTTCCTTCGCCGGGTCGCGATACGTATTGCCGATCAGCACGCGATAACCGTAGCGCTCTTGCGCGTAAGTCTCGACCTCGCGAGCGATATAGCCGTGCATCGGATTGGCGATGGACGGCACGAGCAAGCCGACGAGCGGCGTCTGACCGGTCTTCAGCTGGCGCGCAAGCGTGCTCGGACGGTATTGCAGCGCGGTCATCGCGGCCTGCACCCGCGCGAGCGTTTCCTGACGCATCTGGTCGGTACGGCCGTTGAGCACGTTGGAAACCGTGCTCACGGATACACCAGCGTGGCGGGCTACGTCCTGAATGGTGCTCATGACAGTTCTTGTTTCGGACTTCGGACAACAGGCTACAGGCCGAGCCGGGTCGGCAGCCACAGAGAAAACGATGGCACCAGAATGAGTACCACGAGCGCGGCGCACAGCACCACCAGATATTTGACCATCGGTTTCGCGACGGCCTTCATTTCCGTGCCGGTGATCGCGCAGGTCGCGAAAAGCCCCAAGCCGACGGGCGGCGCGAACAGACCGAGCCCCATCGCCACGACGATCACCGTGCCGAAGTGCAGCGGGTTGATGCCGAGCTGCGTGGCGATCGGCGTGAGAAGCGGTCCAAAGATGATAAGCGCGGGTGCGCCTTCCAGCACCGCGCCGAATACGATCATGATGAGCACGGACAGCAGCAGGAACATCGTCGGTCCGTATTGATGCGCGAAGTTGATCATGGCATCGGAGACGAGCGCGGGAATCTGCTCGATGGTGAGCGCGAACGACACGCTCGACGCCGCCGCCACGATGAACAGGATGCTGCTTGCCATCGACGCCGAACGCACGAACACGCGCGCCACCTTGCGCGGCGTGAGTTCGCGAAACGCGAGCCAGCCGACCACGAGCGCATAGACCACGGCGAACGCCGACACTTCCGTCGATGTCGCGATACCCGAGGTCACGCCCTTGCCGATCATCGCGATCATCACGAGCGCGACGAACGCGCCGCCCATCAGCGGCAGAAACGCACGCGGGTTCTTGAGCGCATCGGCCACGTTGATACGACGCCCGAAGATCACCGCGACGACGGCAAGCGCGAGCGCCAGCACCGCCGCCGGGACCACGCCCGCGAGAAACAGCCCCGCGATGGAAATGTTCGCGACGAAGCCCATGATGATCATGTTCACGCACGGCGGAATGGTCTCGGCCATCACCGCGCTGCACGCGAGGAGCGCCGCCGCTTCGTTCGGGTCCTGCTTGCTCTGACGCACGGCCGGCATGACCACGCCGCCGACCGCCGCGATATCCGCGAGCTTCGAGCCGGACACGCCTGAGAAGAACGCCGTCGCCATGATGGTGATGAGTCCGAGCCCGCCGCGCACGCGACCGAAAATACGCAGCAGGAGTTCGATCAGCCGCGACGACATGCCGTTGGTTTCCATCAGCAAGCCCGCAAGCACGAAGAACGGAATGGCGAGCAGCACGAAGTGGTCGGCGCCGGCCATCACCTGTTGCGAGTAGACGAGGATCGGCAGGGTCGGCTCGGCGAGAAAATACAGCAACGCGGAAAACGCGAGCACGAAGCCGATGGGCACGCCGAGCACGAGTCCGCTGACGAAACCGGCCGCGAGCAGAATGCCCGGCTTGATCGCGTGATCGGGCATGAGCGCGTTCCAGCCGAACAGCGCCGCCGCGACCACGACGCAACCGATGAGCGCGCCGAACACCGTCTTGCGCGGCCCGTTCAATGCATTGGCGAGCGCGAACACCGCCATGAACACACTGCCCGCGACGAGCGGATACACGTTGATCCACGCGGGCAGGCCGCTTGGCGTCATCTGGCCGTAGGAATCGACGAGCAAGAGGCACGACGAGAAGCACAGATTGGCCGCCACGCCCGCGATGATCCAGTGCCCGGCCTGAATCAGCGCCGGTTGCCAGCGTGCGGGCAGCGCCGCGCGAAACAGATCGACGCCGACATGCTGACTGCGCGCAAGCACGGTCGCCGCGCCGAAGAAGACCAGCACAATCATCAACGCACGCGCGATCTCCTCGGCCCAATCGACTGGATCGTGCAGAAAGTAGCGATAGATGACGGAGACGAACACCACGATCACATCGGCCGCGAGCACGGCGGCGCAAATGTATTCGATCCAGCGCATGACGACGGCGAGCGCGCGCGTGAGCGCGGTCTTCTGGCCGAAGCCGGGCGCGGCCGCAAGCTGCGCTTCGGGGCCGGGCGTCGCGGAGAAAGAGGTCATGGCGTTCAGCCTCGTGCGGCGGCGATGGCCGGAAAAAGCGGCGCGGTCGCGGGATACTGTTTCGCGAAATTCGCGTACAACTGCGTCTGCATTTCGTGACGCGCGGTCTCGCGGTCCGCGGGCGACATCGGGAAGAAAGTCATGCCGCGCTGCTTCAGTTCCTGCTCGGCGCGCGCCGCCGTCTGCACGGCTACCGTGCGTTGCTTCGCCGTCGCATCCTGCGCGGCCTTCTGGAAGGCCGGCCGAAGATTCGCGGGAATCTTGTCGAGCGAGCGGCGGCCCATCACGACGACGAGCGGGCTGAACACGTGCTGCGTCTGCCAGCACGACTTCACCACTTCGTCGTATTTGCTCGCGAGCACGGTCGCGCAATCGTGCTCGAAGCCGTCGACGACACCGGTTTGCGCCGCCATGTACAACTCGCCGATGGGAATGGGCGTCGGCACCGCGCCCATCAGCTTGAACGTGTCCATGAAAGCGGGCGTGGGCAGCACGCGCAGTTTCACGCCCTTGATTTCCGCGAGCGAGTGCGCGGGCTTCTTCGTGAACACATTGCGGCCGCCGAACGAATAGCCCCACGTGATGACCGAGCAACCCGCGCGCTTTTGCAGCAGGCTGTCGAAGCTCTGGCCGACGCTGCCGTCCATCGCGCGGCCGACGTGATCGAAGTTATCGAAGACATAACCCAGGTCGAGCATGCCGAGTTCGGGCAGAACCGTTGCCCAGATGGACGAGCCCGTCACCATCATGTCGACCGCGCCGACCTTCACTTGCTGAACGACGTCGCTTTCCTTGCCGAGTTGATTGTTCGGAAAATAATCGATGCGAATCTGCTCGCCCACGCTCGCCTTCAGGTTTTCAGCCAGGTACTGATACCAGACGTAGTGCGCGGCGTTTTGATTCGCGGGCATCGACGACGAAAGCCGCAGCGCGACCGGCGCCTGCGCGCGTGCGAGCGACGGCAACGCACCGCCCGCCACCGCGAGCGAGGCTGCCGAGGCGGTTTGAAGGAAGCGTCGCCGGGATGTCGATTGCATGTCTTGTCTCCTGAGAGCCGCGGATCGCAGTGCGCCGGTTGCGGCTGTATCGATTTAGTGTATCGATACAGTAAACGGCGGGCGGATCTTCACCCATAGGGGTTATCCCGCTGATTCTGCCGCGCTCCGGATGGTTCTCTACGCGTCGACTCGCACAGCGCTAGCCCGCTCGCTGCGTCCGGCAAGCACCCACACCGCCGACGCCACGAGCAACGCACTCACGCCCGCCACACCTAACGCAGCCGCGAAGCCGCTCGCGAAACTCGCACGTGCGATCGCGACGACAGCCGCGTTGCCGCCCGCGCCCGCATGTGCCAGATCGCCCGCAAGCACGCGCGAGAGGAAGGTTTCATCGAACGCGTGCATGAGGGCAGGGAAACCGCTTGCATGCAGATCGAGCGCGCTTTTCGTGCGCGCCGCGAGCACCGCGCCGAGCACGCCCACCGACGTGACGATGGCCGTAAAGCGCGTCGTCGTGCTGATACCCGACGCCATGCCCGTGCGATGCGCCGGCACACACGCCATGATCGCCTTCTGCGTGTCGCCGTTGAGGATGCCCGCGCCGAGTCCGGTGACGATCATCGAGACCGCGATGAGCCCGTAATACGACATCGACGCGAACCACGCCGTCAGCAGATTGCCCACGCCGATGGTCGCAAGCCCGAACGTGAGCAGCGCCATTGCAGGCACGCGCTTGCCGAGCGCCGCGCCGAGATGCGGCCCGGCGATCATCGCGAGCGCGAACGGCAACATGCCGACGCCCGCGCGCACCGCGGTCAAGCCGAACGCGTTCTGCAGATAAAGCGGCAGGAACGTCATCATGACTTGCGCGCAGGCCGCGTAGCCGAACATGGCGAGCACGGCGGCGACGAAGCGCGATTCGCGAAACAGCGAGAGATCGATCATCGGATGCGCGCGCGAGCGTTGCACGCGCACGAACAAGACCAAGAGCGCCGCGCACGCGGCAAGGCGCGCTTCGGTACGCCAGCTCGTCCAGCCATCGGCCTGACCGCCGATCAGCGCCCAGATGCCGAGCGAAAGCGACGCGGCAAAGATCGCGCTGCCGAGCAGGTCGAGCGATCCCGCATGCGGATTACGCGACTCGCGCATGCCGCGCCACGCGCACCACGCGAGCAGCGCGCAGATCGGCAGGTTCATGAGGAAGATCCAACGCCAGCCGAACCATTGCGTGATCGCGCCGCCGACGAGTGGCGCGACGGTCGTCGAAATACCCATGCAGGTGCCCCAGATCGCCCATGCACGAGCGCGCGCCGCGCCTTCGTGGAAGGTGTTGGCGATGATCGCGAGCGCGGACGTGAGCAGCATTGCCGCGCCGACGCCCTTCGCCGCGCGCGCCAGATTCAGCGCGAACGCGGAAGGCGCGAGGCCGCAGCCGAGCGAGGCCAGCGCGAACGCCGCGAGCCCGGCGATCAGCATCTTCTTTCTGCCGATGCGGTCGGCGAGCGCGCCCGCCGGCAGCAGACACGCGGCGAACGCGACCATGTAGGCGCTCACGACCCATTCGACATCGGCGAAACCGGCGTGGAAATCGCGCGCGATGGATGGCAGCGCCACGGCGACGACGTTGGTATCGAGCGTGATCAGCGCGCAAGTCGCCGATGCGGTGAGAAGCACGAAGCGCGCGGCGGACCGGTTCGGCGAGACATCGGCGGTGTTGGACATGGCGGGCGAATGTTGACGATGAAGCTATCGATGCTAGTGAGATCGCTCTTGTCTGTCATTGACATAGAATCTCCAAATAATTGATGCATTCGACAATACGAAGCGAGGCTCTCATGCCAGTGGAATTGCGCCATGTGCGCTGCTTTTTGAGCGTCGCGCGGCATCTGCATTTCACGCGTGCCGCCGATGAACTCGGCATTGCGCCGCCCGCGCTCACGCGACGAATTCAGGAAGCGGAGCGGCTCCTTGGCGTGCGGCTTTTTCAGCGCACGAAGCGCTCGGTGGCGCTGACCGCGGCGGGCGAGGCGTATCTCGTCGAGGCATCGAGCGCGCTCGATCATCTCGCGCGCGGGGCCGAGCGCGCGGCGCTGGCGGAGCGCGGCGAGCTGGGCAGGATCGTGATCGGCTACGTCGGTTCGGCGGTTTATTCGGGCGTGCTGCAGACACACGTGCGCGGCTTTCGTGTGCGCTATCCGCAGGTTGCCATCGGTATCCGCGAGATCGTCATGCGCGAGGCGGGCGCGCTGCTCATCGACGGTCATATCGATATCGCTTACGTGCGGCCGCCCGTGCCGTATCCGGATGGCGTCGAGGTGCGCACGGTGCGTCGCGATGCGTTCATCGTCGCGCTGCCGGCCGATTCTCCGCTGACGCAATCGGAAACCATCACGCCCGCGCAACTGCGTGGTCAGTCGTTCGTGCTGCCGGAGCAGGAGTCCGGCACGCTCGAGGTTGGAAGACGCGGGCGCTTCGAGCCGCAAATCGCCGGACAGCCGGGCACGCTGTCGGATGTGCTCGCGCATGTGTCGCTCGGCGGCGATGTGGCGGTCGTGCCACGATCGCTCGCGCAATGCGTGACGGTGCCGGGCGTTGAGTATCGCGAGATCGCGGGAAAGCCGGTGCCTTCAGAAGTCGCGGTGGTGTATCGGCGGTTCGAGAAAGGGGCGGCGGTAAAGGGGTTTTTGGAAATGGCTTCGAAGGCGTGAAGCGCATTTCCGGTTGCATTGTTGGCTTTGCTTGGATGATCGATACATATCAATGGGATTGGCCGATCGGGTTACTTTTCTGATCAGGCGTCAAGATCGAAAACTGGCTCGACGGTCCCGCTTGAGACGCGCGTCCTGACGCAAGAGCCTTGCGGCCTCACGCTTTCCTAACTCTTCGCGCCCAGACTTTCCCTCACACGCTGCATGACAGGAGGGGAAAATGAAGATCGAACCGACACCCATCGCAGGCGCATCGCTCGTCGACATCGACATCGACATCGACATCGGGCGCGACGCACCCGTGATCGATACCGCGCCCACCTTGCCCGACACGCAAGCGACGGCCATGTCTTACGAAGCGCTGCTGCCCTATCTGCTGTTGCCGATCGCAGGCGCTTACTAAGCGAACAAGCCATGTTCGAACGAGACGGCGTCACTTACGCGTTTCACCACGTCTGCATTCCGATCGCATTGCCATGAAGCCGTCGTAAAGACGCTGAACGAGGAAGACTCGGCGCGCCGCACGGTCGTGCATCGCGCTTGACCTGTGCTTTTTCAGCGCCTATACAGGACGTTCACCGCGCGCATCGCACGATGCCGCCTCGATCGAGACCGGAGTCCAGAGTGACGATAACCACAAGATTCAAGCCGCCAGTCCCGCTGACTTTCACATTGCCGCTCGCCCTGAGTCTCGCGCTCGCGGCCTGCGCAACCGACTCTTCCGCTCCGCCACCGCCCGGCACCGTCACGACGACGCTGCCATCGGGCGGCGTCTACAAAGGGACAATCGACAACGGTCAGGCCGATGCCACGCTGCTCGTGCTCTTCGATGGCTCGGCGTATCTCTTCTACGGCACTCCGAACGACACGCGCGGCACGAACCTGTCGGGCGTCGCCATCGCCACGGGCGGCACGCAGACGAGCGACGGCAAGTTCGCGAGCACCTCGGCGTTCGACTATCGCGTGGGCCGGGCGCCCGCCACCGCCGCCAACTTCAGCGCAAACTTCGCGCAAGCGCCGGCCGTAAGCGGCACGGTCGCAAGCAAGAACGGCGGCGCGGGCCTCGCCTTCAACGTGAATGCCGCGCCGATGCTCGACACCGGACCGAGCCTCGCCAACGCGGGCGGCCTTTACAGCGGCCGCGGAATGTCGCTCGGAGGCGCGACGACCACGCGCATCACCGTCGCCGCCGATGGCTACGCCGCCGGCACGACGAGCGCCGGTTGCATCTTCAAGGGAACGGTGGCGCCGCGTCCCGGCGCGAACGCCTACGACGTCTCGGTGACGTTCGGCCCCGCGCCCTGCCCGCTGCCCGACGCGACCGTCAAGGGCGCCGCCGTGCTCGACGGCCCGCGCCTGCTGGTCGCGCTGCCGAGCCCCGACCGTGCCAACGTCTTTCTCTTCGATGGCAGGAAATAGCTGCCGACGCTTTTTATCAGCGCGTGAAAAAAACCGGCTCGCTGCTTGCAGCGGGCGATTCGTATTCTAAGATTGTTGCTACCGTAGGCAGCGGCGTCGTGATACGCGTGCTTGGTCGAGGTCCGCGTGACGCCGTCTCCTTCGGCGAGAGTCATCAGTCGTGTTGTTCAGTGAGGTTCAATAAGCCGTAACAACAAGGAGACAACCAGATGAACGCAACGCTCAAGCTTTTGCCGTTGGCGGTCGGCGCCATGCTCGCCTGCCTGCCGTATGCGAACGCCGCGCAAGACAATCTCAATTCGCTGTCCAACTTCAAGCAGACCGGCACGAGTCAGGCCGAAAAGGTGCCGCAAGGCGGCCAGACCGCCGACGCGCTGCGCGAAAATCTCAAGCAAATCAAACTGCCGCCAGGCTTCAAGATCGACCTGTATGCAATCGTGCCGGAAGCGCGGCACATGGCTATCGAGCCTTCGACGGGCGTGGTGTTCGTCGGCACGCGCAAGAATCGCGTATGGCAGGTGACGGATCGAACCAAGAGGCGCGTCGCGGATGACGTCGTTCAATTCGCCTCGTCGGTCACGTTCAAGGTGCCGAACGGCGTCTGCTTCTCGCCGGATGGCGTGCTTTACGTGGTCGAGCAGAATCGCGTGCTCGGTTTCCCGGCGGCACAGTTCTTCGGCGACGGCGGGCCGGACGTGGCCGCGGCGGTCGTCGTGCCGCAAGGCAAGCTGATCCCGGCGACGTTCGAGAGCTTCAATCACGGCGCGCGCGCGTGCCGTATCGGGCCTGACAAGAAGCTATACATCGCGCTTGGCCAGCCGTGGAACGTGCCGCCGAAAGACAAACTCGCCGATATCGACAAGAACGGGCTCGCGGGCATCATCCGTCTGGATCAAGACGGCAAGAACCGCGAAACCTACGCGCACGGCGTGCGTAATTCGGTCGGCCTCGACTTCAATCCGAAGGACAAGACGCTCTGGTTCACCGACAACCAGGTCGACGGCATGGGCGACGACATTCCTCCGGGCGAACTGAACCGCGCGACCAAGGCGGGCGAGAACTTCGGCTTCCCGTGGTACGGCGGCGGCAAGGTGCGGACCGTTGACTACAAGGATCAGAATCCGCCGGCGAACCTGGTGTATCCGCAAGTCGAATTCGCGGCGCACGCGGCCGACCTCGGCATGTCGTTCTATAACGCGAAGACGTTCCCGGACAAGTACCAGGGCGGCATCTTCGTCGCGGAACACGGTTCGTGGAATCGCACGAAGCCCATCGGCGCACGCATCATGTACGTGCCCGTCAAGGACGACGGCACGGCGGGCGAACCGGAAGTCTTCGCGGATGGCTGGCTCACTTCGAGCGGCGAGTACATGGGACGCCCGGTCGATGTCCAGGTATTGCAGGACGGCTCGCTGCTGGTATCCGACGACTATGCCGGCGCCATCTATCGTATTTCGTATTCGGGGTCGAAGTGATGCGGCCGGCGCAGACAGCCGTGGTGGCAAGCCTGATGCTGGCGGTATCCAGCGTCGCGCTCGCAGCGGGCGATATCAAGGCGGGGCGTGCGAAGGCGGCACAGTGTCAGGCGTGCCACGGGCTCGACGGCATGTCGAAGCTGCCGGAAGCGCCCAACCTCGCGGGGCAGACGGAGGAGTATCTCGTGAAGGCGCTGACCGACTTTCACACGGGCGCGCGCCAGAACGAAATGATGTCGATGGTCGCGAAACCCTTGTCCGAGGCGGATATCGCCAATCTCGCGGCGTACTACCACAGTCTCGGCAAGCAATGACCGAAGCAGACTTGCTTGACGATGCCCTTCCCCAGCGCAAATTTTTTGGTTTGGCGCTTGACTTGGGTGGGTAAGGGTTTATACTAAGCCTTGTCTCCTCCATGTCTCAACCGATATGGATTCAAGCCCGCTCAATGCAGCGGGCTTTTTTTTCGCCGGCTTGCGACGCTTACGCACGTCTCACCGCCGAAGCGCACCCCCGCGCGCCTCGTTCCCCGCATTGACTGTTGGTCTCCCCTGCGCTTTTCCGCGCGGTGAATTTACGTTCGTATCGAACCTCGAACCTGTTGGCCCCGCTCGCCTGGACGCCTTCGCGTCTCATCGTATGTGGTCTCCCCAGCGCTCCCCGTGCGCCGGTTGGGGTTTTCGTTTCCAGGGCGCCCCCGGCCCTGGTTGTCCACAGATCTTCTGCACAAGCCTGTGGATATCGTTATGGAAATCAGTGCAACGTGTTGATTCCAAACCGCTAACCGTGAGCGCCTTTGCATCGTGCGGCGCGCCTCGATTAGTGTCAGTCTGCGTCTGTCACGCACGACGCCAGCATCGTCGTCACGCGATTCAATTCGCTGCTGAAGAAAGTGTGCGGCGCGGTCGCTACGCTGAGTTCGTCGGCGGCCGAGCGCGGCATCGCGAATACAATCGTGCCCGTTGCCACGAGCGCGACGATCATCGATAAGAGCCAGGAGAAGACGTACATCGCCAGTTACCTCGTCTGTCTGATTTGCGCTCGCAAACGTGAGCGCCTGATGAGCAGATTAAGGTTCGATGGCGTTCTGCACAGCCCCGCGGATGGGGGGACGTGAAGGAGGGACGACGTGCGCCCGCCTTCACGCGTCGAGCCGGAAGGCTGTTAGCGCGAGCCGAACGGCCGCATATCCGGCGATGGATCGGGCGACACGCCCTGCGCGACAGCCGCGTCGTCTTGCGCGCGCATGGCTCGCTGGAAACCATCGCGTTCGCGCAATCGGGACCAATAGCGCGCGATCGGCTCCGCGAAGCGTTCGTGCAAACCGATATGCTCCGCGAGCATCAACGCATAACCAATCGAGATATCCGCGGCCGTGAACCGCCCCGCGCACAAAAAAGCCTCGCGCTCCAGCAGCGGCACGAGCGTGCGCAGACGCGCATGAAACCACTTGGCGTAATCCTCGGCGACTTGCGGCTGACGGCGCTCGGGCGGCTCCAGACGCGTGTAACGCAAGACGAGCGTCTGTGGAAACGTGAGCGTCGCCTCGCCGAAGTGCAGGAAGTTGAGATAGCGGCCGAAGTCCGCTTCGTGCGCAGCGACATCCAGCGCGCCGGGCGAATAACGCGCCGCAAGATACTGACAAATCGCAGCCGATTCGGTCATGAAAAGCGCGTCGTCATTGAAGGCCGGAATCGTACCGAGCGGGTTCACTTGCATGAACTCGCGCGCCACCACACGCGGCGGAAACGGCAGCATCTTCAGTTGGTACGGCACGCCGATTTCCTCGAGCGCCCAAAGCGGCCGGAACGACCGCGCGCTCACGCAATGATGCAGCGTGATCATCGCGTCACCCGAGCCATGACGGCTTGCGCTTTTCGAGGAAGCTCTGCACGCCCTCGCGCCCTTCGTCCGATGCCCGAATGCGCGCGACGCGTTCGGCCGTATCGGAGATCAACGAATCGTCGATGACCTTGCCCGCGAGTTCCGACACCAGCCGCTTGCACTCGCCCACGGCGTTCGGGCTGTTGGACGCGATGTTGTTCGCCATTGCATCGACGGTTCGGTCGAGCTCGCCGCTCGTCGTCAGTTGATGCACGAAGCCGATACGCAGCGCTTCCGTCGCATCGAAACGCTCGGCCGTCACGAAGTAGCGATGCGCGGCGCGCGCGCCCATCGCGCGAATGACGTAAGGCGCGATGGTCGCGGGCATGAGCCCGAGCTTCGCCTCCGATAGGCAAAAGTTCGCGCTGTCCACGCTCACCGCGATATCGCACGCGGCGACGAGGCCCATGCCGCCCGCGTAGGCATCGCCCTGCACGCTGGCGATCACCGGCTTCGCGCTCGTGTAGATGGTGTTGAGCATGGTCGCAAGCCCGAGCGCGTCCGCGCGGTTTTCCGCCTCCGAATAACCGGCCATGCGCTTCATATAGTTGAGGTCGGCGCCCGCGCAAAAGGCCGGGCCGTTCGCCGCGAGCACGATGACGCGCACGCTCGTGTCGTCGTTGAGCGCGCGAAAGGCGGCAGTCAGTTCGACGATGGTCGCGTCGTCGAAGGCGTTGCGTACATCGGCGCGATCCAGCGTCACGCGGGCGACGTGTCCCGTCACCGAGAGCTTGATGCGTTGCAGATTCATGGCGTCGGACATGTCCTTGTCTCCTTATGCTTGCCACCGAAAGTTGAGCCGTGCTCAGTTCCAGGCGGATGATTTGCAAAGTTTCGGCGAACATCGCGGCGGCGGTCAATCGATTTTCATGAGTCTCACTCACACGAAATCATCCGAGGAGACCCATACTCGTCATGTGATGCAGCGAGCATGCCCGAACGCAATATAGTCGTATATATTACGGTGCTCGCCGGATTCCATGACCGCGCGAAGATCCAAGACCAGCAGCGCGCAATCCGGTGCAGCCAATAAAACAGAACCCAAGGAGCTTTACGTGAAGACTCGTTTGTTGCGCACTTTGCTTTCGTTGGCGGTGGGCTTCGCCGCTTCGTCGGCGTTTGCAGGCGAAGTGCAGATTGCCGTGGCGGCCAATTTCACGGCGCCCGTGCAGGCCATTGCAGCGGACTTCGAAAAGGATACCGGCAACAAGGTCGTCGCTTCGTTCGGCGCGACGGGTCAGTTCTATGCGCAGATCAAGAACGGCGCGCCCTTCGAAGTATTCCTCGCCGCCGACGACACCACGCCCGCCAAGCTCGAAAGCGAAGGCATGACGGTGCCGGGAAGCCGCTTCACTTACGCGACCGGGGCGCTCGCGTTGTGGTCGGCGAAGGAAGGTTACGTCGACGACAAAGGCGAAGTGCTGAAGAAGAACCAGTTCACGCATCTGGCGATCGCCAATCCAAAAGCCGCGCCGTACGGACTTGCCGCCACGCAGACGCTCGACAAGCTCGGGCTCACGCAGGCGGTGGCATCGAAGATCGTCGAAGGGCAGAGCATCTCGCAAGCGCAGCAGTTCATCGCGACGGGCAATGCCGAACTCGGCTTCGTCGCACTCTCGCAAATCTACAAGAACGGCAAGATCACGAGCGGTTCGGCGTGGATCGTGCCGGAATCGCTGCACGAGCCGATCAAGCAAGACGCGGTCATTCTCAACAAGGGCAAGGACAATTCGGTCGCGAAGCAGTTCGAGGATTACCTCAAGGGACCGAAGGCCGCCGAGGTGATCCGCTCGTTCGGCTATCAGCTCTGATTGTTCGCGATGCCGCTCGATAGCGCCGATCTCCAGGCCATCACGCTGACGCTCGAACTGGCGTCGCTGGCGACGGCGCTTCTGCTCGTCATCGGCACGCCTGTCGCGTGGTGGCTATCGCGCACGCGCTCGCGGGCGAAGGGTGTCGTCGGCGCGGTGGTGGCGTTGCCGCTCGTGCTGCCGCCTACCGTCATCGGCTTTTATCTGCTCGTGCTGATGGGGCCGAACGGTTACATCGGCAAGCTCACGCAGGCGTCGGGCATCGGCCTCTTGCCCTTCACGTTCGCGGGGCTCGTAATCGGCTCGGTCATCTATTCGATGCCGTTCGTCGTGCAGCCACTGCAGAACGCGTTCGAAGCCATCGGCAGCCGTCCGCTCGAAGCCGCCGCGACCTTGCGCGCGGGACCGTGGGACACGTTTTTCACTGTCGTGTTGCCGCTTGCGCGGCCGGGCATCATCACCGCGACGATCCTCGGTTTTGCGCACACGGTCGGCGAATTCGGCGTCGTGCTGATGATAGGCGGCAATATTCCCGGGCGCACGCGCGTGGTTTCCGTGCAGATCTTCGATCACGTCGAAGCGCTCGAATACGCGCAGGCGCACTGGCTCGCGGGCGGCATGGTGCTGTTCTCGTTCATCGTGCTGTTGCTGCTCTATTCGAGCCGTCGATCGGCGGCGGTGCATGCCTGAAATCTCATCGACCGGTCAAGCCATCGAGGCGCGCTTTCTCGTCGAACAAGGCCGCTTCACGCTCGATGTCGATCTGCGCTTGCCGGGACGCGGCGTGACCGCGCTCTTCGGCCATTCGGGTTCCGGCAAGACCACGCTGCTGCGCTGTCTCGCGGGACTCGCACGGCCGCGCGCGGGAAGGCTCGTCGTCAATGGCGAAGTGTGGCTCGATACCGACCGCAACGTTTTTCTGCCGACGCACAAGCGTCCGCTCGGCTACGTTTTTCAGGAAGCCAGTCTTTTCGCGCATTTGAGCGTGCGCAAGAATCTTCGCTATGGACTCGATCGCGTGGCGGCACGCGAGCGACGCGTCGACCTGGAACAGGCGGCGGAACTGCTTGGCATCGGGCATCTGCTGGAGCGCGATCCGGGCGGATTGTCGGGCGGCGAACGCCAGCGCGTGGGCATTGCGCGGGCGCTGTTGACGAGTCCGCGTCTCTTGCTTCTCGACGAACCGCTCGCCGCGCTCGATCAGAAACGCAAGCTCGAAATCCTGCCGTATCTCGAACGTCTGCACGACGAACTCGATATCCCCGTGCTGTACGTGACCCACGCGCCCGAGGAAGTCGCGCGCCTCGCGGATCACCTCGTTCTGCTCGAAGCCGGCCGCGCGCTGGCGAGCGGCGCAATTGCCGATACGCTCGCGCGGCTCGATCTGCCGCTCGCGCTCGCCGACGATGCATCGGTGGTGCTGGAAGGCATCGTCGCCGATCACGATGCGCGTTATGGTTTGCTGTCGCTCGCGCTGCCGGGCGGCCGCGCCTCGCTCACCGTCGTGCATGCGCCAGTCGAACGAGGCCGCGCGATGCGTGTCGCCGTGAAAGCGCGCGACGTAAGCCTGATCGCCGGCAATGAACTGCACACGTCGAGCAGCGTTCTCAATCTGCTGCCCGCAGTCGTGTCCGACATCGCCGACGATGCGGACCCCGCGCAAGTCGTCGTGCGCCTCGACGTGGACGGCTCGCCGCTCCTCGCGCGCATCACGCGTTATTCGCTGGACCGGCTAGGGATTATCGCGGGCGTGCGGGTCTGGGCGCAGGTAAAGGCCGTCTCGCTGCTCGCCTGATCGCGGCGCTCTTTCAGCGCGGCGTATAGCAGCAGCATGATGGTCTTGCCGTCCGCGATTTCTCCGCTGTCGATCATGGCCAGCGCTTTCTCCAACGGCACCTCGATCACTTCGATTTCCTCGCCTTCGTCCTCCACGCCGCCGCCGTCACTGACGCGCATGGAGCCGTCGTATTCGCCGAGATAAAAGTAGAGTTTCTCCGTCACCGATCCGGGGCTCATGAACGCCTCGAAGATCTTTTCGACGTGCTGCACGCGATACCCGGTTTCCTCCTCGACTTCGGCGCGGATGCGTTCTTCCGGCGTCGAGTTGTCGAGCAGGCCACCAGGCGCTTCGATCAACATGCCGTCGTGGCCGTTGACGAAAGCCGGCATGCGAAATTGGCGCGTCAGGAGCACGTGGCCGTTATGCCGGTTACGCAGCAAGATGGTCGCGCCGTTGCCGCGATCGTAGGTCTCACGGCTCTGGCGCTGCCACGTGCCGTCGCGGCGCAGAAAGTCGAAAGTCACCTTTCTCAGCACGTACCAGTCGTCGGATAAAACAGCGGTATCGAGCACGCGTATTCGTTCCTTGGTCTCAGTCATTGCAGTCTTCCATGGCGTGGTGGTGCCTTCCATGGTAACGTGCAGTTTCGTGCAATTACAAGCAAAATCGTGCAACGATCATGCTCACGAGTCAACGCAAGAAAACAATCCTCGACGCCCTCGCGCGCGACGGTCAGGTGCTCGCCAGCGAGTTGAGCGCGAGCTTCGGCGTGTCGGAAGACACGGTGCGCCGCGATCTACGCGAGTTGGCTGCGGAAGGTCTGCTGCAACGCGTGCACGGCGGCGCCCTGCCCGCTTCTCCGGCCGTGGCGCCGTTTGCGCGTCGGCAGGAAATGGAATCGGAGGCGAAGCGCCGTATCGCGCGGCGCGCCGTGGAGATGATCGAACCGGGGCAAATCGTGATAGTCGATGGCGGCACGACTTCGGCCTTGCTCGTACAGCAACTTCCCGCGAGCCTCGCGGTTACGATCGTCACGCATAGTCCGAGCGTGGCCGTCGCGCTCGCCGAACACGCGACGGTGGAAGTCGTGCTGATCGGCGGCAAGCTTTTCAAGCATTCCATCGTCACGGTCGGCGCGGCGGCCGTCGAAGCGATGTCGCATATCCACGCCGATCTGTATTTCATGGGCGTCACGGGCGTTCATCCCACTGCCGGGCTGACCACCGGCGATTTCGAGGAAGCGCATATCAAGCGCGCGCTCGCGGCGCGCGCGGCGGAGACCGTCGTGCTCGCGTCTGCCGCCAAGCTCAACGCGGCATCGCCATACCGTATCGGCGATATCGAGCTTGCACAGACGGTCATCGTCGAAAGTGCGACGGATGCACGTCTCACCGATCCCATCGAACAAGCAGGCGTAACCATCCTTCGCGCCTGATCGATGCCGCAACTTGTTACGGGGTAACGCGCCGAAAGATTCATCGGGAGAGCCGTAATTGAATTTCCTCCGCAACTGGAATAGCGTAGAAAAATACGCCAAACGCGGTCCGGGCAGGAATTGTCCATGCTGTACGGGTAACGGGTCAGGCGAAATTTTTTGGAGAAATGTCGTGAATCGCGTGAAGGCTCTCATCGCGTTGTCGGCGCTTGCCGCGGCGGGTTTCGCCGCCACGGCGCACGCGGGCGGTCACGTCGGCGTGTTTATCGGCGGACCGCTGTACTACCCGTATCCGGTCGCGCCCGTGCCGTACTACTATGCGCCGCCGCAGGTCATCGTTCCGGCGCCCGCCGCGCCGACCACTTATGTCGAGCAAGGCCAGCCCGACCAATCACAGGCTCAGGCTCAGTCGGGCGGCACCTGGTATTACTGCGAGGGATCGCGCACGTACTACCCGTATGTCAAGCAGTGTCCCGGTGGATGGCGCGAAGTTCCGGCGCAACCCCCGCCGCCATCGAATTGAACCGAAGCTGGCTTTTATGAATACTCGCAGGCTCGTTATTTTTCTCGCGCTCTCAGGCTTGGGTCTGTCCGCGTGCACGGTCATGCCGACCGGACCCAGCGTGATGGCGCTGCCCGGCACCGGCAAGACCTTCGACCAGTTCCGCGCGGACGACGCGTCGTGCCGTCAGTTCGCGTTTCAGCAAACGGGCGGCGTCACCGCAGATCAGGCCGCGACGAACAGCGCGGTGGGGAGCGCCGTGGTTGGGACCGCCATCGGCGCGGCAGCGGGCGCGGCGTTCGGCGGTGGCACGGGCGCGGCTATCGGCGCAGGCGCGGGATTGTTGACCGGCAGCGCGGTCGGCATGGGTGCGGCGCAAACGTCGGGCTACGGCGTGCAGCGCCGCTACGACTACGCGTATCTGCAGTGCATGTACGCAGCGGGCGATCGTGTTCCGGTCGCAGGTCCGTTGCGCACGGCGCCACCGAACGGCGCGGCGTATTACGCGCCGCCACCGCCACCTCCGCCGGGCATGCCACCGCCTCCTCCGCCTTCGAGCTGACATCGACACGCGCCGCTTGAGCCTTCCTCAGCGGCGCTTTTTTCACGAAGGCATCGCAGCTCAGAGACGCGGTTTCCATTGATCATCGTCGGGGCGCGCCAGTGCCGGCGCCACGATTCCCGGCGCCACGAGCAGTCCGGTCACCCAGCCGATATAAAACCGCAGATCGCTGAAGAACTCGGCTGTGTCGTAAAGGCGAAACGACTGCACGTGCGCGAGCCATAGCACGCATTGCACCGCGCCCGAGAGCACGAGCCACGCAAGCGCGATCACCGCGAGTGCCCGTGCGCAGCGGCGAAACGTGTCCGCATCCCACTGTTCGCGCACGATGATGCATCCCGAGATCAGCACGAGAATCGCCGGAATCACGCTCGTGACCAGCACGTGCGTCTGCCATTCGAAGAGCACGCCGGTCAGGTAGCTGAAGATCACGGCGAGCCCGGCTGCGGTCCACATCATCCAGACTGCCCCGCGCGCCGACATCCACGCAATCGTGATGACGAACGGGATCGCCGCCCATTGCAGCGCCTGTCCCACCGCCTTCGCGAGGTTCTCGCTGGCCTGTTCGTTCGAATGGCTCGCCGCTACATACACGGTGATCGCTTCGTGCACGCACACCGCGACGACCGCGAAGCTCAACGCTTCGCACGCGGCGAAGGCGGGCGATTTCTCCGCGCGATGCACGTGTCCCTGCAACCCGCGCAAGCGCTCCAGCAGCGGCTCGACGAAGAACGCGAGAATCGCGCCGATGAGCAACGCGGCGGCGGCATCCCTGAAGGAGAAATGTCCGAAGAGCGAGAACAGCCCTTGCCAGAGAAACTCGGGCGCGGCGGCGCACACCGCCACCCACAGCGCAAAAAAGAAACCGTTCGAAGCGAGTCTGAACGGCATGATGACCTCGATGGTCGATGAGCGCTGCGTTAGAGAGGAGCTTGCGGCAAATCGGCGGCCACGACGCGCGCCGCGATGGCATTTCGCACGCGCTCGCGCAGCCCGGGCGGCATGCCGAAACCTTCGTAGGCGAGCGCTTGCGCCACGGTCACGACCTTCATCTCTTCATAGCGCCGCCCGCTGCCGATGAGCGCCTCGAACGCATTGGCGCGCTCGTTGATCTCGATGGGATCGGCATCGACGAGCAGAACGGCGTGAGCCAGCACGGCATGGCGCGGTTGCTCGTCGAGGGACGACGACACGCGCCGCCAGTATTGCGCCGTGCCGGCTATCTTGCGCGCATCGTGGCCGGGACCCCAGGCGAGATTGAAGCGGCCATCGCAGAACGAGCCTTCGACCGTTTGCCAGTGCGTGAGCACGCCGAGGGTGTTGAGCGCATCCGCGATGATGCCGCACAGATGCAGATAGACCGGCTCGGCAAGCGCGCCCATCGGCGCGTGCACTGGATACGCGAGACTCAGATTGAGAATGCCGGGACCTTGTGGAACCAGCCCGCCGCCCGACAAACGCAGCCAGACGGGACAGCCGCGTCGCGCGAATTCATCGCGAGCATCGGCCAAAGGCGCATAACGCTGATAACTGCGCGGCACGATCAGCGAGCGCGGCGCTTCCCACAGATGCGCCACCGCATCGCCCGCTTTCGCGCGGTCGAGCAGCGCTTCCTCGGCTTGCAGCGGATCGCCGGGCAGCGTTTCGAAATCGAGCAATTCGAAGGGCATGGAGTGGATGTCAGGACGCGCGGTGACAGCGACATCGCACATAGTAGCGAAGAAGCGGGCGCGCGGCTGAGAACGCGCCGCCGCGACGGCGCGTTGCCTCGACCCTGCGCGCGATCAGACGCCCTTGCCCACATGCTCCTTCAACAACGCGTTGACCTCGTTGGCCTTCTCCATCTGGCTCATGTGCCCGGCATCGTCGAATACGCGCACGGTCGCATGCTTCGGCGCGTTTTCGGCATGCGCGGCCGGGATGATCTGGTCTTTCGCGCCCCAGATCACGAGCACCGGCTTGCCGCTTTCCGCAAGCTTTCTTCCGGGCTGACCGCTCTGGCTGCCACCGCCGAAGAGCGCGCCACCGAGCGCAGTCAGTGCTTCGCTCACGCCATCCAGACGCTTGTACTTGAGCAAGTCGTCGAGCATTTGGCGGCTGACGAGCTCCGGATTGGCGAACAGCAGCTCGACCACTGGCTTCAGTTCGCGACGCGATTGCGCGCTCACGAAACCCTCGGTGTACGCGTTGTTCACTTCATCGCCGAAACCGGAGGGCGACACGAGCGCGACCGATTGCACGCGCGCGGGCGCATCGACGGCGAGTTGCGCGGCGATGCCGCCGCCCATGGAGTGCCCGACGAGATGCGCCTTTTCGATATCCACCGCGTCCATGAAGTGCGCGACGAAGCGCGCGAGATCGGCGAGCGTCGTGCCCGGCACCTTGGGCGTCGATTGCCCGTGGCCCGGCAAATCGAGCGCGAACACGCGATTGTGTTCGGCGAGCGCGTCGAGATTGAAGAGCCAGTTGTCGAGATCGCCGCCGAAGCCGTGGATGAACAGCACCGCGGACTTGCCCGCATCGTCGCCGCCGCGCGCGGCATAGCGCACGCGAATGCCGTCGACATCGACGAAGTGATACGCCGACGCCGCTTCGTCGCCCTCGCCTTCCTCGTCCGGCGGCGTTTCGTAGGACGACACGTAGGCGTCGATATCGGCGTCGCTGACCTCGGCCGGCGCGAGCACGCCGAGGAGCGCTTTCACCGGCAGCGTGTCGCCCGCCGACGCAACCCTGCGGCGCAACGTACCCGCGTCGGGCGCTTCCACCGCGTTGGCGATCTTGTCGGTTTCGACATCGAGAATCGGCATGCCGACGGCGATCTGCGCGCCCTCTTCCACGAGCCACTCGTTTACCGTGCCTTCTTTCATCGACAAGCCCCATTTGGGCATGACGATCGGTGTGATTGCGGGCATCAGTGCTTTCCTCCTTTCATCGTTTTACGCGCGGCGTCGGCGATTTGTGCAGCGCTCGGAATGTACAGATCTTCGAGCGTTGGCGAGAACGGCACGGGGGTGTGCGGCGGCGCGACCATTTCGATGGCTGCTTTCAGCGCGCCGAACGCTCGCTGCGCGACTTGCGCCGAGATATCCGTGGCGATGTTGCAGCGCGGACTCGCTTCATCGACGACGACGAGTCTTCCCGTGTTCTCGACCGTTTCGAGCACGGTGTCCATATCGAGCGGCGACAGCGAGCGCAGATCGACGATCTCGGCTTCGATGCCTTCCTTCGCGAGCGTCGCGGCCGCCTCCAGCGCGCGGTGCACCATCAACCCGTAAGTGACGATGGACACATCCTTGCCGTCGCGCACGATGTTGGCCTCGCCGAACGGAATGGCATATGAGTTCTCGGGCACTTCGCCTTCGAAACCGTAAAGGTTCTTGTGCTCGCAGAAGATGACCGGGTCGTTGTCGCGAATCGCCTGAATCAAGAGACCCTTGGTGTCGTAAGGCGTGGACGGACAGACGACCTTGAGACCGGGAATATGCGTGAAAAGCGGCGTCAGCATCTGACTATGCTGCGCGGCCGCGCGAAAGCCCGCGCCGACCATCGCGCGAATCACGACGGGCGTTTCGGCCTTGCCGCCGAACATGTAGCGGAACTTGGCGGCCTGATTGAAGATCTGGTCGAAACACACGCCCATGAAGTCGATGAACATCAATTCCGCGATCGGCCGCATGCCGCACGCCGCCGCGCCGATTGCCGCGCCCACGTAAGCCGATTCGGAGAGCGGCGTGTCGAGCAGCCTGTCGCCGTGCTTGGCGTACAGTCCTTTCGTGACGCCCAGCACGCCGCCCCACGCGTCTTTCTCGCCGTCCGCGCCGGCGCCGCCGACGATATCCTCGCCAAGCAGAATCACGCTCGGATCGCGGGTCATTTCCTGGTCGATGGCTTCGTTGATCGCCATCTTCATGCTCAGTTTTCGGGCCATGATGATTTGTCTCGCTAAGTGTTTTGAATGGGCGATCAATACTTCACGTACACGTCGGTGAGCAGGTCGGCCGCGGCCGGCAGTGGCGCGTCCTTCGCTTCCTGCACGGCGCGGTCGATCAGCGCGGCGACTTCGCGGTCGATGGCATCGAGTTCGCCGGGAGAGATCACGTCGGCTTGCGTCACGGCCTGCGCGAACTTCTTCAGGCAATCCTTGTTCGAGCGGATATCGTCGAGTTCGCCGGGCGCGCGGTACGTCTGCGCATCGCCTTCGAAGTGGCCGTAGAAGCGGATCATCTTGCATTCGAGCAGCGCCGGGCCGCCGCCTTCACGCGCTCGGCGGATCACTTCGCCCGCTGCTTCGTGCACCGCGAAGAAGTCGGTGCCATCCACCGTCACGCCGGGAATGCCGAAGCCCGCCGCGCGATCCACGTAGCTATCCACCGCCGTGCCATAATCGCGCGCGGTCGATTCCGCGTAGCCGTTGTTCTCGATCACGAAGGTCACCGGCAGATTCCACACCGCCGCGAGATTCAGGCTTTCGAGAAAGGTGCCCTGGTTCGACGCGCCATCGCCCGCGAAGGTGATGCCCACCTCGCCCTTGCCGCGAAACTTCGCCGCGAGCGCCGCGCCGCAGATCAATGGCGCGCCCGCACCGAGAATGCCGTTCGCGCCCATCATCCCTTTGGACAGGTCGGCGATATGCATGGAGCCGCCCTTGCCGTTGCACGAGCCGCCCTTTCTGCCGTAGATCTCTTTCATCATGGCGACGGGATCGACGCCTTTCGCGATGCAGTGCCCATGTCCGCGATGCGTGCTCGCAATGCGGTCGCCGTCGTTCAGGTGATGCATGATGCCGACGCCCGCCGCCTCTTCGCCCGCATAGAGATGGACGAAACCGGGGATGTCGCCGCGACCGAAATCGACGTGCAGACGCTCTTCGAAATCGCGGATCGTGCGCATCTTGCGGTAGACACTCAGCAGTTCTTCCTTCGATAACGGCAAGCCTCCCGCATGCTGCGGGGTTTGCGACGATGTCATGTCTGTCTCCTTCGATCGGGTTAAACGACGGTGCTGGCAGTGTTGCCGGATAAGCGCATGAGTCCGGCGCGCGCGGCATAGCGCATGCACGCGGCGACATCGATGCTGCGAAACGCGTTCTCACGCAAGGTGATGGTCACTTCGTCGCCGGGGCCGAAAGCAAGCTCGCGCTCGCCGTCCAGCGCGACGATGCCCGCGCGCTGCTTGACGCGTTGCGGCACGCCGTCGGCAAGGCGCTGCCAGCTTGCGATCGGCACGCGCTCCATCAAGCCCGGCGCAATGGGCGCGCAAAGTTCGAATTCGCCCTTGCCGGATGCGGCCAGTTCGACGGCGAGGCCGCCCGGCTCGTGACGGCCGATTGGTTCGAGCAAGCCCGCGATGGCCGACATGCCGATGGCCTGCGGATCGGCATAAGACACGTAGACGGCCGCGAGCGTGTCGATCTTCCAGAGCGCGCGTGCGCCGACGAATTTTTCGTGCGAGATGACGGCATCGACGAGCGCGATGTCATGGCGCACGGCGCCGTTCTGATCGCGTATGTCGATGTCGAGGCGCTTGTTCGACATGAGCGCCTGCGCAGCCGGAATGCGGCCGGTGGCGTAAAGACCCGTGGCGAGCCCGGAGATGGTCGGCTCGCGCATTTCCGGGTAGGCGTTGTTCGTGCCCGTCGATAAACCCGCGAGCGGCACCGCGCCGCACTCGCGCACCACCGCGCGATGCGTGCCGTCGCCGCCCAGCACGATGAGCGCCGCCGCGCCCGCGTCCTGCATCATGCGCGCCGCGCGAAAGGTGTCGTCGACCCGCGCGGTCACGGGCATATCGAGGAATTCGACACTCGCGAGATCCGCGTCGTGCCCGTGCTTGCGCGCGAGATGACGCGCGAGCATGACCTTGAGCCCTTCGCGATCCGGCATCATCAGGACGCGCTCGACGCCGCACGCCGCAAGCGACGACAAGAGCCGCAGCACGATATTCACGCGATCCGCGAGTTGCAGGCTGTTCGCGTTGGCGATCACGCGCCGGATGTCGCGCGCCGAAACCGGATTGGCGATGATGCCGACGAGCGGCTCGACGCTGTCACGCATGCTGGTGTCTCCGTTGACCCTGGCCGAAAGAAAGACGCTTCGTCGGGCGTTGGAATGGTTGTGAGGCGAGTAAAGGCAAGCGCTATGCCAATTGGAATAGCGAGGGATTACCCGGAAATAACGGGTGTTTTACGAAAGGAAGTGCACGTTGCACGCGTGCCGCCGTTACAGGTGTCACAGCGGCAGGTGTCTCATGGAGTACAGGCGTATCGCGAAATGCGGATGCTCAACGTTCGCCCGCGTCACGTTGATTCGGCGAACGAATGCCATAGCGCGCCATGCGCCGATACAGCGTCATGCGGCTCACGCCGATCTGCCGCGCCACGGCGCTCAGGTTCCAGCTCGCCGCGCGCAGATACTGCATCAGGAACATGCCCTCGGGCGGCAGGCGATGTGTATCGAACGCTTCGTCGGCCACATGTGCATGCGGCGGTTGCGGCGCGGCGTCGTGCGCGGTCCATTCGACGAATCCATCCGGCAGATCGTCGACCTCGATCACGCCATCCGCGCACACCGCGCGCGCGTAGCGCAGCACGTTGTTGAGCTCGCGCAAATTTCCCGGCCACTCATGCCGATGCAAACAAACCCGCGCCGCCGGCGACAACGCGACGGGACCATGCGCGGTATCGGCATCGAGGAACTTGCGGATCAGCCAGTCGAGATCGGATCGTTCGCGCAGCGGCGGCAACGCGAAGCGCGCGCCGTTCAGACGGTAGTACAGGTCTTCGCGAAAGCGGCCGTCCTGCATCAGCGCGTCGAGCGAATGATGCGTCGCGGAAATTACGCGCACGTCCACGGAAACCGGACGCGACGCGCCTATCGCCAGAACTTCGCCTTCGGCCAGCACGCGCAAGAGACGAGATTGCAACTCGCGCGGCATGTCGCCGATTTCATCGAGGAAAAGCGTGCCGCCATCGGCTTCCTGAATCAGGCCGCGCTTTGCTTTTGGACCCGCGCCGGAAAAACTGTTCGGCAGATGCCCGAATAATTCGCTTTCGATGAGCGTCTCCGGTATCGCCGCGCAGTTCACCGCGACGAATGGACCCGCGCGCCGCGCACTCGCGCGATGCAGCGCCTTCGCGAAGAATTCCTTGCCGCTGCCGGTTTCGCCGTTCACGAGCAGATTGATCGGCGAATCGACGAGTTTGGCGGCGCGTTCGAGTTGCCGCGCAAGCGCGGGATCGCCGCCGCCGAGGGCGGCCAGCGGCGCGGGAATGCCGGGCGCGCCTGCGAATTTTTCTTGCGTCGATGGCGCGAAACATGGCGCGGGCGGCATCACGCTCAGATATAGCAGCGCGCCGCTGCGCGCAAGCGGCAGCGCGCGCAGTTCGCTCGGCCGCGAATAGACGAAACGGCTCAAATCTTCCAGACGCGCTTCGAAGAGCGCATCGAAACGCATGGCGAGAAGCGACGCCGCCGTTTCTCCCGGCGCGATAGGCTTCCCGATCTCGGCCGCCAGCATTTCGTGCGCGCGCCGGTTATGTCCGACGATGCGCCCGCCCTCATCGAGCGCGATCAGATATTCAGGATCGACATCGACGAATTCGGGCGATGTGTTGAGCTTGAGAATCCAGTCCTGCCGATGCGTGCGCAGAAAAATCGCGTTCTCGATATGCCGCACGTAGATGCGCACGAGTTGCAGCGCGAGGTTCTGGCTGTCGCGCGCTTGCGGTGAAGTCAGCGCGGAGATGTCGAGGATCGCGGTGAGCGCGCCGCGCGAATCGAAGAGCGGCGCGGCCGTGCAAGTCAGCGGAATATGCGTGGCGTCGAAGTGATCGATCTGATGCACGGTCAGCGCCTGCCCCGTCGCGAGCGCAGTGCCGACCGCACACGTGCCCGCGCCGTCCTCGCTCCATTCCGCGCCGAGATAGAGCCCGGCACGACGCAAGGCCGTATCGGTGTTCGCGTCGCCAATGTAATCGACCGTCACGCCGAGCGCGTCCGTCAGCAGCACGACGTAACCCATCCCCGCGACCTGCTCGTAAAGTGTTTCCAGTCCATGTCGAGCGATGCGTGCGAAATCGTCGATCCGTTGCTGATGCTCGCGCAAGCGCGTCTGCGTCAGGATGCGCGCTTCCTGCATGCGCGACGGATCGAGCCCGTATTGATGAACGCAACGACGCCATGAAGTCTGAATGATGCTTTCCTGCGTGCGCGCAGGCGCCAGAACCTGCGCGCGCGTCGTCGCCGCGACGACTGCCTCGATGTGCTCGCGTTGCCGCATGTCCATGCGTGCTCTCCTGGGTGTCTCGTGCCCGGACGCTCGTTGGCTGGCGTCTTTTGTCGCTCGCGCACGGTCGTGCGACCGCGGGTAAACCGCTCCGCGCGCGGCGTCGTTCAGGCCATATGATGCTCGAATAGGCAGGACGCGTCATGCGGCGCACTGGTTGCGCCGCAGCAATCAACGTGGAAAAACAGGAGACGAGCGATGGCGAAAATCGCCTACGAAGACTTCGAGCGGCAAGTCGTGCAGCATCACCTGATCAAAGGCAACGTGTATGAGAACGGCGCGACGCTGGTCGAGCGCGCGAACCGGTGGATCAAGGAAAACGGTGTGGATGTACTGAACGTCGAGAGCCTCTCGACGTTCGGCGCGGGCGACGATACCAGCGTCAGCCATTGGTACTCGGGCATTCGCGTCTGGTATCGCACCACATGAAAGGCGCGTTCGACTGAATCAGCCGCGACCGACGAACGGCATCTTGGTCGCCATCACGGTATGGAACAGTACGTTGGCTTCGAGCGGCAGATTCGCCATGTAAAGCACCGATTGGCCGACGATCTTCACGTCCATCATCGGTTCGATGGCGGTCTCGCCGTTCGCCTGCGGCACGCCGCGCGACATGCGCTCGGACAGATCCGTCAGTGCGTTGCCGACATCCACTTGACCGACCGCGATGTCGTACTTGCGACCATCGAGCGATGCGGATTTCGTCAGTCCACCGACCGCGTGCTTGGTCGCCGTGTAGGCGGCCGAATTCGGACGCGGCGCGCTCGCCGAAATGGAACCGTTATTGATGATGCGGCCGCCTCGCGGTGTTTGTGCGCGCATCGTCCGGAACGCCTGTTGCAGGCAATAGAACATGCCGTTCAGATTGACGTTCACCACGCCTTGCCATTGCTCGGGCGTCCATTCCTCGAACGGTCCCGGCGGATTGCTCACGCCCGCGTTGTTGAACAGCAAATCGACGCGTCCGAAGCGCTCGACTGCCGCCGCAAAGAGCTTTTCGACCGATTGCGGATCGGAGACGTCCGTCGGAACGGCAAGCGCGCGTTCGCTTGCGTCGGCTTCGCCGATGACCGCTTCGAGCGGCGCCGCGCGTCGGCCCGCAAGCACGACCGACCAGCCGTCGCCGAGTAGAGCAAGCGCCGCCGCACGGCCGATGCCGCTCCCTGCTCCGGTGACGATGGCAATGCGCTTCTGCTGATTCACTGCGTCGGACATGTCGGCGTTCTCCTGTTGTGGTGCGCGCGCACCCTTGTGAGTGCGTCGCGCGATTGGAAGAACATTATCGACGAATGCGGAGACAAGCGCGGCGCATTTCAGCGAGCGCTTTCAAAGACGTTTCAACGATTACTCGATGCTTCCGTCGCCACCGTGCGCGCGGTGTTGCGCATGTTGCTGCCATCGCAGAAGACGACGGTCATCATCATCGGCACGACTTCATGGACGATTGCGTTGCTGCCGGATTCGCGCACGCGATCCTCGACCGTATCTTTCGCGCCGAGCACGACGACGCCGTAAGCCGAGTCGTTGATCGGACGGCCGTTGCCCTGCTTGAACATGGCATCGCCCTGTTCGTAGCCGAGCACGGCATATACGCGAAACCCGTAGGCCGTGAGTTCGCTGCCTTGGGTCGGCTTGAACGCGTTGACCGAGTTGGCTTCGACGCGCATCGGCGCAGCGTCGATCGAGCGGTCGTCGCGCAGTGGCGCGATGAAGCGATGCGCGCTGGATTGGCAGTCGAGCTGGCTTTCGAGCGGACGGGCAGTCGAGACGCCGGGTATCAGCGCGCCGGCGAGTGCGGCAAGGACGGTAAGCGTGGCGAAAGGGACGGTTTTCATGGCAGCAGCAATTCAACGGTTGAGTTGATCGACACGGCATGGACTACGTTTTGTGTAATGCAATAAGCAAGCCAATTTTTTAGTTTGTCTTTGTTTGCGGCTGCCTGGGGCGGTGAGTCGTGACGGCGGCGTGCGCTAACTGCTTGTCTTCGCTGTGGTTTTTACAATTGCGCGTGTAGTTGATTCGTGCGGTTTTGTAAGCGCGATCGAATTGCTTCGATACCCGATGTGTTTGGGTTTGGACGACAAAGTTGCATGTGCAACGACAGTCGGCCCGAGTGCGCTTCGGCGAAACAACGGGACCTTTGGATAGAAGTAATTGCAAGCGCCCAGGCCCGCTAATGATGCGAGCTGTTGATTACCATCGGCTATATTGAGCAATTCTTTTCTTCTGGAACCAGCATGACTTCTTTAGTTGATTTTCCGATCACCCAGAAGTGGCCAGCACAACACCCCGAACGCATTCAGCTTTACTCGCTACCGACGCCCAATGGCGTGAAGGTGTCGATCATGCTGGAAGAGACAGGGCTGCCTTACGAGCCGCATCTCGTGCGATTCGATACCAACGATCAAATGTCGCCAGAATTCCTGTCGCTGAATCCGAACAATAAGATTCCCGCGATCATCGATCCGAACGGTCCGAACGGTCAACCGCTGCCGCTTTTCGAATCCGGGGCGATTCTGCTTTATCTCGCCGATAAAAGCGGCCAATTCGTTCCGGCAGACCCGGCGCAACGCTACGAAGCCATTCAATGGCTGATGTTCCAGATGGGCGGTGTCGGCCCGATGTTCGGCCAGGTCGGATTCTTCAACAAATTTGCCGGCAAGGACTACGAGGACAAGCGTCCGCGCGATCGCTACGTCGCCGAAGCGAAACGCCTGCTCGCAGTCCTCGACAAACACCTCGCCGGCCGCGACTGGATTTCGGGGAATGAGTACAGCATCGCCGATATCGCGACGTTTCCGTGGATTCGCAATCTAGTCGGATTTTATGAAGCACGCGATCTCGTCGGTTTCGACGATTTCGCGAACGTAAAGCGCGTGCTCGATGTGTTCCTCGCGCGCCCGGCGGTTCAACGTGGACTAGAGATTCCGAAGCGCGTGTGATCGTTGGATTTTTGCTTGATCAACCGTCGCTGACGATATTGCCGAAATCGTGCGGAAACGGTTAAGGGCGAACGCGCGTGCCAGTCGCAGCTTTTTGACACGTTAGACGCGTTCGCTGGGACAGGTCCACAATGTGGGGCATCGCGCGAAAATCAGACGTCGGGTTTAAAGCCTTTCGCATCAATAGTTTGCCCCGGCGCTCAGGATATCCACAAGCTTGTCCAGTGCGGATGTGGATAAAAAGCGAAGCGCGCCTTTTCAATGCGACCGTTTCGGGAGCCGGCAACCCATGAATGTTATTTCCTGTTCCCAAACCGCGACGCGGCCCGGCCGCCGATTCGCCGTTGCCGTGCTTGCGTTGATTTGCGTGGTCGCTCATGCGGAAACGCAGTGTCCGGGTTACGTCGAAACCGGCGCCGGCAGCGCGTTCGATCTGGCTGGCATCATCAAGGACACCGGGTCGCCGCAACTTGCGCTGGATCGGGTGCGCAAAGCGGTATCGAAAATCGATGCGGGCGGCGGCTGCTCGATATTCGCCAACACTCGCGCGTGTGAGGAAACGCTCAACCTTGCGCATAAGGCAATCGACGCGTTGCAGACGTGTTCATCGACGTCGGCGCCGAAAGGCACATCGCACGGTTGAGAAAATCGCGGACGAAAAAAAACGCGCCGCCAAAACTGGCGGCGCGTTTCGATGCCTCAACAGCCCTTAAAACGATCAGCGATCCAGGAAAGGACGCAGCTTGTCCGCGCGGCTCGGATGCATGAGCTTGCGCATTGCCTTGCTTTCGATCTGGCGAATACGCTCGCGCGTCACATCGAACTGCTTGCCCAATTCTTCGAGCGTGTAGTCGGACGCTGTATCGATACCAAAGCGCATGCGCAGAACCTTCGCTTCGCGCGGCGAAAGCGCATTGAGCGCATCGTCGATTGCGGCGCGCATATTCGCGTGCACGGCCGCATCCGCCGGCGATGCCGCGCCTTGGTCCTCGATCATGTCGCCGAGCGTCGCGTCGGCATCTTCACCGACCGGCGTTTCGAGCGACACAGGTTGCTTCGCAATCTTCAGGATGCCGCGAATCTTCTCTTCCGGCATTTCCATGCGTTCCGCGAGCACCGACGGATGCGCTTCCTGTCCCGTCTGCTGCAGGATTTCACGCGAAATGCGGTTCAGCTTGTTGATCGTTTCGATCATGTGAACCGGCACGCGAATCGTGCGCGCCTGATCGGCAAGCGAACGCGTCACAGCCTGACGAACCCACCAGGTTGCATACGTCGAAAACTTCCAGCCACGACGATATTCGAACTTGTCCACTGCCTTCATCAAGCCGATATTGCCTTCCTGAATCAAGTCGAGAAACTGCATGCCGCGGTTGACGTACTTCTTCGCAATCGAAATCACGAGACGCAGATTTGCCTCGATCATTTCACGCTTAGCCTGACGCATTTTCAACTCGGCAGCCGTCATCTGACGATTGATCTGCTTGAGCTGCTTGAGCGGTAATGCAACACGCGCTTCGATGTCGATGAGCTTTTGCTGTTCAGCCTGAATGGCCGGCAAACTGCGCTCGAGCGACGCGCCGTATTGACGCGAAGCCGCCGCAGTGCGCGCCGTCCATTCGAGATCGGTCTCGTTGCCCGGGAACGATTCGACGAACTTGTCGCGCGGCATGCCGCAACGATCTACCGCGATTTGCAGCACGCGACGCTCGATCTCGCGAACTTGCGCAACCTGCTGCTGGACGTCCGCGCACAAACGGTCGATGGTCTTCGCCGTGAAGCGAATTGAACCGAGCTCGCGTTGAATCTCCGTGCGTGCCCGTTCGACGGCCTTCGAAGCGGCGGCGCCTGAACTCTTCGGACTGCTTGCTTGCTCGGCAAGCTCGCTCACGCGCGCGAAAACTTCCAGGCAATCCGCTTTGAGCTGCTTCAAACGCGCTTCATTCGATGCAGCGGAATCGCCGCCTTCGAGGTCGTCTTCGGAGTCTTCATCGTCGCCGGATTCGTCGGTGTCCGTATCAATCTCGGACGTTTCCGATGTATCGGATGCCGAAATATCTTCTTCCACCGTATCGTCTTCCTTCAGACCGTCGACGAGTTCGTCGATCTTGATCTCGCCCGATTCGACTTGAGCCGCGTCCGCCAGAATGGTGGCGACCGTGGACGGGCACGCAGCGATGGCCTGAATCATTTCATGCAAGCCATCTTCAATGCGCTTCGCAATGGCGATTTCGCCAGCGCGCGTCAACAGTTCGGTTGCGCCCATTTCACGCATATACATGCGAACGGGGTCCGTCGTGCGGCCGAACTCGGAATCGACGGTTTGCAGCGCGTTCTCGGCTTCTTCTTCCGACTGTTCATCGGCGACGACAGCAGGCGCGTTATCGCTCAAGAGCAGCGTTTCAGCATCGGGCGCTTGCTCATACACCGCGACGCCCATGTCGTTGAACGTGCTGACAATGGTTTCCATCGCCGCCGTTTGCGCGAAGTTGTCCGGCAAGTGGTCATTGATTTCGGCGTGGGTCAAATACCCCCGCTCCTTGCCCAACTGAATGAGCGCGCGCATTTGGCGCTGACGCTCCTCTTCCTGCTCCGCCGTCGTGGGGACATCGGGCTGCATCGTGCCGGTCTGGCCCTTACCCTTCCCTGCCCGTCGACCCGCGGACCTGCGCGCCGGCGCGACAATATCCAGCTCCGAATCTTCCCGATCAAAACTTGCCATACTTTCTCCTCGACAGGTTTGCTCGACGATGACAGGTCCGTGCGCGAGCGAAAAGGCTCGCTGACTTTGGTAGGCATTCGGCGCACGCTTTTCGCTGCCGAGACTGCTGACTCTATATGGACGGGTGGCTGAAAATCGCTTCGAGCAAAATGCACAGTCCCGTCTAGTTCGACGTACTGCACCTTCCATTCGCCCTAGCGGGCGCAACCTTAGACTATATCAGCATTCGTTACGATGTGGGCTGTTTTTTCAATATGCCAGCGTGGGCTCTAACATAGCCAGTGTCGGCGACAAGGCTCGAGATCCCCGTATGCGCTGGCACTTGTTCGATGCTCGCCTTTTCGATGACGGACGCACTATTCAACGCTCTTGGCAGTCCATTTGGCCCGCCGGCCTGTTTAGCAAGTATGAGCAATTTCAGCGCTTTCAAGCGCGACTGCGCCGCGTGTGAGCATGTCGACGTCTTTAGTTCATGTGTGTCATCGTTTTGAGGTTTGGAACGCGATGCTTGCGCTGGCGGCGCAACAGACGTGTGCGGAACGATCTTCCCGGCTTTGATGGCCGCGAGGAAGTCGGTCGCCCAGGCGCCTGCCCTAGTGCGGGGGTGTCGCTCGTCGCGATGATGCGTCGTGACGGATTTCGCGTCCTCAGAGACGAGGAATGTTCTTGCGCCGTCATGGCTCACAAAAGATTGACCGGCAAGCTGGGCAGATGCTCTTTGCAATTCGATGCCGCGAGCTATCCGAGTTTGCTTCTCAACGTTTCCTTCGTGAATGGTCCGCACGCGGTATGCAAAGTCGACGGGGGCACGAAGGAGTGCACGCAGATAGCTGATCGGATGCTTCGCCCGTTGGAGGTGTTTCCAGGAGGCTTCGACTACATCGGACAGACGCTTGGCGTGTTCGGACGCTTCGCGCATGAGCCGAAAGATCAGGAAATGACGAAAGCCCAGACCGCGTAGACGTTCGAGGTCCGCTGGGAGCTTTCCTGGTTGTCTCTTTTGATTAGTAGGGTATAGATCCTTATATATAGTGCGGTCTGCCACCGTGGCAGACGGTGAGATCAAGGAAGGAGATTGCTCGCGGTTTGCTTTCGGTTCGTTTGAATCTTGAGCCTGAGTTGTCGTATCGCTACCTGACTCAACAAGACCTAGAAGGGTAACGACCTTTGGTGTGAGATGTAGGTAGGCACGTCCGAACAGCCCAGCGGCGCCGTAGCGAGTCTGCGGAGGACGTGTAATTAAGGCCTCTTTCTCCAAATCCTCAAGGCTTCGATAGAACGTACGCATGGACTGCATTGCGCGGCCGGTTAGCAATTCACGGCGAGCGAAGATTGCCGCGTAGGGACGACGTGCGTCGACAGTGCGAGCCAGAGCGGCGAGTAAGGCTCGAGCGCGTGCAGGTAGCGCGGCGAGATGATTCGCTCGGTGAGCGGCTCGAAAGATGACCCAGGGAAGGTTGGATCGATCGCAAGCGTAATCATCGAGCGCTTGTTGGTCCGCAAAGTTCTCGGATGATTCGTGGTTTTCGAGGCGAGAAAAATCCTCGCCTGCAACGGAAAGTTGCGCGATATGCATGTCAAGTACATCCATTTTTGGAAATGGAGGACAAACGCTTGACTGCCGATCGCGATCCGCTAAACTTCGATCTGTGTACTTCGTGACCCGATTGGCGTCGGGAAGCGGACCGGGCGAGCAGCAGTTGAGCCCGAATTCAAAAGCCTTCGGTTGGCGCCGAAGGCTTTTGTCTTTCTAACGCAAATTACTTACATCGTTGCCTCGCGTTTATATTTTTCAAGTGATTGATTATTAACGAGTTTCTAGTAGGCTCATCGGTTGGCGCCATCTAAGCTTGAAGTAACTCGTTGATTTCAAACTAAAATCTTCTAGAGCCTTAGTTTCTTTCGATATCGGTCAACGTCTTGTTGATGAAATCCGCAATTCGTTGCCCCCATTGCTCGGCGTCACCTGCGTCGTTCTCGAAGAATCTAACTCCGACTACGCCGTTTCTCGTTGAGACCTCGCAGACCTTTCTCCGTCCCGCGCGAACAACAGTAGTACTAGGTGCGACCGCCTTAGGCTTCTCCGCCGCCAGCGCCACCGCTTTGTCTTGCGTAAAGTTCTCGTCATCAACCAATCGGCGAATTGCTTCAACGACTTTTTCCGCTTTGCCCGCCTCAGTTAAAGCGGCGAGCTTTTGCGCAGCATTGCTACCGAGTCTTTCCGGCTTTTCCGCAAGCGCCGCCTTTGCAGCCTCTGGCAGAGCGTCGAACGAAAAAATGCGGGTAACATGGCTTTTGCTGAGTCCCGCGCTCTCCGAAATTTCGGTGCGCGAAAGCCCGCTCAACTCCTGCAGGCGTTTGAAATTCCAATACTTCTCGAAGTCAGTCAGAGAAGGTGAAAGCAGGTTCGAGAAGAACGCCGCAAATTCAATTTCACCTTCTTCGATCGACGCCACGTTAGCGCGGATAGTGTTGCGACCAAGCTCGCGATATGCGGCCACACGGTTGTGACCAGCCACGATTTCATAACGCCCATCGGTAAGCGTGCGCACCAAAATTGGCGTTGCAAGAGCGTGCTGGGAAAGGTTGCTCTTCAGTTCCTGGAACTGTTCGCTGGTCAGCTTCCGCCGCCGCCCGCTGACCTCGATCAGCGCGTCAAGCGGTACTTCCAAGGCGGCTCGCTCTTCGAGCTGCGTTTCCAATTCTTTGATGCGCGCCTGCGCCGTGTTGATGCGATGCTGCGCGTCCATCAACCTTCCGGGTGACGTCCGCGCCTCCGTGCTCGTGGCACGCGGCTGATTTGGCTCGGCCGCCTTGGTTCCAATGTTTGCCGTCTTTGCCAGCAGTCTGTCGCCGATACCCATTTAAGCCTCCGATTGATTCCAGGCGCGGACGAACTGCGCGTCGAGATGTTCGGCGAGCCGATCGAGCGGCTCTTTGAACCGGTTGTACGCGGCAGTGCTTCCATCGGGCTTCGACAAGTCATAGACCGTGGACAGCTGAGCAGAAGCGCCCTTCGGTACCGTCGACTCGGGAATCTCAAACGGAAGGACGCGATCGCCATAAGCCTTCTGAAGCCAGCCGCGCACGACGCGCGACACATCGTCGGACTTTGCCTTGGTCAGAATCACATTGACGAAGTCGAAGCGCTTCTGTTCGAGCACGCCGGGCAGCTTCTTCGCGATGTCCGCGAATAGATGCCAGAATTGAGTCGAGCTGGCAAAGTCGAGTGCTTCGGGCGGGCAGGGCAGCAAGATTGCGTCGGAGGCGAGCAGAGCGTTGATCGTGAGGTAACTAAGCGCAGGCGGCGTGTCTATGACAACGGCGTCATACTCCGCCGTTAGCGGCAACAGGCCTTTGCGCAAAATCTCCCAAAACTCGAACGTGCTGTCGTTGAGAACCTTGGCAGGAATCTCGAACTCGGCGTCAAACAAGGACGATGACGCTGGGACGAGATCCAGGTTGTGCCAATAGGTCTCCTGCACCGCGTAGTGCAGCGTTTGCTGATCGCCGTATATAAGTGGAAGGAGCGTCTGATCGTCGGAGATCTCCGCATCCGGTGCCCAGCCGCAAAGCTGCGTAGTCGTGCCTTGCGGGTCGCAATCGATTACCAGCACGCGCCGGCCGAGCAGAGTGAGCGCTTGGGCGGCGGATACTGCAGTGGTGGTTTTCGCAACACCACCCTTGAAGTTCGCGACAGTAACGATACGTCCGCGTTTACCCTCGGGTCTTCGCGCTCGCTCCTTGGTCGCCCGAATCCACGTCAACGTTTCTTCAAGCGTGAACTCCTTGCTCCGGCCGGCGCCTTTCGACGTTCCAGCGGGAAGTTCACCCTTGGTCGTGAGGTACTGAAACCGCTGCTTATCGACTCCGCAAAGCGAGGCCACCTGAGCACTCGTGAAAGTCGGCGCGCTTTTGCGGGGATACGGCTCCAGCATTGCGTCGCGGATCTGATTAAGAATGTCAGTGGCTTGGGCGGCCACTCCCAAGAGCGTCTCGATTGAGACGGATTGATCGACTTCCGGAAGCCGAGCGCTTAGCATTGAATTCGCGGTCACTGGCGGGCCTAAGTAAGCTATAGATTCTTCGGTTTGTGGAAAACATGCTGCAAACCGAAGAATAAACGGCCAACCGGTAAACCTCAAGTAAACTCTGAAGTTGTTTTATCCCGAAATCGGGCGTTTTTACAACACGACGTTTACTTGACGGGCAGCGAATCAGTCGACAAGGGCCCTTGAGCGGCGAATGTTGCCCTCCGAATCAATCGTTCGACGCCTAGTAGTTTGGACGAATCCTGATTTTCCAGGTAAACCTTCGTCGTCGAAAGTTTCGAATGACCCAAGTTAGCGCTGACCTCCGGTAACGCAGCGCCGTGCGTCAGCGCATGAACGGAGTGCGTGTGTCGAATCCAATGAGTGCTGGCCTGTGCGAGGCGCTTGCCGGAGCCGGGAACATAACCCTCGGCGAGAGCGGCCGCATTTGCGAACACCCGCTTGAACAGTTTGCCGATGCCATCCGGCCCAAGTGCATTGCCGCCGCGAGTCTGCGCGAGAATCGGCGTGCCTTCTGGACAGGCCAAGGGATCAGACAAACCGCGAAGCGCCAGATTTTCGATCAGCGCTTCCGCAACGGCCGGCGGCAAAAACACTGTTCTTGGTTCGCCGCGCTGACGCGCGACGCGTACTCGCCAGATCGGACCGGCAACGCCGGAAAGCCGTCCGACCGATAGCGCTTCCGTAGTCGCTGCGGCTAGTTCTCCCCGACGCATGCCGGTGGCATACGCCAAAAGCAGCGCCAAGCGGTCACGATGCTCGGCGAAACCATAGACATCGCGCGATACCGACTGCAGCACAATCTGCCACTGATCCGTATCGAGTGAGCGGTCCACGGCGTCGAAGACCGGCGGCTCGGCCACACGCGTCTGTGCAATAAATGGGTTTGTCGCCAGATACCCCTGCGCCTCTAGCCACGCGCCCATCGCGCTTAAAATTGCGCGCGCGGATTCCCGGCTTCGATCAGAAAGTGGCCCGGCAAAAGGCCGCCAGCTCGAAAGGCATCGATCGACGCGACCTTTTGCCACCCAGCGCGCGGAAGGCTGCGGATTCGGTAAAAAAGCCGTGATGTACTCGTTGCAGTCGGCCTCGTCTAAAGACGACATCGGCTTGTGTTTTTCCACCACGGCCCAGAGCAGCAACCGTTCTGCTTCCCGGCGATAAGCCCTTTGCGTGTGCGCGCTGGCCGTTCGCGCGGCGAGCCACGCGTGGATTGCCTGCAGATCCGTGCCAAATTCTGACGGCCGTCGATTCGTCCCCTTCGACCCATCAAGCGCAGCAGGAACTCGCAGCGCTTCGAGCGGGGCAATCCGAAGCGTCTCGTCCCGCGACCCGGTCCATTCAGAACCTCGTGCCGATGCGTCACTCGGCCAATCGCGCCGCGGCACAAGGGCCAACGGTGAAAAAGTATGGCGAAGCGCGTTCGCGTGAAGTTGCAGCCAGTCCACGATTCGCTGCGCGCCTTTCGGCCCGAGTCGCGGAACCGCCGTGTACCAGCGGTGGCGCCGAGTTTCGATCAGCGAAACGACGTCCCCGACGGTGGAAAGCCCGACCGCCGCGAGCCGCGCGGTCACAGCCGGTTCGAACCAGCCGTCCAGCGGGTGATCCGGCCGTGGCTCTTGCGCGAGACTTGCCTCCATTCGCGAAAGCGCGTCGGTCTGCCGCCGTCGCAGCCGGAGATTGCGGGAAGCCCGCCGATCCAGCGCCGGTGTGGCGCCGGGTGGATATTCTTCCTCGTGGAGCGCTAGTAATTCGGCTTCGCTATAGACGCCGTCGGGGTCGATCCGCTCACGGTATTCATCGAGCGATGGCGTGTCTTGCGTCTGCGGCGGCTCGAAAAGCGGGATACTGCCCGGCCGCAACCGTAAGAGGTAAGCGGCGTCGGTATCGTGCGCGCGTCGGGCCAGCACGGAAAGCGTGTCGCGCAACGTGACGATAAGCCGACGCGTGGTGCGGACATCCGTACCGGCATCGCCATAAGACGCGTGAAGTTTTGCCTCGGAGACGCCATCTAAATAGCCGCGATACAGCGCAAAGTGTTGGCGAGTCAGGCGGCGCGTGAGCGAAAAGCGGGGCGTGTCCGCAGCCGGATTGGTTATACTCGCCGGGTTAGCTGTTGCCATCCTGCTTGATTTCCCTTTGTATTCAACAATTTGCGGGAAGGTTATCAACCAGCTTCGAATTTGACAAGGAAAATCGCACAGTCTGATAAGTGGATTAATCAGACTGTGCGATTCGAAGGCCGATGTCGAACGAACCGTCAGCTTGAATGTTCAATTCGCAAGGCGCATATTTCCAGCACGTTCATAGCGGACTTTCAGGAGAGACGTGCCGATGCGCGGACCCAGACGCCCCGAGTTGAAGCAATCGGGAGAGGACGACGCTCCCCGCCCGAGTCTTCCGGAGGTCTTCGCGTCGGTGCGCGTGCCGGTGGGCGGATGGTGGTTCAGGCGCTTTCTCGCTTTCGCCGGGCCAGGCTACATGATCTCGGTCGGCTATATGGATCCGGGCAACTGGGCGACGGACATCGCGGGGGGATCGCGCTTCGGCTATACACTGCTCGCCGTCATCCTTCTTTCCAATCTGATGGCGATTCTTCTGCAATCGCTTGCCGTGCGCCTCGGCGTGGCGACCGGCCGCGATCTGGCGCAGGCGTGCCGCGATCATTATTCGAAACCGGTGAATCTCGCACTTTGGCTCGCCTGTGAGGCGGCGATCATCGCGTGCGATCTGGCCGAAGTCATCGGCACGGCCATCGCGCTGAAGTTGCTGTTCGGTATTCCGTTGATCGCCGGCGCGCTCGTCACCGCGCTCGATGCTTTCCTGCTGCTCTTCCTGATCAACAAGGGTTTCCGCCTGCTCGAAGCGTTCGTCATCGTGTTGCTCGTCGTGATAGCAGGCTGCTTTGCCTTGCAGATCGCCGCAGCCGCGCCACCTTGGGGCGAGGTCATGCGCGGCTTCGTGCCATCGACGGAAATCGTGACGAATCGCGAAATGCTGTACGTGGCCATTGGCATCCTCGGCGCGACGGTCATGCCGCACAACCTGTATCTGCATTCTTCGGTGGTGCAGACGCGCGCGTTCGGCGATTCGATTCCCGCCCGCCGCGAGGCGATCCGTTTCGCGACCATCGACAGCACGATTGCGCTGACCCTCGCGCTCTTCGTCAACGCGGCGATCCTGATCGTGGCCGCCGCCGTGTTCCACGCGAAGGGCCATTTGGAAGTCGTCGAGATCGAGGAAGCGTTCCGGCTCTTGTCGCCGCTTTTGGGTTTCGGCATTGCATCGACCTTGTTCGCGGTCGCGCTGCTCGCGTCGGGCCTGAACTCGACCGTCACCGCGACGCTCGCCGGCCAAATCGTCATGGAAGGTTTTCTGCGACTGCGCATTCCGAACTGGGCGCGACGGCTCATCACGCGAGGTCTTGCTATCGTGCCGGTCATTGTCGTTACCGCGCTGTATGGAGAGAAGGGCACGACGCATCTGCTCGTCCTGAGTCAGGTGATCCTGTCGATGCAATTGCCTTTTGCCGTCATCCCGCTCGTCCGATTCGTTTCGGACCGACGCAAATTGGGTGTCTTCGTCGTTTCGCGCTGGACCGCCGCGCTGGCGTGGCTGGTTGCGGCGGTGATCGTCGTGCTCAACGTGAAACTGCTCGTCGATACCTTTTTCGTTTGAACGCGCCACGTCCTCTATATAGATAGAACGGCCGAGTAGTCGAAATGGCTTAAGGACGGAGTGATGGCACAAAGCCTTTCAACGACCATCCATCAAAGACGAAGTCCCTGAAAACGCCGCCGCGATAGATTCCTCAGCATGCTTTGCTTAAATGAAACCCGTGCACTAACCTGACCTTTGCACCGTGGTAGCAGGTGAGTCGGTCGTTGGCGTGCGTGCAACTCTCCGCATCCGCGCCAGGAAAAACGAAACAGTCGGGGCGTCGGAAAAAACATGAACTGCTTGAGGCCCGCTGTTCACCTGACGCCGCTCGTTCGAGGGTTATCGCTCGCGTTCGGTGTCTTTTGTCTTTCGCGCGCGCTGCCGGCTCTGGGCGCATGTGACAACAACGCACCGCAATCCGGCGAGACGGCTACGTGCGATACCCGCGTGCCCAATCCCTCGACCTCGCCGGTCATCGCGGTTTCAGGCAGCGTCAACGTAACGATCGAAGTGTTGCCCGGCGCCGAACTCGATGTCGGTAGCAACAACGGCATTCTCATCCGCGACACGAGCCTCGCAAGCAACAGCGGCACGCTGCGAATCAACGCTGGCGGCGCCAATGCCATGACCAGTCAAGGCATTGGCGCCGGTCGCAATACGCTGCTGAACCGCGGCGCCGTCTTTACCACCGGCTCGGGCGCAGCGGGCATCTTCAACTCCGCTGCCGCGGTCACGATCCACAACGAATCGACGGGCGTCATCCGCACGAACGGTGCGAACGCCGCAGCGATGATCGACTCTCAAAGTTCGGGCAGCGGCACGCTGATCAACGACGGAGGCGTCGCGACGAGCGGCGCGAACTCGTACGGCATGGCCGCCGTGACGCATGGCGATTCCCTCGTGAACAACGGCACGATCACGACGACCGGTGCATTGGCGCACGGCGTCTCTGTCAACGCCAGTGCGGGCGGCAACGTCATCACGAACAATGGCGCGATCGACGTGTCGGGCGATGGCGCGCATGGCATCGCTTCGCTCGATGCCTCGCCAGGCGCAATCACCAACACCGGCACGATCACCGCGCGCGGCGCTGGCGGAACGGGCGCCTCCGTCACCGGGCGCGTGTCCTTCGTGAATGCGGCGGGCGCGAGCATCGTGAGTCAGCAGGCAAGCGGGATCGCAGCGAACGGCGGCGGCACGCTCGACAACGCCGGCTCGATTCAAGGCGCGACCGGCGTGACGATTGCCAACGGAGCCGAGACGATTAGCAACTCCGGGACGATTCGCGGCGACACCGGTGAGGCCGTCGTGGCGAACGGGCGCATCAACGTGTCGATCAGCAATACGGGCGTGATTGCCGGAAGCGCGGGCGTTGCCGTGCGCACCGATACCGGAAGCGACACGTTCAACATGAACGGCGGAACGGTCACGGGACAGGTCCGCCAGGGCGATGGCATCGACGCCTTCACGATGACGGCGGGCCAGCTCGATTCGCTCGATCAAGGCGATGGACGCGACACGCTCACGATGTCCGGAGGACGCATCGTCGGCGTGTTCGCGAATGGCGATGTTGCGCAAATCACGGGCGGGCGCATCGGCACAGCGGACCTGAACATCGGCAACAACGTCTTCACGATGTCCGGCGGACAAATCGACGGCAACGTCACCGCCGCCCAGAACGACGACACTTTCTCGCTTTCGGGCGGGACGATTGGCGGACGGGTCGATCTCGGCAGCGGCACGAACAAGCTGACCATCACGGGCGGCACGATCGGTCAGGGCGTGACGACGACGAGCGGAGCGGACACGCTCGCCTGGAGCGGCGGCGCGATTAGCGGGCCGGTGTCGCTCGGCGCGGGCAACGACACTGCCACGATTCGCAATCTGACCGATGCGACACTCGCCGCGACGACGCGCATCGACGGCGGCGCGGGCATCGACGCTTTGACATTCGACAATTCGCAAGTGAGCGGGCTGAACCGCTTCGTCGGTTGGGAGACGATTACTGCATCGAATGCAACGCAACTCACGTTCGATGAAAACGGCCTGACGCTCGGCGATACCACGACCGGCGCCGGATTACTCGATCTCGATGCGACGAGCACGATTTTGGCGGGCGGGATCGGGCGCGTGGCGCTCCAGCCCGCCGTCGCCGGACAACTCGTTACGCTGAACAACGCGGGAACGATCGACCTGACGAACGGCGGCGCGAGTACGAGCGATGCGTTCGTCGTGAATGGCAACTACACGGGCAACAACGGCCGGCTGCTGGTGCAGAGCGTCGTAGGCGCGGACGGCGCGCCGAGCGACAGACTCGTGGTTGCGCAAGGCGTGGGCGCCGGGACGACTTCGATTGGCGTAACTAACGTCGGCGGCGCTGGCGGGCTCACGGCGAACGACGGGATTCAGGTCGTGCAGGCAACCAACGGCGCGACGACATCGGCGGGCGCGTTCACGCTGGCGCATCCGGTAGCGGCGGGCGCTTTCCAGTATTACCTGTTCAAGGGCGGTGTCAGTGATGGAACGGCTGACAACTGGTATCTGCGGTCGAGCGTGCCTCCGGCTCCGGTTACGCCCGCGACACCGACACCGGCACCGGCACCGACACCGACACCGACACCGACACCAACGCCAACGCCAACGCCAGCGCCAACGCCAGCGCCAACGCCAGCGCCAACGCCAGCGCCAGCGCCAACGCCAGCGCCAACGCCAGCGCCGACGCCAACGCCAACGCCAACACCAACGCCAACACCAACACCAACGCCAACGCCAACGCCAACGCCAACACCAACGCCAACACCAACACCAACGCCAACACCAACGCCAACACCAACGCCAACACCGACGCCAACACCAACACCAACGCCAACACCAACACCGACACCGACACCGACACCAAACCCACCGACTCCAACCTCCGCCGCCGGAACACCGCCGCTTCCGCCGCCGCCACCGCCAGGCGCGGCTCCGACGCCGCTTTATCGAACCGAAGTGCCCGTCTACACCGAAGTGCCGATCATCATGCGCGAACTGGCGATCCAGCAAATCGGCACATTCCACGAACGTCAGGGCGAGCAGTCATTGCTAGGCGAAACCGGCGCGCTGCCCGCCGCATGGGCGCGCGTCTGGGGCGGCCACGCGACGCTGCGCAACAGCGGCGCGGCGGACCCGGAATTCAGCGGTGGAATCGGTGGCGCGCAAGTCGGACACGATGTGTACGCCAATGCCAGCTCCACCGGTCATCGCAATCACTATGGCTTTTTCCTCGGCTTCGCGCGCGCAAGCGGCGACGTCAGCGGCTTCGCGCTCGGCTTCCCCAACTCAGCCGTGGGCCATCTCTCGGTCGATGCCTACAGCGCCGGCCTCTACTGGACGCACATCGGCCCCGGCGGCTGGTACACGGATGCCGTCGTGCTCGGCAGCACGCTCACCGCCGATCCGGTATCGAACCGCGGCGTCGGCGCCAGCACACACGGCACGACATTCGCCGCATCGTTCGAAGCAGGGCTGCCCATCGCGCTGCCCGCGGGCCTCGGCATCGAGCCGCAAATGCAACTGATCTGGCAGCACGCGAGTCTCGACGATATCGATGACGGCATCTCGCACGTATCGTTCGATGAAGCGAGCGGTCTGATCGGGCGGCTCGGCCTACGTTTGTTCGCCAACTTCGATGCGGCCGGGACTTCGTGGCAGCCTTATTTGCGCGCGAACCTCTGGCGCGACTTCGGCGCCACCGATACCGTGACCTTCGCCGCATCGACCGTGATTCCGACGAGCGTATCCGCCACGACCGCGCAACTCGGCGCGGGTATCGTCGCGAAGGTGAGCGCACGCGGCAGCGCGTTCGCCAACGTGAATTACACGACGAATATCGGCGGCGCGCGTCGCAGCGCGATCGAAGGCGGTCTCGGCGTGCGGTGGAAGTGGTGAGCGCTCGTTGAAACCTGTTCGCTCGCGTGACTCCATGCATACTATTGGAGACTAAAAGAGCACGAACACAGGAGACGAAGATGAGCAGCGCGCCGCAATGCCCCCTGCACGACGATGCCTCTCTCGCCCCGAACGGCTGCCCTGTCAGCTCGCGCGCGGCCAGTTTCGATCCCTTCGGCGACGGCTATCAGCAAGATCCGCCCGAATATGTTCGCTGGGCGCGCGAGCAGGAGCCCGTCTTTTATAGTCCGAAGCTCGGCTACTGGGTCGTCACGCGCTACGACGACATCAAGGCGATCTTCCGCGACAACCTCACGTTCAGTCCGTCGATCGCGCTCGAAAAGATCACGCCCACGGGTCCCGAAGCCAACGCCGTCCTCGCGTCCTACGGGTTTGCGCTCAACCGCACGCTCGTCAACGAAGACGAGCCCGCGCACATGCCGCGCCGCCGCGCGCTGATGGAGCCCTTCACGCCCGACGAGCTCGCGCATCACGCGCCGATGGTCCGCGCGCTCACGCGCAGCTACGTCGATCGCTTTATCGACGATGGCCGCGCCGATCTCGTCGATCAGATGCTCTGGGAAGTGCCGCTCACCGTCGCGCTGCATTTTCTCGGCGTGCCCGAGGAAGACATGGACACGTTGCGCCGCTACTCGATCGCGCATACGGTCAATACATGGGGCCGTCCGAAGCCCGAAGAGCAGGTCGCCGTGGCGCACGCGGTCGGCAATTTCTGGCAGTACGCGGGCAAGGTGCTCGACAAGATGCGCGAAGATCCGTCCGGTCCCGGCTGGATGCAGTACGGCATCCGCAAGCAAAAGGAGCAGCCCGAAGTCGTCACCGACTCCTATCTGCATTCGATGATGATGGCGGGTATCGTCGCCGCGCACGAAACCACCGCAAACGCGACCGCCAACGCCATGAAGCTGCTGCTGCAACATCCCGACGCGTGGTGCGACATCTGCGACGACCCGAGCCTCATTCCGAACGCGGTCGAGGAATGCTTGCGCCACAACGGTTCGGTCGCGGCGTGGCGGCGGCTCGCGACGAAGGACATGGTCATCGGCGGCATCGCGATTCCGGCGGGCTCGAAGCTGTTGATCGTGACCTCATCGGCGAATCACGATCAGCATCAGTTCGCCGACGCCGACCTCTTCGACATCCGCCGCGAAAACGCCAGCGATCAACTGACTTTCGGCTACGGCGCGCATCAATGCATGGGCAAGAATCTCGCGCGCATGGAGATGCAGATTTTCCTCGACGAACTCACGCGCCGTTTGCCGCACATGAAGCTCGCGGAGCAGCGCTTTACCTATGTGCCGAACACATCGTTTCGCGGACCCGAGCACGTGTTCGTGGAATGGGACCCGGCGATGAACCCGGAGCGCGCGGACGCGTCGGTGCGCGATGCGCGCGAAGTGGTGCGGATCGGCGAGCCGTCGGCGCATGCGGTGAGCCGGCCGGTGATCGTCGAAAGCGTAAAGGCGTGCGCGGATCGCGTCGTGCGCGTGCGTCTCGCTTCCGCCGATGGCCGCGCGCTGCCGCGCTGGACGGCGGGTTCGCATATCGATGTCGTCTGCGGCGACACGGGACTCTCGCGGCAGTATTCGCTGTGCGGCGACCCGGACGAGCGCGGCGTGTTCGAGATCGCCGTGCTGCGCGAGACGGAGAGTCGCGGCGGCTCGGCATGGGTGCACGGCAATGTGAAGCCCGGCGCGCATTGGCGCATTCGCGGGCCGCGCAATCACTTCCGGCTCGACGAGACCGCTGACAGGCTCGTGCTGATCGCGGGCGGTATCGGCATTACGCCGATCGGTGCGATGGCGCGGCGCGCGCGCGCCGTTGGCATCGAATACGAAGTGCACTACAGCGGCCGCTCGCGCGCGTCGATGGCGTTCGTCGATGAACTCACCGCGCTTCATGGCGACCGTCTGCGTGTGTATGTGTCGGCGGAAGGCGAGCGCATCGACTTCGCGTCGCTGCACGTCGATGGCGGCACGCAAGTCTACGCATGCGGTCCCGCGCGCATGCTCGATGCGCTCGCCGCAGTCAGCGACGCGTGGCCGGAAGACGCGCTCACCACGGAACATTTCGAATCGACACTCAGTGCACTCGATTCCGGCAGCGAGCACGCGTTCGAAGTGGAACTGAAGGACTCCGGCTTCACGCTGACGGTTGGAGCGGGGGAAACTTTGCTTGCGACACTGAGGCGCGCAAACGTCGATGTGCAAAGCGATTGCGAAGAAGGTTTATGCGGCTCTTGCGAAGTGCGCGTGCTCGACGGAGAAATCGATCATCGCGATGTGGTCCTGACTAGAGCAGAGCGGCAATCGAATCGCCGCATGATGACGTGCTGCTCACGCGCGAAAGGATCACGGCTTGTTTTGGAGCTTTGATAATCGGCTGGGGCGAACTTTATGTGCGGCGCTTGAGCGCATATAAAGAGGTCGCTCATACGCCCGATCTTTATCAATCGAAAAGCCGATTAACCCAACGGTGAAATGTTGATATTCCGCTCCGTCATCGTTCGTATAAGTTTTCGGAATGTTTTGTGATAACCAAAGCATATTTGTAACGATCCAAATAGTGAATTGTGATCACACAGCTTATCTGCAGATGCCCGTCCATATAGGACGGATTAATGTCATGCAAGATTTCGGCTGAATAAGATGATTAATGAACGGCCGTGCGGTCCTTTAGACAATGCACCCTGCCTGTAAGCCGAGGGACTTTTTACTTTAACTAGGGTTATTACCTAGTAATACGTAATTTATTGTCCACCTTTGTCGTTTAAAATCAGTCTCAATTGGTGCGACGCACAAGCACCATTCATCGAACAACTTCATGTCTCCGTTTGCGCATTCGCACGATATCCGTGCGACGGAGTCGCTTGCTCGCGATTCTTGCACAGCCGGAGGTACGCGAGGTCAAACGCTGAACCTGAGAGATTTTCAATAAGGTCCATTAAATGGACCACTAGATTTTTGCAAGCAAGTTGGTGCACCGTTTGGTGCAAAACTTTCTTAATCGACATTACTGAATTTGTCGTTGCGTCGACTGAATGCATAGGCGCAGCGCGCTAAAGGCTGCATCGCCGCGAACTGGAGGGCGCTTTCCGAACATTTCGGGCAAGCATGCTTTTGCATGACATTTTCGCGCCGCGAGACCGCAAACCAAAAGTGCGGCGCGAGAAGCAGTTGAACATCATCAATCTGAGAGAAACGTAACGAGGGCTATCATCAATGACCAAGCGAATTGCAGTGGTAACGGGCGGCATGGGCGGACTGGGCGAAGCCATCAGCATCAAATTGCACGATGCGGGTTTCGCTGTCGTCGTGACGCATTCGCCGGGAAACGCGTCGGCGTCCGAGTGGCTCGCGAACATGGATCGTCAGGGCCGCGCCTTTCGCGCCTACGAAGTGGATGTCGCCGATTACGATTCCAGCCAGCACTGCGTCGCGAAAATCCAGCATGAAGTCGGTCCCGTCGATATCCTCGTGAATAATGCGGGCATCACGCAGGACACGACTTTCAAGAAGATGAGCAAGGTGAACTGGGATTCCGTCCTGCGCACGAACCTCGATTCCGTCTTCAATATGACGAAGCCGGTTTGCGAGGAGATGGTCTCGCGCGGCTGGGGCCGCATCGTCAATATTTCGTCGGTCAATGGATCGAAGGGGCAAGTCGGGCAGACCAATTATTCGGCGGCGAAGGCGGGCATGCATGGCTTTACCAAGTCGCTCGCACTCGAAGTGGCGAAAAAGGGCGTGACGGTCAACACGATCTCGCCGGGCTATCTCGCCACCAAGATGGTGACCGCGATTCCGCAAGACATTCTCGACTCGAAGATCCTTCCGCAGATTCCAGCCGGGCGACTTGGCAAGCCGGAAGAAGTCGCGGCGCTCGTCGCGTTCCTGTGCTCGGAAGACGCAGGCTTCGTGACCGGCTCGAATATCGCCATCAACGGCGGCCAGCACATGCATTGATGAGCAAGGAGCGACGCGTCATGCGTTCAATCGCGCGTGGCGCGTCGATGACGTCCGACATGTCGATACGGGTGAGTCCATGAACCAACTCAGCGCGGATGCCGCCGTCTACAACATCGGTCATCTCGATTCCGCGATCGAGCATCTCGAACAGGTGCTGAATCTCGAAGGCGCGAATTCGCTTTTTTCGAAGACTTACTGGCGCAACCGCGTCGTGCAGGCGCTATCGACGCCGGGACTCGCGCCGAGTCAGCATACGCGGCTTCAGCGGCTGCTCGATCGCATCGCGCAATCCTGAAGCGCAGGCGCTGTGTTTCCTCTGACCCGTGAAGAAAATCGCGGGCGCTTGTAATATGCGGGCCGTACATCAATCACGGCTCATTTCAAGCGTATGTCTTTACCATTCTTCACACTCGCGCGTCTGTGCGGCGCGTTCGCGTTCGCTCTTTCACTCACCGCGTGCGGGACCACGAGCGAAGTCACGGCCGGCTCGCAGCCAGATGTCTACACCGTGACCGGCAAGGCGACCGGCACTCGCATGTCCTGGTCGACCGCGCGCAGTGCCGCAATGGACGCCGCCAACGACTACTGCAAGCAACGCGATCAACGCGTGTCGATCCGATCCGAAGCGACGAGCGGCATACGCTCGCTCGAAGAACAGACTTCGACGGTATCGTTCAGTTGCGTGGCGCGCGCGGAGCAAGCAGCGCGCGATTAAACTCCCGCACCCGAAGGCGCGGGAGCTTCACAGCGACTTACTGGCTTGCGCCTTGTCCGATGCCCGCTTTCTTCTGAGCGTTCTGGACGTCTTGCGGATACGTGGAATCATCGCGCTTCGCGGGGTTGTAGCCCGCGTCTTCGAGCTTCTTCAGTTCGGCATTCTTCTTCGCGCGTGCCTGCTTGCGGGCGGCTTTACGTTGCGCCTTGGTCGACGGTGCGGCTTGAGTCGCGTCCGTCGTGCTGCTGGTCTGAGCAAAAGACAGCGGCGCGACGGAAACACCGAATGCAGCCACGATGACGGAAACGACGAGCTTACTGGCAAGCGTTGCTTTCATATCCTCTCCAAAAGTCGATTGATTCGTGCGGCCGGGACCGGCCGCCGAGGTCGGTTATAAGCACAGTCACAATCAGAAGCACCAGCGAACAGACAAAGCCAAGCGACCGGCGTGCGCTCACCATTTGGATTGCGCCGCCCGCCGCTGCCGTGCATTGTAAGGTGGTCCGCGCAATTGTTCAGCAAAGTGAAAGAGCGCGAACGGACGTGCCGGTTTGGGCAACGTCGCGGGTCGAAAGGCGTGTTCGTATTGGGCGATGCGATCAAGCGCCGTCAAGCGTTTCCACGCGCCGACCGGTTATGATTCGCACCGGCCTGATTTGAAAAAAATCTTCACATGCGCGTCGGCCGAAGCGCGCAATTACGTGCGCCGCGTCCCGAGCATCATTCACGAAACCATATCCATCGGAGTTGTCCATGCCATTGCGGTCCGGTGTCGATGAAACCACGTTTCGTCGCATTCTCTTGCGAAATATCGCGCTGCCGTTGGGGACGGGCATCGTCACCGCAGTCGCGTTCGTCGCTCTCGTGTTGTATCTGCTCTCAGGCATCGACTGGGTCGAGCACTCGGAACGCGTGATCGGCAATACGCAGGAAATCGGGCGGCTCGTCGGCGAGAAGGAAAGCGCGGTACGCGGCTATCTGCTCACCGGCGACGAGAGCTTCCTCGCGCCTTACGAGACCGCCAAACCCAAGCTCACCGCCGATATCGATACGCTCGCCGCGCTCGTCTCGGACAACACGCCGCAAGTGGACCGCATGATCCGCATCCGCGCGTTGCAGACACAATGGGACAAGGTCGCCGATGCCGTGATCGCCGAGCGTCGCGCCAACGGCAATGCGCTCGCGCAGATGCGTGCCGGAGGCGGTGCGGCGGAACGCGCCGAGACGGTGCGCGAGCTGGACGCGTTTCTCAACATCGAGCAGACGCTGCGGATTCAGCGCGTGGAGTCGGCGAAGGAACTGACGACCATCACCGTCATCGTGTTTCTCGTGCTGAGCCTGTCGCTTTCAGTGATTCTGGCGGTCTTCGGCCGCCGCGAACTCTTGCAGCTTTCGAACGCGTATGGCCTGGCACTCAGCGAACACGAGAAGCAGACGCGCGCGTTGCAGGAGCAGGCGTGGCTGCGCGAGGGACAGACGCTGCTCGCGGCGCAGGTGATCGGCAGGCAGTCGCTCGACCAGTTGTGCCAGACGGTGCTCGACTTTCTGGCCGACTACCTCAAGGTATCGATAGGCGCGTTCTACGTCGTCGATGTCGACGGCGCGCTCCGGCGCACCGCGAGCTTCGGCTTCGACCCGGACAGCGAGACGTCGCCGCAGACGCTCGCGGGCGTGAAGAGTCTCGTCGGGCAGGCCGTGCATTCGAAGCGCCTGACGAACGTGGACGAAGTGCCGGCCGGCTATTGGAAGGTCACCTCTTCGCTCGGCTCGGCCACGCCGACGAGCCTCGTCGTCGTCCCGATCGAAAACGAGGGCGAGGCAAACGGCGCCATCGAACTCGGCGCGATGCACGCGCTCACGGAACGCGAGCGCCAGTTCATGTTGTCGGTGGCGGGGAATATCGGCGACTTCGTGGAGGCGGCGCAGTATCGCGAGCGCTTGCAGCAAGTGCTCGAAGAGACGCAGCAGTTGAACGAAGAGTTGCAGACGCAACAGGAAGAACTGCGCACGACCAACGAGGAACTGGAGCAACAGACCAACGCGCTGTCGCAGGCGCAGGTGTATCTCGCGAACCAGAAGGCCGAGCTCGAACAGACCAACGATCAACTCGCGGAACAGGCGCGCGTGCTCGACGAACGCAACGCGGCGCTGAACTCGGCGCAGGAAGTGCTGGAGCAGCGCGCCGAGGCCTTGCAGCGCGCAAGCCGCTACAAGTCCGAGTTCCTGGCGAACATGTCGCACGAGTTGCGCACGCCGCTCAATAGCTCGCTGATTCTCGCGAGACTGCTCTCGGAGAACAAGCACGGCAATCTCACGCAGGATCAGATCAAGTACGCGCAGACGATCTATTCGGCGGGCAACGATCTGCTCAATCTGATCAACGACATTCTCGACTTGTCGAAGGTGGAAGCGGGCAAGCTCGATCTGCACATCGAGCATGTGCCCGTGCAGCGCATCGTGGATACGCTTTCGCGCACCTTCGAGCCGCTCGCCCGTCAGAAGAAGCTGAAGCTCGAACTGCGCAACGACATCGAGCAGTATCCGACGCTCACGACCGACTTCCGCCGGCTCGAACAGATACTCAAGAATCTGCTCGCCAACGCGGTGAAGTTCACCGACTCGGGCACGGTCTCGCTCACGCTGAAGAACGCGGGCAAGGACGCGGTGCAGTTCGTCGTGACGGATACGGGCATCGGCATTGCGCCGGATCAGCAGGAAGCGATTTTCGAAGCGTTCCAGCAAGCCGATGGCACCACGAGCCGTCACTACGGCGGCACGGGTCTGGGCTTGTCGATCTCGCGCAGTCTCGCGCATCTGCTCGGCGGGTCGATTGCGTTGCAGAGCACGCCGGGCGTGGGCAGCACCTTTACGCTCACGATGCCGGTCATCTATGACGCCCTCACGCCGCCCGTGCAAAACGCGCTCGAACTCGTGGCGCCTGTGCCTGCACCCGCGCCCGTTCCGGTGGAGACGCCCAGTGCGCCACTCGATGACGTGGCCGCGTTGGTCACACCGACGCCCGTGATCGACGACGACCGGCTCGACGCCGCAGCCGCCGGCCGGCGCCTCGTGCTCGTCATCGAAGACGAAGCGAGCTTCGCCCAAGTGCTGCTCGATCTGGCCCACGAGCTGGGTTATCGCTGCATCGTGAGCGGCACGGCGGGCGAAGCGCTGCGGCTGGCGCAAGAACGTTCGCCGAGCGCGATTCTGCTCGATATCGGCTTGCCGGATCGCTCGGGGCTCGTCGTTCTGCAAGAGTTGAAGGCGAACCCGAAGACGCGGCATATTCCCGTGCATGTCGTGTCGGCGTCGGACAGAAGCGAGGCCGCGCTGCACCTCGGCGCGATCGGCCACGCGGTCAAGCCGACCACGCGCGAACAACTCATGGGCATCTTCCAGCGGCTCGCCGACAAGAGCAGTCAGAAGATCAAGCGCGTGCTGCTGGTCGAGGACGATGCGCGGCAGCGGCAAAGCATCGTCGAACTCATCAGCGATCAGGACGTAGAAATCACGCCTGTCGAGTTCGGCAAGGACGCGCTGGAGTTGCTGAAGACGACCATCTTCGACTGCATGATCATCGACCTGAAGCTGCCCGACATGCAAGGTGGCGATCTGCTGCGGCAGATGGCGTCGACGGATGCCTTGTCGTTTCCGCCGGTGATCGTCTACACGGGCCGCAATCTGACTCACGACGAAGAAGCGGAACTCATGCGTTATTCGCAGTCGATCATCATCAAGGGTGCGCGTTCGCCGGAACGTCTGCTCGATGAAGTCACGCTCTTCCTGCACAAGGTCGAATCCGACCTGTCGGCGGATCGCCAGGCGATGCTGCACGTCTCGCGTTCGCGCGACCGCGTGCTCGACGGACGCCGCGTGCTGCTGGTGGACGACGACATCCGCAACATCTTTTCGTTATCGAGCGCGCTGGAGCATCAGGGTTTGAAAGTGGCGATCGGCCGCAATGGTTTCGAAGCCATCGAGGCGCTCGACCGGCACGCGGACATCGACGTCGTACTGATGGACGTGATGATGCCCGGCATGGATGGACTGGAAGCGACGCGACGCATCCGCGAAGATGCGCGCTTCAAGAAGCTCCCGATCATCGCGATCACCGCGAAGGCGATGAAGGACGATCAGGAGCAATGCCTCGCCGCGGGCGCGAGCGATTATCTGGCGAAGCCGATCGATGTGGATCGGCTGTATTCGCTATTGCGGGTGTGGATGCCGCGGCGAGTCTGAGCGGCTTTAGATGTTGAGCGCGCGCTTGTTCACCGCAAGCGCCGCTTCCCGCATCACCTCCGACAGCGACGGATGCGGGTGCGAGATCATGCCGATGTCTTCCGACGCCGCCTTGAACTCCATCGCCACCACGGCTTCGGCAATCAGATCCGACGCGTTTGCCGAGACGATATGCACGCCGAGAATCTCGTCGGTCTTCGCATCGGCGATCACCTTGATGAAGCCGTCCGTTTCACCAATGCCCATCGCGCGGCCGTTGGCCATCATCGGGAACTGGCCGGCCTTGAACTCGCGGCCCTCGGCCTTCAGCGCCTGCTCGGTCTGACCGACCCATGCAATCTCCGGATGCGTGTAGATCACCCAAGGAATGCAGTTGTAATCGATGTGCGGCTTCTGACCGTTGATGATCTCCGCCACCAGCACGCCTTCGTCCTCGGCCTTGTGCGCAAGCATGGGGCCGCGCACGACGTCGCCAATGGCATAGACGTTCGGCACCTTGGTCGCGCAATGGCCATCGACGGGGATGAAGCCGCGCTCATCGGCGGCGAGCCCGATCGAGTCGAGACCGAGATTCGCCGTATTCGGCACGCGGCCGATGGAGACGATCAGACGGTCCGCATCCAGCGTCGCCGCGTTGCCGTCCTTGTCCTTGTAAGACACGGAGACGCCCGCGTCGCTCGTCTTCACGCTGTCGATCTTCACGCCGAGGTGGATCGTCAAGCCTTGTTTCTTGAATTGCTTGGCGGCTTCCTTTTGCAGCGCGGTGTCGGTCGAGCCTAGGAAGTCCGGCAGCGCTTCGAGTATGGTCACTTCCGCGCCGAGCCGCCGCCACACCGAACCGAGTTCCAGACCGATCACGCCTGCGCCGATCACGGCGAGCTTTTTCGGCACGGAATCGAAGGCGAGCGCGCCTTCGTTGTCGGAGACGATGCGGTTATCCACGGGCACGTTCGGCAAATGACGCGCCTTCGAACCCGTCGCGATGATCACGTATTTCGCCGTATGGCTGCCGTCCTTGTCGCCGCCGCTCACTTCAATAGTGAAGTTGCCGCCAGCCTTGCCCGCGAGCTTGCCGTGGCCCTTGAGCCAGGTGATCTTGTTCTTGCGGAAAAGGAACTCGACGCCGCCCGTGATCTTCTCGACGATCGCTTCCTTGCGGCCGATCAGCTTGGTCAGATCCAAACTCACGTTCTCGACGTTCACGCCGTGATCGGCCAGATGCAGTCGCGCATTCTCGAATTCTTCCGACGATGCGAGCAGCGCCTTCGACGGAATGCAGCCGACGTTCAAGCACGTGCCGCCGAGCTTCGGCTTGCCGGCCGGGTTGATCCACTCTTCGACGCACGCGACCGAATAGCCGAGTTGCGCGGCGCGGATCGCGGCGATATATCCGCCGGGACCGGAGCCGATCACGATGACGTCGTAGTCGGCTTTCTCGCTGGATTCGGCTTGAGGCGCGGGCGCGGGTGCTGCGGCAGCGGCCGGTTGTTCGGCGGCGGGCTTTTCAGGCGCGGCGGCCGGCTTCTCGGCAGCCGGAGCCGGCGCGGGCGCTGCTGCGGCTTTTCCTTCCGTATCGATGGCGGCGAGGATTTCATCCGCGTGGACGATATCGCCTTCCTTCTTGAGAAGCTCGCCCAGCACGCCGGACGACGGCGCGGGAACTTCCAGCACGACTTTGTCGGTTTCCAGTTCGACGAGGATTTCGTCTTGCGTCACCGGGTCGCCCGCTTTCTTTTTCCAGGGCAACAGCGTTGCCTCGGTGACGGACTCGGAAAGCTGCGGAACCTTGACTTCAACCCTTGCCATTCAGATTCTCCTTGTGAGCATGCTTGTGCGATGGAAACCGTGCGGCGGCGAAGGGCGGGGCGCTTGCATCCGTTTGGATCTGTTTGCATCCGTTTTGTCCGTCCCGGCCGCGCAGAAGCCACAGGATACGCCGTGTGCGGCACGCTCGCCGCACTGCCGCTTGCCGGACGGCCCTCGCTATATTCGGTGGTATATTGCGAAAACAGACGCGGACCGACCATTCCCGCCCGATCGAACATGAGGTGATCATGCAGGCCCCTCCGTTTCCACTTGCCCGCCCGACTCGCACCGGCATGCACGCGCACACGTCCGACGCATGTTGCGAGCCGCAGCCGCAGCCGCAACGAGTCGCGGCCGTGGCTGCCGACGCGCGCGGCGCGAGGAAGCGCGTGCGGCTCTCCGAGCTGGATTCGCATCTGCATTGCTCGATTATCGGTACTTGTCTCTCCACCAACGAGTTGCGCAAGCTGGTGCCGAAGTTCACGAACCTGGATCGTCATCACGCGAGCGATCTCGACATTCACCACGCGGCGGTCGAACTGGCGATTGCGGGCGGCGCGGGCGCGAAGGCGCTCAACAAGGCGCTCGACGAACGTTATTCAGGCGCGCTCCGCCGTTTCGATGCCGCGCGCAGCAGCGACGCACTCCTCGACCTTTGGTCCGATGCGCTCAAGTCCGGCGACATCCCGCCCGCCTACTGGGCGCTGATGACGCATCCGCACGCGAATATCGAAGTGCGGCAGTCGGCGTTTGGCGAGCTGCACATGCTCTCGCATCTCGTGGGCGCGGCGAATCGCGCGGATATCCGGCGTCTCGTGGCGCTCGAAAAAGAGAACGCGGAGCTGCGCGACAAGATCGAACGGCAGCAGGCGCGTCTGCTGGAAGTGAGCGGCGAGCGCGACGCGTCGCTGCGCCAGTTGAGCGAGTTCGCGGCGCAAGGCGAACGCAAGCCGGAGACGGACCCGAGCGAACTCGAGGAAGAAGTGCGACGCCTGCGCGAAAAGGCCGAGGAAGGCGAGCGCCGTCTCGCGCTGCATACGAGCCGTCGCGAAGCCGCGGAACGGCGCGCGCAGCAGGAAGAGGGCGAAGCCGAGACGCTGCGCGCGCGGCTCGCCGAGGCACAAGCGCTATTGAAAGTCGTGCAGGCGGAATGCGCGGCGCTGGAACGCGCGACGCTCGATAACGCCGAAGCGTCCGACACGCGTCAGCGCGCCTTCGACTGGGTGAACGGCAAACGCATCGTCTATGTGGGCGGCAGACCGAACTCGAACGCCGTGTTGAAGTCGCTCGTCGAAACGGCAGGCGGCGCGCTCACCGTGCACGATGGCGGTATCGAGGATCGCAAGGGATTGCTCGCCGCCGCGCTGCCGAACGCGGACGTGGTGCTGTTTCCGGTGGACTGCATCGACCATGATTCGATGAACACGTTGAAGCGCGTCTGCGACCGTCACGGCGTGGACTACGCGCCGTTGCGCACGGCGAGCGTGGCGAGTTTCGTGGAATTCGTCGCGCGGCTGGATGTCGACGAGCGCGTGACCCGCACGAGCGCGCCGCCGCGTTCGGCGTTCTGCCTGCGCCACGGTTAGGACTTGAGGAGCTTCGTCAGTGCGCCGATGTGTCCGGCGCACGCGGCGTGCGCTTCGGTTTCGATATCGCGGTAAAGCTGCACGATGCGTTCGCCCACGGGCGTCAACACGCAGCCGCCGCCGCTCTGGCCGCCTTGCTCCGAGACGGTCGCGGGCGACTTCAGCGAGCGGTTCAATTCGTCGATGAGCAGCCACGCGCGCCGATACGACATGCCGAGACTACGCGCCGCCGCCGAGATCGAACCGTGTTCGCGCACGGCTTCGAGAAGCACCACTTTGCCCGGCCCGAGCGCGATTGCTTCACCTTTGCGGATGCGCATGCGAAAGCGCACTTCGACGGCTTCTTGGGCCGTCGCCGCAGGTTTCGTTTTGAGGGATGTGGCCATGCCCGAGAGAATACACGAACGAGACCCTCCGAACGCTACTGGCGAAACGGATAGCAGAAGCGGTAATCCTCGCAACCCGGACAGCCCGGCGCGCAGGTCGGCGCAACGCCGTTTGCGCTCGCCACCTCGTACGCGAGGAACTTCTTCCAGCGCATTTCGTCGACGTTGCGCGCGGCGAGCGCGGCGAGCGCGGCGAGCGCGGGGTAATGGCGTTCGAGCATGGCGCTGACATCGGCGCGGCCATCGAGTCCGAGATCGCGCCATAAATGGTCGGGACGCAGGCACGCCGTGGCGATGATCATCGCGAGACAATGCGCGTCGTCGGGAGAATGTGTCAGCGTCACGTCATGGCGCATCAGAAGCGCATGAAGATCGTGTACGAAGACGCGGTGCGGCGTCCACGGCGGCGTATGATCGCCGTCGATCGTCTGCGTGAAATGGCGCGTGGTCAGGGCATCGAGTTCCGGCTTGTTAAGGCCGAGCAGCGATACATCGCCGGCTTCCATGCGCGCGCCGATCAACCGCGCGAACAACACCGTATCGGGCACGGCTGCATGGGCCGCGCGAGCGAGAAGGGCGCGCGCCGCCGCGTTCACGTTCATGGCGAGTGGCCGCTGCCGAGCACGTGGGCATCCACGCGTACCAGCCGCTTCAGGTGGCGCGGCGCGTGCACCGTATCCGCGCCGGACACCAGCACCGGCAGGCCATCTTCGACGCCGAGTTCGCGATCCGCACACGCATACGCCACGATCACTTGCTCGCCCACGGGCGTGTTGAAAAGCTCATGCCAGGAAAACGTCACCGCATAGCCATCGTGCGCATGCGCGAGAAACACGGTGCGCTTGAAATCCGTGCTGCCGGGACGGCGCACGCCAGCGGCGTCGAGCAGCACGCGCAACTGCACGCCCTGATATCGTTCCACTGGTCGAATATAACGGCCGGTCGAAAAGCAGACGAGATCGAAGGGATCGATGCTCGCGCTCGCAAACTCGCGCAAGGCGGCGACATCGAGCACGAGCGGACGTTCGACCGCGCCGCCAATCTGAACGACAGGTGAAAGGCTGAGCGAATGCGCGTGATTCATGGCGATGACCGGGCGGATGCGATGTATCGCTGAATATATTACGGCAGATTGTACGATGCCATGCCTTTCGCGGCATGATGATCATGGATGCGGCATTATTCACAACTATCGTTTCCGGCCTACAGGAGAGCCTTCATGAGCCGTCGTCCTGCGTGGATCGCGATTTTGGCGTTCGTCACCGCCGCATGCACTTCGGGCGGAGGCTCGGTCAGCGCGCCGCAGACGGTCCCGCTTTCCGGCTCGCCGAACGGCGTCGCGGTGCGCGCGTCGGATGGCGCGGTGTTCGTCACCGACGACAAGACCAACAGCATCGTGATGACCTCGAATCTCGACGATGCATCGCCCGACTTTTCGCTCTACGCGCGCATTCCCGCGCAGGAAGGCGAGCGCGGCGCGCTCAGTCAGATTGCGTTTGCGCCGAATGGACATCTGCTCGTCGAGCGCTTCGGCTTCGGCAAGAACAGCGCGGTGTTCGACATCGCCGCGAGCGGACAAGTCGCACTTGCCGCCGATGCAAACCCGTCGCGACGCCGCCTCGGGCTCGTCGTCCTGGACAGCGGCACGTTTTTGTCGAGCTGGTTCGGCAAGGAAGGCGATGCGCCGTCGATGGGCGGCGTTAGCCTGATCACGCGCGGCGCGACGCCGGGCAGCGTGACCGAGCGCGATCTCGTCATCGGCCTGAAGAAGCCGGTGGGCCTCGCGGTCGTCGGCGACACGCTGTTCATCAGCGATCAGGCGGCGAACCGCATCTTCAAGGTCGATCTGCAGGACGCGCGCACGGCGGGCGGCCCGGTGCAGGCCACCAATGTGTTCGCCACCGTCGATGCGCCCGATCTCATGGCCGCATCGCCCGATGGCACGCTCTACACGAAATGCGGCGCGCACGCGTTGTGCAGTGTGTCGAAGCGCGGTACGGCGGCGGTCATCGCCAGCGACTTCGACGCGCCTCGCGGCGTGGCCGTCGATGTCGCGCGCAAGCGGCTGATCGCGGTGGATCGCGCGGGTGCGTCGTCGGGCAAGACGAGCGCGCTGCGCGTGTTGCCGATCAGATGAGCGAGCCCAAGGTCGACCCAAAAAAAGAAGGCGACGCATTCGCCGCCTTCTTTCGCGCCTACGTCACGTCGAACCTCAACGCGGCGACGACCAGCCCTTGTAATTCGCCACGTTTTCGCGCGTGACGAGCGTCGACGGCATGAGGATCATCGTGCTGCTCGGCTTCTTGCCGTTCATCAAGTCATAACCGACGCTCACCGCCTGCTGCGCCATCGACCACGGGTCCTGACTCGCGGAAGCCTGAATCTGCGTATCGGTCTTGAGCGCGTTTTCGATATCCGGCGCGCCATCCACCGACGTGATCACGATATTGTTGCGACGCAGTTGCTTCGCCGCGAGATCGCTGCCGATGGCTTGCGGATCGTTGATCGCGAAGAGGCCGTCGAGCTTCGGAAACCGCGTGAGATAACCTTGCATCGCGTTCATGCCGCCTTCGCGCGAACCTTTCGCGTCCTGGTCGTCGGATAGCACCTTGATGCCCGGATTCTTCGCCAGTTCCGCCTTGCAACCCTTCACGCGATCCGTCACGGCCGAAACCTGCGGCCCGTTCTCGATCACCACGTTGCCCTTGCCGTTGAGCTTCTTCGCGAGGAAATCGCATGCGAGTTCGCCCGCCTGCACGTTGTTGGTCTGCACGGTGGCGTCCGTTCCGGCAGCGGCCACGTCGACCGCGACCACCACGATGCCCGCCGCCTTCGCCTTCTTCACGGCGGGTTCGATCGCCTTCGGATCGACCGCGTTGAGCAGGATCATGTCGACGTGCGCGGAGATGAAATTGTCGATCTGCGTGAACTGCTTGTTCATGTCGTAATCCGACGATACCGCCGTGACCTTGACGTTCGGATTGATCTGCTTGGCCTTGGCTTCCGCGCCGCGCGAGATGGTCACGAAGTACGGATTGCCGAGCGAGCCGACCGTGATGCCGACCGACTTCAGTTGCTTGTCGGCGGCCTGCGCGGCGGGCAGCGCCGCGCAAAAACCGACTGCGAGTGCGACGCTGGCGAAAAGCTTGTTGTGTTTGCGCATGTTGTTGTCTCCAGTGGGTCCATTCGAGTTGGACGGGCGCAGGCGGACCTGCATGCGCCCGGTGTTTTCAAAGCGAAACTTCAGGTTCGGGCCGAACCGCGCTGACGGTAACGGTCGAGCGCCACCGCGCCGATGATGACGAGCCCCTTTATGATGTACTGCCAGATATCCGACACGCCGAGCAGCACGAGTCCATTCGACAGCACGGCGATGATCAGCGCCCCGACCAGCGTCCCGACGATCGACCCCACGCCGCCCACGAAACTCGTGCCGCCGAGAATGACCGCGGCGATGGCATCGAGTTCATACGATTGGCCGAGTTGCAGACCGTTCGCCGCATAGAGCCGCGCCGCCGACATCACCGCGCCGAGACCGGCGAGCAGTCCCGACATCGCGTAGACGAAAAGCTGGATGCCCCACACCTTGATACCCGAGAGCCGCGCCGCCTCCGGATTGCCGCCGACCGAATAGATGCGCAGGCCGAGCACCGTGCGGCGCAGAATGAACCACGAAATGGCGACGACCGCGAGCGCGATGATCACGAGCCACGGCACGCCGAGCACCGTGTCGTTGCCGATGAACGCGAACGACAGCTGCGGGTTGAAGATGGTCGTATCGTTACCGATGAGCCGCGCAATGCCGCGCACCGCCGTGAGCGAACCGAGCGTCACGATGAACGGCGGCAGTTTGAGCAGCGAGATCAGCAGCCCGTTGACCACGCCGAAGCCGAGACCGACGGCAAGCGCGGCCGGAATGCCGAGCCAGCCTAGATGCGGCAGGTTCGACGCGAGCAGCGCGGTGACGGCCGCCGCGGACAGGATCGAGCCGACCGACAAGTCGATGCCGCCCGTGAGAATGACGAAGGTCATGCCCGCCGCGAGCACGATGTTGATCGACGCCTGCTGCGTGACGATCGACATGTTCTGCAGGCTGAAGAAGCCGTCGGTGACGATGCCGAAGCCGATGCACAGCAGAATCAGCACCGGCAACATGCCGGCGGTGCGCATCAGGACCTGCATGCGCTCGCGATGTTCGATGCGCGTCTGCCGTTCCGCCGCGCCTGGCCCGACGTTGTCCTGCTTGGTGGTGTTAGCCATGTCTCTCTCCAATGTGCTTTTATGCGGCCTGATCGAGCTTGACCTTCGAGCCCGTCGCCAGTTCGATGATCCCTTCCTGCGAAATCGGCTTGCCGGAATGTCCGCCGAGTTCGCCCGCTATCAGGCCTTCGCGCATGACGAGCACGCGGTCGGCCACGCCGATCACTTCCGGCAACTCGCTCGAAATGACGATGAGGCCGACGCCCGAGCGCGCCAGTTCGTTGATGATTCGATAAATCTCCGACTTCGCGCCGATGTCGACACCGCGCGTCGGTTCATCGAGGATCAGCACGTGCGGCCGCGTTTCGAGCAGACGCGATAGCAGCACCTTCTGCTGATTGCCGCCCGATAACGCGCCCGCGTTCACCCGCATGTTCGGCACGCGGATGGTGAGCGCGGCGATTGCCTCGCGCGCGCGGTTGTTGCCGTGCGCGATGTCCATCACGCCCATCTTGGAATCGCGTCCCGCGACCGCGACGTTGATGTTGTCGCGCACGCTCATGTCGAGAAACAAGCCCTGACCCTTGCGGTCTTCGGTGAGATAGACGAGGCCGGCGTCGATGGCATCGCGCGGCGTGCGCACCTTGAGCGGCTTGCCGTGCATCAGGATGTCGCCGCGCGTGCGTTCTTCCGCGCCGAAGATGAGGCGCGCGAGTTCCGTGCGTCCCGCGCCGACGAGTCCCGCGATGCCGAGCACTTCGCCCGCGTGCAGTTCGAGACTGCAGCCGCGCACGCGGCGGTCGTCGGCGATATCGCGCACCGACAGCACGATCTTGCCGGGATCGTAAGGCGCGTGTTCCTTCTTGTAGAAGCCGGAGATGTCGCGGCCCACCATCATCTTCACGAGGCTCTCGGCGGAGAGTTCGTCGCGCTTCAGCGTGCCGACGTAGCTGCCGTCGCGCAGCACGGAAACGCGATCCGACAGCTCGTAAATCTCCGCCATGCGATGGCTGATGTAGATGATCGCAATGCCTTCCGCGCGCAATGTGCGCACGAGCTCGAACAGCCGGTCCGTTTCGCGCGATGAGAGCGGCGTGGTCGGCTCGTCCATCACGAGGATGCGCGCGTGGGCGTGCACGGCGCGCGCGATTTCCACGAGCTGCCGTTCCGCGATGGAAAGATCGCCGACGAGCGTGTGCGGCTTGAACGACGCGCCCAGCCGCTTCAATACGTCCACGCAGCCGCGCTCCATGCCGGCGCGATCCACGACGGCCCACGGACCTCGGCCCTTGCGCAGTTCGCGGCCCGCGTAGATGTTCTCGGCCACCGAGAGATTGGGCGCGAGACTCAGTTCCTGATAAATCACGGCGACGCCGAGCGCACGCGCCGCGAGCGGACCGTCGATGACGACCGGCTTGCCATCGATGAGAATCTGCCCGCCTGCATCGGCCTGATATGCGCCCGACAGGATTTTCATGAGCGTGGATTTGCCCGCGCCGTTTTCGCCCATCAGCGAATGCACTTCGCCTGGAAAGACCGAAAGACGCACGTCGTTCAGCGCGCGCACGCCCGGAAACGTCTTGCTGATGCCGCGCATTTCCAGAAGCGGCGTACGTGGGTCCGCGGTGTCATGCGGCATGGTTCACCTCTTGCGTTTTGATGCCCGCGTGGCGAAAGCCGGCGCGCGGGGAGAAGTTGTAGAACATGGGCAACGTGGCGGCGCCGATCGCGCCCGCATCCGGGCCGAAGGTGCCGCGCACGAGCGCGGGCGTGCCGCGTGCCTCGGGCGCGTTGGCGGTCATCGTGGTCCGGAGGCGTGCAACGAGCCGGTCGAGCAGGCCGCCGTCGATGTCGGAATCGATCACGACCATCGGCACGTCGAGCACGCACAAGGTTGCGCGCAACGCGGGCGCGAGGGCTTCGATGCAGTCCTCGATCCATTCGTCGACGGCGGGCAGGCGTTGTTCGATGCACGCCTGCAAGTCGACGCGGTTGTCCGCCGCCGCGCCGCTGTAGTGCAGATGCCGCACGAGCGCATTGAGCGAGGCGCGCGACAGCAAAATGTCCCACTGCCCAGCGGGTTGCGGGGCGGAGGGCAGGCGGCTTGGCGGCACGGGAATCACGCCGATATCGCCCGCGTTGCCGGATGCGCCGCGCAGACAATCGCCGTCGATGGCAATGCCGCCGCCGATCGCCGAGCCCAGGAACAGGTAGATGAAGTCGTCGCACGTGCGGCCGTGACCGTAGAACAGTTCGGCGGTGGCGGCGGCGTTGCCGTCGTTTTCGCTGAAGACGGGCAGGTTGAGCGCGCGCGAGAGGGCGTCGGGGAAATCGGTTTCGTCCCAGGCGCGGAAGTTTTCGGCGGGCAGGCCGAGTTCGCGCAGCCAGCTGCCGAGATTGAACGGCTGCGCGATGCCGATGCCCGCGAGCCGTTCACGTTCGGACGCGCTAAGCAGCGCGAGCATCTGTTCGACATCGCGCCGCACGATTTCGAGCACGACCGACGGATGCGGCAGCACCATGTCGATGGCGCTGCGCCCGAGCACGTCGCCCGCGAAATTGACGAGCACCGTCTCGATGCCGGTGCGGTCCAGCCGCACGCCGATACCGAACGCGCCGCGCGGATCGAGCCGGATCAGCGCGGCCGGCTGACCGCGCTGGCCTTCGATCCGGCGTCCGGTGTACTCGATAAGCCCGGCCTTGCCGAGCGATTCGATGATGCTACCAACCGCTGTGCTCGTCAGATTCGCGTGACGCGCGAGATCGGCCTTCGATGCGGGCTCGGTGCGCCGCAGCGCTTGCAACAGCAGGCGTTCGTTGTAGCGCCGGACGTTCGCGGAGTTGCTGCCTCTGCCGCTTGCTGGTTTCACGCGCCTGTCTCCTGTCGAGTCAGCGCACGAAGCGCCGCTCGTTGTCTCGTATCGCCCTCATGCGGGGCATTAATTAAATCAAGTTGATTTATTTAAAGACGGCGGCGCGTTCTTGTAAAGTGAGGGAATTCCCCAAGCCTGCTTTTAAGCAGCGAATGAAAACCATCCGTGGCATGCGATGCAAGCAACGCTCCCGACGAATGTGCGCCTTTCACACTAGGCGATAGACCCTTCAGTTCCAAGTTTCGGGCGTCCGTGCCTTTGCCTGCGTGGCGATGAGCGTTGTGCTATCGTCGGCGACACTTTTCGACATTGCGGTTGCGCCATCATGTTTTCGATCTCTCAGTCGGCCCACGCGAGTAAAACTGCCCAGTACGACGATCTGCTTCAACAGGTGCGCTCGCTGCTGGCGGACGAAAGCGATTTCATCGCCAACGCGGCTAACTTTTCGGCGCTGGTTTTTCACTCGCTGCCTGATTTGAATTGGGCGGCCTTTTATCTTTTCGACGGCGCCGAGCTCGTCGTCGGGCCGTTTCAAGGCAAGCCGGCGTGCGTGCGAATTGCGCTTGGACGCGGCGTGTGCGGCACGGCGGCACGCGACCGGCGCACGCAAGTCGTGCCGGATGTCGAGGCGTTTCCGGGTCATATCGCGTGCGACTCGGCGTCGCGTTCGGAGATCGTCGTGCCGCTCGTCGATGCCGCTGGCGCTCTGATCGGCGTATGGGATGTGGATAGCCCGATTCCCGGCCGCTTCGACGATGAAGACGCCACGGGCATGGAAGCGCTGTGCACGGCGTTCGTAGCGATTGCGTGGAGCAAGCGCGCGAAGGGTTGGTGGCGGACATCGGACAGCGCGCAATCGGCGCGGTACGCGCTTGCAGTTTCCGTTTAGCTCGACGCGAGACACGCTCTCGGTCGAGATCACGCGGTAGTTCGCTGGACGCCTGCGGCGCTACTCCGCTCAACGCACCTCACGCAGTGGGAGCGATCACGCAATAGTTCGCTGGCCGTGCGCGTCATCACTCCGCTCAACGCAATCCATCCGTCGAACGTCGCCACGCGGTAGTTCGCTGCGTTTCGGCAAGCGTCTTCCCCGCCTGCGGCTACAATGGGGCGACCCTAACGCCCTCCATTCCGATGCCGAGCCTTGCCCGCCGCCGTCTGCTTGCCGCGTGCGCCCTGAGCGCGAGCGGCCTGGTACGTGTTCGCGATGCGCGCGCCGCCGATGGCCGCGCTACCATCGCGCTCGTGATGAAGTCGGTGAACGATCCTTTCGTCGTGTCCATGATCGACGGCGCAAACAACTACCAGCGCCATTTCGCGTCGCAACTGGATCTGATCGCGCGCGGCACGCAGGGCGACAACGACGTCGCCGCGCAAATTCAAATCGTCGAGTCTTTGATCGATGCGAAGGTCCAGGCCATCGTGATCGCGCCGACGGACTCGAAAGCGCTGCTTCCCTCGGCCACGAAGGCGATACGCGCGGGCATCATCGTGATCGCCATCGACAACGCATTCGACGACGACGCCGACGACCCGGCGTTCACCATTCCCTTCGTTGGTCCGGACAGCCGCCGGGGCGCGCGGCTCGTCGGCAATTATCTCGGCTCGAAGCTGAAAGCAGGCGATGAAGTCGGCATCATCGGAGGACCGGCGAACGACCGCAACGCGCAGCAGCGCGCCATCGGCTTCAGGGATGCGATGAACGCGGCGAACGTGCGCGTCGCGGCCGCCGACGCGGGCGACTGGAGTCTCGCGAGCGGCAAGTCCATTGCGCTGCAGATGCTCTACACGCGCCCGACCTTGCGCGGCATGTTGTGCGCGAACGATACCCTCGCGATGGGCGCGATCGATGCCATTCGCATCGCCGGGAAAAAAGGCCGCGTGCTGGTCACGGGCTATAACAACATCGACGCCGTGCAACCGATGCTGGAAGACGGGCGCCTGCTTGCGACGGTCGAGCAGTTCGGTGCGCGTCAGGCGGTATTCGGCGTGGATGTCGCCGTGAAGGCGCTACTGGAGAAACGGCGACAGCGGGATTTGTCGCCGTACATGGAGACGCCGGTGCAGGTGGTGGCGAAGGGGATGAAGCGCCTGCCGAGGCTGGGCGCGTGATCGTAATGCCTGCTGTCGCTCGATGACCTGCGCGTCGCCAGATGGGCCATGCGCGCAGGCTGAAGTTCAGGCGATCCTCTAACGCTCAACCCGCCGCCCCGCCCAACAACCCACGCGCCGCCAGACTCCGATACAACGCGCGCACCCCAAACGTCCAGGGCTCGACTTCCGTCGAAAGCTGCACCGTGTTCACGAGTGCGCCCAGACTCGGCGTGGCAATCGTCACCACGTCGCCGAGATGATGCGTAAAGCCGCCGCCCGGCGTGTCGCGGTCCTTGATCGGCGAAAACATCGTCCCGAGGAACAGCATGAAGCCGTCCGGGTATTGGTGATGCGCGCCATGCGTCTGCTTGACGAGGTCGGCGGGATCGCGGCTGATCTCGCTCATATGGCTCACGCCTTCGAGCACGAAATCGTCGTCCGCGCCTTCGATGCGCAGCGACAAAGTCGTGCCGCGCACCGTGTCCAACGTGAAGCGCTCGTCGAACAGGCGCACGAACGGGCCGATCGCGCACGAAGCGTTATTGTCCTTCGCCTTGCCGAGCAACAACGCGCTACGGCCTTCGATATCGCGCAGATTCACGTCGTTGCCAAGCGTGGCGCCAACGATCTCTCCGCGCGCGTTCACCGCCAGCACGATCTCCGGCTCCGGGTTGTTCCATTGCGATGTCGGATAAAGCCCCACGTCCGCGCCAAAGCCCACCGACGACATCGGCTGCGACTTCGAAAACACTTCCGCGTCCGGCCCAATGCCCACTTCCATGTATTGCGACCACGCGCCGCGCCGCTCCAACTCCGCCTTCAACTTGGCCGCGCTCTCCGAACCGGGCTTGATCTTCGAAAGATCCGCGCCGATCAACTTGTTGATGGTCTCGCGAACTTCCTTCGCCTTCGTCGCATCGCCGCCCGCCTGTTCCTCGATCACGCGTTCCAGCAAGCTCACCGCAAAGGTGACGCCGCACGCCTTCACCGCCTGCACGTCGCAGGGCGCGAGCAGGCGTGGACTGTCGGTTGCGGCATCGAGCGTGGCTTGCAGCAAATCTTCCACGGTGCCGAGGCGTTCGCCTTCAGCCGTGCGCGCGATGTTCACGGCGTCGGGATTGTCGAAGAGATCGGCTGTGGTCGGCGCGGCGCGCGTGATGTCGAACACTTCGCCCCGGCGCACGGCAACGACCGCCGGGCCGTTCACCGGCGCGGGACGCCATACGCGGCCGATCAGCAAGGCATCGGCAAAGTCTTCGGGCAAATACGCGGAAAGGGAAACGGGCTGCATGAGTGGGATCACCGTGCACGGGAAAAGGGAAAACGATCGTAGCCCGCAGGTGCGTTAGTGTCCATTGGGTTGCATGTTTATCCAACCTGTTGGAATATGCGCGGTCTCAATCTCGCTTCCGGTCAGTATGAACCGCGACCATCGACATGGATAAAGCCTACGACGTGCCCGCGCTGCGCCGCGCGAGCGGCATTCTTCAGACGCTCGCCGACGCCGCCAAGCCCGTGCGCGCCGCCACGCTCGCCGAAACCACCGGGTTGTCGCGCAGCACGCTCTATTTGCTGCTGGAGACGCTTGCGCGCATGCAGTGGATCGAGAAGCGCGACGATGGCTACGTGGTCGGCGTCGGCCTGTTCGAGCTCGGCAACGCGTACGTGCGTCACGACAAGCTGCAGGCGGCGTTTCGCGAGGGCGCGGGCGCGTTCATCAACACGCATAACGAGGTCGTGCAGCTTGCCGTGCTGGATGGCGTGCAGGTCGTGTATGTCGCGCGCGAGGACGCGCATCGGCCGGTGCGGCTCGTATCGGATCTCGGTTCGCGGCTGCCCGCGCATTGCTGCGCGCTCGGCAAGGCGCTGCTGGCCGGTCTCACAGACGATGCCATCAGCGAACGCCTGCCCGAGCGTCTCGAAGCGGTAACGCCGCGCACCATCACGCGGCGCGCGGCGCTGTTGCGCGAGCTCGCGTCTATTCGCACGAGCGGTCTCGCGCTCGAACGCGAGGAAGTGACGGAAGGGCTTGCGTGTTTCGCGGCTTATGTCGGCATGACGCCGGCGGGCAAGCGCGTGGCGGTATCGACGAGCGTGCCCATCGGAAGACTCGATGCAAAGCGCGAAAAGCAGATTTCAATGGGCATCGTTCAGCTTGCGGCGTTGTTGCGCGGGGCGCTGTGAGCTTGTGTGAAGCGCGCTTCGATCGCCTGCATTTCGCCCGTATCGAACACGTGCCCCACGCCATGCGATGCAATCAGAACGTCGCATGCCGTATGCGTGCAGATCACGTCGCGCATGCGCGCTTCGCCAAATCTCCAGCCGGTTTCCGCTTCGCCGCCTAAAACGATCAGGTCCGCGCCGATCTCGCTTGCAACATCGACAATTGCCTCGCCGATGCTCACGCCATGCGGCGGCAGCGTGATGCTACGCGCGACGCCATCGATGCCCGCGCGCTCGATCATCCGGGCGCTATAGCGCGTGACAGCGCGCGCGTGATCGTCGATGACCGCGGCGGTCTCCGCGAAATTGCACTCGGCGGTGACGACGGCCCACCACGGCGTCTGATCGACCACATGCAGCGCGGTGAGGCGCGCGTTGCAGTCGCGGGCGCGCGAGATGGCAGTGGTCAGGGCGCTTTCGCTGAGGCTCGTGCTGACCGCGACGAGAATGTGCTTGTACATGATGGCCTCCGTTGCAGAGTTTCGATTCGATGAAACGCATGATCGGCGCACAGAGTTAGGAGCGAATGAGCGGCGTGGAAACTTCTACAACGCGCATTTAAAAGCTTCCGGCCGTCGCACTTACGCGGCAAGCGCAAATTCATGCCAACCCGCCCGCACGTTCGCGCCAAGCGGACAAATGCCATCGCGGAACACGATTTGCTTGCTGCCTGCCCTCGGATGATTCCGCACGGGCGCCCCGCACACGCGGCGTCGATTGCGCGTGGTCCATCCGCAGGTCCAGAACCCGAGGTTCCACCCGGCGCATCGTCCGGGTTTCAACCTGACAAGTGAGCGGCGATGCCAGATCAACACGACTCCGAAGCCCAAGACGACGACCGCGACGACGACCGCAAGCGCGACGACGAAGGCGAGAAAGAAAAAGACAGCAAGGAAAGCAAGGACGGTAAAGACGGTAAAGACGGTAAAGACGGTAAGGACGATAAGGGCGATAAGGGCGATAAGAAGGGGCCTGGCAAGAAACCCCTGATCATCCTTGGCGTCGTCGTGGTCGTGCTGGCTATCGGCGCCTTCGTCTGGTGGTTCATGACGCGCAACGAAATCAGCACCGACGACGCCTACACGGATGGCGACGCCGTGACCATCGCGCCGAAGGTATCGGGCTATGTCGTGACGATGAACATCGACGACAACCGCTTCGTGCATAAGGACGATCTGCTCATCAAGATCGATCCGCGCGACTATCAGGCGCAACTCGATCAAGCCAACGCGCAGCTCGGGCTTGCCCAGGCGCAGTTGCATGCGCAGGAAACGCAGCTCGAAGTGGCGCGTGTGCAGTATCCGGCGCAGCTCGCGCAGGCACAGGCGCAGGAGCAGAACGCGCGGGCGAATCTCGCGCAGGCGAGCGCGGCGTATCAGCGTCAGCAATCAGTCGATATCCGCGCGACGTCGCAGCAAAACATCGATACCGCGACCGCGCAGCAAAAGAGCGCTGCGGCGAACGTCGCGCAAGCGCGTGCGCAAGTGCGCACGGCGAGCCTCGTGCCGCAACAAATAGCCACCGTGATCGCGGCCGTCGAAGAGAAGCGTCAGCAAGTGCGTCAGGCACAGGCGCAAGTCGAAGCCGCGCAACTGAATCTCTCGTACACGGAATTGCGCGCGCCCGCCGACGGCTGGATCACGCGGCGCAACGTGCAATACGGCACCTTCCTGCAAGCTGGAACGTCGATTCTCACGCTCGTCACCACGCGCGTCTGGGTCACGGCGAACTTCAAGGAATCGCAACTCGACCGCATGCGTCCCGGCGACAAGGTGAAGCTCGAAGTCGATGCCTATCCGGGCCTCGATCTGCACGGCCACGTCGACAGCGTTCAACTCGGCAGCGGCTCGCGTTTCTCCGCGTTCCCGGCGGAGAACGCCACGGGCAACTTCGTGAAGATCGTGCAGCGCGTGCCCGTGAAAATCGTCATCGACGACGGCATGAAGCCGGGCACGTCGCTGCCGCTCGGTCTGTCGGTCGTGCCGACCGTGATGCTCACGCACTGAGAACCGAGCCATGAGTGATACCGCCGCGCACGATCACAGCAACTGGAAGCCGAAGTCGAACCCGTGGCTGATCGCCGTCGTGGTGACGCTCGCGGCATTCATGGAAGTGCTCGATACGACCATCGTCAACGTCGCGCTGCCGCACATCTCCGGCACCATGTCCGCGAGCTACGATGAAGCCACGTGGACGCTCACGTCCTATCTCGTCGCGAACGGCATCGTGCTGCCGCTGTCCGCCTACTTCTCGAAGATCCTCGGGCGCAAGCGCTACTTCCTGATCTGCATCGCGGCGTTTACCGTGTGTTCGTTTCTGTGCGGCATCGCGACGAATCTCGGGCAGCTCATCATCTTCCGCATTCTGCAGGGCTTTTTCGGCGGCGGTTTGCAGCCGAGCCAGCAGTCGATCATTCTCGATACCTTCCCGCCCGAACAGCGCGGCCGCGCGTTTTCGATCTCGGCGGTGGCGATCGTCGTGGCGCCCGTTCTCGGGCCGACGCTCGGCGGCTGGATCACCGACAACTTCACCTGGCGCTGGGTCTTTCTGCTCAACGTGCCGGTTGGCGTGCTGACGACCATCGCGGTCATGCAGTTCGTCGAAGATCCGCCGTGGGAAAAGAAGCAGAGCCACAAGGACGTGGGTATCGACGGCGTGGGCATTGGCCTGATCGCGCTCGGACTCGGCTGTCTGCAAGTGTTTCTCGATCGCGGCGAGGACGACGACTGGTTCCATTCGAACTTCATCATCACGTTCGCGGTGCTGGCGGCGGTCGGCATCGTCGGCGCGACATTCTGGCTGTTGTACGCGAAGCGACCCGTGGTCGACCTGCGCGTGCTCAAAGACCGCAACTTCGCGCTGGGGTCGGCGGCCATCGTCGGCTTCGCGTCGGTGCTGTACGGCAGCGCGGTGCTGATACCGCAACTCGCGCAGCAGCAGCTCGGTTACACGGCCACGCTTGCCGGTCTCGTGCTGTCGCCGGGCGCGTTGCTGATCGTGTTTTTGATACCAGTCGTCAGCAAGCTGATGAGCTACGTGCAGACGCGTTACCTGGTCGGCTTCGGCTTCTTTCTGATGGGCGTCGCGCTGCTCTACTCGCATCGACTGGTGCCGAACATCGACTATAGAACGTTGACGATGATGCGCAGCGCGCAGTCGGCCGCCATCGGTTTTCTGTTCGTGCCGGTGACGACGCTCGCCTATCTCTCGCTGCCGAAGTCGATGAACAACGACGCCTCCGCGCTCTTCACCATGTTTCGCAACGTGGCGGGTTCCATCGGCATCTCGCTTGCGACCGCGATGATCCGCGAGCGCACGCAGGCGAACATGGCGCATATGGTCGAGCATCTGACGCCGCTCAACCAGCCGTACAACGACGCGGTGCAGCGCATTGCGCGCACGCTGATGGACACGGGCCAGACCATGTCGCAGGCGATGACGGCCGCCACGGGTCAAATGTACAAGACGCTCGTTTCGCAAGCGACGATCCTCGCCTATCTCGATGTCTTCGCCGCATGCGCGATCTTTTCGTTCATGTTCATTCCGCTCACGTTTTTCTTCTCGCCGGTGAAAGCTGCTGGCGGTGCGGGAGGCCATTGAGATGAAGCCGCGTCTTTCCATTCTGATGCTCGCCTTGCTGACGAGCGCGTGTACTGTCGGACCCGATTACAAGGCGCCGAGCGCCGATGTCCCCGAGGTCTGGAGCGACACGCAGCGCTCGCAGAATCCGCAGAACGATCCGCGCGTGCCGCATGCGGATGCGCCATCGGTCGTGCAGACTGCCGCCGATCCCGATCCGCGCTGGTGGAAGCAGTTCAACGATCCGATGCTCGACTCGCTGATCGACCGCGCGGCGGCGGGCAACCTGAACTTGCAGCAAGCCGTGTTGCGGATAGCGCAGGCGCGCGAACAGAGCGTGTCAGCAGCGGCGCAGGGTTTGCCGCAGGTCAACGCGAGCGCCAGCGTGATGCGCGAGCAACTCGGGCTCAAGGGCATCCTCCAGTCGCAAGGCGTCTATAACCAGATCGATCAGCTTGGCGCGCAAGGCGCGACGCTGCGTCAGGGTCTCGATTCGGCCACCGGGCCGGCGACGATCTATCAAGATGGCTTCGATGCATCGTGGGAACTCGATCTCTTCGGGCGCGTGCGACGTTCGGTGGAATCCGCCAATGCGCAGGCCGAGGCAGAGATGGAAAGCCGCAACGACGCGCTCGTCTCGCTCGAATCGGAAGTGGCGCGCACATATGCGCAGTTGCGCGGCGCACAGTCCATCAAGCAAATCACGCTCGCCGAGATCGACGCGGAGCAGCAAATTCTCGATCTCACGCGCGAGCAGGCGCGCGTGGGCCTGACGAGCCAGCAGGACGTGCAAAGCGCGAGTGCGCAAGTCGGCACGCTGCAGGCGCAACTGCCGACGCTCGACGCGCAAATCGCACAGGCGCTGAATGGGCTCGCCGTGCTGATAGGCAGTCCGCCCGGTACGCTCGATGCCGAGTTGTCCGATGCGCGCGCCGTGCCGCCCGTTCCGCCGATGGTGCCGATCGGGCTTCCCTCGACGCTCGCGCGGCGTCGCCCCGACATCCGTCGCGCCGAAGCGCAGTTGCATGCCGCGACCGCGGAAGTGGGCGTGGCCGTCGCGCAGTTGTATCCGGATATCTCGCTGACGGGTCAGGTCGGCACGCGCGCGTTGAAGGCGAACTATCTTGCACGCTGGTCGAGTCTGTTCTGGTCGGTCGGGCCGAGTATCTCGCTGCCGATCTTCGAAGGCGGGGCGCTGCGCGCCAACATACGCATTTCGAAGGCCGAGGCCGCGCAAGCGGGGCTGGCTTATCGGCAGACCGTGCTCAATGCGTTGCAGGACGTGGATAACGCGCTGATTTCGTATCGCACGGAGCAGGACCGGCGTGCGGCGCTCGTGCGGACTGTCGATGCCAATCAGATCAGCCTGCAACTCGCGACCGATGCTTATCGCAAGGGCATCACCGCATTCGTTACGGTGCTCGACGCGGAGCGTCAGCTTGCGCAGACCCGTGAGCAGCTTGCGCAATCGACGGTGAATGTGACGACCGATCTCATCGCGGTCTATAAGTCACTGGGCGGCGGATGGCAGGACGACGATCCGAACGTGGCCCAGGCGCAGAAGGACGCACGTTCGTAACGCGCAAGGCTTAGCGTCGACGTTTCTTCCATGCGTAATCGGCGGGTGGATCGGCGACTCCGGCTTTGCCAACGGACTGCGGATTCTCGCTGCACAAAGTAACGAACGCGATGTCCTGGCCTTGCGCCTGTCGGCGGCGAAGTGCTTCGGCGTATTGCAGCGCATCCGCGAGCGCGGTGGGATCGAACCTTCGGTGTTCGGCCTGGGGCGTTGCCTCGTTCAATGTGCCGCTTAGCCAGTAGACGACGAACATCGTGTGAACCTCGGGTTGTGCGGCGACGTCATCGACGCGCCAATGTCGGGAGCGAAGGCGTCACGGCGGTGCAAAAAACGCTCGACGTGTCGCCTGACGGCGCGTGTCATTAGCATCGGGTATTCCCCGAGTGTAATCGCCGTGAGCCATATGCTGCCTGAGGACAGCCAATTGCTTAAAACAGGGAACGCGGGTTGCTTTCGTCCTTGCTTCCCTGAGGGCAACGACATGCAACGACTTGACCGTCTCACCGATGAAGCCGTGTGGCAGATGCCCGAACGCTCGGCCGACAGCGGCGAACCACGCGTGCTGATTGCCGACGACGACATGAACGCGACACGCGCCATTTGTCTCGCGCTCGAGGACGCCGATTTGACGGTGCGCGCCGCCCATACCGGGCTCGATGCCGTGACGGCCGTGCGCAAGTGGCGTCCTGGCGTGGTGCTGCTCGATCTGATGATGCCGCTCGGCGATGGCTGGGAAGTCGCCGAAGTCATCCGCGCTGCCGATCCCGCCATGCTGCTGATTGCGCACACGAGCCGCACGAGCCTGGAAGATCAAACGCGCGCGCGGCTGAAGGGCTTCAATGGATACTTCGTCAAGCCGACCGAACTCGACCGGCTGATCGCCGTGCTGCATGAGTATTATTCGATGCGCCAGGCATGAGCCTCTTCAATGCTCCAGAACCGTGTTGCGCAGAGCGTCCTGCCGCAGGCGCTTCGTTGCAATGCCCGAAGATTTGATCGGCCGTTCCACGGTCTCGGTCTGACGCGCCGGCAAGGTCCGCTGCAATCCCGCGCTATACCCTTTTCTGAAGGCACGGCGGTACGTCCTGCGATTCGCTTCATCGGATGAAAACTCGCCTGCGTGGTCGCCGAGCGCAGCGGTCAGCGCGAGTTGCTCGTGCGTGAGCGTGCGCAAAAGCACCATGAGCGACCGCTGTGTGGAACTGTCGGCGGCCGCGACGCTATCGGCGAGCGCAGCAATGGCCTGCGCGATATGGTTGCAGCGCTGTTCTATCGATTCCGAATGGCCGATGACGGGATGCCCGTCATTGTCGACCGTGACCTTTACTTCATCCATCGTTTGTTCCTTTACCTTGAAACTCGGGCTGAGCACGCCGATGCAGTGCGACGCGGCATGCCGTTCGAGCACGGCAAGGAAGCATTCCTCAAGGGTGATCGACTGCCGCGGGCGAGCGCGCGAGTGTGCCCGAGTTGCCCCTGCGCCGCAACCTGACGCTGTCGAGGCTCGCGGCGACTCACAGGTTCGCGCTCTTGCGCTGCAATCCATCGAGTTCGATGCTCAGTCTGTCGATGTCGCGCTGCACATGCTGCTTGAGCACGTCTTCCCAGTACTGACAATAGCCGGCCCAGAAGGGCATCTGGGTTTTGGCGCAGGCATCCGCCGGTAGCGGATGCGGTAACAGACGGCTCAGACGTCCGATTTCCTCGTGCTTCCAGCGAAGCAGCGTGCGTCTCGAACCGCGTTGCGGCGGACACAATTCGTCCATGCGCGCCACCGCGAACCACAGACCTTCGGCGGGACGCGAGGCCATCTTGGTGAGGATGGATGTGTTGGGACGCGGCCCATGGTCGTGACAGATTACGGCACCGATCTGCCCGAGGATATACATGGCTTGCTCGACTGGTTGTTCGGCCTGGTTCTGCATGGCGCCTCTGTCTTTTGTGCGGATGGGAATGATATTGCTGGCGCTCAAAAGTGCCTCTCAGCATGATTTTTCGATGAAGTACGCGGCTTCGTCGTTCTTTATATTGCTAACGTGTTGCTAGCAGGGATTACGATACCGTATCGAAATTTATGTGCAGCATGTGCCGACAAAATAATACAAAGTAACGGTGCGCTGAAAACGGACGCGAAAATGAAAAAAGCCCCTGCTGGCTTAGGGCAGGGGCTCGGGTACTGCTGACTTTCTCGTACTGCGTTTTGCTACGGGTGCTGCTTTGCTTCTGATACTGCTTCACTTTCTCGTACGGCGGATACTGCGGGTGCTTCAGATGCTACTGGTACTGCGTTGCTACAGTTACTGCTCACTTCTCGTACTGCTGCTGCTTTACTTCCGACACTACTCGACTACCGCGTACTGCGGATGCGACCGGTGCTTCAAAATGCTAGTACCGGTTTGCATCCGATGCCACCTCAACTGCTTCAACGATCCATCCTTCCATTTGCAACAGGACAACACTGCCTTATTAATGCCGAACTTCTTCGAAAGCCGGCATTGAAATGTGCGGGTAGTCCGTTGATTCGACCGGCGGCGGTTCAGCGATTTCCGCTTGTTGCTGACGACTGCGATGCTCGAGCGCCGCATTCATGCCCTTCTCGTAATAAACCTGCGCCGTGTGTTTTTCGAGCGCCTCGACGAGCGGCATTTGTTCTTCCGCAAGCGAGTGCATGAGATGCAGAAGATCGCGCTGCATGACGTCCGAAAACATTGCGAATTGCTCGTAGGCACCGGGCGCGGCAATCATCTCGACCAGCGATGCAAGCAAACGCACGCGGCTCTTGCAGTGCTCGCTGATAGGTGTCGAATGGGAAACAATCGTGTTGCCTTGCGCATCTACCGTGACTTGAGGGGCTTTCATCGCTGACCTTGTTTGCTTGGGATGAGTGTCATTAAACTCGATCGGGCTTAAGAATCTAATGAGACACATCCGAGTATCCGAATCGCTCGATGCAACGGAGCGAATTGTCGAAAGAGCGGGTGAAACATGCGCGATCCGGCTTCGACCAACGGACTGCTCATGATGTCGTCGTCGCTTCGACGCGTTCGACGCGTTCGACGAGGTTCGCGAATCCCTCGTACTAAATAAAATTAGCACATGGAAAACGGGACGGTAAGAAGCTGGCTGTCGACTTTCGAGGCGACTAGCAACAAAGCCAAGCACACGCACGGCTGGCTGAAACGTGTTACACATGGAAGACAAAACGCGTTTCAAATGCCTGCACCGAGGCATGTCTATTGCACGTTTGCGAACTTAGACCTTACTCAGCGAGCACGACTCTGCCATGCGACGACTCGCCACCCTTTGGCGCCTAGGCCGTGCATTCATACGGGAAAGTCACCATAGCGAGGATGGTGCCTCGATGCAGCGTGTCGCCCGCTTCTTCGCGCTACATGGAGCGCGTGCCGCGCCGCTCGCGTCGAGCTTGCCCGTGCTGCGCCAGTTGCCGCGCGTCCTGAACGCGACGTCCGGCGCGCTCGCACGTCATCCCGCGCTGGCGGAAACGGCGGTGCGCGTTGCGCTGACTGAAATGGACGGGCTTTTCACGCCGTACGATGCCACGCAGTTCCGCGATGTGTCCGCCGCCGCTCTGCGCGCGCAAGGTGTTGCGCTGACGCAGGTGAGCGCCGCGCCGCTGCGCTCGGGCATCGCGGAGCAGACGCATGCGGCGCGCATCGGCGAAATGGCGGTGCGCGTAACGCTCCTGCGTCCGGATGCACGCCAGGAACTCGCGGATGATCTCGATCTCGCGCTCGCCGCCGCGCGTTTCGCGGAACGCCGTTCGGCCAAGGCGCGCGACATGCATCCGTCCGAATGGGTGCGTCGCGTCACCGAAACCGTCGACGCAATGATCGACCTACGCCAGCGCGCCGCCGACCAGAGCTTTTTGCGCTACCGGTTGCGTGACGATAACCGGCTCGCCGTGCCGGAAGTGCTCTGGGACTTTTGCAACGACGCCGTTCTGACCACGCGTTCCATCGCGACCATTTCTCTTTCGGACGCGCAAGCGCTCGCGCGTCACGGACTGGATCAGGCCGATCTCATTGCGACCCTCATCGAAGCGTTCTTCGAAATGGCGCTCGGCGCGGGCCTCTATCACGCCGGACTCGATGCCGCCGGCGCACGGGTGAGCATCGACACCGACACATTCGGCCAGATCGTCCTCGAAGCCGACAATCCGACGATGTTTTTCGCCGCGCACGAACGCGAGTTCATCGTCGGCGTGTCGGATGCGCTATTGCAAGGCGATCACAAGGCGGCTGCGCGCGTGCATCTGGAGCACGGACGGCCGGACACGCACTCCATCCATCACGAAGTACGTGTCGAGGCCACGTATCGGCGCGAGGCGGAACGTTTCTCCACGAAGCACACGCGGCATGGTATGGGCGTGGCACATCTATTCGATGCCATCGGCAAGGCGCCCGTCGAGCACATGTACAGCGCGGCGCACGGGCGCATCGCTTCGCGGGCGATGCTGCTGTCGCGCACGATGGAAGCGGTCGAGCACATGGCGCATGACGTTGCGCCCGACATCGACGTGTGGAAGATCGCGCGCAAGGTCATCGCTCGGCTGGCGCGCGATCAGTTCGGCTGCCATAGTCTCGCGACGCGGCTCGCGCACGAAGCCACTCATTGGCCGCATATGCTGCCGCGTTTGCCCCGGCTTATCGCGCAGCGGGCGGGTGCGGAGCAGCGGTGAGCGAAGCAATTCGCGTGGCGATGCGCGGGCCACGCTGACTGTCATGCGCAGGCTCGCGCGCATCGGCACGGTGTCGCTTTTCATCGAAACGGTCGGAGTGATTCGATCTACAGGCGTTCCGAGTATGCATGGCAAACATGACATCGAACGGTAAGACGTCTGCGATCGTTAACAAAATAAGCGAAGCTAATTTCATAAGTGATCCTAGGTAACGAGAATTTTATCGGGAACTGTGTCCTAGAATGACACGGGTCGCTTACACCCCGGTAAAGCACCGGAGATTCGTAACGATAAGCCGAAGTATTACTTGAACAAACGCCGGAATGAATACGACGCACCGGGGCGAGGCCGATTCGCATGAAAACACGTCGCGCTCGTACACGTCATTGCGCATCGTTCAACACGAGACTGCGTCCATTGGCGGCCGCCGCCCTGATTGGGTTCGCGACGCCCTCCCAAGCGGGACAGGTTGCGTCGAGCACGACGGGCGCTGTCTTATCGGATGACAGCTCTTATGTGGTTCCTCCGGGCACGACTATCACAACGCAGTCCGAGAACGCAATCGATGTCACGGCCATCGCGCCTGTCACGTTCAACAACGCGGGAGTCATCGTCAGTGCGGTCGACAACCAGGCGGCCGCGATCAAATTCTATGTGCCCGCAACGCTCACCAATAACGCGGGCGGCGCGCTGCTCGGCAATACGTTCGGCGTGCTTTTCGACGGCGGCGGGAATTCCAACGATCTGATCAACCGTGGCGACATAAGCGCACGAACCAGTCACGGTGTCGCGTATATCGACGCGTCGGGTGGGACGTTCGACAACTTCGGCACGATCAATGGCGCGGTCGCCGGGCCCATCAAGCAAACGCCCAATGGCGTCTATATCGGCTCGACCGGAACGGTGATCATCAACAATCACGCTAAGGCATCGATTGCTTCCGGCGTGGGCGATGCGACCTATGGCGACGGAATATTCGTCGAGACAGGCTCGGTCGTCATCAACAACGATGGATCGATAACCGGTTATCAGACCGGCGTGGTCAACACCGGAACGCTTCCAATGTCGGTCGTGAACAGCTCGACCGGAAGCATCCAGAGCACCGTTGGCGCAGGTGTTCAACTTCAACAGGACAGCACACTCGTCAATAACGGCAAAATCGCGAGTGCGGGATCGGCGGCGATTCTTCTCGTCGGTTCGAACAATCGCGTGACGCTGGGAACGGGGTCGTCGCTGCAAGGCGCGAATAACAATATCCTCGACATCGAAGGATTGGGAAACACGCTCGCGTTGACCGGCTCGGCCGTGCAGTCCGGGAACATCGCGACGGGCCGCGGGCCGGGATTGAGCCAGCTCACCTCGGGCGTGAAGAGCGTCTGGACGCTGACCGGCAACATCGCGATAGGTGGCACGACGCCGGACGCGCTCAACGTGATCGGCGATCTGACGCTCGGCGGCACGCTCACGCAGCACGGCGGGGCAAGCACGGTGCAGAACAGCGGCACCCTCACCATCGGTACTGGCAGCGCGGGCGGCTCGCTCGACGGCGACGTCGTGAACAACGGCATGCTGCGCTTCAATCGCAATACCGTGGCGACATTCGCGGGGCAGATCGTCGGCAACGGCACGCTTATTCAGGCTGGCAGTGGCGCCACTCACCTGACGAAAGCCGGCTCTAGCCAAGGCACGGTGGTTGTCGAAGCGGGCACGCTCGGCTTCGACCATCCGGGTGCTTTCAACGCCGGCGTATACACCACACGCGTCGGTGGGACGACAAGCATCTCGGACAAGTCGAGTCTGCAAATCGCCACGAACTTCACGCAGGAAGTAGGCTCGGCGCTGAACGTGGGCATAGGAAAGGTGCAGCCGATCATCACGGCCAGCACGGCGACGCTCAGGGGCGCGCTGACCGTGAGCGGTTTCGGAGCCGACGCGCCCAATACGGCCAGCGCGCTTACGAGCACGCAATTCAACATCATTCGGACGACAGGCGGGATCTCGGGCGATTTCGCCAGCGTCGGCTTCTCGGGCACGCAAGGCCCCGCCGATTACCTGACGCTCACCGGCGCGAAAAGCCCCGATGGCCTGAACTATAACGTTGGCTTCGGCCTGACGTGGCGCGCACCGGCCGCTATCGCCAACGGCACCTTCACTCTCGCCGATGCCGCGAGTACCTTCAACCTCGACGTGCCGCTGGCGGACCGGATCGGTGTCTTCGCGAGCGGCTGGGACGGCCGCACCTTGACGAAGACAGGTCCGGGCCTGTTGATCGTATCGGCGCCGCTAATCCACACCGGTGGCACGCTGATCGACGGCGGCACGCTGAGAACCGATGTGACGGACTCGCTCGCGACCAGCAGCAATGTCAACATCGCGAGCGGCGCCACGCTCGACATGAACGGCTTCGCGCAGCAAATCAACCAGTTGAGCGGCGCGGGCGCAATCGCGCTCGGCGGTGCGGCGCTCACCGCCGTCAATCTCGCCGATACCGCTTTCAGCGGCACGATCGGCGGTAGCGGAAGCGTGGTGAAAACCGGCCCGGCGACCCTGAGCCTGAGTGGCGCGAGCACGTATAGCGGCGGCACGACCATCGCTTCGGGCAAGCTGATCGCGGCAACCGGGACCGCACTCGGCGCAGGCGCGGTGACGAATAACGCCATTCTGCAACTGGATTTCGCCAACGACGCCCTGATGCTCAACACACTGAGCGGCTCAGGCGCGCTCTTGAAGACGGGCGTCGGCGCGGCGAATCTCGCCGCCTCCGGTTCGACGCAAGGCGCGGTCAGCGTCGAAGCCGGCACATTACGGCTTTTGCAAACTGGCGCGTTCACGACTGCGGCCGACTGGACGACCGCGTCCGGCGCGACCACCGCGCTGTCGAGCCGCAGCCAGCTCGGAGTCGGCCGCGCCTTCACCATGACCGGCACACTGTCCAGCATCGCGGGGGTTGCCGAACCGGTGATCTCGGCGAGCACGGCATCGATCGGTCCTGGCGCGATCTTCAACCTCGCGGGTTACACGGCAGCGCCCGCGACGAGCGCCGCGCAACTGGCAGCGGGCGCATTCACGGAAATCCACGCGACCACGCCCGGCGGGCTTAGTGGAACGTTCGCATCGACGCGCATCGGCGGCACGGCCAGTTCCGTCGATTTCCTGACGCTCTCGTCCGCTTATACCGCCCAGAACTACAACGTGGGCGTCGGGCTCACGTGGTATGCCGCGCACGGGACGACGCCCGCGACGGCGAACGGCGTCTTCACGCTCGTGCAACCCGGCGATTCGTTCGACATGGACGTCGTTCTCGCCAATGAGACGGCCAATCAGACGACGGGCTGGGATGGCAAGACGCTCACCAAGGCAGGCGCGGGCACGTTGCAATTGTCAAAGGCGAACACGTACACCGGCGCGACGCTGATCGAAGGCGGGACGCTGCAAGCCGGAGCGGAGAATGTCATCGCGCCGAGTTCGCGCGTGATGTTGTCGCCGGGCACGACATTCGATCTGAACGGTTTCAATCAGCAGGTCACGAGCCTCGCAGGCGCGGGCAACGTCTCGCTCGGCACGGCAACGCTCACGGCAAACTACAGTATGAACACCGTGTTCGACGGTGTCATCAGCGGCTCGGGCGGCTTCACGAAAACCGGCGCCGGCCGGTTGATTCTGAGCGCGGACCACACTTACACGGCGCCGACCACCATTGACGCGGGCGTGCTACAGCTCGGAACGGGCGGCGCGTCGGGCAGCGTCGCGGGCGATATCTCAACAACGGCGCGCTGGTGTTCAATCGCAGCGATCGCTACGTCTATGGCCACTCGATCAGCGGAACCGGCGCGTTGACGCAGCAAGGTTCTGGCGCGCTATTGCTGCCGGGCAGCCAGACATACAGCGGGACCACTCAAGTGAATTCGGGCGCGCTCATCCTGACCGACAACGCGCAATTGCCGAACACGCCGCAAGTATCGGTGGCGCAGGGCGCGACATTCGGCGGTTATGGCGGCGTGGGCGGCGCGGTGGTGAACAACGGATTGCTCGCGGTCGCGGATGCAGCGCCCGGTTTCGCGAATGCCGCGGCTGGCGCGTTCAGTATCGGCGGAACGTTGACGAACAACGGCGAAATCCGCATGAGCAGCCCGACGCCCACGAGTACGTTGACGGTCGCGGGCAACTACATCGGCAACAATGGATTGCTGACGTTGAGCACGGCGCTGGGCAGCGACGATTCCGCGACAGATCGCCTGATCGTGCATGGCGACAGTGCCGGTCAGACCGCCGTGAAAGTGCGGAACGCAGGCGGCGCGGGGGCGATAACGAGCAACGGAATCCGCATCGTTCAGGTGGATGGTCAGTCGAACGGCCAGTTCACGCTCGATGGCCGCGTCGTCGCGGGTCCATACGAATACAACCTGTACAAAGGCGGCGCGAGTACACCCGTCGATGGCAACTGGTATTTGCGAACCTTGACGGACGGACCGTCGCCGACACCGACACCCGCGCCACGACCCGAGCCGGGCGGCTATCTTGGCAATCAGGCAGCGGCGCGCGACATGTTCGTCATGACCTTGCACGACCGCGCGGGCTTCCCCGATCCCTTCGCCGTGGATGGCATGAGCGGCAACGAATCGACGGCCTGGGTGCGCACTCGCGCCGCGCACACCGACGGCAACGCGGCCGGCGGGCGGCTTGCCGAATCCACCGACACCGCGCTCTTTCAGGCGGGCATCGACTTGCTGCATCGCGTGTCGAACGCGCAGCATTGGCAGGCGGGCATCATGGCGGGTTATGGTTCGTCGACGACCGATGCCACTGCACGTAACAATCCCGCCACCGCGCGAGGCAATGTGAACGGCGCGAGCGCCGGCGTCTACGCGACCTGGCGCGCGAATGCGCTTTCGCCTGTCGGACCTTACGTGGATACGTGGCTGCAATATGCGCACTTCGACAACACGGTCAAGGGCGCGCAACTGAATGGCGAGAGCTACGCGAGCCATACGTGGGGCGGATCGGTCGAAGGCGGATGGGCGTTCGCGGTAGGTCAGACGTCGAGCGGCCCGGTGCTGATCGAGCCGCAAGCGCAAGTCATCTATTCGAACTATGCCGCCGACGATCACGTGGAGTCTGGGGGCACGATCGTCCATGGCGGCAATATCAATGCACTGACGACGCGCGTGGGCATGCGCGTTTTTCACGCGCCGGGATCGGCCGCGGCGCCAGGCTGGCTGCCGTATCTGGAAGTCAACTGGTGGCACGACACGAGCGGCAATTCCATCGCCTTCAATCAGATCGTGGTGTCGCAGGACGGCCCGAGGAATCGCCTCGAAGTAAAGGTCGGCGCGCAGGCGCAACTCGCGCGGAACTGGCGTCTGTGGGGCAACCTCGGCTACCAGCAAGGCGACGGCAATTATCGCAGCTATCAAGGTTTGCTGGGCGCGCGGTACATCTGGTGAGCACGCGCGCGCGTCAGCGCGTACCCGGACTCATGCGCTCCCCGATCTTGCGGCACGCGGCCTTGAGCGGTTCGATATAAGTTTCGACAGGCGTCGCGCTCTTTCTGAACAGCGGAATGCTCACGCTTACGCAGCCGAGCGTCGTGCCGTTCGCCCCGACGATCGCGCTGCCGTAACAAAAAATCTGCGCTTCGTTTTCCTCGCGGTCTTCCGCATAGCCGCGCGCGTGGCAGGCATCGAGTTCCGCATCGAGCGCGCGACGCTCGGTAATCGTATTCGACGTAAAGCGCTCGAACGCCATGCCTTGCAACAACGCATCGCGCTCGGCACGACCGAGCGTCGACAGATACGCCTTGCCCACCGAACTCGAATAGAGCGTGACACGCGTGCCGATGCGCGAAGCCATGCGCACCGCATGAGGACTTTCGAGCTTTTCGATATACACCATCTCCGCGCCGCTGCGCACGGCGAGATGCACGGTTTCCTGCGTACTGTCGCGCAGAGCCTGCAACGCGTCGGTGGCGGCGATGCGCAGATCGGAGCGCTCCCAGCTTCGGCTCGCAAGCGACATCAGACGCGGGCCGAGCGCATAACTTCCACCACGTGCGCTCTCGACCGCGAGCCCTTCGGCAATTAGCGCGCCGACGATGCGATACACCGTCGGACGCGGATAACCCGATCCCGCCGTGAGGCTGGCGACGGTCGGCGGTTCATCGGCATCGGCGATGAGTTGCAGCACCACCATGAACTTCGAGAACGCGGCGGTGCCGTTGGCTTTCGCCGCGTCGAAGGAGGAGGAAGAGGAGTCGGAAGCTGCGGACATTTTGGAAACCTGAGTGCGACGGCGCGCCGAGTATATCGGCACGCCGCGTGATCCGTCGATTGGCGCGTCAGGCGATCAAATAGCCGCCATCAACCGGCACGACCGTTCCCGTCATGAACGACGCCGCCGGCGACGCCAGAAACGCCACCACGCGCGCGACATCCTCCGGCAAGCCCCAGCGCTTCATGGGCGTGCGCTCGAGAATGGCTTGCGAGCGGCCGTCGTCCTCCTGCAGCGCCTGCGTAAGAGGCGTGGCAATCCAGCCGGGCGCGACCGCGTTCACGCGAATGCCTTCTGCCGCGTAAGCAATCGCGAGCGACTTCGTCAACTGCGCGACGCCGCCCTTGCTCGCGCTGTACGCGGGCACGAGACCGCCGCCGAAGAACGTCAGCATCGACGCCGTGTTGACGATCGATCCCCGGCTTTTCGCGAGTAACGGTCGCGCCGCCGAGCACATCCGCATGGTGCCGTTGAGATTCACGGCGATCACGCGCTCGAAGGTTTCGATGTCGTGCTCGTCGCCACGCTTGATCATGCCCGCGCAGTTGACGAGCACGTCGAGCGAATCGAGACGCGCGAAAAGATCGGCGGTGCTGGCGGCATCGGCGACATCGAGCGCGGCGACTTCAATTTCCGCGCCGAGCGCGTCCTTCTGCGCTGCCGTCGGCGCGATACCCGCCGCGATGACGCGCGCGCCAAGCGTCGCGAATTCCTGCGCGATGCCCGCGCCGATACCTTGCGTGCCGCCCGTCACGACGACGGTCTTGCCTTTGTACAGATCAGGTTGAAAAGTCATGAGTAGCTTGAATGATCAGACGACGGGAACGGCGGCGGCTTGCGCCTCGGAATCCTGAATCGGCGAGCGCACGACGAACATGTACACGAGCGCGGCGGCGAACGCCACGCCCGCGCTGATCAGGAACGCGTTGACGAACGAATGCGTCTTGTCGACCACGAGCCCGGTAATGAACGGCGCGAACGAGCCGCCGAAGTAACCGCCGAAGTTCTGGATGCTCCCGAGCGAGGCCACCATATGACGCGGAGCCGCGACCGAGACGAGCGCCCACGCCGCGCCGCTCGCCATGTTGACGAAGAACATTGCCGCCGACAAATACACGATGGCGAGCGTGAGATTCGGTGTGAACGCGGCCGGCACCGTGAAGAGCGCGCCGCCGATGAGACCCGAGCAGATCGGCCACTTGCGGCTGCGAATGGGCGCAACGCCGCGCGCCATCAGACCATCGGCGATAAAGCCCGACGAAAGCATGCCGAGCGTGCCGGCAAGATAGGGGATGGTCACGACCCAGCCGGTCTTCGCAATCGTCAGATGGCGCTCGTGTTCGAGATACGCCGGCAGCCACGTGAGATACAGCCACACCATGTAGATCACGCCCATGAAGCCGAAGATCATGCCCCAGGTCGTCGCCTTGCCGAAGAGACCGCGCCATTCCGCGAACGTCATATTGCGTTCGGCGCGCTGTGCGGGTTCGCCTTCGGTCAGATGCGCGACTTCCTGCGCATCGAGCGTGATGTCCTTGCGGTTCCGATACACCACATACCAGCCCACCGACACCATGATGCCGAGTATGCCCATGATGACGAACATGTTGCGCCAGCCGAAGTTGAGCAGCAACACGGTGAGAATGGGCGGAGCGAGCGCCGGGCCAATGGTCGACGACGTCACGAAGATGCCGGTCGGCTTGCCGCGTTCGCGCTGCGCGAACCATTCGCTGACGACCTTGGCGCCCGCCGGAAATTGAGGCGCCTCGCCGATACCGAGTGCGATGCGGGCCGCGAGAAACTGATGCAGCGTCGTGACGAGGCCGCCGAACAACTGCGCCACCGACCACACGAACATGCCGAGCCCGAGCATGATGCGCGCGCCGAAGCGATCGAGCATCACGCCGATGGGCAACTGCGAAAACGCGTACGCGAACGAGAATGCTGAGAGCAGCAAGCCCATCTGCGATGCGGACAGGCCCAGCTCCTGTGTGACCGAATGATTCGCGATGGAAAGCGTGCTGCGGTCGAGATAGTTCACGATCCCGGCAAGCGTCAGGAACGTGAGCGCGACCCACTGTATGCGCTTCAGGCGCGGCGATTTACTCTGCATGTTGTCTCCTCCGAAAGCCTTGTTTTTATGCTTCGGTTCGGTTGGCGAAAGGTGCTGCGGGAATTGCGTTGCTTCAGACCGTGCTTCAAGCCGTTGCTTCAAGCGTTATTCAGCGAATGAACTGATCGGCGAAATCCGCGCCCAGTCCAACGGCTTCGTAATGCTTGCGGCACATGTCCACCTTCGTGAACACGTCTTCATAACCGGTGTAGTTGCCGTACGGATCGCAATAGAACATCACGCCGTTCACCTGAAAGTAGGTGATCATTTCCTCGACGTCTTCGGGCACGTAAAGCGTGTGCGTTTCGCCGGGCGGCTCGAACACGTAGCTGCCTTCTGTTGCAATCCAGTCATGCTCCAGATAACGCCAGCGCCCCTTGAGCACCATGCCGTGCACGGCTTGCGGATGACGGTGACGCGACAGCACGCCCGACTTGCGCACGCGCAGCAGGTTCATCCAGTAACCGGTCGACACATTGAGGCACAGCGGACGAAACCAGACGTTCTCGGCTTGCGGGACCCACTCGCGCTCGTCGGTTGGAATCGCGTGACTTACGACGATTTCCTTCTGCGCTTCCTTGGGATTGGGATATTGATACGGCGTGAGGGCATCCGCCGAATTCTTGGGCGCGGGCATTCGCGTCTCCTTGTCCATATTGTGGATGGTTAAACCAAATTATGGACAGATATTCACGCGGCTGCAACAAATTGTCAAGATTCATCACGCGCTTAAAAATAGGGATTCGCACCGACGAAAAAAAAGCGGACCTGCGAGGCAGGTCCGCTTTGACGCAGCAATACGGTTCCTTGGGAAGGACCGATGGGCTTAACGCGCCATCATCAGCATGTGGACGTTATGCATGACCCATACCGTTCCGACGACAACGACGAGTGACATCAGAATCGTATAGGCGAACGACAAGGCGTGCCAGCGCTGCCCCTTCGATGCGTTCACGTGCAGGAAGAAAACCACGTGGACGATCATCTGCACGGCGGCCAGCACTGCAAGCGCCGTGATCGCGCGCTCGCCGCTGAACGTGCCCGACATCACGAGCCAGAACGACGCCAAGGTCAGCACGACCGCCAGCACGAAGCCGATCAGATAGCCACGCACGCTGACATGCGGGATATCGCCATGTGTTGAATGCGTATGTGCCATTAGACGAGGCTCGCAAGGTAGACGAAGGAGAACACGCAAATCCAGACGATGTCCAGGAAGTGCCAGAAAAGGCTCAGACAGGCGAGCCGGCGCAGTTCGCGTTCGCCCATGCCCGGCTTCGCGACCATCTGGACCGCAAGCACGATCAGCCAGATCATGCCGAGGGTGACGTGCAGACCATGCGTGCCGACGAGCGTGAAGAACGACGACCAGAACGCGCTGCGCTGAGGGCTGGCGCCTTCGGCGATCAGATGCGCGAACTCGTGCAGTTCCAGCCACAGGAAGCCCGCGCCCAGCAGAAACGTGACGATGAGCCACGCGAGCACGGCACCCGTCTTCTTGCGTTGCGCAAAAATCATCGCAAAGCCGAACGTCAGACTGCTCGTGAGCAGCAGCGCGGTTTCGATCGCGACATCGTTGAGATTGAAGAGATCCTTTGCTGTCGGGCCGCCCGCGAACTGATGCCCCATCATCGCGAAGGTCGCGAAAAGGGAGGCGAACAGCACGCAGTCGGTCATCAGGTAGGCCCAGAAGCCGAACACGGAATGCGACGAGTGTTCGTGCTCATGGTCATGCGCGTGATGCGCGGATAGTGTCGATTGCGACATTTACAGCACCTCCAGTTCCAGGTCGCGCGCGACGCCGGTCTTTGCAGGCGACTTCGGCGGACGGTTCCGCTCTTCGGTCGCCTTGACGGTCGCGGCGGGGATCATGTAGCCAGCGTTCGCACGGAAGCTGTAGCCGATGACGGTCGCGGCAATGCCGACCAGACCGACGATAGCCATCCACCAAATATGCCAAATGGCGGCAAAGCCGAGCACCAGCGCGAACACGCCGACGACAAGACCCGCGCTCGTGTTCGACGGCATGTGGATGGCGCGGTACGGTCCCTGATCGGCCATGCTGCGGCCGGTTTCCTTCATGTGGGCGAACTCGTCGAGTTCACGCACGGCTGGAATATGCGCGAAGTTGTAGACCGGCGGCGGCGAGCTGATCGCCCATTCGAGCGTGCGGCCGTTCCACGGGTCGCCCGTGACATCGCGATACGCCGGCTGGTTGCGGCGAATCACGCTGACTACGATCTGCGCGACCTGGAAGGCCACGCCCAACGCGATGATGCCGACGCCCGCAGCCGCGACCATCAGATACGGCTGCCATGCGGGGTTGTCGTAATGGTTGATACGGCGCGTCATGCCCATGAAGCCGAGGATGTAGATGGGCACGAACGCCACGAAGAAGCCCACGAACCAGCAAATGAAGGCGTTGCGGCCGAGCTTTTCGTCCAGCTTGAAGCCGAACACTTTCGGCCACCAGTACTGCACGCCGGCAAAGTAGCCGAACACCACGCCGCCGATGATAGCGTTATGGAAGTGCGCGATCAGGAAGAGGCTGTTGTGCAGCACGAAGTCCGCGCCGGGAATGGCCAGCATGACGCCCGTCATGCCGCCGAGCGTGAACGTGATGATGAAGCCGATGGTCCACAACACCGGCGTCGTGAACTGGATGCGGCCACGGTACATCGTGAACAGCCAGTTGAAGATCTTCACGCCGGTCGGGATGGAGATGATCATCGTCATGATGCCGAAGAAGGCATTGACGTTGGCGCCCGAACCCATGGTGAAGAAGTGGTGCAGCCACACAAGGAACGACAGCACCATGATGCAGCACGTCGCGTAGACCATCGTCTTGTAGCCGAACAGCGGCTTCTTCGAGAACGTCGAGACCACTTCCGAATAAATGCCGAAAGCCGGCAGAATCAGAATGTAGACCTCGGGGTGTCCCCAAGCCCAGATCAGGTTCAGATACACCATCGGGTTGCCGCCGCCGTCGTTCGTGAAGAAGTGCATGCCGAGGTAGCGGTCGAGACCGAGCAGCGCGAGCGCGACGGTCAGGATCGGGAATGTCGCCATGATCAGCACGTTCGAGCAGAACGCCGTCCATGTGAACACCGGCAGCTTCATCCACGTCATGCCGGGTGCGCGCATCTTCACGATGGTGACGAAGAAGTTCACGCCCGTCAGCAACGTGCCGACGCCGGAAATCTGCAAGGCCCAGATGTAGTAATCGACCCCGACGCCCGGACTGAACTGCGTCTCGGAGAGCGGCGGGTACGCGAGCCAGCCCGTCTTCGAAAACTCGCCGATGAAGAGCGAGAGATTGATCAGGACGGCGGCCACGGCCGTCATCCAGAACGACAGCGAGTTGATGAACGGAAACGCCACGTCGCGCGCGCCGATCTGCAAAGGCACCACGAGGTTGAAGAATGCGACCAGCAGCGCCATGGCCATGAAGAAGATCATGATGGTGCCGTGGGCCGAGAAAATCTGGTCGTAGTGATGCGGCGGGAAGATGCCGGGATTATTCAGCGCAATGGCTTGCTGCACGCGCATCATGATGGCGTCCGCGAAGCCGCGCACCAGCATGAGACCCGCCACGACGAGATACATGACGCCAATGCGCTTGTGATCCGTCGACGTCAGGTACTCGTTCCAGAGCCAGGCCCATTTGCCGAATTTAGTGAGAAGGGCGGCCGCACCGATCACCATGATTGCCATGAGGACCGTCGCCCCCATGATGATGGGTTCGTGGTACGGGATCGCCTCGAGCGTTAATTTGCCAAACATGGCTTACCCCTTGGTTACGCAGTTTTCGCCGTTGACATCGAAACGGCCGTTGTTGTACTTGCCGACGATGTTGTTGAAGAGCTTGGGATCGACGGTGGAGAAGTACTTCACCGGATCTTTCTCGCTCGGTTTCGCGACGCCGGCGTAGACGTCCATGTCCAGACGCGCGGGCGCGGTCTTGACCTTCTTCTGCCATGCATCGAAATCGGCGGAAGACATGGCGAGCGCGCGGAACTTCATGTCGGAGAAGCCTTGACCGCTGTAGTTCGCGGAGATGCCCGCATAGTCGCCCACGTGATCCGCTTGCAGATGCAGCTTCGTCTGCATGCCGGCCATTGCGTAGATCTGGCCGCCGAGTTGCGGGATGAAGAACGAGTTCATCACCGAATCCGACGTGATGCGGAAGTTCACCGGCGTGCCAACGGGAATGGCCAACTGGTTCACCGACGCAATGCCGAGATCCGGATAGATGAAGAGCCACTTCCAGTCGAGCGCGACGACTTCTACGTTGATCGGCTTGACATCCGATTGAAGCGGCTTGTACGGATCGAGTTCATGCGTGGTTTTCCACGTCAAAATGCCGAGGTACAGGATGATGACAGCGGGAATCGCCCAGACGACGATTTCGATTGCCGTGGAGTGCGTCCATTTGGGCGCGTAGGTAGCGTTCTTATTCGACGCGCGATAGCGCCACGCGAAGAACAGGGTCATCAAAATGACCGGGATGACGACGAGAAGCATGGTGTAAGTCGAAAGAGCGATCAACGAAGCTTCCGCTTTGCCGATGCTGCCCTTCGAGTCCAACACTTCCAGCTTGCATCCCGAGAGACAGAGACTGGCCACCCCCGCTAACAGTGGCGCTGCTAAACGTTTGGTTTTCTCATTCATTGCATTCGCTGGTTTCTTTGATCGAAGCGTTCTGAAAGAACGCCGTGCACGGCGTTGCGCCGCGCCACGATGATGCCATGCAGCATTGAGCACGAAAACGCTAATCTATGGAAAAGCGTTTCATTTGAAGTGCGTGCGACGCTGTGTCACGCGAACGCTTATTGCTCGCTTAATTTGTGACGAATTTATATGTCTTGAAGGCTTGATTTTTCGCAAGCGAAGCGCTTGTTTTAGCGGCTTTTATTGTTTTGGAGCGGTCTTGTCCAAGGCCTAAGCAAAACGAATTAACCAGACGGTGTGCCATGCTGACAGACGACTGGCAATCGTGTGTCAAATCATGTTGCAAGAGGTGATGGTACCGGTTGGGATGAGTAGAAAAGCGGTGTTGCAAGACGCGCAACCTCGCGCATACCCGATCCAAAGAAAGGCCTCGTGTGACATTCGTCAATATCAGCGCGTGACATGCGATTGTCGAGCGAGAAAGCTGCCCATACCATCGGGTGCAAGCGCAGGTGGAATCGAATCACGCAGCGCATTTCATTCGGGCAGTCCAATCATGAATCCACATCAAGCTGAAAACGGCGCGTCGCGCGCTTCCTCACATTTGTTTGCGCCGCTCGTCATTCGCGGTCGCACGCTCTTGCCTATCGTGCAGGGCGGCATGGGCGTTGGGGTGTCGGCGCATCGGCTGGCGGGCAGCGTCGCGCGAGAGGGCGCGCTCGGCACGATTGCGAGCATCGACCTGCGGCATCATCATGAGGATCTTCTCGCGATGTGCCGCGCCGATCCGTCGCGCGATACGCTCGAACGCGTCAATCTCATCGCGCTGGAACGCGAGATTCAGGCCGCGCGTGAACTGTCGCAAGGGCGCGGCATGATCGCGGTCAACGTCATGAAAGCCGTGCGCGCGCACGCCGACTACGTGCGCGTCGCGTGCGAGCAAGGCGCGGGCGCAATCGTCATGGGCGCGGGCTTGCCGCTCGACCTGCCCGATCTCACGCAAGGCCACGACATTGCGCTCATTCCCATACTTTCGGACAGTCGCGGCGTCGCGCTCGTGCTGAAGAAGTGGATGAAGAAAGGCCGCCTGCCCGACGCGATCGTGATCGAACATCCCGCGCATGCGGGCGGACATCTCGGCGTCAACGACGTCGCCGACATGCACAACGAGCGCTTCGGCTTCGAACGTGTACTCGGCGAATTGCAGACCGTGTTCGAATCGCTCGGGCTGAACCGAGGCGACGTGCCGGTGATCGTCGCGGGCGGCATCAACAGTCATGAAGCGGTGAGCAAGTGGCTGGCGGCGGGCGCGAATGGCGTGCAGATTGGAACGCCCTTTGCCGTCACCAAGGAAGGCGACGCGCATCCCGAGTTCAAGCGCGTGCTCACCGAAGCAACGCCGGAAGACATCGTGGAGTTCATCAGCGTGACGGGTTTGCCCGCGCGTGCGGTCAAGACGCCGTGGCTCATGCGCTATTTGCGCAACGAGGAGCGCATCCGCACGAAGATCGGCGCGCGCGAGCAGACGTGTCCGTCGGCGCTCGAATGTTTGAGCGCATGCGGTTTGCGTGATGGCATCGAGAAGTTCGGGCACTTCTGTATCGATACCCGGCTCGCGGCGGCTTTGCGTGGCGATGTCAACAACGGCCTCTTCTTCCGTGGACGTGAAACCTTGCCATTCGGTCCGGCCATTCGCAGCGTGCGCGACTTGATCGAGCTTCTTCTGACCGGAGCGACGAAGCCGTTACTGAGCCTCCGATAAATTCCGCCGAAACGATGTTCTTCGCGCCGCGCAACGAAGCTCGGCCCTGCTCCTATTGATGCGCGCGAGGCTTTCGCCCTAACCTGCGTGACCATTGCAACAGGAGCATGTCGACCGTGGCGAAGCGATTTCCCCTTCACCCCAGCCACCCGGAGCGTAACTGCTGGGGCTGCGACCATTACTGCTCCGAGAAAGCGATGCGCTGCGGCAATGGCTCGAATCGCACGCAGCATCCGGCCGAATTGCTCGGAGAAGACTGGTACGAGTTCGGCGATTGGGATCTCGGCGTGGTCGAAAACGCTACTTCCGTCGCGCCATCCGCCAAGTAACGCGTTCTCGAAATAGATCAATCGACGCGGCGACCAGCGCTTTAGAACTAATCCGAACCTCAGGCGCAGGCTGCATCCCTAGAATTCGGGCATCTCATAAACACAGCGATGCCCGACATGTCCACGAAGCTCGAATTCGAATCTCCCGAAGGCCGTCTTTCCCTGTCTATCGACGATGTCGAATTCATGGCTTACGGTGCCGGTGAACTCGCCATGCGCTCGATGCGCGAGCTCGTCGAACGCATGCGCCGCATGGGGCTTGGCGCAATTGCCGAAGCACATGCACGCGTGCAGGCGCAGAGCAAGGTGACGATCATGGAATTGCGCGAGATGCGCGAGGACGCGGAAGCCATCCTTCTGCTGGGAAGCCAGGGTGAGACGATAGACGACACCATCACGCCGCGGCTCGACGCATTGCGTCAAACGATCGCGCAGACGCAGGTGGACATGCGTGCAAGCGTGGACCGTCTCGCGGCGCTCGCCGTCTCGTGCCACGAAGCGCTGATGCGTATTCCCGGCTACCGTCCGCCTTCGGGACCGCGCGGCTGAGCCGATCTTATCGAAAGTCTGTCGCGAAGCTCAACTGCCTGAATACTTCCGCAACAGCGCATTCACGTCGATGCGCTGACCTTGCAGCAGCATGATGCGCGCATGCAGCACGAGGTTTTCGAGCACGAGCAGCGCGGTGGTGAGCATGTAGGTGAGGCTGACATCGCCGGGATTGAGGCCGCTGTCTTGCAGACCGCGATGCCGTTCCAGAAGCGAAGTCAACACGAGACGGCGCAGTTCCGGTTCGCCGAACGGCAGGTCGCCGTAATCGACCGGATCTTCTTGTTCCAGTTCTTCGAGCAGGCCGGCCAATTCGTTGATGGTCACTTCCATGGCTTCTCCGACGTCGACTTGCGTGAGCGGTGAGCTAGCAGTTCCATGGTGCCACGTCCGGCCAGAAAACAAAACAGCCTCGGCGTACACTCGAAACGATCAGTTCCAACGCAACGACGCAGCGCCAGAAAAGGAGCCGAATGGCAAAGCCCGCGCCCGAACCGTGGTATCGGCCGTTACCGGAAGAAACGTGCGCGCTATGCGGGCGACCCGTGCCCGCGTCCGAGCGCGACCTGCATCATCTCGTGCCGAAGTCTCAGGGCGGACGGCAGACGGCGGTGCTGCATCGCATCTGTCATCGGCAACTGCATGCGCTCTTTACCGAGAAGGAACTCGCGCAACGATTCGCCACCATCGACGCGCTCATGCAGGACGAAGCAGTGCGGAGCTTCGTCGACTGGGTGCGCACCAAGCCGAATAGTTTTTATCAGCGCACCCGACGCTCGGCGCGCAAGCGGTGACGCGGACCGCGTCTGCGTCATTGCGCCATCGAGACATCCGCGCGCAGCGCCGAGATTCCGAAGCGCTGCATGATGTAACTCTCGACGACGAGTTGCAGGTCGCGCTCGCGCGGCCGCGTGCCCCAGCGGCTGTTCCCGGCCACCGATGCGATGGTGAACCACGAATGCGGCGGAAACAGTTCCACGCGCAATAGCCCGCGCTCCAGTATTCTCAACCGCCCCGTGTCGACGTGAAACTCGGCGCTTATCGTGCCGCTCTGCGTGTCGATGCTCGCTGTTACCGCCTTCGAATTCATGGTCTCGCTCTCGTGTGATATCGATTCGATGCCGACGCCCCGACGCCAGCTACTCCGTTGCTTTCGGAAGCGCCCCGAACGTTCCTTGGCTTCCGCGCTTACCCAAACCTTAGATCTGCAACTTTTGCACGCATAGTCCCGCTTGCGCGGGGAGACGGACGGGGGAGGTCCCCATCGGTCGTGCAGAAAGATGCTTATAGGCATACAGTACTGAAGTTGCGATTTGCCGCCGAAACATCGGCGCGATCGGCAAGATCACCGCAACACGTGTGTGACAGCGCGGCGAACGTTCGTTGTCGCACATAAAAAAACGATGCGCGCTCTCGCGCGCACTTCCGTTTCGACCGTGTCCCTGAGGTGTCGCAAGGACGCGGTTCCTGTCATAAGCCTGAAAGAGGGAAAACAATCATGCGCAAGGCGTATTCCTATGCAGCATCCGCCGCCGACAAACCGCTCGGCCCGCTTGACATCGAGCGTCGCGATGTCGGCCCGAACGATGTCCGCATCGACGTGCTGTTTTGCGGCGTCTGCCACTCGGACCTGCACATGGCGCGCAACGAGTGGGGCGGCACGAACTATCCGGTCGTGCCGGGCCATGAGATTGTCGGGCGCGTGGCGGAAGTCGGCGCCGAGGTGACGAAGTTCAAGGTGGGCGATCTGGCGGGCGTCGGCTGCATGGTCGATTCTTGCCGCGTGTGCCCGTCTTGCAAGGAAGGCGAGGAGCAGTTCTGCGAGAGCCCGGAAAGCTTCGTGCAGACGTACAACTCGCCCGACAAGAAGTCGGGCGGCGTGACGTACGGCGGATATTCGACCTCGATGGTCGTCGACGAAGCCTTCACGTTGAAGGTGCCTGACAACCTCGACCCGGCGGCCGTCGCACCGTTGCTGTGCGCGGGCATCACCACGTACTCGCCGTTACGTCACTGGAACGTGCAGCCGGGCGACAAGGTGGGCGTCGTCGGACTGGGCGGCTTGGGCCATATGGGCGTGAAGCTGGCGGCGGCGATGGGCGCGCATGTCGTCTTGTTCACGACATCACCGGGCAAGATCGAGGATGCGAAGCGTCTCGGCGCGAACGAGGTGGTGATCTCGAAGGACCCGGAGCAGATGGCGGCGCACGCCAACAGCTTCGATTTCATTTTGAACACGGTGGCGGCATCGCACGATCTCGACCAGTTCATGGTCTTGCTCAAGCGTGATGGCACGATGACGCTGGTTGGCGTGCCGGAGCATCCGCATCCTTCGCCGGCTGTGTTCAACCTGATCTTCAAGCGCCGGTCGATTGCAGGTTCGCTGATCGGCGGTATTGCGGAGACGCAGGAGATGCTGGATTTCTGCGGCAAGCACGGGATCACGTCCGACATCGAGATGATTCGCATGGATCAGATCAACGACGCCTACGAGCGTATGTTGAAGAGCGATGTGAAGTATCGGTTCGTGGTGGATATGGGGACGTTGGCGCAGTAGGGGAGTTATTTGGTGAGGTAACGGAGAGCCCGCGTGAGCGGGCTTGTTCCGTGGTGTTTAGCGACCTTCGCGAACGCGACGTTCCAGGCGGAATATGCCCGGCGGAACGAAGTACGTGCCAAAGCGCACGAGCCCCGTCTTTTTCAAATGACAAGTCATTTCGAAGCTTACCTGCAAGCCGGGATCGTCGTTTTGCAAGATGCCGATATCGATAGAACGAATCCGCGGCTCATACTTCAAAAGCGTTGCTTCCATTTGCTGCTTGAGCGCGTGTGACGAGCCGGGCAACTCCTTATAAACATTGGTCAGATCCGGCAGACCGTAGTCTGGTAGATGCTTCAGTGCGCCCGCACGCGTATTGAGAATACGCCGCACGTTTTGCTGCACGCTCAAGGCTTCGAGCGTGCGGTCGTCGAAATGGTCGATCGACTCCCCGTCAATCTGACCGAGGAGCATGTCGTAGAGCGATGGGCCGGCCGCCATGACGCAGCGCTCAGCCGTGTGCAGCGACAACTTCGCCGCGATCGACGAATTCAATCGTCAGATTGCCTTCTTCCGAACTTGCAAGCCGAACCTCGGCCGGCGTCGTGCCGGTGGCCATACGTGTCAGAAGTTCGCGCGAAACGGTCGGCAGGATGCGCTGATCGAGGAACGTGTCGACATTGCGCGCGCCGGATTCGCGGGCGAGGCACAGTTCTGCGAGCGAGGCGATGAGCGTATCGTCGCAAACGAGATTGACGTCATGCTGCTTTTGCAAGCGGTCCGAAATCTTGCCGAGTTTCAGCCGAACGATCTGCGCCAGAGCGTCGGCGGCCAATGGCCGGTAGACGAGCGTCTGGAAGCGCGCGAGCAAAGCCGGTTGAAAATGCTTGACGAGCGGCTCGTGGATCGCATTGAGGAGCGCCGCCTGGGCAATGTCCGGATTGTCCGTCGTCACTTCGTCGATCTGCGCGCTGCCAAGATTCGACGTCATCAAAATCACGCAGTTGCGGAAGTCGATTTCGCGACCTTCGCCATCGCGCATGGTGCCGCGGTCGAACACCTGATAGAAGATATCGAGCACGTCGCGATGCGCCTTCTCCACTTCATCGAGCAATACGACGCTATAAGGGCGTTGCCGCACCGCTTCGGTGAGAATACCGCCGCGTCCGTAACCGACGTAACCTGGTGGCGAACCCTTCAGCTGCGAGACCGTGTGCGCCTCCTGATACTCCGACATATTGATCGTCGTAAGGGCGGCCTCGCCGCCAAAGAGAACATCGGCAAGCGCGAGCGCGGTTTCGGTCTTGCCGACACCCGAAGGTCCTGTCAGCAGGAACACGCCGAGCGGCGCGTGCTCGCTCTTGAGTCCCGCCTTCGCCGTGCGCAGGCTTTGCGCAAGTGTGCCGAGCGCGTCGTTTTGCGCAACCACGCGTGCGGCCATGCGCTCCTCCAGCGCGAGCAGGCTCAGAAGCTCGTCTTCGACCAGACTGCCCACCGGCACGCCTGTCCACTCCGCGACGACGCGGGCAATGGCTTGGGCGTCGACATCGGCGAAGATGAGCGGAGTCTTGCCTTGCGCGTCGGCGAGCGCGTGGCGGGCTTGCGACAAGGCATCGGCATGCGGCTTAGTGCTGCCGTCGCCCCGCTGTTCCAGTAGACTCTGCACGAGCGTCAGTTCTCGTTCATAACGCGCGTGCAGGTCACTCGCTTCTTGCTTCGCGTGCATGATCGATACATCGAGTGCCGCGCGACGGGCCGCCACGTCGGCAACACCGGCGCGCTCGTCGGCATCGAGCGTCGCGCACTCGAGTTCCAGCGCAGCCACTGCCGCTCGCGCGCGTTGCAGTTCGGCCGGCGGCGAATCGAGTCCCATGCGAACCCGTGCCGCTGCGGTGTCGATGAGATCGACGGCCTTGTCCGGCAACTGCCGCGACGGAATGTAACGGCGCGACAGCTTGACGGCGGCGACGAGTGCCTCGTCGCGAATGTGCACGTGGTGATGCCGTGCGTAACGCGTGGCAAGGCCGCGCAACATGAGACATGCGGCATCGTCGCCGGGTTCTTCGACCTTGACGAGCTGGAAGCGCCTTTCGAGCGCTGCATCGCGTTCGAAATACTCCTTGTATTCGGCCCAGGTCGTTGCTGCAATCGTGCGCAGTTCGCCACGCGCGAGCGCCGGCTTGAGCAGGTTCGCGGCGTCCGATCCGCCTGCTGAATTGCCCGCGCCGATCAATGTATGCGCTTCGTCGATGAACAGTAGAACCGGCGTGCTCGATGCGCGCACTTCGTCGATCACGTTCTTCAGACGCTGCTCGAATTCGCCCTTCACGCCAGCGCCCGCCTGCAGCAGGCCGAGGTCGAGCGTGAGAATGCGTACGTCGCGCAGGATTGCGGGCAAGCTGCCGTCGATGACACGCAGGGCCAGCCCTTCGACAATCGCGGTCTTGCCTACGCCCGGATCGCCGACGAGGATCGGGTTGTTCTTGCGACGGCGCACGAGCACGTCGATCATTTGTTGAATCTCGCGTTCCCGTCCGAACACGGGGTCGATCTCGCCACGGCGGGCCTTTTCTGTCAGATCGATAGCAAAGCGCGCAAGGGCTTCGCCTTCGGTCGAGCGTGGCGGCGCGGGTGTAGCAGATGGCAGATTTTCTTCGGATGCCGACGCTGCCTGTTCGCGCGCCTCGTCTTCCGCTTCCGGTTCCTCGACGCGGTTTTCGCACGACAAACGGCCAAGACGCGGCAGCAACCGCTCGATCTGCATGCTGGACAGCGACAGCAGCGGCCAAGCGTCTTTCGTACGCAGCACGTGCGGCGCGTCGATGATCGCCCGCAGCAAGTGCGCCGAGCGAATCTTGCCGTCGATATCCTCGCGTGACGCCAAGGTCCACGCGTCTTGCAGCACGCTTGCGAGCTGAATTGAAATCGAAGGCATGCCCCGCAGATTGCGTGGCAGCCGATCAATGGCTGCGAGCAGTGCGTTCCACACCGCATCGACATCGATATCGTAGTGTTTGAGGATCGCCGGAATGTCCCCGTCATCGGCCTCGATCAGCTTCAAAAGCCAGTGCTCGACCGTGATTTCGTCGGATAGACGCGTTTGGCAAAGGCTCGCGGCCGCTTCAAGCGTACGTGAGCAGTGCGGGTTGAGCCGGCGAAGCAGTTGCGTGGAATCTCGGGATGTCATAACGGGAAAGCGAAGAGAACCGAAGGAGGCGAAATATGAAAAATCGCCGGCCCATTCGATATGGACCGGCGACGGACCCGATCAGCGGATCAGATCCGTTTGCAACTCAAGCGCCTGAATTACGAGCGCTCGTTCCACGTGTCAGCGTGAATGATGTTGCCGTCCTTGTAGGCCCACGTGATTTTCTCGTAGCGCAGTTCCACCTGTTCGAGGTGGTTGTGCTTTTCGTAGTCGGGAACCTTGATGTCGTGCATTTTCGGTCGCACAGCGACGACCTTGACGTTCTCGAGCTTGGTGTTGAAGTATTCCTTCTCCTTGCCCGCGTCGTCGATCTTGTACCACTTCATCTCGACCGACTTCAGCGTCTGACCGCTCGTCACAGCCTTGTACAGATAAGGCGTCGACGCGTCCGTTTCCTTCGTGAAGGTGATCGGCGCGTGCACGCGCGTGCCGGTCAGCTTGCCGGTGTTGCCGTCGGTCGGGATGTGGATGCCGTGATCGAAAGCGACGACTTCGACGCTGCCTTCACGATCTTGCACGGTAACGGAACCCTTGATGTCGGCGCCACCGTCATCCTTGAGCCACATGTATGCGGGAATTGCCATTTACTGCTCCTTCTTAGTACAACAAAACGTGCTCGGGAGAGCATTCTCCCGGGCCTCAAGATCCCAAGGCCGTAGCCCCGGGGATTCTAAAATCTACTTGTTCGTATCAGGCACAAGCGTAATTTCCACGCGTCGATTCGTCGCACGCCCTTCTGGCGTGTTGTTATCGGCAATCGGGCGCGTGTCGCCGTATCCTTGCGTAGCGAACTGCGTGGCGGAGATACCCGACGCGTCGATTAACCAGTCACGTAACGCCGCTGCACGCGCCATGGAAAGTGTCAGGTTGCTACGCGGATTGCCTGCGTTATCCGTGTGTCCCGCGACCAGAATACGCTTGTCCGGATGCGCCTTGATCATCTCCACGGCGTCGAACAATGCCCGATTCGAACCAGGCTTAAGCATTGCCTTGCCGCTATCGAACAACGACATACTGTCGAGTGTCACGACCGCAGGCGGCGGTTCAGGTGGCTGATATGCGGCGATCGCGGTATTGAGCGAAGGCATGAGCGGCGCACCGTGATATTCGCCGAGCGACAGCCGCAATGGGACACCCGAACGCCCGTAACGATCGAGTTCGTCGCGATCGGCGATAAGCGCGTGCAGCGCGTCGCGGCGACCGGCATCGTGCTCGGGTGCGATGCCCGCATAGCGCTCCATATGTCCGCCGATACGTGTCAGCAACGCGGCGTTGTTCCGGCCTGCGCCCCAAAATGCGGCGGCCAGCGCGAGCGCGCACATTGCGCCGACATGCGCGAGTGCTACGTGCCGCGGCGACGCTCTCACGCGCTGCGACATAGCCGCGATCAACGGCTGTGGCAGAGGCCACGGCGCAGGCGAGCCCGCGACGACCGCCGGTATAACGCGCGTCTGCATCTGGACGTCGCGCTCCCACGGTTTATCGGCATTGCTTGCGGGACCGCAGTCGATCCACCCGGCGCCGTGAAGCGCCCACGGGGCTGCCGGCTGACGGGAATCGGCTAGTGTGTCGAATATCACGCGCTGGGTCCATCCGATAATCGAAGCCAGTCCGGCAACGCTTGCGGCAGCATATGGGTCTGTTGCGTGCCGGCGTGCATCCGTTTCGGAACTCTCGATTACCGCATCGAAGCGCTTCATGTCGGTGAGCGGCGATCCGCTTGAGATCCCGTGCCACTGCACGGCGGCGAGCGCATCGGTCTGCGCGTTTCTGACCAGCCGTTGATACACGGCGACATAGCCGGGCAACGGTGCACCGATCATGCGAGAGGCATCGGCGACTGCCTGACGGACGATCCGCAGCGACTGTGACAGCGCGTCAGCGTCGGCATGCAGCGCAGGCGCCACGCTCAGCACGATGCCGTCAGGTGCGTGACCGTCGCGCCATTGCCGCATGGCGAGCGCGAGGCGCGGCAGATCCTGGATACGATCCGCACGTACCCAGATGGCTCCCTCTCCGACATGAACAAGACGTTCCCTGCTGCTCTCATGATTGAAGATCGATGGCAGGGCGTCACCCGTCACCAGGACGAGCGGCATGCGCGTGCGAAGCCTGAGTGGTACCTCCGCCGTGGCGGAGCCGAGCGCCGTCAAAACGTGTTCACTGGCCTGACGCGCTCGTGTCTGTTGATGCGTGCTCAAACCGATGGCGAGTAATGCCGCCAGCACGACGACGGCAGTCAATGACCAGGCGAGCGTCGTCGTCACCGGCATGACGAGCCAAAGCACGGCGAGCATCAGCGCTGCGGCGATACCGACTACTGTGCGAAAGGGATACCCCAGCCGTTGCATTGAATTCACCGCTTGATGCCCGACGGAATCGTGCTAACCAGTTGAGCATCGAGCGCCACGTGCCACGCAAACCAGACAGCCAGCGCAACTACGGCGCACAATCCGGCGATACCCCAAGGCGACAGGCGCTGAAACCAGCTACCGAGGCGGCGTCCGCCATGTTCGATCAGAAACACAGGCTGTTGAGACGGGCGTAACTGCTCAATTTGCGCATTGAGGCTAGTAATGAGCGCGTTGCGTTTTGTCTCGTCCTCTAACGCATAACGACCCCGAAAGCCAAGACCGAGGATTGCTGCATAGCATTCGAGCAAGTCGACACTCGGCGCCGCTTCGCGCATGCGAATTGCCATTCGCTCGAATACGTATTCGCCAGCGTTATGGTGCTGCAGACGCTCGACTTGAATGGGTTCCGCGATCCACTTGTTCTTATTCACAGGATCGAGATGACGCAAGGCGGTTTCGTCAAGCAGTGCGCAAAGCGCGACGATTGCGTCGTCGCCTACGTCGTGCGAATACCCATGCTGCGTAAGCGCCGTCTCAAACGCTTCGACAAGTTCCTTGCAACGGTGGCGGAGCAGTTCGAAGTCACTGGCTTTGCCACCGGCCGATAGTGTGGTAACGAGAAGAGCTGACGCGCGTAGCAAGCCTGTCAGACCCGCAGCCGGCTCGATGGTCGGCTTCGTCGACCGAAGCAACGTGTCGCCGCGCGCCGGCGAAAAAGTAAGCGTCGTCATGCGCGTAGCACCGCGTAGAGTTCAAGCGCCGCATCTGGCACGGATGAGGGCAAGTAGATCTGGCACGCGCGGGCAGCCAGCAATCGGGCGTGCGCGGGGCTCGCGGCGTCCAGCGCGAAATAGTGATTGTCGAGGCGGACCGGAATAGCCGACGGCACCCGTTGCACAGGCTTGAGTGCGATGCCCGCAAGCGCGGAATTGACGATGTGTTCGACATCGTCGGGCGCGCCGATCTTGCACAAGCGCGGGATGCGTTCGACGAGCTCGAACGCCGGGAGTGATGAGTTAACGGACAGATACCAGTCCGCTGCATCCGATGCGATACGTTCGTCCATAATCTTGCCTGACCATGTCGTCGCATTGTCACGAGACAGCCCGATCGACACCACGCGCGACGGGATGATTGCATCGAGCAATTGGCGAATCAACGCTTCCAGCTCCGTGAAGACTTCATCGGCGCGTGCGTGATCGTAGAGAGGGATGTCGGTAAGCTGAGATCCGGTCGAAAACGTCATCAGCGCGCTCGCTAGTTCGGCGATGATCGCGTACAGCCGCTCAGGAGGCTGATTTGGATTCGATGCAAGAAAGCGCAGCTTCGGCCACGCTGCATGTATGCAATGCAGCAGCCAGAACAGCTGTACGTCGGCCACGCCGTATTCCGTCACCTGATCGACCCGCTCACTACGACGCGCACCGAGCGCGAGACTTTTTGCCAGCAGAATGTCGGTCAGGCGATTGATGCGCTCCATGTGCAGAGCATGAGCGCCCAACGTCAGACACGGTGGCACGTATTGCGAGACTAGCTGAAACTGTCCGCTGGTTGAACGCGACAGGCGTGCGATGGCGCATACCGTGTCGTCGGCGTGTGGTTCGAAGTCGAACAGCAGCCTAAGGGCATGGCGTTCGGCCGCGATCTCCGCTTCATCCGAGCCATTGAGATCGACGACTTTCACGAACTCACGATAGGAGCGGCGCGGACGAGTCAACGCTGTCTCATCCATGCGGCAGTTGCTGCCGTTTGCATCGGGAAGCGCGAGCGCGGCCAGCACAGTAACGCTTTGCCGATTAGCACCGACGCCTTCGAGCAGATCGCGCGCCGGAGGCAGCGCCTGAGCAAGCGTCGTGTCGATGGGAGTGCCATCCGGAAAACGCAACTTGAGTCGAGTCAGTTTGAATCGCCCGGACGCGAGCGCGTCTTCATCTACCTCGACGGCCAGGGTGCCCCATGGTTGAGCCAGCGCGGCCGTCGCGACTTGCCTCAAGGCGAACTCGTTCCAACGGTCCTGTTGCTGAAAATGCTGTTGCGTGAGGATCAGGCCTTCATGCCAAAGCGGTTTTTCGATCCGCATGTCTTTCTTCTCTAGCTATTGTTGCCATCAGTTGAGAATTCTATCTCTCACCACTTAGTTCGTATAGCTGATAACTAAAACGAAGCGACGAATCATATCTGCTAACGAGGACATTCTGTGTACCGTTTCGCCGGAGACGCGAAACATTTATTTCGAGATATGAAGCGCGTCCAGTGCGCGACGTGGAAATTGTCAAATGGTGTTGCATTTGAGTTGAGGGACCGACGAATCTCACTTCCGTCGATTTACACGAGTAGTACTAAGTCTTTGAAGGGACAAAGATTAAGGCCTTGCATAAAGCTTCGTTGCCTAACTATTAGTCACGCCGTACGATCATTGGCAGTTGATGTGGAACCTGTTCTAATAGTGCCCCAATGAGAATCACAATCAAGTGAACAGATCCATGAGCGTGCTCGAGAGTCGCGCCTTCAAGTAGTGCGGTTCGTTGTCGCAACGAATCTTCTTCGAGAGGTTCCTGCGTGTTCGCAGATCGAGTGGCGCTTATGGCTAATCAATAAGGACTATTTATGGACAGCTTCCAGCGCGAAATCCCGAAGAGCCGGGTTTCGATCACCCTCGACCTGCATACCGGCGGCGCGCAAAAGAAAATTGAGTTGCCGCTGAAGCTACTCGTTGCAGGCGATTTCAGCGCGGGACGAGAGCAAGCGCCGCTCGCCGAACGAAAGAAAGTCAACATCGACAAGGACAACTTCGACGCGGTGCTTGCTGATTACGCGCCAGACCTAAAGTTCGGTGCGGACAATACGCTCGCGAACGACGGCTCTGAGTTGCCGGTGAACCTGTCGTTCCGTTCGATGAAGGACTTCGAGCCGGAACAGGTGGCGCGTCAGATTCCGGAACTTCAGGCACTTCTGGCCGTGCGCAATTTGCTGCGCGATCTGAAGTCGAATTTGTTGGACAACAGCACCTTCCGCCGCGAGTTCGAAAAGATTCTGAAGAACAAGGAAATGTCGGACAAGCTGCGCGGCGAGCTATCGCAAATCGCCACGGCTGCCACGCAGCCCGAAGGCAACGCTTAACGCGCCCTCGACATCTCTCGAAAAGCACCGTAGACAGGACAAGAAAATGAGCAAGAATCCCGCACGCCAGAGCGCCGCGGCAGAGACCGTCGTGCTTGACGCACCTCGTGACGCGCATGGCGACAGCGTCTATGCATCGCTTTGCGACAAGATCAATCTTACGCCGGTTGCGCAGGCTCGGCCGCTGGAAGCGTTTCGTGACAACGACACATTGTCGGAAGCGTCTGCCGACGAACGTCTCGCACGCGGCATGGGCGCGTTCCTCGAACTCGTGGCGCAAAGCAGCAAGCCGGTGGATCGCCTGGACAAGTCGCTGCTAGATTTCTTTATCGGTCAGCTCGACCGTCAGATCAGCAAGCAACTCGACGCAGTGATGCACAACCCCGAGTTTCAGGCGCTCGAAGGCCGCTGGCGCGGTCTGAAGATGCTCGTGAGCCGAACGGACTTTCGGAAGAATGCCCGTATCGAGGTGCTGGACGTGTCGAAGGACGCGCTTAGCCGCGACTTCGAGGACGCGCCGGAGCTGATCCAGAGCGGCCTGTATCGACTGACGTACATCGAAGAATACGACACGCCGGGTGGCCAGCCTATCAGCGCGATGGTCAGCGACTTCGAATTCGCCAACTCGCCGGTGGACGTTGCGCTTCTGCGCAATATCTCGAAGGTCGCGGCAGCGGCTCATATGCCTTTCATCGGCTCGGTTGGCGCGCAGTTCTTCGGCAAGAAGTCGATGGAAGAAGTCGCGGCTATCCAGGACATCGGAAACTTCTTTGATCGCGCTGAATACGTCAAATGGAAGAGCTTCCGCGACACCGATGACTCGCGCTATGTGGGTCTGGTCATGCCGCGCGTGCTTGGCCGTTTGCCGTACGGCAAGGACACCACGCCCGTCCGCGCATTCAACTATGAAGAGCAGGTCAAGGGTCCTGACCATGACCGTTATCTGTGGGTGAATGCGTCGTTTGCGTTTGCGGCGAACATGACGCGTAGCTTCGTGAACAACGGTTGGTGTGTGCAGATTCGTGGTCCGCAAGCGGGCGGAAAGGTGGAAGATCTGCCGGTTCATCTGTATGACCTTGGCACCGGTGTGCAGCCGAAGATCCCGACCGAAGTGCTGATTCCCGAAACGCGCGAATTCGAATTCGCCAACCTCGGGTTCATTCCCTTGTCGTTCTATAAGAACCACGACTTTGCGTGCTTCTTCTCGGCTAACTCGGCACAGAAGCCGGCGCTTTACGAAACAAAGGAAGCCACCGCGAATAGTCGCATTAACTCGCGCTTGCCATACATCTTCCTGCTCTCGCGGATTGCGCATTATCTGAAGCTGATTCAGCGCGAAAACATCGGTACGACCAAGGATCGTCGTCTTCTTGAGCTCGAGCTGAACAACTGGATCAAGAGTCTCGTCACCGAAATGAAGGACCCCGGCGACGAGTTGCAAGCGTCGCATCCGTTGCGCGAGGCGAAGGTGATGGTCGAGGATATCGAAGACAATCCCGGCTTCTTCCGCATCAAGCTCTTTATCGTGCCGCACTTCCAGGTGGAGGGCATGGATATTGGGTTGTCGCTGGTTTCGCAGATGCCTAAGGCGAAGAGTTGATTTGACGTGCTTACGCGGTAGTTTTTAGCGTGAATTGCCGAGGCGGTTTTGATTTTAATTGCCTCGGCGTCGTTTAACGACGTGGCGTTCGTTCCGTAGAGGTTTAAGAATGTCGATGGTCTTGCCGTCTCAGGCGTACGTGTTGACGATAGCGCCGCACCCTGCGCCGATTTCCGTCCTTAAATTTAGCGCTCAAAGCGCTATCAGCGATCTATACCGCTGCCAGATTGAATTCACGAGTCCTTCGGCCGAAATACGGATGAATCAAGTCGTGGGGCGACCTGCCCGATTCTCGATCGAACCGATCGATCCGGATATGGCGCGCCTTCAGCGAATGTTCGGCGACCGTGCGAAGGAATTCAGCACCATGGCGCCGGCCTATACGACGCACGGCATTATCACGCGCTTTGAACAGCTTGGCACATCGGCGGATGAAACGCGCTATCGCGTCGTACTTGAACCGAAGATTTCAGACCTTGCTCGCGGGCTTAAGAGTCGGCTCTTTCAGAAGCAGTCCGTCGTGGAAATCATAACGGATACCCTTCGCCATTATGGCTACCGTCTGGGTGTCGACTTCGATTTTTTCAGGCTACGCAGTACGTACAAGCGTCACGAATACATCACGCAGTATTACGAGACAACTTTTGCGTTCATTCAGCGCCTCTGTGCGGAAGCCGGAATGTGGTTCCGTTTTGAACAAAAACGGGATAGGTCGGTCATCATCTTCGGCGACGATCTGGACGCCTATGCGCGCAAGCAGCGCGTCGTTCCATATCGGACGCATGCGGGGCTGGAGAGCGCGGGTTCCGAATCCATCCGCACGCTCAGGCTCATCACGCAGCGAGTTCCGGAAGCGGTGCAGCTTAACGATTACAACCATCGTCAGGCGGATGTGAATCTGCTGATTCAGGAGAACGCCGCGCGCGGTGACGAGACGACGAACGCGGTGGATAGTCGTTGGGGCGAGCATTACGAGACGCTGGATGAGGGGCAGCAGATTGCGAAACTGCGACACGAGGCGCATCTTGCCACGCAGGTCAGCTATCGAGGGAGGGGAAATCCGTTTTCTCTCGAAGTAGGCGAGGTAATGCGGCTCGACGTAAATCCCCAAGATGCGCAACACGGTTTGTTCATTACGTCGGTGCGTTGTGGCGGTGGTCGCGGTGCGTCGTACTGGAATGCCTTCACGGCGATTCCGTCGGATCGAGTTTGGCGAACGAGTGTCGACTCCGTCAAGCGACCGAAGATCGAGGGCATTCTTCCAGCCCGAGTCGATTCCCCGGGAAAATATAAATATGCGTATCTGACAGAGAAGGGCGAGTACGTCGTCAAGATGCCGTTCGACTTGGATGCATGGAGTCCAGGCGGAGCGAGCAGGCCGGTGCGCATGGCCAAGCCATATAGCGGTGGAGATTACGGTCATCACTTTCCGTTGATCGACGGGACAGAAATAGCGCTGGATTTCACTGCTGGCGATCCGAATCGGCCGGTCATCATTGGCGCGATGCACGACAGCCTGCATCCTGACTTAGTCAATAACCTCAATCACACGCGCAACTTGATTCGCACGGCAGCGAACAATGAAATGCGCATGGAGGATCGCGAGGGCCTCGAACATATCCACTTGACCACGCCGCTTCAGACTTCCGAGCTGAATCTGGGGCATATGGTCGATCAGGATCGCAAGGAGCGAGGTAAAGGTGCGGAGGTGCGCACGGATGAGCATGTGGCCATAAGAGGCGGGAAGGGCGTCTTGTTGTCCGCAGAGGCTCAGCCCAATGCGACGGGTCAGCAGCTAGCCATGCAGGATGCTGACACTACTCTGGACCAAGCGAAGACTCTCTTGCGCTCGCTCAACGATTCGGCCGCAGCGGCTAAGGCGTGGCTCGCCGAAGTCGATCAGCAGCGCACGCTCGTCGAAGAGAAGCTCACGAAGCTAGGGAAACCAGTGCTCGTTGCGACCGCGCCGGACGGGCTTGGCATTGCCAGCGGACAGCAATTGCAGGTCGCATCGCGCAAACAAATGTTTGTGACATCGGGCGAAGGGATCGACTTTGGCGCGTTGAAGCGGATCACAGCATCGGCTGGAGAGGCAATCTCGCTTTTTGCGGCAAAACTTGGCATTCGCTTCTTCGCTGCGAGCGGCAAGGTGCAGATTCAGGCACAGGGTGACGCGATGGAATTGCTCGCGTTGAAAGGAATGTTAATCAGTTCGTCGGATGCCGATGTGACAATCACCGGAAAGAGAGGCGTGACCATTGGTGATGGCTCCGGTGCTTATATCAAGCTGTCTGGTGGAAAGATCACATTGGGCAGTCCCTCTGGCGAGATCGAGTTGAAAGGGAATCTTCTCGTTGGCGACGCTGACGGGGGAAGCTTCACTTTTCCGGCGTGGTCTGGCACGCCTGTGCAAGACGTTAAGAACCCGATCTCTTTCGGCTTTTCTGAGTAAGCATCGATATGGCAAATTCATCAAGAGCGGCACAACCGGCCTCTGCGCCTGCGCCTGCGCCTGCGTCCGCACCTGCTTCTGCACCTCGCGCCGCCTCAAGCGCTCCGGCGAACGCTCCTGCTGCAAGAGCGCCGAGCGCTCCACGCTCCGCGCCGCCTGATACCAAGGTCAAACAAATATCGTTTGGGTTCCCTTTTTTGAAGAAGGGACAACGCCCTGCAGACGCGGCGGCAAAGTTCACCGACGAGCACGAGATCTATCAAATGCTCGCCAATAAGGAACCTTCAGGGAGCTATCTCGTAAGCAAGAGCGGAATGTGGCATGGCGGGATACACATCACGGATGCGGGCGCGGGTACGCAGCTGGATCTCAACCAAGGGGTTCGATGCATCGCGGATGGCCATGTCATCGCCTACCGCGTCAATCGCGCTTATCCGGTCAGCCAGGTTCCGGCTTCCAGCAATCAGCCGGCCTCTCAGGCCTTATACAGCACCGGGTTTGCCTTGGTGCGGCATACGATGGAGTTCCCAAAGGGAAAGACTTTCACGTTCTATAGCGTGTACATGCACCTTCAGGCTTACGACGACTACGAACGGGATGTGGGGAAAAGCAAACCGTCGTACTGGTCTACGCAATTCAAGGTGACCGAGCACGCTCGGGATAAACCTGAGGTCAGTAGAACTGGGTCGGCTGCTGACCCGGGTCAGCAGGGTTTGACGGTACGCGCGACGCCGCGAGGAGGCCAACGAGGAGGTCATGCTATGGCCATACTTCCGCAGGGCGCATGCGTCAGTATCGGAGAACAACAGCACGGCTGGGGAAAGATCACCGACGTACATGGCGCGCAGTTGTATGCACCGCAAGCGGGTGGGGTTCCGCCGTCAACAGCCGTGGGCGGATGGATTTTTCTTGGCAACGAAAACGGCGGTCCGCTGGTACAAGCGTTCATGCCCGACGACACCTTCGATCGCGTCGTGGTTACTGCGTCGACCTTGGATAGCGCGGGCGACTCGAGTGCTCAAGGTATTCCCATCAAGGCTGGTGACTTGATTGGACATCTGGGACGTTACGACTCGCTGAACGCAGGTTCGTCGGCCACGCGCATGGCACACATCGAGGCGTTTTGCGACGACAGCGTGCAGACGTTCATCGACCAGTCCCGAACGTGGATCGGAGCGCATGGCGCGCATAAGGACGACTGGACTCCGCTGGGCTTGTCTGCAGAACCGACCATCTTGCGTATCGACACCCAAACTAAGCTATTCCACGATGCCGAGCGCGAAGGTGCGAGCGCGCCCATGACCGGAGTTGTGCAGCGTTGGTCGCTCGGGGAACTCGCACGTGACAGAAATAAGCAGCATGTTGAACAGAACGCTGATCGCACCGGACGCAAGGTGAACTGGTGGCGTGTCGGAAGTGCGGATCCACGGGGGCAAGCCATAGAAGGATGGGTGCGGGAGGAGGCGTTCGCGGGCGGTAGGGTGACGCGTGAATTTGCTCAGACGTGGGTGGACTTTTCTTGCATCGACGATGCGCACGACCCCGCGCACTCAATGTTTGCGACTACGCAAGCTTGGGTGGATTATGCCGGTCATGCGAACGTGCCAGACGCGAAATCCCTGACTAAGCTGAGTCCAATGATGAGGACCATCTACCGTGTGTTGTTTCCACAGGGAGATGGGAGTGGCGCTGCGGACGATATGTGCGTGTCTTATGCGGGGGAGTCGGGGCACTATCCGTGGTTGATGCAGCGGGCCTCACGGTTAATTGTGAAGCACGAGAGTGAGTGGGCTAATCCGGATAAGTGGAAGCAGCTCTATGCGGAGATCGAAAGGGTCGCGGGACGGACACCGCAGTATGACGAAGAACAGAAGCGAATTGAGAAGCTCGTTTGGTGGGATGAGGTGAAGGCAAAAGTGTCAGGCTTTCCTGGGTCAGATGTGTTTCATATCAATCCGATTGGGTTGGTGGCGAATTTTGAAGCGTCAAACGGTTGTTCATGTGGCTGCTGTTATGTCGACAAATTCAAAGTTTCGCGGTGGTCTGGTCAGACCGTGCACTACGGACCCGTCTATTGGGGGGGAGTAAGCTTAGAAGCATCGCCCGCGATGCGGTGCCTTCTTTCCAATGGGCAAATGACGCAAAGCGAACACAGAATTTTAGTGGCTATGTCTAAAAACGAAGGGAAGATGGATTCGGTTCAAGCGTACGATAGCGAGATCTTCACCGCCGGAGCTTGTCAAAAAACCGTAAATATCCGGGGGGCTGGGGAATTTCCAATTCAAGTTGCCGAATTTAAACAAGAAAATGGGGCCGCTTATAAACGCTTATTCGCCGATTGCGGTTGGAGCGTTGAAGATACTGGATCTAAATCGCCCATTGCCACTATGTTTTATAGTGATGAATCTTTAACCGGCGGCACGCCTATTACCGGACGTGAACTTTATAGCCTCGTTAGGACTGGCTGTAACGCGAAAGCCTTTGGTCATGTCGTATCTAACAAGCCGTTAGCATCCATCGTAAATGCAGTGATTGATAACGAATTCCAGGAGAAACAAGTAAAGGATTTCGTGCGCCGACTTAGATTAGTAATTTCTATAATTCCTACGGGGTTCACTTCTACAATTGGAGACTTTTGTCGAAACGATCTAGGGCGGGCGTTAGCCTTAGACCAACATGTGAATCGGCCTGGTAATGTTGCCGACGATTTTGGAAGGGCTCTCACTGACTTCTTTCATGCTAATCCATCGGTTGCGAACGATCCCGCGAAGTGGGGTGCGCAGCATACGGCACACGAGGCAGCGTTGACTGCGGCTTACGCCGCACGAAGGCGAATGAATGACAACAATACTCGTTACGCATCATTAAGTGGAGCGCTGTCCCAATGAGATTAAGTACTCACTCTTTCTTGGCCTTTTTGTTCGTTTCATGCGCATTATTTGTGACGCGTAGTTTCGCAAATGTTAGCGCAGACGTCACCGCCCAATTGCCAGGTGGTCAAGTGTTGCAATTTAGCGATCATCTATCCGGTACTAATGAGCTACGTTTTGGATCAGGGTGGGCGCGCGCTCGTCTCAAACTGAAAACAGGCGACTGGCTGCGGTTCCTTCCAGACGAATCATTAAGCATCAATGGCGGCGTTGTCTTCAATGGCGTAAGCGGTCGAAGCTCATCTTTTAGCGGGCGTTATTTGGTGCTCCCACTAGTTAGACAGGGAATGCTCGAAAGTGCAGGCAAGGAGCCACGTATAGTGGGAAATCAATATTGCCCCGTCGTAGACACGTCTACCGGATGCATGATTAGCTTCGAAACTGGAGCTATCTGCTCGGGAGCCTGGTCGCAGCAAAAGGACGCTTGGATTGAGCAGGGGCGCGACCGTTCGGGCGAGATGTTGCAGGGGCAGGAAGACCTTGCTAATCAACTATGGACCGATTTTCGAAAATCCCCAAAATCAGGAACATTGCGCGATCGCGTGGTCGATGCATTGGGTATCGAGAATTTAATCTCGTGTGACTCCCCTAGTAATAATAATCGACACACTTACAAGCAGATAGCCGCAGCACTCAGACGCGAGGGTGCAGCGTCTGATGCAACGTACATTGAAAATAAGCTTGCTAAAGTATCGAATGAAAGAGAAAGTAAGTTAGCTCTTGATACCAGGGTCCGGATCAAATCTTGGCTGTATGATTCTCCTGACGCATTAGCAAGAACAACCGCATATCTAGTTCCGGGCGACAGGGTAAAAGTACTCGGGGTTAGCAAAGACGGATGGGTTAAGACAGAATACACACAGGCTAATGGCAAAAAAATAAAAAAATGGATACTTAAGTCAACTGTCGACGAATGAGAACTTGAAGGGAAGTCTTCTTTAGGATGGTAAATTCGCGTTTATAATTTTCTCTTAATTTTTTGGAACTCGTAGCGCAATTCCAATCCTCCAAATTGCAAAAGGACAGTAATTGGAAGATTAAAACCAACCCGAACGGCGAAAGTGACGTGGTCCTAGCAGGCAATCGCTTAGGCAGCCCCGAAAGCGGCGGTTCCCCTTGCACCCAGAGCGCCGCTCATCCTGTAGGTGCTCGCTCTGTATATTGACGCAACCGTGGCGCCTTCTTTTTGGCGAAAAAGCCATAAGACAGAGACGGTCCGGTTCTGGCTCTGCGCCGTCGGTTATGTTCAAGTGACCTGGGCGAATAATTACAGCGCCACAGGTCAGTCACTTGACATTGATTTAGTTAATGATCCCGATCGAATGTTAGAGCCCGAGGTCGCAGCCTGGGCGACAGTGTATGGAATGGACACTGGGCTTTTTACTGGAAAGAAACTGTCAAACTATATCAACGACGAACACGTGGACTTCGTGAACGCACGGAAGATTATCAATGGCTTAGATCAAGCCGAAACGATCGCAGGATTCGCCATTCGCTTTAAGTCAATACTGGAACTGTCGAAATGTTAAAGCTCTTGTGCCTGTTTTTGTTTGCTAATTTTTATTCTCCGCTAATATCGGCGCAAACTTTTGACTTATCCGACCAAAAGACAAGTAATACCTTGCAGCTTAAAATAGAGCGAGAAGGCGAAAGAAATGTTGTTCAGTTGTATAACGGTGATATGCCGCTAAAGCGTTACGAAAATCTTCTGGAAAGCCAGTCTACGCTGGATTCCAATTTGGTGCACCTTGTCGGAGGAGGTGTAGCGTTAGAGATTAATTCTGAAGGCTCGCGGAGAAAGTATCACGTGATAGTACCAATCGACGTGAGTGGCGGCGCCTTATACACAGATTGTGCGTTTAAAAGCGTCTACGACGCAGTAGATCAATCTAGACTAGTGGGGACTCTCTGCAAGAAGACTCCTTTGGAAAAGTTCGTCGTAGATGAAACCGTGAACGACGTTGGACTGCTTTCATTCGTCGACAACAATTCGACGGGCCAAGTTACTCGAACTAATGAGTGTACGCAGGCTAAAAGCCTCAAATTTGCGCACCATAGCATTTTTCTATGTAGCCGCAACGATCCCGAATCAGGCAGTCGATCAATTCACATAACCGACGCCGAGGGCAAATCATTAATATCCCTCGTGGGGTTCGATTTTATTCCGGGACCGGGTGATCGATTTGCTCTAGTTGCGAACGCTGAGGCTAATGCCATCGTCTTTCGTGGCAGACTCTCTTGCCTGGCTAGGTCCAAATCAAAAGGCGAGCCGCAGAAAGGGCGCTCGCTTATCGGGGGTAAATATAGATTTAGTTATTCGATTTCGGTCGAAGATCTGTGTTTAGAGGGGGCTTATACGTATTCGAACGCATCCGCTGCGATGAGGCTGAATGGGTCGAACTCAGGACATGAAACCTATCTGCTTGAGACAGACAAAGGCGCGAATGTGACCGGCTTGTTCATCCTAAAATCCTTGAAGCCAAAATTGATTGGCGAGTGGATTTCCGTATCTCCAAAAGCGCCTCTTACTGTGGATTAACCTAAAGAACGGTCATTCTATTAGGTTATTGATCTTGCAACGATGGTAGCCGTAGGATGGCGTGTAATACTACTGCGTTATAAAAAAAGTTCGTGCATTGCCGTAGGGCTTGAATTGTGAATTACCTATTAAGACTGGCTCATAGGCTGAGTCGCTACAATCCTAACGATCGCGTGTAAAAAATGCTCAGCTTACAAAAGATTATGATTGCGCTCGCGATCAGCTCCAGTACATTAAATGTTGCACACGCAGAACTGACGCTTTGTAAGGATTTTGAGGAAGTGTATTACAGTTGTCATGCCAGCGGAAAAATAATTTCTCTTTGTGCATCTGGTAATATCTCGCCGAACAACGGCTATGTACAATATCGCATCGGAACGAAAGAGAAGATCGAACTTCAATATCCAGAACAGAGCCTTCCGCCACATAATAGATTCAGTATTAGTGATGTTTCCGCAGCCAATGCAAGCTCAACACACATTAAGTTTCGACGCGGTGCCTATAACTATGTAGTGTACGCAAGCGCACTCGGCGGAGTTTATGTGAAACGAGGCGACAAACTTTTATCAAACAGAGTCTGTGAGCCAGGAATCTACCAAAGGTTCAATTCGCGAGCTTTCAGAGGCATCGGGACGGTGGCGCCGATTGATGGCATCGACTAACGGAAGACTGTAGCTAATACCGCAAAAAGCAGTGTTATGGCGGACTACCACTTAGAGTGGGTAGAGTACCACGTAGACTTTTGCATCGGAAGCCACAAAATAGCGGCATGTTTGCCGCGATGTTATCAACGCGGTCAAGGAGATGTCAGCTATCTAAAGGATTTTCGCAAACGGTGTAAGTTTATTGAAGATCGCGCGATGCCATAGATTTCATCTTTTGCTTTGACGCATGTCAGAGCGAGAGTTTCGTAGAACCGATAGGATAGTCTCGTCATTCTATAAAATAAGGGCGCAGAGAATTGACATCTGTGAAGTGGAGAGAAGCAACCTGCGAGTGCTTGATTTTCGTTATTTTAATTTCGGTCATAGATTTGCCGGCTTACGCGCGCGAAAACGTACTTCGAGACGATTTCGAGAGGATTGGCGTTGTGAGTACATTGACATCTAAAAACGATCACGACAAGCTAAAAATCAGGTATCGTGCGACAGATGGGGTTGTCCATTTATATAATGTGGATAAATTCGATTCATGTAGCTCGATGGCAGTTTACAAGGTTCCAAGTGCGTATTCCATAGCCATTGACGGCAGCTGTTCGAGTCAAGGTGGACAGATTTTTACGAAAATTTATCAATGGGATAGCTCGTTCGGGAATTGGTGCTTACGACGGGAAGTAACAGGAGAAAAGCCCTACCTAAACTCTGGCGAAGTAGCCTCAAAAGAATATGTTTCGCGTGTCGAAGGCTGCTTTGCGCCAGGCGATCTCAGACCTCCTCGATATACGCCTTCAACCCAGTCGAGGAAAGCGGTGATTTCGCAGCTTCGTTATTTTCGGACCATTATAAAAGATGAGGCGGCTATTAAAGAATTCATCAGATTATTTCCGTTTTATAGCGTTGCAGAGCTAGTGCCGTATATTGATGTAAATACTGTGCAGGAGATAAATGATATCGCTTTCTATCTTTCAAAGTATGATCGATCTTACGAGGCAATACGGTTGCTAGAGCACATAGTGAGAGAATTCCCGGAACGATTTGTTGCCAAGCTTAACCTCGCTGACGCCTACTGGACGAACGGATTTGAGAGTAAGGCCATACCGCTTTATGTGGCTTACGAGGCCAAAATGAACTCACTCGGCTTAACCAAGAACATTCCATCGCGAGTAAAGAATCGACAGGCTGCAAAGGAAAATTAGACTTATGCACGCCGGATTGAATGTTGAGGCTTGAGTCGCAACTTAGGCAACGGTGTTTGGGAGATGTCCATCACATCTTTGACGAATACGCTGAGTATGCAAGCCATGAAAAATTTCGATAATTAAGTCAAATTGGTGATTCTTAAAATGGTGTTTCCGCATAGGTCTCTGTTTTTTTTGGAGCTCGTAACGGAGGTCCAATTCTCCGAATCGCAAAAGGGCCGCTAATTGGAAGACAAGACCAACTAGAACGGCGAATTGCACGCGCCTGCAAGGCGAAGCTGGACCGCAATGGGTGATGACCGCACCAGCGCCGTGTACGACGAGTCGCTACGGGTGGTTCCTTATCTGCAAAACCAAGCGTGACGTGGTCCCAGCAGGGCAAGCGCTTAGGCACCCAAAGCCCAAGCTTCTAGATTGAACCGATTTCCGTTGGCGCGAAGCAAAACAAAACCATCATGAAAAACCTAGCATACGAAGGCGATGTAACCAGCCACGGCGGCAAGATTCTCAGCGGCTCGAACCGCATTAAAGTCAAAGGTCGACGTGCTGCCCGCATCGGAGACTTTGTCTCTTGCCCAATCCATGGCGACAACCGGATCGTCGAAGGAAGCAAGCGGATAAAAGATGGCATCGCCTCGCTCTCCTGTGATGGAGACCACACGGAATGTGGCGCGTACTTGATTGCATCCCCGCTCGGTGCTTCCGTCGAGTAGACGATGCCAATCGATTTCGAAAGAATTCCACCGAAAGCGGCGGTTCCGCTTGCACCTAGAGCGTCGCTCGTCCTTTGGGGTTCGTTGTTGGTGCTTGCACTGTGCATTGGCGCAACCATGGTGATTTCTCTTTGGCGAGAGAGCCATAAGACAGATACGGCCTGGTTCTGGCTCTGCGCCGTCGGATACCCCGTTCTGATTTGGGCCTTCTCGCTCTTTTCAACTTTGGCATACAGTTCCGCGGCGCGAGCATCAGCGCTTGCCAATAATCGAGTCAGCGAAGATGCAGAAGCAGCATGTCACGCTGCCGCCAGTAAGCCATTGACCGTTTATGGCTATTCCTGGCACTACTCTTCGGACAAGAAGGAAAACAGTCTCCAGAGCATCGTCGATGGAAAAGTTCGTTCAGAGTTGCGTCTGAGCGCTGCCGAGAAAGATAGAGAAGTCTTGGCGCGCTGGATAGACGTGCCCGGCGAGCCTTTTTATCCGAGCAACGAACTGGGGGAGCACACTCGTCATCTGGCCGTGTGCGAATGGCTGATCGATCAAATGCTCAGCGATCTAGAGTCGCCGTTGTTAGCTCTACCGGGAAAAAGCACGCTTCACGTACATCTCTGCTTGCACTCCAATCTCAAGACGCAGCCTGTGATTGATCGAATTTGCGCGTTGCTGAAAAAGCTTGGAAAGGCTGATCTCCGGATCAGTTGCGAAGACGTTTTTGCGCTCTTCACCACCGACGCGTGGCTGGATCAGAAAGACGAAAATACCTTTCATCTCGTCATTGCAATCGAACTTCGCAATGCCATAAGCAACGTGCTTGGCGGGGGAGTCGCCGAAGTAGGGGTTGCCGTGTTGCTTGGCTATGTCTCCAAGCCTGAGGCTGGCGGTCAGCCGGCAGTGCACCTGCACCGGCCGGTCAAGTCAGGCGTCGATAAGATCGCGGACGCGATTGGCCTTGCAAGCCGTTGGTCCGGGGCAAGTGTGCAGGAATTGAGCGCTGTCTGGATTGCTGGCCTGAAAGAAGATGATGTGGGCCTTGTTCGTCGGTCAGCGAAGCTCGATGAGCAAACCCAATTGATCTCGATCGAGTCGTCGATCGGCGACTGCTCGGCTGCTAGCGGTTGGCTCGCGCTTGCGCTAGCTGCAGCAAGCGCAGGCGCGAGCCCCAACCCTCATTTGATTTTGGCACGGGAAGACGACGAAATGACCGCTCTGATTTGCAGGAAAGAACGTGACTAAACAAAGAGAAAGACCGCTGGCGCTTTTAATTGCTATCGCTATTTTCATCGTCTATCTGGCGTTGGCGGTTGGCTTGGCGGTAAAGGGCTCAAGCATTGGTTTGTCAGGAGACAAGCTGCTCATCGTTGAACTTTCGTTGTTTTGTGTGCTCTTGATATTGATTTTGCTGAGCAAGTTCTTCGAGGCAATCTTGCTGTTGATTGCATCGCTAAGGGCCACACGATGGTTCATGCGGTACGACGCGGAAAAAGCAAGTCCACCCGGTGGCACGGCTGACAACTTGCGCTCGCAAGACTCGGCCGGCAGCGCGAAGGCATTACAGACCGCGCTGGTTCATCGCTTCGGGTTGAGGTGGAGACACCGGGCTCGGTGGATACTCGTAGCCGGCGAGCGCTCGGTCGTGGATCGCATCGCGCCAGGACTTTCCACCAGCGGCTGGCAGATGATTCAAGGCGCGGTGTTGCTCCATGGATGCCATGACGACGGTCAACCCGACGTGGAATGGTTAAGAAAACTTCGGCGGTTACGTCGTCACCGCCCTGTGGACGCAGTGGTTGCTTGCACTGAAGTGCTCGGCCCGGCAAGGACGCCCTTCGATGCAGAGGGCATGGCGCAGCGCCTCGTGCTTCAGGCTCGAACGTTGTGCTGGTCGGCGCCTGTCTATCTTGTCGATGCCGTCAGGTGTACCGGGAATATTTCCGCGTACGACGCATCGATTGGCGTGACGTGGTCGGATCGTCGCTCGAACTCGGCAGAACTTGAAACCACTCTAACGAATCTCGCCGGCAGTCTTGCAGGCAACGGGGTTGCACGCCTTGCTCGCGACCCGCTCGATCGGGCTGCGGCGGAGATGTCGCAACACATAGAGCGGTTTCGTGCCGCGTTACGTGTCCTCCTCGACACGGTTGGAACGTCGGGATTCTGGCGCAGTGATGTACACGGTTTGCTGTTTGCCCCGATTTGTGTTGAACAGGTCGAGGACGCAGATCGCGAAGTGAGCGAACAAGCTTTTGCATTGCCGTCTTATGACGCTCTTTGGAAATCCGTCTTAACGCACAGTCGCGCTATCTATGGCCGCCGTGTGGGCGTGTCGTTATCGAGCGCGGCGGCATATGGCGTCATCGTTGTCCTGGGCATATTTGTCGCCGGCACGTTGCTTTCAGGCTTCGTCAATCGTTCAATGGTCCGAACTGATGCAGGCACGCTGGAAAGTCTGTCATCCGCGAAAGATCCCGAGCAACGACTGCAGGCGTTAAACGCGCTCGACAAACAACTCGACACGCTCGAAATCCGCAGCAAGGAAGGCGCGCCGCTTTACACCCGCTTCGGTCTGAACCACGACGCCGCCCTATACCAGCGCCTCTGGCCGGCTTACCTCAACGCCGCCTCACGCGTCCTGATCGTTCCCATCAAAGCCAAACTCGAAAACCGCCTGAGCCAACTTGCCTCGCTATCGGATGCCGAAATCGCCAGTGGCGGCAACGCACAAGTTCAGGCAGCCTATGACACGCTAAAAACATATCTCATGCTCGCCAACCCCGAGCACGCCGACGCAACCTTCCTTACGACGCAGCTACTAGCCACCAACGAACCCGCGCGCCAGCAAAATGCGACGCTCACGCAAGGCGCGTGGGAGGACCTGCGCCAGCACGCAATTGCATTCTATGCAAGCCACTTAAAGCACGGGGCGTCGCCGGCCTTGACGCCCGACGCGGCACTGATAGCGTCGGCGCGTCAGACGATCATTGGCGTGCGCGGAATCCAGAATTCGACGGATGCGATCTACCAGCAGATCATCGATGAAACCAAGCCCAAATATCCGCCGCTGACATTGGCCGGCATCCTCGGGGATCATCCTAGTCGCGGCCTCTTCGGCACGAGCGCCACGGTCCCGGGCGTTTTCACGCGCGCCGCTTGGGAAGAACGCATTCCCAAAGCGATCGACGAGGCGAGCGAACATCACACCGTCGCAGGCGATTGGGTGCTCTCAGACGCGAAAGCCGACAATACATCGCCGTCGGCACTGAAGGCCGAACTTCGCCAACGCTACTTCGACGACTACTTCCGCGCCTGGGCGCAATTTCTCAACGGTATTCGCTGGCAGGATGCATCGTCGCTTTCCGGCACGGTCGATCAACTGACACTGCTCGGCGACCCGCAACGCTCGCCGCTCGTCGCGTTGATGGACGCAATCGTCTATCAGGCCGGCGCGGGCGCATCGACGCAAACGTTGTCGGACAGTCTGATCACGAAGGCACAGCAACTCGTGGGCGCCGACGAGAAAGATCCATCGAAGCGCGCTCAAGCTAGGATCACCCCGCTCGCCGAAGCTTTCGGCCCCGTCCTGCGCCTGACCGGAAGCGATCTCGTAGCCGCTGCGTCCGTGAATGGGAAAGGCGTGCCGCAACCTGTCGGCGACCTCAGTCTGCCGCGCTATCTCGAACGCGTCACCGCCATGCGCCTGAGAACGCAGCAGATGATGTCCAGTCCCGACCCGGACGCCATGTCGCGCGCCGCGGCGCAAGCGATGCTGCAAGGAAAGACTTCGGATATTGCTGACAGCCGCGACTACGCAAGCCGTGTGTCCGCGAGCCTCGGCGAGCGCTGGGCCGGTTTCGGCAAACTCTTTGAAGCTCCCTTCGACCAGACGTGGCAGGTTGTCGTGCGCCCCGCGTCCGCAAGTCTGAATGACATCTGGCGCACGGCCATTCTCGCGGACTGGAATCGCAACTTCGCATCCCGCTATCCGTTCGCGGATTCTGACAACGATGCATCGTTGCCCGATCTTGCGCGCTTCCTGCGGCTCGACAATGGCGTGATTGCGCAGTTCGTCGCGACGCAACTTGCAGGCATCATCGAACGGCAGGGCGATCACTGGGCCGCGGCGCAGGGCGCGAATCAGGGCGCGCTTACGCTCGATCCCGCGTTCCTTATCGCGCTCAACAAGCTCACGCGCGTCTCGACCGTGATGTTTCCATCCGGCGATGCACACGTCCGCTTCGATCTCCGTGGTGTACCAACTCCCGGCGTCACCGAAATGACGTTCGTGCTTGCGGGCCGCACGTTCAAGTACTTCAATCAGCAAGAAGAATGGATGCCCTTCGAATGGCCGGGCCAGTCGCTGGAGAACGTCACGCATCTGGAATGGGAAACGGCGCAAGGCGGCCTGCGCTCGGCCCTCGATGCCCAAGGCCGTTTCGGCGTGATACGCCTGCTCGAGCGTGCGAAGGTTACGCAACAGGACAGCGCGCGCTACTTGCTTTCCTGGACACCCGATCAAAGTCAGGCGCTGCCGCTTTCGGTGCAGATGCGCGCGGAAGGCGGCGCGGGTCCGCTCGATGTACTTGTGTTACGACACTTCGCCTTGCCAGAGCGCGTCTTCCTGGTCAATAACCCCGCGAAGACGAAGGCGACGTCGGCGGCCTCGAACCCTCCGCCGCTGCCTCCCGGAGCGTTCACTGCGGCGAATCAGTTGGGCATTCCCTTGCCGCAAGGCGCAACCACAGAGATGCATTGATGTTTGCTGGTCTTTTTAAAACGCTTTTCCCTTCGCGCGATGCTGCCCAATTTGCTCGCGCTCGCCTCGACACTTGGGAGGCTTGGCTCGCGCCGCTTCCCGGAGATGCAGGCGTCGGTCGAGATCCCGGTTACGAAGACGCCTTTTTCAGCTTGAAGGATGAAGCAGGAAAACTTTCGGGCATCGACGATTCGTTGATTGTCCGCTCGTGCGAGCAAATCACGAAAGAAGTCGGCAAGGATCTGCGTGTCGCGGGCCATTACGCTTTTGCGCGATTGCGTCAGGACGGACCTGAAGGCTTCGTCGATGGTCTCGAACTCGCTGCTGCCATGATCGACCGCTTCGGCGATGCCATCTTGCCTTTGCGTCCCGAAGCCAGGAAGGGCGCGCTCGAAATGCTCGCTACGACACGCACGCTGGACTTGCTCGACAGCCGGGACGCTTTCGATCCTGGTGATGTGGAACGCGCGGTCGCCGCGCTCGATGCGATCGTCGGAAAGACACTCACATGGCCGGAAGCGGCGCGGCCCAACTTGCAGATGCTCGCCTCTCGCTTCCAACGCAAGGACGACGGCATACAAAGCGCCGAGCCGAGCACGACCGCGCCGATTCCGTCGGCTCCGGCGCTTGCCGGTAGCGCCCCGATCGCATCGCAGCGCGAATTGCTCGATCAGGCTCGCACCATGGCTGTATGGTTGCGCGATCAGGAAAACGGCTATCTGCCTTCTGCGCGACTCGTGCGCAGTATCCGTTGGGATACGCTTCACGAAGTCCCGCCCGCGGATGCCGGCGCTCGAACCCGGCTCGCCGCGCCACGCGGCGAATTGCGTCAGCAGTTCAAGCGCCTCGTGCTGCAAAAGCAATGGAACGAGTTGCTGGAACGCGTCGAAGCGGCGTTCATGGAAGGGGTCAATCACCTCTGGTTCGATCTGCAACATTTTCAGCACGTTGCGCTCGATAACGTAGGCACGCCTTATGATGCATGGCGCGATTTGCTGCGCGCGGATTTCGCGCTCTTTCTCGAACGTCTTCCCGGCATCGAGCGGCTTGCCTTCAATGACGGTACACCTTTCGCCGATGATGTCACGCTCGAGTGGATCGCGCGTCACGCCGTCGTGCGCGATCTTGACGCAGGCGAGAGTATCGCGGCGTTGCCGGTGTCGGCAAATGCCGCGGAAGGTGCGGCCGGAGACTGGCCCGAGATCGAAGCACAGGCGCGTGATTTGTCCGCGCGCGATGGTATTGAAGCTGCATTTATCTGGCTCGATGCGCTGCCGGGCATGAAGACAGACAAGCATCGCTATCTGCAGCGCCTGATGATGGCGCGTCTGGCCGAGCAGGCCGGCCGCGCGGATACCGCACTCTCACTTCTCGCGGAACTCGATGCCGCCACGCGCACCTTGCCTCTCGCACGCTGGGAGCCGGCGCTCGCTTTTGAGGTCAAGCAGCAATTGATGCGTGCATTGAAGACGATGAGCGTCCGCAAGGACGCCGACAAGACAACGCTGACCAACCGTATCGGCGAACTGCGTAGTGAACTGATCGTGCTGGACCCGGCGCGTGCGCTCACGCTGTCATGAAAACATAGATGAACGACGAATCGACACAAGACCCCAATCAGGACCTCTCGCGCGGCGATCCGGTCCTGCGCTACTACGAAGCAGAAATGCGTTATCTGCGCGAGTCTGGGCGCGAGTTCGCACGGGCGCATCCTGATCGCGCGCGCATGCTCAATCTCGATCGCGTGGGTGATCGCGACCCCTACGTCGAACGTCTTTATGAAGGTTTTGCGTTTCTCACGGGCCGGCTTCGGCAGAAACTCGACGACGAACTGCCGGAGCTGACAGAAGGCATCGTAAGCCTGCTCTGGCCGCACTACTTGCGGATGATCCCATCGCTGTCCGTCGTGGAACTCTTGCCGCAAGGCGAGCGGATGCAGAAAACCGCATACGTCCCGGCAGGCGTCGCGGTGCGCTCCGCGCCGATTTCCGTGCCGACGGATTCAGGCACAACCGCTGCGCCTCGGACGGTGCAATGCCTCTACCGCACGACGCAGCCCGTCGCCATGCAGCCGTTGCGCCTCTTGCAGGCAGGCCCCGCGGTGCGGCACGACGGCCGTTCGGTCATTCGGATAGCCTTTGAACTGGATAACTCGGCGCGCCGCACGGAAACCGATCTCTCGCGCCTGCGACTACACCTGAGCGCGGATCAGCCGACGGCGTTTGCCATGCACCTTGCGCTGACCCGTCAGGTCGACGTCATCGAATGGCGCATCCCGGAGGTTCGTAACGGCGAGGCCCTGCCGTGCAAAGGCGTGAGCATCGAACCGGCAGGGTTCTCTCCTGAAGAACGGTTGTGGCCTAAGTCGGATGCTGCATTTTCGGGCTATCAGCTGCTGCTCGAATATTTCACGTTCCGCGAGAAGTTTCTGTTCGTCGATCTTTGCGGGCTCGACATCGACATGCTTCCGGTGGGCGCGACGCGCTTCGAGTTCGAAATTGTGTTGAAGCATGCATATCCGTCGGATCAGCGATTCAACAAAGACAATTTGCGTCTCTTTTGCACGCCGGTCATCAACCTGTTCAGCCTCGACGCCGAGCCGGTGGTAATCAACCATCACGAGACGGAGTATCGCGTGGTGCCCGCGGGGCATCAGGGCGGGCACGTCGAAACCTATTCGGTCGATGCCGCCGAATCTTTCGATCACGAAACCGCCGAGCGCTTCGAATATGTTCCCTTCGCGACGTTTCGACATCGCGGAGGCATGTTGCGGCACGAGTCGCCCGAACGATACTTCCATACGCGCGTGCGGCCGGGTATGGACGGTCTACACGAGACGTGGGTGATTCTTGGCGGACATGCATGGGATTCGATGCAGACGCTGCCAGAGGAAAGCATATCGCTACGCGTGACCGGCACCAACGGAATGTTGCCGCGTAAGGGTTTGCGCGAAGCGCGCATCGACGAGCTCGCGCTCAGCACGCCAAACGTGGGCGGCGTGCGCAATCTCGTCGCGCCGACGCTGCCGCTTTATCCGCCCACCGGCGACCGGTTTCAGTGGCGCGTGTTGTCACATCTCGCGCCGAATTTTCTATCGATGCTCAACGCCGAGGTCTTGCGCGGCGCGCTCGCACTTTATGACTGGACCAACGACGAACTCAATCGGCGGCGGCTCGCCGGCATTCTGCACGTCTCGGAGCAACTGCTGGAGGAGATTTCCGGCGGCGCTGTGGAGCGCGGCGTGCTGATCGAAGTGACGCTCGACTCGCAGGCGTTCTCGGGCGAAGGCGACGTGATGCTGTTCGCCGAACTGCTGCATCGCTTCTTCGAACTGTATGCGGAAATCAATCTCTTCACGAAGCTCGCCATCGTGAGTCTGCCGTCGCAGGCTCGCATCGAATGGCCGCGCAGCAAGACGCGGCGTGCTCCGCTATGACGGCGCGCGATCTATCGGGGGTCGAACCGTTCGTCGCCGCGTTGCTCGCGCGCGCGCCACGAATGAGCTTCATGCAACTGTGCCGTCTTTTTGAGGCGAGCGAGCCGAACAGGCCGGGTTTCGGCGAGCGTGATACGCCCGAACACGAACCCGTGCGCTTCAGGCCGCGCCCGCGCATGGGCTTTCCCGCAGGCGAAATGGCGAGTGTCGAATTCGCGGACGAGGGCGATGCCCTGCTTGCGCCTACCGTGCGCACTACGTTCATGGGTCTGTACGGCGTCGATGCGACGATGCCGACGCATTATCTCGACGATACCGTCCAGCGCGAGGAGGGGCACGAAGCAGTCGAAGCGTTTCTCGACCAATTCAATCATCGGCTGGCGACGCTGCTTTATCGGACGTGGAAGAAGTATCGCTATCCGGAAAGTTTTTGCCACGGCGGTACGGACCAGCACTCGCAAAAGCTTTTGTGTCTTGCTGGTTTCGGCTGGGGCAACAAGCCCGCGCGCGCCGGTTTGCCAGATTCGCGCATGCTCGCCTTGCTAAGTCTGATGGTCCAACGTACTCGCACGCCGGAGGGTCTGGCTGGCGTCATTGCGCTTGGTGCGCCCGGCGTGGAGGTCAGGGTCGATGAGTTCTGGCCGGTTGCGAAGCGCACGGAACAGGGTTCGCCGCTAAGCGCGAAAGACGTGGGTGCCGCAAGCGCCGGCAGCAAGCGACGTGGCCTCGGCGGAGGTTATGTGCTCGGCAAGCGAATTACCTATCGAAGCCGTGCGGTGCGTGTGACGATGCGTCCGCGCGACGCCGAGCAGGCCAACGATCTCCTGCCCGGTGGTTGGCTGCATCGCGATCTGATGGCACTGGTGCGTCTCTATATCGGCGTCAAGGCCGATGTGCATTTGCGCGTGCAGATGTCCTCGCGTTTCGTTCCGACACCGGCGGTTGGCGTCCTGCTGGGGGCGCGCGCCCCGCGGCTCGGCTGGACCGTCGTGCTGCCCTCCGAGGCGGAACGCGACATCGAGATATCGCTCGGTGTGTGCGAGGCGCTTCCTGCTCCCGGCATCAATCCTTATCTCAAGCCATATGTCAGCCCGCACGCGGCGTGACTTCGAATCAAGCAGAGGGCAATCATGTTGAAACGATTTAGCGCAGCAAGCGTCGCCGCGACGCTGCTGCTTTCCGGATGCGGCGCTTGGCAAACCGTTTCCGATACCTCGGTCGACGCTTATAACGCAGTCTTCCACAAGCGGGTGAAAGTGCTCGACGTGGATCTGACCGCGCGCGCCGGGCTGAATCAGGACGCGGCGGGTCGTTCGACTTCAGTGGCGGTACGCATTTATCAACTGAAGGACCGCAAGCTATTCGACAGCGCGGCCTATGGCGATCTCATTCGTGACGACAAAACCATGCTCGCGCAGGATCTCCAGGCAAGCCTAGGCGTGGTGGTCAACCCAGCTGCATCGGTGAGTCTTTCACAGCCATTGGAAAAGGAAACGGCATACATAGCGATCGCCGCTTTCTATCGCGATCCGCCTGCGAACGGAAGCTGGAAGCAGGTCGTCGAGGCGAAGAAGCTGTCCGCCGATGCTCCGCTCAAACTCGGGCTATCCGATCGGCAAGTAACGGAGCTCACCGATACTAAGGCAAGCGGCACAAAATAGACTTGCGCACCGGGGCACTGATTCAGTTCGACGGACATTTCGCTCGCGAACCGCGTTCCTCACTACGGACAACGTCCGCCCGCTATCCATGCTCACGGGAGTCTGCATGGCGGGCTGCGCAGCGAATGATAGAAGACGGCTGTGTCGCGGCAATGGCATTCGCTCCCAGGCAAGGGCCCGACGTCCCTCGCTCTCGACGCTCATGGGAAATCCATGAGTTCGGTACTACTGGATATCGACTTCGATTGATCGTATAAAACGGCCGTGCGCATGAGGCGGCTGCGCGCTTCGAAGTGTGGGAAAAACTAACCGTTCCGGTAAAAACCACCGTCCATGCCTTGACAAAACATGGCCACGCAAGGGCAGAATGCTCTGGTTAGACTTTTTTACACTTTAGTTGGCAGAAGGTTTCTAAACGTCTGAATACAATCGAAATTGTTAAAGATTGTGTAGCCGTCGGGACCAATGACAACGAAGCGAACAACGATACTGTCCATTTTTGGGACGCGCCCCGAAGCCATCAAGATGGCGCCGCTAGTCAAGGCGCTGGAAGCGGAGCCGGGCGTTCGGTCCATTGTGTGCGTAACCGGTCAGCATCGCTCGATGCTGCAACAGGCGCTGGATCTCTTCGATATCGCTCCGCAGTACGACCTCGCGGTCATGTCCGAGAACCAGAGTTTGAACGGGCTGGCCGCGCGGCTGATCGGCGCGATCGATAACGTCATCGAAGAAGAAAAGCCGTGCCGCATTCTCGTGCACGGCGACACCACCACGGCAACGGCAGGCGCGCTCGCGGCGTTTCATCGGCGCGTGCCGGTGGCGCACGTCGAAGCAGGCTTGCGTACCGGCGACATGACGCGGCCCTGGCCGGAAGAAATGAACCGCCGCGTGGTCGATGTCATGAGCGACCTCATGTTCGTGCCGACGCAGCGCTCGGAACAGAACATCGCGCGCGAGACGCTGCAAGGCCGCTCGATCATCACGGGCAACACGGTGATCGACGCGCTTTTGTCAGTGACGAAGCGCATCGACTCGAACGCCACGCTGCGAGCCTCGCTCGATGCTCGCTTCCCGTATCTCGACGATTCGAAACAACTCGTGCTCGTGACCGGTCATCGGCGCGAAAGCTTCGGCCAGGGTCTGCGCGACATCTGCGCGGCGCTCGGCGAGATCGCCCGGCGTGACGATGTTCAGATCGTCTATCCGGTGCATCTGAATCCGAACGTGCAAGCCACGGTGATCAGCGCGCTCGGCGCCTCGCCGAACGTGTTCCTCATTCAGCCGCAGAACTACATGGGCTTCGTGCGTCTCCTGCAGCGCGCGTCCATCGTACTAACTGACTCTGGCGGCGTTCAGGAAGAAGCGCCCGCGCTCGGCAAGCCGGTGCTCGTGATGCGCGATGTCACCGAGCGCCCCGAAGCCGTGCAGGCCGGCACCGCGCGGCTCGTCGGCACGGATCGCCATGCAATCGTTTGCGCTGTGTCGCTGCTTCTCGACGATGAAAGCGCCCGCGCCGCCTTCGCCCGCAGCGTGAACCCTTATGGCGACGGCCATGCCTCGTCGCGCATCGTCTCGGCGTTGCTGGACCGTCCTTTCGAGGAGTTTCGCCCCGACTTGCGCGTGTCCGAGGAGCAGCATCGTCTGATGCGCGCGGCGGTTGCGTAGTGCGGCAGTGCGCGCATCGCGCGAAGCGCCGCAAGGCCGCGAAGCGAACGATGCGGATATCGAACGAAATAACTGCCAGCTTGGGCGTTGCACCAAAAAGACCATCGCAATCTCGCGCGTTCGCGCTCTCGAGCCTCTTCGGGCGACTGAGCGGCTGTGCGTGAGAATGCGCCAAAATTCGAGCCATTCGCCTTGATCAACGACATCATCAAACCGCGCCGATTGCGCGTCGCACTCGCTTTGACCGCCGCATGGGCGGCCTTTTTCATGGCGCTTCCGTGCGCGGCGCTCGCCGCCGCCGGCGATCTTGCAAGCACGTTCGCGCATCTCGGGCTCAACGGCCGCGAATCGCGCACGGTGACACTGCGCGAGCTAGGGCTCTTGCAAGACGTCACGCTGAGCGCACCCGACACGCGCCAGGAGTTCTATCTCCCCGTTCCCGCCGATGTCCCGCTCAGCGACGCCACGCTGCAACTCGACGGCGGTTACGTACGCGGCGACGGCGGACGCGTGACGATGCTGCTCTCGCTCGACGGCTCGCCCGTGCTCTCGCGCGCCTTCACGCAGGACGCGGGAAACGTCGCGGTGAACATCGGCGTGGACGGCGCGCCGCGTTCGGCCGGTTTCGTGCGGCTCGGGCTCGGCTTCGCCTCGGTAATCAACCAGAACGTGTGCACGGACCAGACCGCGATCGGCAACGTGCTGCGCGTGCGTCCGGAAACGCGTCTGACCTTCAGCTTCGATCCCGCCGATATTCGCGATCTGCGCACGGCGTGGAGCGCGCTGCCTTACGCGCCGGTGCTCGCGGTGTCGTCGCCAAAACTCGCCAGCGACGCCTACGACACGGCCTGGCGCACCGATGCGCTCCTGCAACGCGACGGCAAGCGCCCGCTCGTGCAGGCGCTGCCAGCCGTGGGCGATACGGCCGACCTGACCGGCATCGACGTGCCCGCGGCTTTGCGCGCGATTCCCGCGTTCAGCGCGCTGGCCTCGGGCGGCAAGCATGCAATAAGCGATGACGCCGAACTCGGCGCGCTCGTCGCGCTCGGAGCGCGCGCGGCGTTCGGTCCGGACGTGATCGTGGCGGATGACGGCATGAGAAAGCGCATCGTCGGCGCGCTCGATGCGTTGCGCGCGCAAGTCGCCACCGCTTCCGCCGATGCCGTGCCCGCCTTCGACGAATGGCGCGCCCGCACGATGAACACGCTGACAGCGCCGCTCGCGCCGGGCGAGGTGCGCATTGCGCATGTCGGCGGACGCGCGGTGATCGTGGTCGGCGACACGCGCGGCATCGGCGCGCTGGCGGCAAGCTGGCGGCCCATCGATGTATCGAACCGGCTGATCGTGCATTCGATCGATGCCGACCAGCGCGTGCGCGGCGACAACATCGCGCTTTCGGAGCTCGGCGGCGATCCGCGCAGCATCGACGTGCAGACCAACGCGTCATGGTCCGCGCGCTTCGACCTCGCCGCGGCTTCGGGCAACGGCCGTCTGCCGCAGAACGTGGTGCTCGACCTCGCGGCATCGCCGACACTCTCCAACGGCGGCGCGACCGCCACGGTGTATTTCAACGACGTGATGATCGGCGCGCGCCTCTTGAACGTGGATGGCGTGCGTCAACGCATCGTCGTGCCGATTCCGCGCTATGCGCTTGCACGCACCAACGAATTGCGCGTGAGCTTTCGCCGTCAACCGGATGCGGGCTGTCAGGCGCGCCAGGCCTATCCGGTCGCCGTGTTGCCGACGAGCCATCTGCAACTCGGCAACTCCACGCTCGACAACACCTTCGCGGGCATGGCGGCGCGTTTTGCATCGGCGGCGACGGTTTACGTGCCGCACGCCTGGCTCGACGATGCGTTGAACAGCGTGCCGCGTCTCGCTTATCTGACAGGCGCGGCGGGCGTCGCTCCCGTGCAGGCGAAGTTCGCCGTGAGCGAGTCGGGCGCGACCGTGCATCCGGATGGCGCGTTCCTCGCCGCCGATGTCCCGCTTGCCGACGAGCACAATCCCGCCGTTTATTCGGCCGACAGGCTTTCGCTGAAGTCCGCTTCGGGCGACATGCTGCTCGACATGTCGGGCCTTTCGCGTGTCGCGGTGGTGAGCGTGGCGAGCTCAAACGGACAAAGCGGCGTGGTGTATCGCTCGGCGGGCGCCATGCCCGTACTCAGCGACAAGCTGCAACTCTCGCGCGGCGACATTGCCGTGGTGGACGGCAGCGGCGTCCTCAAGCAGTTCGATACCGTGAATCCCGACGAACTCGTCGATGAACCGGCGGGCAGCTCCGACTGGATCACGCGGCACTGGGCGCGCTGGGGCATTCCGGCCGTGCTCGTGGTGTTGTTGCTGGTGCTGATCGCGCTGGCGGGTCAGGCGCGCCGCAGGCATCTGCGCCGGCAGAAGAAGGACAACGGCGCGTGATCCTGGAAACGATCAGGTGGTACGGCCAGATACTCGTCGCCGAGTACTACCAGACACTTGAATACGTCGCGGCGGTGGTGGCGACGATCATCCTGCTGTCGAGTCTCGATGATCTCTTCATCGATATCTGGTTCTGGACCCGCAAGTTCTGGCGGCGCGTGACGGTGGAACGCCGTTACGCGCCGCTCACCGTCGAGCAGCTTTACGCGCGCGACGAGCAGCCGATCGCCATCATGGTGCCCGCCTGGCAGGAGCACGATGTCATCGCGCCGATGATCGAAGACCTCGTGCGCGTGCTCGATTACCGCAGCTATACGATTTTCGTCGGCACCTATCAGAACGATCCGGCGACGATCCGCGAAGTGGAACGCATGCGGCATCGCTACAAGCATTTGCATCGCGTGGAAGTGCCGCACGACGGGCCGACCTGCAAGGCCGACTGTCTCAACTGGCTCGTGCAGGCGATTCTGCGCTACGAATTCGAGGCGGGCGTGGAGTTCGCGGGCATCGTCATGCACGATAGCGAGGACGTGCTGCATCCCATCGAACTCAAGTTCTTCAACTATCTGCTGCCGCGTAAAGACATGATTCAGTTGCCGGTGGCATCGCTCGAACGCAACTGGTTCGAACTGGTCGCGGGCACGTACATGGACGAGTTCGCGGAATGGCACGCAAAGGATCTGGTCGTGCGCGAGAGTCTCGCGGGTGCGGTGCCCTCCGCCGGCGTGGGCACGTGCTTCTCGCGCCGCGCGATGCTCGCGCTCGTTCGGCAGACCGAGAGTCAGCCGTTCAATACCGAGAGCCTCACCGAAGACTACGATATCGGCGCGCGCATTCTCAAGATGGGCATGCAGTCCATCTTTCCGCTGTTTCCGGTGCAGTTCACGTCGCGCCGCAAGGTGTGGTTCGGCCTGGGTCCCGAGCGCGAGATCACGACCACCATGCCGCTTTGCGTGCGCGAATTTTTCCCCGACACGTTTCGCACCGCGTACCGGCAGCGGGCGCGCTGGACGCTCGGCATCGGCTTGCAAGGTTGGGCGCTGACAGGCTGGAGCGGCACGCTCGCCAACCGCTATCTCTTGCTGCGCGACCGCAAGGGCGTGGTGACGGCGTTCGTCGGCATGCTGGCCTATCTGCTTGCCGTGCAGTTCATGCTGTTCGCGAGCGCTTCGTACTTCGGCTTCACGAATGATTTCTTTCCGTCACCGTTCATCGATTCCGGCTGGCTGCAGGCGCTGCTCGCCGCGAACTTCGTCGCGCTCTTGCTGCGCGTCACGCAGCGCATCATCTTCACGACGCGGCTTTACGGCTGGGAGCACGGCATTCTGGCGGTGCCGCGCATGGTGATCGGCAACGTGGTCAACTTCATGGCGGTGTCGCGCGCGTGGCGCCTTTTTATCGTGCATGTGGTGACGGGAAGGCGGCTCGCGTGGGACAAGACGATGCACGATTTCCCGAGCGTGGATGGCTTGCGCAGCACGCGCCAGGACCTCGGCGACTTGCTGGTGTCGTGGCAGGCGATCGACCCCGAACGGCTCGAACAGGCGAAGCAGACGGACCATGCGCGCGAAGCGCCGCTTGGACGCGTGCTCGTCACGCGCGGCTGGCTCGACGAGGAGACGCTCGCGGAAGCGATCGCGTTTCAGGCGGACTTGCCGCGTGGAAGGTTCGACGTGGCTCGCATGCAGAGCGAGCCGGGCGTCGCGGTGCCGCCGGAAACGCTCGTGCGCCTGCGCGCCATGCCCCAGGGCGCCGACGCGAACGGCAACGCGATCTTCGTGAGCGCCAGTCTGCTCGATGACGCGGCGCTCGCCGAATTGCGCGAAGCGACCGGCTGCGCGGTATCGATCAACGTGGTGCGCGAAAGCGAGATCGCGGCAGGCTTGCGGATGTTGCGCGATGTGGGCGTGTCGGCGCTTTCCGGCGACGAGCAGACGGCCGCGAAGGCGGTGAACGACGAGGCTGCGCGCGGCGTGCCCTTGCTTGGCGACATCATGATCGAGATGGGCCTCGTCACGCGCCGCGCGTTCGAAACGGCGTTGCAGAATTATCGGCCGGAGCGGCATGGACGTATCGGCGATTACATGGTCGCCGAGCGCGTGATCACGAGCGAAGCGCTCGCTTCGGCGGTGGGCGAGCAACGGCGCCGGTATGCGAAGCGGGCGGGTGGGCAATGAAGCGCTATCGTGCGCGCCTGCGTGGCGAAGAATCGGCTTTGCGGGAAGGAATCGATTTGGTTGCGAGAAAGCATGGGGCTCGATTGCACACCGGAACGATGCCCGATCGTCAGGTGCCGAACGCGCGCCGGATGACGCCGCCGGCAACGCGCGCGACATCCCGCGTCGCTCGCGTCATGTTCTGGACCGCCGCGATGATGTGCGCGAGCGGTCACGCACACGCCGATGAAACCTTGCCCTTGCAATTGAGCGGCGCGCCGTATCGCATTGCGCGCGACGCTTACGCGGCGTTCGGCGAACATCGATATGCCGATGCCACCGCGTCGGCGCGCGAGGCGATTCGGCAGCGGCCGGATGTCGTGGGTTTGCGCGTGCTGCTGGCCAATTCGCTGGCGGCGCGTGGCCGTCTGAAAGAAGCGAGCCACGAACTGTCCGATGCGATCGCGCAACTCGGACCCGTGCCCGCATTGATTTCGCGCCGCCGGCAGATCGATACGTTGATCGCGGGCGGTGGCGAAGGGCATCCGGGCGGTGGCGGCGCCGGCGATCTGCAAGGTCCGGCGCTGGTGGCCGCGCGCGCGGCGTATCGCGATTTCGGCAAGAAGGATTACGCGGCGGCCGTGCGCGAGAGCCGTGAAGCCGTGCGTCTCGCGCCGCAAGTCGAGCGCTTGCGCTATCTGCTCGTCGATTCGCTCGCCGCTTCCGGCGACGATCCCGCCGCCTACGCCGCCGCCGACGATGCCGCGCGTCGCTTCGGCGAGAACAACGAATTGCGCACGCGGCGGCGTTATATCGGCGATCGGCTGGCGCCGGTGGAATCGAAGGCGGCGTATGCGGCGCGTGCGAATGGCGATCTCGTCGAAGCGGAAAGCCATGCGCGCAAGGCGGTGGCGTTCGCGCCGTCGCGGATGGAGTTTCGCACGCAGTTGCTCGAAACCCTCTTCGCGCGTGGCGATCTGGCGGGCGTGGAAGCGGCGGCGAGCGATTGCATCGCTATCGATCGCAACGACGCGCTCTGGTGGACCTTGCGCGGTTATGCGCGTGCGGCGCGCGGCGCGAATGCGGACGCGGATTTCGCGCACGCGTTGGCGGTGGCGCCGGAGTCGTTGTCGCAGGCGGGGGATACGCGGGCGAACGTTGGGGCGCAGGCGGATGATGCGAACGAAGGCGGCGCGATGAGCGTTGCTTCCTCGGCATTGCGGAATCCGCGCCAAAGTGACGCTGCCAGTGCAAAGACAAGCGCCGACTCTTCAGACCCAAACAGCACGATGCTCGCTGATTCGGCGGCAGTGCGCCATCGACCACGCGGCAGCGAAGCTACGGATGCAAACGTGAACGCCGACACGCAAGGCAGCGCCATGCGCGCCGACCCCACGGGCATCGAACTGGAACGCGTGTTGATCGCCGAAGGCGACGCGCGCCGCGCCGAAGCCGCGGCTTCCGGCGAAAACGTGATGTTCGACGAAGCCGATGCGCGCCGCGCCAATCCGTCGATTGCGGGCGTAACGCAGTCGCGTGGCAACCAAGCCACGAACGACGTGGCCTCGACGAGCGGCGAAGCCGCTTCCGCAGCCGAACGTAGATATCGCGATGCCCGTGTGGCACGCACGATCATCGCCGATGTGCGGCTCGCGCAGAACCGTCCGCAAGCCGCGCTCGACGCGCTGCCGTCCGTATCGCAACGAAACGCCGCCGCGCTCGACGATGCCGACGCCACCATCGCTTTACGCCGTCAGCGCGCTAAGACGATGCTGCAAATGGCCGCCGCCGCGCAGAACGACATCGACCCGCGTGCGCGGCCGACCTTCGATTGCCGCGAAGACCGCTACGGCGCATCGTGCGATGTCTACGCCCACGACCCCGCGCTCGCCGACACGCGCGCCGCACGCTTGGCCGAACGCGACGGCAAGCATGGCGAGGCCATCGACCACTGGCGCGATGCGATCGCCGCCGTACCCGACGATCCGCAATTGCGCATCGCGCTGATCGATGCGCTCGCGGCGGCGGGAAAAACGCGCGAGGCATCGAAGGAAGCGCGCGCGGCCATCGACGCCAATCTGCTCGATTCGATGAGCGACCTGCAGGCGGCCTTCATCGCGTCGCGGGCGGGCGAGCGGCAGCTTGCGCTGGACCGTTTCGCACGCGCTGAACGAAGCGGGACATTGCCACCGGGCGCGCAAGCCGATGCGGGTTATGCCGCGCTTTCGATGCATCGCAACGAGGAAGGCGCGCGCTATCTCGAACGCGCGATGGATCGCACCGCGAGCGCGCCTCACGCAGACGACGCGCTCCCGCCGCAAGCCGTGTACGACGCGCGCGCGGCCCACGCCGAAGCCACCCGCGACTGGGGCTTCAGCATGAACGTGAACTATCGCGGCAGCGGCGCGCAGCAGGGCTTTGCGTTCAACCCGACGCCCGGCCTGTCGAGCAACTGGCAAGCGGGCGCGGAGGCGTACTGGCGCCCGTTCGGCAGCCTCGGCGACCGCATGTTCGAAGTCTATGCGCGCGGTTACGAGAACTTCGGCGTGCAGGGTAGCGGACCGTCGGGGGCATCGACGTTGCAGGCCACGTTGGGTGCGCGCGTGAAGCCGTTTGCATCGGTGAATGCGATCTTCGCCATCGAAAAGATCTTGCCGATAGGCTCGGACGTGCGCTCCGACTGGCTCGCGCGCGCGGCCTATTCGACCGGTTTCGGGGACACGCGCCGCCTCGACGTGCCGAGTTGGTGGACCGGCACGTTCTACGGCGAGGCGGGCCATTACCTTGTGAATCCGTCGACGTATGCGACCGCGAACGCGCGACTCGGACGCACGTACCGTATCGATTCGATCAGCCCGCGCCTCACCGTGTTTCCGCATGCGGTGGTCGGCGTGGACTACGATTCTGCAATCGATCGCAGCGTGCCGGTGGGCATCGGCGCGGGCGTGGCGGCGCGTTACTGGTTCCGTGGCGATGGTTACGATACGACGCGCTCGTTCGTCGATATATCGGTGCAATATCGCGTGCGCGTGGCGGGCGACGATCGCGCGAAGGGCGTGTTCTTCGGTGCGGTATTCTCGTACTGATGGCGCTCATGCTGCCGATGGATTCGATGCAGTGCAGGTCTTGCATGTACGAGGTTTATGACATGTTCGCGGGTCATGCGTTTGCACGGCGATTACGCGCTTCGTTGTTCGCGGGGCGCAGTGCGCGCGGCGCTCGGTCGCTTGCTTCGTCGCGTGTAAGTGCGGGCGGCGGCGTCGATCAGTCGCCTGGATTGGGCTCGCAGGCAGATGCAACCGCAAGCGCGTTGCCCGCGCGGACTTCGCGCGCCGTTATCCGTGTGATGACGACGGCGTGCGTGTTCGCATCGATATGCTTCGCGAGCGCGGCGCCGGCGCAACCGCCGCGCATCGTCTCCGGCATCGTCTGGCAGCCGGACAACACGTTTTACGATCCGCACGGCGACTGGGACAAGCTCGGCGCGCACGAACTGATCGTCCAATGGACGGTGGTCGATGGCATCTCCTTCGTGCCCGGCGCGGGCTTTCGGCCGGCGCCGCGCATGCCGGACTGGGAGCGCATTGGACGTGAGCCTTGGGCACGCGATGTGATCATCGGCTTGTCGGGACGTTTCAGCGAAGCGGTGGCGCGTGCGAATGCGGCGCAGCTTTCCATCGAGTCGATGCGTCTGGCGGATGTCGCCTTGCCGGTGCACGTGACCGGCTACTACTTTCCCGTCGAGATCGATCCGACCTGGCAGGATGCGAGCGCGCTGCGCACCTTGCTCGATGCGTTGCCCCGGCCGCTCTGGATCAGCGTCTACGATCGCGCAAACGTGGGTGGGAATGCGATCGCCGAATGGCTCGATGGCTGGCTGCCGCGCGATGTCGGTGTGCTCTTGCAGGACGGATGCGGCGTCTATGCGCGCGAACCGCGAGTAGCGCGGCAATATGCGGATCAGCTTGCGGCGCGCCTGGGGCGCCATCGCGTGAGGATAATCGCGGAGGCGTTTCGACCGAATGTCGGTGGCGGATTTCGCTCCGCAACGGTCGATGAATTGAAGCCGCAGATCGATGCTTATCGCGGATATAAAACCTATCTTTTCGATGGGCCGCATTATGTGTCGAACGAGCTCGTACAGGGATTGGTGCAGGCGTATTCTGTTAGGAGCTATGGGGCACGATAGAGATTTTTTGAATATTTTGTGTTCATGGTTCCGCTTTCTAAGTGGTAGGCGTCAAATCTCGAGTAGCGCGCAAATCAATCCAGGCGATTTTTATCTTTCGTGACCTATTGGATAGCCCTCTGCCGCCACGTCGCAGAGGGTTTGAATTAACTCGTCCGGTGTGAACGACTCAGCGACTGATCAATAAGTTTCGTGACGGACTACCTTAGCGTTTCAAAATCAGTGAAACCACAACTAAGGAAGTCGTCGTTGCAAAAAGAAATCAGGATCAGCCGCGTGGACTTATCCCATTTGCAATGGCGCGGAAATAGAAGGCCTGCAACGTATAGATGGATACGAAAATGAGTACGCAAGATGCAACGGTAGCGCAAACCGAAAAGGCGTTTCGAGAAGCACTAGCCTTACGTCCAGATTCTCCTGCCGCACATAACAACTTCGGCGTTTTTCTCATGCAGGTCGGGCGTTTGGCGGAATCAGAAGTAATATTACGCAAGGCCATTGCACTTCGACCCGATTCGGCGGATATCGCGCTCAATCTCGGCGCCGTCCTGTTCCAGCTCAAACGTTTTGCCGACGCTGAGCCGCTGGTTCGCCGCGCGTTGACACTTCGCCCTGGCTTTGCAATGGCAAGTCATGTGCTCGGCTGCATATTGCGAGATAGTGGTCGTGCCGATCTCGCTGAAATTGCTTTTCACGACGCCATCGCCCTTCAGCCGCAACATTTCGACGCACATATCAGTCTTGGAGCAATAGCGCGATCGCGTGGCCGTCTCGCAGAGGCTGAAGAGATAAGCCGACGAGCTATCGAGATTCGCCCGACGGCGACCGAGGCACACTGCCTACTCGGCGACGTGATGTTCAACGCCGGCCGCGACGATGAAGCTCTTGCTTCGTACCGGCAAGTTTTGGCTCTCGATCCAACTAACGGCTTTGGGCATTGCGGGGTAGCGCTTGTGCAGCAGCGGCGTGGCGAGTGGGCCGAAGCCGAACTGTGCCTCCGCCGAGCGATATCTCTGCAACCCGAATCGTTCGAAGCCCGTCTAAATCTGAGTGCCTTGCTCACCGATTTCAACCGACTACAGGAGGCGGAAACCTGGTTGCGCGAGGCGATTGCCCTGCGTCCGCAGAGTGCGGGGGCTAAGGTTGGCCTTGGCATCCTGCTGTTGAGAATGGGTCGATATAAAGAAGGGTGGGAATTTTTCGAAGAAAGGAACTCCGACTCGTTTGACTACGCCACTTTTGGCTTGATAGAACGGAAGGCAAGGGCGGTGTCGATTGTCGCGTGGCAAGGCGAGTCCCTTCAGGACAAGTCTTTACTAGTTGTTTTCGAGCAGGGCCTCGGTGATGCAATTCAGTTCGTGCGTTTCATGCCGCTCCTCAAAACGACGGGCGTCGCTCGATTGACAGTGGCCTGTAATCACGGGCTGTTTGCATTGTTTCAGGGCGTCGAAGGTATCGATTCCATCATCGATATCGGTGTGCAACCCGGCGCAGCCGATTACGACCGCTGGTGTTTCTCGATGAGTGTTCCGGGGCTCATGCATATGACGCTACATGACATTCCTTGGCGGGCGCCGTACGTTAAGCTGCCAAGTGAGCGTCTCAAAGCTTGGGCCAAGCGCATGAGCGGGTTGAGTGCGCGACGATCCTTGAAAGTAGGGCTTACCTGGGCGGGTTCGCCCGCGCTTGGCAATTTCAAGAGCGGTCCCGATCAAACGAAACTCGATGCTTTGCGATCGCTACACTTTCGGAACCTCCTTCCGCTGCTGGATAACCCCAGCGTGACTTTCTTCAGCTTGCAGCACGGCAAACCCCGAACGCAGCTTGCCGAGGTTTCACCGCATGGCGAAGTCATCGACTTGATGAACGACGCCAACGACTTGGTCGATACGGCGTGCATCATCGAGCAGTTGGATCTGGTGATCAGCGTCGATACATCCGTCGCCCATCTAACAGGTGCGCTTGGAAAGCCGGTATGGATATTGAATCGATTCTCGGGTGACTGGCGTTGGCTCGATGATCGCGAAGACTCGCCCTGGTATCCGTCTGCGCGGTTGTTTCGGCAGAAGCGGCGTGGCGATTGGGATGAAGTGATAGAGCGCGTCCGAGACAGTCTGATCAAGCTCGCAATGGCTTCGGTCACGACCTGATCGACAAGCCCTGCCCATGGGGGCGGCTCATATGCGTGGCTTCGTCAACACCCCTCAAAGCATCGGCATATGCAAATGATGCGGATCGGCCAGCATATCGGCCACCCGCTTCAAAGCCTCCCTGCAAACCTCGCGATTCTGCGGTCCACCCAGACACAAGCGCAACGCATTAGGCGGATTGCCATCCGTTGAAAACGCCGCGCCCGCAACGGCTCCGATCCCCTGATTACGCAACTGCAACGCCAATTCCGAAGCGCTCCAGTCACACAAGTCGGGCACGGGCAACCAGAGATGAAAGCCATGCGGATGCGCGCTAAACGGAAAGTCGCGCAACGCCTGCGCCGCAATCGCCTGCCGCGCGATCGATTCCTCGCGCATGGCATCGAGCACGTCGGCGGCGGTGCCGTCGTTGATCCAGTGCGTCGCCAGCAGCACCGTATATGGGCTCGGCATCACCGTCGTCGCGCGCAACGCGCCAGCGATCCGCTGCGTCTGCCGTGGCGTCGGCGCCTTGAGATACGCCACGCGCAAGCCCGCACCGAAGGTCTTCGATAAACCCGTGACGTGATAAGTCAGCTCGGGCGCGAGCGCGGCAAGCGGCGCGGGCGCATCGAGCGGCAACATGCCGTACGGTTCATCCTCGATGATCGGCACGTTATAGCGCATGGCGACATCCGCCAATGCCTCGCGTCGTTGCGCGCTGATGGTCAACGTACTCGGGTTCTGCAAGGTCGGATTGCAGTAGAAGCCGCCTGGCTTCTCCGTCTTGCAAAGCGCTTCGAACGCATGCGGCAGCGGCCCCTCGTCGTCGCGCGGCAATGCCTGCAAGCGAACTCCGAGTTGCGATGCGATCGCCTTGATGCCAGGATACGCCAGCGTATCGAGACAGATCATCTCGCCCGGTCGCGCAAGCTGCGAAACAAGCGCCACCAACGCGCTATGAATGCCGGGACAGACGAGCACCGTATCGTCCTCGCAATCGGGCAGTCGCATGCGCAACCACGCACGGCCCGCCGCGCGATCCGCCGCCGTCCCGCCGAAGTCCTGATAGCGCAACAACTGCCACGGGTCCGCACTCTGCATCAGACTGGCCGCCGATGCCCGCAAGCGCGCCGTCAACCCGGGCGGCTCGGGCGGCATGTTCATCGACATCTCGACGCTGCTGCCGCCCGCCAGCGGCAAGGTCTGCGTTCGGCCGCGCACGAAGGTGCCGCTGCCCGCGCGCAGATCCAGCAAGCCGCGTTTGCGTGCTTCCGCATAAGCGCGCGCGACGGTCGTGTAGTTGAGATTCAGGACATCGGCGAGATCGCGCAGTCCCGGCAGACGATCGCGCGGACGCAAGCGGCCGCTCGCGAGATCTTCCTCGATGAGATCGGGAATCGTCAGATAAGCAGGCTTGCGGCTCTCTTCGAGCTTCCTGATCCAGTGATGCGCGGGCTGATTCATAGGGGCGATTTCCCTTGTGTGCATGCGATCAGCCAAGCATGCCGCATCAAAAAAGATCGCATAAGCCTGGGCAACTTGATTGCATTGATCGCATCGATGCACGGCTTCGGTGTTGCGCGCACCAGCGCCATGCGTGTCTGCGCCGAATTCGTGCGCGCGATCTTCATTGATTGCATCGACAAAACGTCGCGAAGCGTTACCCATCATGGCGCGCGAAAATTTTTTTCGGCGCGCATCGCCGCAGCGCTTTTTATTGATCGCGAAGTGATTGCATTTCGCGGGCCAATCATTGGCATATCCGTTGCGTTTGTAGGCTCGCCGTCGCGACAACTCGATGCGCGCCATATCAGACACCACCATCGGAGAATGCCATGCCCGCAGTCACGCAACCGCTTCACAAGAACGGCGATTATCTGGTCGACTACGAAGAGAAGGTCTTCGAGGATGTCAAAGCCGAGCCCGGCGAAAAAGCGCTCGTCACGTTTCATACGGTCGCGTTCGAAGGCTCGATCGGCTTCGTGAATCTGCTGCAGGCAACGCGTCTGCAACGCAAGGGTTTCGATACTTCCGTGCTGCTCTACGGCCCCGGCGTCACGCTCGGTCTGCAACGCGGCTTTCCCACGCTTGGCGACGAAGCCTTCCCCGGTCATCTCAACTTCAACAAGCAACTACAGAAGTTCATGGCCGAAGGCGGCAAGGTCTATGCATGCCGATTCGCGTTGCAAGCGCTGTATGGGCACGGCGAAGCGTCGTTGATCGAAGGCATCCGGCCGATCAGTCCGCTCGATGTGCTCGACATCCAGCTGCTCCATCGCAAGGATAACGCGCTCATCATCCATACGTGGACCGTCTGACGATCATGGCCGCACAGAGCGCAAAACGCATCGTCCGCGCGGCGGCCGTGCAGATCACGCCCGACTTCGAGCGGCCCGACGGCACGCTCGACAAGGTGTGCACGGCTATCGACGAAGCCGCCGCGAAAGGGGTGCAGTTGATCGTGTTCCCCGAAACCTTCGTGCCGTACTACCCGTACTTCTCGTTCGTGCGCGCGCCGGTTGCCATGGGCGCCGATCACATGAAGCTCTACGAACAGGCGGTCGTGGTGCCGGGACCGGTCACGCATGCGGTCGCCGAACGCGCGCGGCTCGGCAATATCGTGGTCGTGCTCGGCGTGAACGAACGCGATCACGGCAGTCTGTATAACGCGCAACTCATCTTCGATACCGACGGCAAGCTGTTGCTCAAGCGCCGCAAGATCACGCCGACGTATCACGAACGCATGGTCTGGGGACAAGGCGATGCAGCGGGTCTCAAGGTCGTGGATACGAGCATTGGACGTGTCGGTGCGCTTGCTTGCTGGGAGCACTACAACCCGCTCGCGCGCTATGCGTTGATGACGCAGCACGAAGAGATCCACTGCAGTCAGTTTCCCGGCTCGCTCGTCGGGCCGATCTTCGCGGATCAGATCGAAGTGACGATCCGTCATCACGCGCTGGAGTCCGGCTGCTTCGTCGTCAACGCGACGGGATGGCTCACCGAGGCGCAGATCGAAGCCATCACGCCCGATCCGAATCTGCAGCGCGCGCTGCGTGGCGGCTGCAACACCGCGATCGTTTCGCCCGAAGGCCAGCACGTGGTCGAGCCGTTGCGCGAAGGCGAGGGCATGGTCATCGCCGATTTGGACATGTCGCTCATCACCAAGCGCAAACGCATGATGGATTCGGTCGGCCACTACGCGCGACCCGAGTTGCTGAGTCTTGCGATCAACGACCGTCCCGCCATGCCCGTCATGCCATTCACCGGAGCCTCATACGATGAGCGCCAGAGAGAACCTGCCAGCGTCGAGCCGGCAATTGATGACTGAGCTTCAGTCGGCGGGCCTGCGGCTCGTCGATCCGCGCGCTGGCGTTTCGAGCCGGCGCGGCGGCGCGGGGCCATCGGATCACAAGGCCGTCACCGTCGATGGCGTGACGATCATGGTGCCCGTGCATACGAGCACCGCGTGGAACTCGCCCTTCGTCGCGGGCGAAGCGGACGCGAACGGCACGAGCGCGTTGATGCGCAATGCGATCCCTATCGCGAGCATCAGCTTCCCGAAAGCGCCGCGTTTCTATGCGATGCAGACGCTCGACGGCGTGCCGTACTCGCACATCGCCACCTTGCACAGCAAGGACGTGCTCGCGACGACGGTGCTGCAAACCTGCATCCGCTATGAAAGCCGCCGCAAGTCGTGCAAGTTCTGCGCGATCGGGCAATCGCTCGCGGCGGGGCGCACCATCGCGCACAAGACGCCCGAGCAACTTGCCGAAGTGGCGCGCGCGGCGGTTCTGCTCGATGGCGTTAAGCATATGGTCCTCACGACCGGCACGCCGCCCACGCCGGATCGCGGCGCAAAAGTGCTGTGCGACAGCGCGTTCGCCATCAAGGCCGCCGTCGATCTGCCGATTCAGGCGCAGTGCGAACCGCCCGATGACGACCGCTGGTTCGAGCGCATGAAGGCAAGCGGCATCGATACGCTCGGCATGCATCTCGAAGCGGTGACGCCCGCCGTGCGCGATCGCATCATGCCGGGCAAGGCCAGCGTCCCGATGTCGCGTTACATGGAAGCGTTCAAGGCAGCCGTTGCCGTCTTCGGACGCGGACAGGTCAGCACGTATATTCTCGCCGGCCTCGGCGATAGCGCGCAGTCGATCATCGACATGTCGCGCGAGTTGATTGCGCTCGGCGTGTATCCGTTCGTCGTGCCGTTCGTGCCGATCAGCGGCACGCCGCTCGAAGACCATCCCGCGCCGGAGCCGGAATTCATGCGTTCGGTGCTGGCGCCCATCGGCTCGATGCTCGCCGAAGCACAGATGCGCTCGACCGATATCAAGGCCGGCTGCGGCAAGTGCGGCGCGTGTTCGTCGCTTTCATCGTACGAGGTGTGATCATGTTCGTCGAAGCCGATGTGCCCGATCTCGATTACTCGCCGGTCGAATATCGCGTGAAGTGGGCGACGCTGTCGTGGGAAGCGAGCGAAGCCTACAAGCTGCGGCGCGCGGTGTTCTGCCTGGAGCAAGGAATATTCATCGGCGATGACCGCGACGCTATCGACGAACGCGCGCAACTGCTCGTCGCGCTGAGTTGCGTGGCGGGCATGCCGGAACAGGTCGTCGGCACGGTGCGCATCCACGAGGAAGAGCCCGGCGTGTGGTTCGGCTCGCGCCTTGCCGTGCACGCTGCGTTTCGCTCGCACGCGAAGATCGGCGCGACCTTGATCCGGCTTGCGGTATCGAGCGCGCATGCGTTGGGCTGCGAGACGTTTCTCGCGCACGTGCAGTCGCAGAATGCGCCGCTCTTTGCGCGCCTGCGCTGGGATTCGCTCAAGGAGGAAGCCATTTTCGGGCGCCCGCATCATCTGATGCAGGCGCAACTCGATGCGTATCCGCCGTGCGTCACGCCGCAAAGCGGCTTCGTCGCGCTGGCCCGCAAGCCGTCATGAGCACGTTGTCCGCACTGGTCGAGCGTTTGCGCGAGAGCCGCGGCTTTCGCCACAAGCGCGATATCGCGGATGTCGTGAGCCGCTTGCCCGACAACCGTCTCGATCTTTCGCAAGCGGTTGCAATCGGCGACGACTGCGCGGCCATTCGCGATGGCGACGGCTTTCTGCTCTTCGCCATCGAAGGCATGGTCAGTGACTTCGTGCGCGCCATGCCGTGGTTCGCGGGCTACAGCGCGGTCATGGTCAACGTGAGCGATATCTACGCGATGGGCGGCCGCCCGCTCGCCGTAGTCGATGCGTTATGGAACGTGAACATCGAAGACGCCTCCGAAGTGCTCGCGGGCATGACAGCTGCATCGACGACTTACGGCGTGCCTGTCGTCGGCGGACATAGCAACGTGCAGAGTGACGGCGCGCAACTCGCGGTGGCCATTCTCGGCCGCGCCCGCAAGCTCTTGACGAGTTTCGATGCACGACCCGGCGACGCGCTTCTCATGGCCGTCGATCTGCGCGGCAAGTATGAAGACCCGTATCCGTTCTGGAATGCGTCGACCGATGCGCCGCAAGGCCGTGCGCGCGAAGACTTCGAGATACTGCCCGCGCTCGCCGAAGACGGACTTTGCGATGCAGCCAAGGACATCAGCATGGCGGGCGCGCTCGGCACCGCGCTCATGCTGCTCGAATGTTCGAAGGCGGGCGCGCGTATCGATCTCGATGCCATCCCGCGTCCCGCTGACGCCGACCTCGAACGCTGGCTCACCGCCTTTCCGAGCTTCGGCTTCGTGCTGTCGGTGCGCCCCGAACATGTCGATGCCGTGCGCGCGCGTTTCGAAGCCCGTTCGCTGGCGTGCGCCGCGATCGGTTCGGTGGATGCGTCGCGTGAAGTGGTCGTCGAACGTGGCGGAGAAAGCGCGCTGTTATGGAATCTGCGCGAAGAAGGCTTCATTTGCGCGAGGAGCGCGACATGATGCGCATAGGCTTGCTCACGCATTCGGTGAATCCGCGCGGGGGTGTCGTGCATAGCCTCGAACTCGCGCGTGCGCTCCACGAAAGCGGCCACCTCTTGACGATCTTTGCGCCCGCGCGTGAAGGCGAATCCATGTTCCGCGCATCGCCGTGCCGCGTGGTGCTGGCGCGCGTGGCCGGAACGCGCGATGGTCTCGCCGCAATGGTCGATGAGCGCATCCGCGCGCTGAAACATGCGCTGATCGAAGAAGGCGCGGAGAGCTTCGATGTTCTCCATGCGCAAGACAGCATTGGCGGCAATGCGCTCGCCGAGCTTAAAGCGGAAGGCTGCATCAAGGGATTCGTGCGTACCGTTCATCATCTCGACAATTTCGACGATGCGCGTCTTTCGCACTGGCAACGTCGCGCGTGGCAAGACGCCGACGCCGTGCTCTGCGTCAGCGATGCATGGACGCGCACGATGTACGACATGCATGGCGTGCATGCGCGCACGGTGAGAAACGGCATCGACAGAATGCGTTATGCGGCGCGCGCGGACCGACAGCGCGACGAGTTGCGCAAGCGCTTCGCGATAGGCGCGGGGCCGGTCGTGCTGGCTGTGGGCGGCATAGAGGCGCGCAAGAACACGCTCATGCTGCTCGAAGCGTTTGCGCTGCTGCGTGCGCAACGGCCATCGGCGCAACTGGTGCTTGCCGGCGGCGCGAGCCTGCTCGACCACGACGCCTACACGCGCCGCTTTCTTGCGCGTGCAGCCGAGCTCCGCCTCGATCACACGCAAGTGATCCTTACCGGTCCCTTGCCCGACGATCAGATGCCCGCGCTGTTCAGCATCGCCGATGTCGTCTCCATGATCTCGCTACGCGAAGGCTTCGGCCTGGTCGTACTCGAAGCGCTGGCGAGCGCCAAACCCGTCGTGATCTCGCATATCGAACCGTTCACCGACTATCTCGACGATCGAACCTGCATCTTCACCGATCCACATGACGCCGCTTCGATTGCCAAGGCGCTTGCAAAAGCAATGGACGGTGCACACGACATCGATTTCGATCAAGCCGTGCCGGCCTTGCTCGACCGCTACACATGGCAGGCGAGCGCTGCGCATCATCTCGACATCTACGGCAAGTGGCTGCAAAGCCTGCCGCTCACGACCGTCTAAAGGAACGCCACCATGCCTGTCATGCACTTTCGAATTCGCTGGCCCGATGGCGTCGAAGCGAACTGTTATTCGCCGTCCACGGTCGTCGGCGAATTCTTCACACCGGGCAACACCTATCCCGTCGATGACTTCGTCGCGCGCTCACGCGAGGCGCTGACGATAGGCTCCGAGCGCGTGCGCGAGAAGTACGGCTTCGCGTGCTCGGCCGCGATGGATCAACTCGCGCAGATCGAAGCCGACGCGGGCCGCTTCGATGCAAGACCCGGCGCGCTCGTCACCGTGCTCGCGCTCGATTGAAGTCCTTGGATCAAAGGGAATCGGAACATGTCGAACGTCACTTCCACAGAGACGCACTACAGCGTGATCGTCGTTGGCGGCGGGCAGGCCGGACTGTCGGTCAGCTACTTTCTGCAGCAGGCGAACATCGATCATCTCGTGATCGAGAAAGCGACCGTCACGCATACCTGGCGCACGCAGCGCTGGGATACCTTCTGCCTCGTCACGCCGAACTGGCAATGCGCGTTGCCGGGCTACCCGTACACCGGCGCGGACCCGCATGGCTTCATGAAGAAGGATGAGATCATCGACTATCTCGATGGCTTCATCGCGAAGGTCAATGCACCCGTGCTCGAGCAGACCGCCGTGTTACGCGTGCAACGTGATGCAGCGGGCCGCTATGCCGTGAAGACCACGCAGGGCGAGTTCACGGCGGATCAGATCGTGGTGGCATCGGGCGGCTATCACACGCCTATCGTCCCGCGCATGGCCGAACGCTTGCCGCAGGAGATCGCGCAGGTGCAGTCGTCGGAATATCGCAATGCGGATCAGTTGCCACCGGGCGCGGTGCTCGTCGTCGGATCGGGCCAGTCGGGCGCGCAGATCGCGGAGGACTTGCATCTCTCGGGACGCAAGGTGCATCTCGCCGTGGGCGAAGCGCCGCGTTGCGCGCGGTTTTATCGCGGACGCGACGTGGTCGACTGGCTCGCGGACATGCGCTACTACGAAATGCCCGTGACGGATCATCCGTTGCGCGAAGGCGTGCGCGACAACACCAATCACTACGTGACGGGCCGCGACGGCGGCCGCGATATCGACCTGCGCCGCTTTGCACAGGAAGGCATGGAATTGTTCGGGCGGCTGCAGGATCTCCGCGATGGCAAGCTGCGTTTTGCGCCCAACCTGCGCGCGAATCTCGACGAAGCCGACGATATCTACAACCGCATCAACATGAGTATCGACGGCTTCATCGACAAGCATGGCATCGACGCGCCCGCAGGCGAACGCTACGAACCCGTGTGGCAGCCGCAAGACGAGCGCACCGAGCTTGCGTTGACGGACAGCGGGATCACGTCGGTGGTGTGGTGCATCGGCTTCACGCCGGACTTCAGCTGGCTCGATGCGCCAGTCTTCAACGGACGCGGCTACCCGACGCACCGGCGCGGCGTGACAGCCACGCCCGGCATCTACTTCGTGGGTTTGCCGTGGTTGCATACATGGGGCTCGGGCCGCTTTTCGGGCGTCGCGCGCGACGCGCAATTTATCGTCGATGCAATCTGTGCCGAACGGGCCGCCACGGTCGATCAGATATCGATCGCGTGCGCCTGATGCTTGACGCGAATGAAACGGCCCGCGCTAAAACGAACAACGAAGCGGGCCTTGGCCATACATTTACTTCACCGATGCAGCGCTATTGAGCTGTGCATAGTCGGCGGGCATGGCGCCGGACGTCAGCACGGTGGCAGGCAGATGCTGCGTGTCTTCCGCCGATACGGCGCCGACGAACTTCCAGCCGGCCGGCATCTTCACGAACGTGTAGCCCGTGGGTTGATCCACGAACACCGAATAAACCGGACTCCCTTGCGACACGACAGGCGCGGCGGTTTGCGCAAACGAAGCCAGCGGCGTGGCCAGAACGAACGCGGCGGCCAAGGCGGTAATAGATGATTTCATGTTGATGCTCCGGCAAACTGAATTGTGTAATGATCGACACACATATTAAAACACTGGTCCGTGCAAAGGTCCAGATATTTTGTTACGATCAACACAGAATTCAGAATTCCATGGAACGCACCAATCGCGTGCCACGTCGTTCATAAAAACGGAGACGACATGACGCTGCATCGAGATGAAGTCTTGGAGACGGTTCACAAGACGCGTGGCCGACCGCGCGCCTTCGACCGCGACGCCGCCCTCAGGCGTGCGATGGAAGTGTTCTGGGCCAAGGGTTTCGACACCTGTTCCATGGCAGATCTCGTCGACGCCATGGGCATCAACTCGCCGAGCCTTTATGCCGCGTTCGGCAGCAAGGAAGACTTGTACCGCGAGGCGATCGCGCTCTATTCCGCCGCGGAAGGTGGCGCGGCGGTGCGCCAGTTGCGCGCGCACGAGTCCGCGCGCGACGGTTTGCGCGCCATGTTCCGCACGAGCATCGAGCTTTTCACGAGCGGGGCGGGGCCACGCGGCTGCATGATCTTTCTGGGCGGCATGTCGGTGGCGCCGGAGCACGGCGAGTTGCGCGACGAGTTGCGCAAGATTCGCCGTCAGGTGGCAAGCGCCATCGCCGCGCGGCTCAACGATGCGCGCAAACACGGCGAGCTCCATGCCAACGCGGACATCCATGCGCTCGCCGCGCTTTGCATGACGCTCTTCGCGGGCTTGTCCATCGAGGCGCAGGATGGCGTGCGTCGCAACGCGCTGTACGCCGCGATCGATCAGTTCATCGCGAGCTTGCCGTTCGAATCGAAATGAAAGCGCCGCTCAAGGCCGACACGCACATCTGGCGCGCGCCGGAACTCGGCGCGGAACTGCTGCGCGGCCGCTTTGCCGATTTCTCGTACGACGTCCATGCGCACGACACCGCCTGTTTCGCGCTGCTAACGGGCGGCGCCATCCGCATCCGCATGCGCGGCACGGAGTTCGTGGCGCGACGTGGCGACCTCTACGCCATCGACGCCGATGAACCGCACGCGGGCTGGCCCGTCGACGAAGCCGGCTGGACGCAGCGCACACTCTATGTCGATGTCGCGCATCTGCGTGCGCTCGCGGGCGACGAACGTATGCGCGGCGGAGGGCTGATCGGCCCGATCATTCGCGATCCGGCGTTGTGCGCGGCGCTTCACGATGTGCACCGGTCATCGGAAGAGCAGGGACCGTCGCTGTATCGCGACGAGCGGTATTTGCAGTTCGCGGCGCGTCTCACCGGCCGGCATATGACGGATCGCACGAAGGACGCAAAAGCGCCGCGCGAACCGCGCGCCGTGGCGGCCGCGCGCGGGTTTATCGACGAACGTCTGGGCGAGCAGGTGCATCTGGAAGATATCGCGGAGGCGGCGAATTTGCCGCCCTATCGCTTATTTCGCGCCTTCAGTCGTGAAACCGGCATGACGCCGCACGAGTATCAGCGGCAGGCGCGCGTGCGCGTCGCCATGGCGTTGATCCGCGATGGCGGCGCGTTGAGCGATATCGCGGCCGCGACCGGTTTCGCGGATCAGGCGCATCTCACGCGCACTTTCCGCCGCATGCTTGGTGTCACGCCAGGCGCATACAAGACGGCGACGCGTTGAATCGAAGCAAGTTTATTTAAGCAGGCCGAGATTCGCGACCGCTTTGCTGACGGGCTTCTTGTCGCCGATCAGCGCGAGACCGACATAGCGCAAGGCCTCGGTTTCCACGCTGGCGACGGCATCGCGGAAGGCGTCGTAGTCGGTCGTTTGCTGGCCTTGCACGGGAAACGTCACGACATCGCACGATGCGGCCGCGGCCTTCGCGCGCAACGCCGATAACGTGTCCTGATCTGCCGCCAGCACTGCAATGCCGATGGGAATCAGCCCCGGATGCGCGTGCCCAGAGGCATCGACGAGCGGCGCGCCGACGAGCGACGGATGCCGCTGCCCCACCGTCAGCGCCAGCACCGCCGCCGCGTTCGCCGCCCGGCCGGGTGGCAGTTCGCTATCCACCACGATCACGCAGCGTTGCGGCCGCGCGCTTGGTTCATGTTGTTCTGGTGATGCGCTCGTCATAAGGGCTGTCCGTTTCGGTTCGAAGTGACCCATTGTGAAAGCGCTGGCGGCTCGTCGTCTTGAATCCTGTTGCACGCATGTTGCAACGCTGGCGCGTCGGCGCAGGCATTCTGAAAGCCTCGAACCCTTTCCTGCCGGGCAAAACGCTGAAATAACACGAAAACCTAGTCGTAACCCGCGTTATGAAGCGTTTGCTTTTCGTGCAAACTGCGCATATTCGAGACGTAGCTCGCATTGTTCGTCGTTCCTGCTGGAAACCTCAATCGACCCGACCGCCATGCTCGCTGAAACGCAGTCGCAGACTGCCCCGCCCATTACCGACATCGAACAACTCGCGGAAGACTACGCGCGCTTTGCCCGCCGTACGCCTTCCGAAATGGGCATTTGTCTGCGTTCGCTCCTGCAGCGGCGCGACATGCTGACAGTGGCGAGCGCGCACGGCCAGATCGTCACGCAACTACTGGAAGTGGACCCGCGCGAAGGGCGCATCGTGTTCGACTGGGGCGGCGTGGAGTCGGACAATCGCGCGTTGCTCGCAGCGCCGCAGTTGTACTTCAAGGGCGCGCCGGAAGGCGTACGCGTCGAGTTCACGACGGGCCCGGCGCAAGCGGTGAGCTTCGAGGGACGACAAGCGTTCGAAGTATCGTTCCCGGAAGCCGTCTATCACGTGCAGCGCCGCGAGTACTTCCGCGTGCCGGCGCCCATCCTCGATCCCTTTTTCGCCAAGGGCACTTATCCGGACGGTGACCCGTTCCACTGCGAAGTGCACGACATTTCGCTCGGCGGCGTCGCGCTGCGCATGGATACGCCGCGCCTCGCGGAAACGGAGATCGGCACGCTCTTCACCGATGTCCTTTTGAACCTCGGTGCGGGCGGCTCGCTTTCGGTGGATCTCGCGCTCGTCTCGCCACGCAGTATCACGACGCCGCGTGGCGACGTGCGCTATGTCGTCGGCTTTCGCTTCACGCGGCTTTCGGGCTCGGCGGAAAGCGTGTTGCAGCGACTCATCACGCGCATCGAGGCGAAGCGGCGCAGCCTGTCGGCGTGAGCGCGGACAGAGGAAACGAGGCGCGTGGAGTAGAATTCGGGCCTCATTCCAGCAGTTAAGACGACGCATGTTGACTATGTTGCCCAGAGCCTGGCGCGGAGAAGAACGCTTCTGGAAAGTCTGGTGGCTACTGGGTCTGCCCTTGCATCTCGCATGGTGGGCGCTCTATCTCTACCTTCTGTCGAGCGGCCTCGCTCCCGAAACGTTCCTGTTGCTCACCATCTGGTTCTGGCCCGGCACGCTCGCGTTATTCGTGGCGGGTTCGGTACTCTATCTGGCGTGGTGCGCGGTGGCGTGGCGTTGTTCCGGCAATGTCGATAACCGCTTCTGGACGATCCTCGCGCGCGTGCTGATCGGCGTGGGGCTGGGCTCGTTTCTGACCGAATGGCTGTTGATTCTCGGCGCGCCGCTCGCCTGAGTGCGACGCCTGGCGCGATGCTTCGCGGTTTCTTTTGACACGGAGTGCCTTTGCATGCCGCTTCGATCGATGTTCCGTTTCCTGAGCGCTTGCTGCGCCGCCGCCGCGTTGTGCGGCGCGCTGCCACCGGCGGCCAACGCGCAGACCGATCAGGATGTCGATGCCCGCATCGACACGCTCTTCGGCGCCCACGAGACATATCGCGCGTTCTTCGACAAGCTCAAACAGGCCGTCGCGGCCGGCGACAAGAACGCGGTCGCCGCCATGATCCACTATCCGATCGCGGTGCATCGCAACAGCAATGGCGACAACGCCTTGCTGCGTAACAAGCGCGAGTTCGTGGCGGCCTACGCGGGCATCTTCACGCCAGAACTCGTCGATACCGTCGCGCATCAGCAATACGCCAAGCTCTTCGTGCGCGATCAAGGCGCGATGATCGGCGACGGCGAAATCTGGTTCAGCGGCGTGTGCCGTGACGACGCCTGCAAGGACTCGGACGTTCGGATCACGGCGTTCAATCTGGAGTGAGCGGACATGTTCACGGAGTTCGCGAAGACCGTGCTCGTGATCGTCGCGGGCCTTTTTCCGATCATCAATCCGCCCGCGGTCGCACTCGTCGTGCTGAGCATGCTGCCGCATCTGGCCGATGCCGAACGCAGCGAACTCGCGCGGCGCATCTGCATCAATAGCTTCGCCATCCTGGTCGTGTCGCTGCTGGTCGGTGCTTATGTGCTCAACTTCTTCGGCATCTCCATTCCGGTGCTGCGCGTGGCGGGCGGTATCGTCGTGGCCATGGCGGGGTGGGGATTGCTCCAGGCGCCCGACGACGACACAACGACCGAACCCGCGCCCACGCCGCGTAGCGGTGCTTCGCTGCGCGCCAAGGCGTTCTATCCGCTGACCTTGCCGATCACCGTCGGACCGGGTGCCATCGCTGTCGCCATCGCGCTCGGAACCGGGTCGCCGCGTGAAGGGTTGCAGCCGGTGCATCTGATCGGCGTGATCGTCGGTCTCGTGCTCGTGTGCGCGAGCATCTACTTGTGCGTGCGCTTTGCCGGGCATCTGGAACGGCTGCTCGGCACGGTCGGCACGCAGGTCGCCATGCGGCTTTTCGCGTTCGTCATCTTCTGCATCGGCGTGCAGATTCTCTGGCTCGGGCTCTCCGATCTCATTGCGTCGGTGCGGCTCAGTATCAAATGAATCGTAAACCCTAGGCGACGCGTCTTCGATGCGAGCGCTAGGATGCGGTTCGATTCAATGGTAGCGATACCATCGCACTGAAAGACCGGACGACGATTCGGCCGCTTAAGGAGACACGGTTTGACCTCATCCCGCAAGACGCCCGAACAGTTGCGCAGCCACCGCTGGTACGGCGTGAACGACCTGCGCTCCTTCGGTCACCGTTCGCGCACGGCGCAGATGGGCTATCACTCGTCCGATTACATGGGCAAGCCGGTCATCGCCATTGTGAATACATGGAGCGAGATCAATTCGTGCCACACGCACTTCAAGCAGCGCGTCGAGGAAGTGAAGCGCGGCGTCTGGCAGGCGGGCGGCTTTCCCGTCGAAATGCCGGTGATGACGCTCGCCGAGCCGTTCCAGAAGCCGACGACCATGCTCTACCGCAATTTTCTCGCGATGGAAGTCGAGGAACTGCTGCGGTCATATCCGTTCGATGGCTGCGTGCTCATGGGCGGCTGCGACAAGACCACGCCTGGCCTGCTGATGGGCGCGATCAGCATGAATCTGCCTTCCATCTTCCTGCCCGCCGGCCCGATGCTGCGCGGCAACTGGAACGGCCGCACGCTCGGCAGCGGGTCGGACACGTGGAAGTACTGGGCCGAACTGCGCGCGGGCAAGATCACGGAAGACGAGTGGAAGGGCGTGGAGAGCGGCATTGCGCGCTCGCCGGGCCATTGCATGACGATGGGCACCGCCTCGACCATGACGAGCGCCGCCGAAGCGCTCGGCCTCACGCTGCCGGGCTTCGCTTCGATCCCCGCCGTGGATTCGCGGCACGCGCAGTTCGCATCGCTGACGGGGCAACGCATCGTCGAAATGGTGTGGACCGATCTCAAGCCGCTCGACATCCTCACGCCGAAGTCGTTCGATAACGCCATCACCACCGTGCTCGCGATGTCCGGCTCGACCAACGCCATCGTGCATCTCGTGGCCGTCGCGCGCCGCGCGGGCGTGCCGCTCACGACCGCGCGTTTCGATGAGTTGTCGCGCATCACGCCCGTCATCGCGAATCTGCGTCCGGCCGGCAAATATCTGATGGAGGACTTCTTCTATGCAGGCGGCCTGCGCGCGCTGCTCGCGGAACTCGGCGATCTAATCGATGGCTCGCAACTAACTGTCAATGCCGCGACCCTCAGCGAAAATATTCAGGGTGCCGAAATTTTCGACGATGACGTCATTCGCCAGCGAAGCAACCCGCTCGTGCCAAACGATGGCCTCGCCGTGCTAACTGGCAACCTTGCGCCCGATGGCGCCGTCATCAAGCCGGCTGCGATGGAAGCGCATCTGTTGCGGCATCGCGGCCCGGCGGTCGTATTCAGGGATTACGCCGACATGGCCGCGCGCATCGACGATGAAGCACTCGACATCACCGCCGATTCCGTGATCGTGCTGCAGCACGCAGGACCGGTCGGCGCGCCCGGCATGCCGGAGTGGGGCCAATTGCCGATTCCGCAAAAGCTCCTCAAGCAAGGCGTGCGCGACATGGTGCGCATCTCGGATGCGCGCATGAGCGGCACGAGCTACGGCGCGTGCGTGCTGCACGTGGCGCCGGAATCGTTCGTCGGCGGACCGCTTGCGCTGGTCGAGGATGGCGATGTCATCGAACTCGACGTGCACGCGCGCAAGCTTCATCTCGACGTAAGCGACGCGGAACTCGCCGCGCGCAAGGCGGCGTGGGTCAAGCCGAAACGCCCGTTCGAGCGCGGCTTTGGCGTGATGCATCAACTGCACGTCACCCAGGCGAACAAGGGTTGCGACTTCGACTTTCTCGAAGAACCCTTGGCCGATGACTCTGCTGAAATGAAATCGCACGACGATCCGGAAATTCACTGACACCATGCCCATTCAAGACATCGACGTCGCCGACGAAACCATCGAGCAACTGCGCCACGTCAGCACCGCGACGCTCACCACGCAGCTTTTCAAGCGCGGCTTGCGCAACGTGTTTCTGCAAGGCGTCGCGCCGCTCGTCAAGCCCGCTAATGGCGCACCGAACCTCGTCGGCCCCGCGTTCACGTTGCGCAATATTCCGGCGCGTGAGGATATCGATCACGTCGGCGTGTTTCAGGACCCCGATCATCCGCAGCGCAAGGCCGTCGAAACGGCGCCGCCTGGCAGCGTGCTCGTGCAGGATTGCCGCGGCGATCGCACGGTGGCGTCGACGGGATCGATATTGACCACGCGTCTCAAGGTGCGCGGCGTCGCGGGCATGGTCTCGGACGGTTGCGTGCGCGACAGCGGCACGATAGGCGATATCGGCTTGCCGTTGTTCTGCGCGGGCGCGAGCGCGCCGCTCAATCTCGCGAAGCATCACGCGGTCGATATGAACGTGCCGATTGCATGCGGCGGCGTGGCGGTGTATCCGGGCGATATCGTCGTCGGCGACGTGGATGGCGTCGTCATCGTGCCGCGTCACATGGCGTCCGAGGTCGCAAGGGACGCGGCCGAGCAGGAGTTGCTGGAAGAGTTCATCGCGAAGCGCGTGGCGGACGGCGCGATCTTGCGCGGCACGTATCCGCCGAACGAAGAAACGCTCGCCGCCTACGCGCAATGGCGCAAGACACGCGGCTGATTTTTATTCTTCCGCGAACGCCTTCAGCAAATGATGCGCGATGGCAAACGGCTTCGGCGCGGACAAGCCTTGCGCGTGGGAGCCATCGAGCATCGACGCTACTTCCTCGCGTGAGAACCAGCGCGCATCCTCGAGCTCGTTGTAGTCGATCGTGATGTCGGTTTCGACCGCGCGTGCGAAGCAGCCGATCATCAGCGACGATGGAAACGGCCACGGTTGCGAAGCGTAGTAGCGCACGTCGGCCGAGCGGATGCCCGCTTCCTCCAGCACTTCCCGGTACACCGCATGCTCGAACGTCTCGCCCGGCTCGACGAAGCCCGCGAGCGCCGAGTACATGCCGGGCGCGAACTGCTTTTGCCGCCCGAGCAGGCAGCGCTCGCCATCGGTGACGAGCATGATGACGACCGGATCGACGCGCGGAAAATGCTGTGCGTGGCAGTTCGGACAAAGGCGTCGCCAGCCCGCGCCGGCGGCATCCGTGGCGTGGCCGCAGTTCGCGCAGAAGCGGTGCCGCCGATGCCAGTCGAGCATCGAACGCGCTTCGCCGAGCGCACTGACGAGCGACGGTTCGACAAGACCTTGCATTGCGATGGGCCGCAACTCCACCGCTTCGACGGGCGACGCCTCGAGCGCATTCGCAATACTCTCGGCGCTGCCTTCGAGCGCGTGCGCGAAGAGCGCGCGGCCATCGGCTTCGCGACCGAGCAGCACGGTTTGCAGCGGCGCGCCGAATTTCGCGGCTTCGTCTGCATCGAACAAAGGATCGTGACCGTGCGCGCGCTTGAAGAGCGGCACATCGTTCACGAAGAGCAGAAAGCGCGTGGACGTCTGATCGCGCAGACCGGCGACGAAGCTGTCGTCGTCGCGCTTTTCAGAGACGCGGTCGAGCGGAGCAAGCGTGAAACCGATGGCGTGGGGCGGCGTGGGCATGATGTTTTTATCGATGAGCGGGATGCGTGTCATCCGCGCGGACTGGGGATATTCGTTTAGTCGGACATCGTAACGAAGTTGGCGGGTTCTTGCTGATGGGCAATTGCTTGACGGCAGGCTTACAGTTATCGCGCGGATTTAGGATTTATCCCGTGGCGGCCGCCAAGCCCAGACTCCTAGAGTTCAGCTCCAACTCAACTAAAAGGGGAAGACTCATGGAGCCGAACATATCCGTGTCGATCGACGAGAAAGGGCAGCCCGTCATCACGCACGGCATGCCGCTTGCCGATTACTGCGTGCAGCGCGCGCAGACGTTGCGCGCGATGGTCCAGGTGGTATGCGGCGCGAAGCGCCCAGGAGAGGATGCGGGCGTCGTGTCCGCCGCGCTCATCAAGCCTCTGATGCAGTTGATCCGCACACAGGTCGACGAGCTCGAACCGCTTTTCAGGGCGCTCGATCAGCGCGCGTACGAGAAGGGTTTCGATGACGGCAAGGAAGTCGGTTACCCCAGGCGCGCGCTGGTGGAACTGGACAAACAGAAGGTCTAGCAATGGCGCGGGGCACGCGCCCCGCGTTCAACTTGCGACTGTTTTGACGGACACGCGCACGTCGCGATACGACGGATTGATATCGAAGCTGCGCGCGGTGTTGCAGTACGCCGCGATACGGCGGGAAACAATGCCCGTTGCCCCTGACAACGCGCGCTGACAAACGCGCTCCATTTCGCGCAACTCGTCGCACTTGCTGACGATACCCGCCGCGCCCGCCTCTTGCATCGCGAAGAGCGTACTCGGCTCGGTTTCCTGCGTAAAAGCAACCACGGGTACATCGGGGAAACGCTCGCGCACCATGCGCAGCAGCGGAAACTCGCCGCCTGGCGCGCCTTCGAACGCACAATCCATCACGATGAGATCGCCGCCCGTCCTTTCGAGCTTCGTGAACAACTGCGCGGCGTTGCGCGCCGTTGCCGCCACCCGATAACGCCCGCGCGCCTCGAACCAACTTTGTAGGCCCAGCAGCACGACGGGCTGGTCGTCCGCTATCACAATATTTATCTTATAGATGGGCGTCATGCAGAGTTTCGCGGGTTTCGCTGGTGCTTCGGGTCTCGCACCTTAACAAAGGACGGCACGTCAGCGCTGCATCGCACAACAAAATTTTTTTAATTCCGCATGATCCGCTGTCGATTTTCAACGTGGCCGCGCGTCGTGCAGATAAGGGCCAAAGTCGCGACGGTTTTTTGCTTCTTTCGGCTCATTACAGGAGGTTTGTCGATGAGTCTGATTCTGTACGCGCATCCGTTTTCCTCGTATTGTCAGAAGGTGCTGACCGCGCTGTACGAGAACGCGACGCCGTTCGAATGGCGCGCGCTTTCGCCGCAAACGCCCGAGGCGATGCGGGAACTGACGGAGTTGTGGCCGATAAAGCGCTTTCCCGTGCTCGTCGACAACGGCCGTTCCGTGATCGAGGCAAGCGTGATCATCGAGTATCTCGGGTTGTTTCATCCCGGCCCGGTGCGCTTGATTCCGGAAGATCCGCGCGCCGCACTGGAAGTGCGCTTTCTCGACCGCTTCTTTGACAACTACGTGTCCACGCCGCAGCAGAAGATCGTGTTCGATTGCATGCGCGCGGATGGCGAGCACGACCCGCACGGTGTCGCCGATGCCCGCGCGATGCTCGACACGTCCTACGCCTGGCTCGACCGCCTGATGGCCAAACGCGAATGGGCGGCGGGCGATGCCTTCACTCTCGCCGATTGCGGCGCGGCGCCGTTTCTGTTTTACGCGGACTGGACGCATCGCATCGATGAACGGTACGCGAACGTCATCGCGTATCGAAAGCGTCTGCTAGCGCGGCCTTCGTTCGCGCGTGCGGTGGATGAAGCGCGGCCGTATCGCGCGTTCTTTCCGCCGGGCGCGCCGGATCGCGATTAAGCCTTCATGACAGGAGACGAAACATGAATACGCTCGTTCCCGCAGCAGAACTGGCCCAACGCGCCACCATGACTTTTCCGAACGAAAGCGCGGAGTATCGGCAGGCGCGTATTGCGTTGCTTGCCGAGGAAATCGAATTGAGGCGACATATCGAGCGGGTTGCGGAGATGCGGCGCGCGCTGCCGCCTGGCGGTATCGTCAAGGGCGATTATCACTTCGATGGCGAGCGCGGCGCGGTCGATATCGACGGGCTCTTCGGCGACAAGAACACGCTCGTCACGTATAGCTACATGTTCGGGCCGGAGCGCAAGCGGCCGTGCCCGATGTGTACGTCGCTGCTATCGGCGTGGGAAGGGGAGGCGGCGGACATTGGACAGCGCGTGGCGCTGGCGGTCATCGCGCGCTCGCCGCTCGAACGGCTGGTCGCGTTCAAGCAAGAGCGCGGCTGGCGCGATCTCGCCTTGTTCTCGGATACGAATGGCAATTTCAGCCGCGATTATCACGGCGTTTCGAAAGACGGCGGCGACGAACCGGCAATCAATGTCTTCACGCGGCGCGACGGCGTGATTCGCCATTTCTGGAGCGGCGAGATGGATTTCGCCACGGCCGATCCCGGCGAGGACCCGAGCGGCGCGCCCGATCCAATGCCGCTCTGGACCGTGCTCGACATGACGCCGGAAGGGCGCGGAACGGACTGGTATCCGAAGCTGGAGTATGGGGCGAAGAGTGAGTAAGGTGCTTAACGATCGCAATTGCAAGCACCTGCAATTACGCGTCAGCGACACGCCGCACACGGCCACTGGCGCATGCAAACTACTTCGGCCCCTGCGTGCCGAGCGCATCGCCATGCGTCATGCCGGCCTGCCGGCTTCTGCCCACCCGCGCCGCGAAGCGTTCCTTGATGCGCAGGAACGGCACTTCGACCAGAAAGTAGCTCAAACTCGCGGCGACGAGCGCACCGATTACGCAGCCCGGAAAGCCGAATGCAACCGGCGAATGCGGATGCATGAATAGCTGCTGCCATAAGTAAAGGCTGAACGAGATCGTGCCGACATAAACGAACGGCGCGGTACGCAGCAAGCGCGAGAACCAAAAGCCCTTTTGCGATACCAACACGATGATGACGAAGCCGACCATCGCGGCTTCGAGCGTCGTGCCATAGGTGGCGCGCCATAATCCGCTGAGTTTGTCCTGCACGGGAGGCACGACGAACAACAGAAGCGCGATCAGCACGCTGGGAATGACCGAGCCTAACGGCAGCGACGCGACCTTTTGCGCGAGACGGTCCTTATTCATCGCGACATAGGAGCCGATGAGAATTGGATCGATACCGGTATGCAGCATCATGCTGAGTTGCCCGCGAAGGCTCGGCGCCGCAAAATAAGTGGCTATTCTCACGAGTGGCACGAAGAAGATCAATCCGACGAGTACGCGTTGATTGCCGCGCTTCAGGATGTAAAAGAGAAGCGGCGGCCAAAACCAGCAAAACTGCTCTTCGAGCGCGAGCGTCCAGAAGTGCCCGAGATACCAAGCGCCTTCGACGTGAGCCGCGTTCACGTTCGCAAGGCCCGCGACGCCGGCATAGTTCCAGAGATGCAATGCAGCCAAAGCAACTTGCCGATGATCGACATCGACGAGACCGGCAGCCGCCAGCATCGACACGATCATGAGATAGACATAGAACGCGGGCCAGATGCGCAGCGCGCGCTTTGCGTAAAACGGCGAGAGGCGAATGGTGCCGGTTGCTTGCCACTCGGCTTGCAGAATGCCTGTAATCAAAAAACCGCTCAGCACGAAGAACATCAGCACGCCGAGCCTGCCATCCGATATCAGGCGCAGCGGCGCATAGACGCCTTTGAAACCGCCAGCGCTCATATGCTGCGCGTGTCCGATGACGACCATCATCACCGCAATACACCGCAAGCCTGTCAGCTCCTGGACATGCTTCTTCATCGCTATTCCTCAAGGAAGTCATGATCGGCGGCTAGTCGTTTAGTCGCACGCGCTCGAGCTCGATGGTCGGTCTAAAAAATTGGGAAGAAATAGCGCGGCTTGTTAGGAAATATTTCCGGTGCGCGGTAGCGGCAACTTTAGCGGCTTCAGCCCAAGGCTCAAGCACACAAGAAAAGTACAAAGGGATTTTTTTATTTTTATCCCTTCTATTCTTAGACTGCCACCTATCTACCAGACAAGATCGTGCAAAGATGAACGAGAAAATTCGCGGCTTCGACGGCCTGCGCGGCATCGCCGTGTTCCTGGTGTTTCTTCATCACAAGGCAATGGCCGAAGGAACCGGCTTGGGCCATTTAGGCGTATGGATATTTTTTGCGCTAAGCGGATTTTTGATCACCGACATATTGACGACACAGCGACGGTATATCGATGCAGGCACGAGTACGTTCGGCGCGGAGTTGAAACGCTTTCTGTATCGGCGGACGTTGCGCATTTTCCCGATCTACTATCTGCTGCTCGCCACGCTCGCGGTGCTGATGACCATGGGTTTCGCCGGCCCCGAGTTGGCGGGCGGCATGCCATATCACTTCGTCTATTTGTCGAACTTCTGGATTGCGGATGTGCTGCACGCGTGGCCGGGCCGTTATTCGCACTTATGGAGCCTCTCGATCGAGGAGCAGTTTTATATCGTCTTCGCGCCGCTGTTGCTTGGCCTTCGGGCAGATTGGCACGGGCGCATATGCTGGCTGGTGCTTGCGCTTGGCGTGGGCTCGCTCTTTACCATGAAGGCGCTGCACGACTCACCGATTGCGATTTACACGCATCCGCTAACCAATTTTTGGTTGCTTGCGCTTGGCGGTATAGGCGCCGCGTTCGTCAAGCGCAGTCGCTTGCGCGCGCCGCTTTACGCGGTCGTCATTCTCTCTACCGTGATCGCGCTCTTGGGTTTTCAGGAACCCGAGTGGGAGCGCTTGGCCAATCCCTATTCATACACCGCGCTGTATGTTCTCTATGGCGCATGTATCGCAATGCTCGTTTGCACGATAGCATGTAGCGCAAGCGGTCCGCTCTTGCGTGTGCTTGAGTGGGCGCCATTGGCGGCGCTAGGAAAGATTAGCTATGGATTTTATCTTTACCACGGCTTCATTCCCGACTTCTACAAGAGCGCGAGCGTCAAGGCGCTGTTTGGCGCGTCGGGTGTTCCATGGTGGGCGCGTGTTCTTTGCGTACTTGCGTCGTTTGCGCTGACCTGGATTTTGGCGCGGCTTTCGTGGCGTTTTATCGAAGCACCGATTTTACGGCTCAAGAATCGGCGCTTTACGCGGGTGTCAGTGCAAGATTCGGCCAATGCCGAATTAAGCGGCGGCGAAGCACGCTGAAGCACTTGAGCACCAAGGTTTTTTAGCGCTTCACAAAGATTATTTTTTGCGCTAAAGAATGCCGTCCTGCCGCGCTAGCCCATGCTTAAGGTCTTAGTGAAAAAACTGCTAAGTTTCGCTCAAAAAGTCTTGTGTTGTCATATTCGGACAAACCATAGTAATGGTATGCTTCCTGCACATATTCTTCATACACGAGCTGGACTACGCGTCGTGCGCCGGTTTGGTTAAATTGCTGCACCAAGAGCGAAAACCTTATCGGACGAATGCACCATTTTGTTGTTCGAGCAAACGTTTGCGAGTACCTCGAGATCCTTCGTTCGCGTGCTGACAAAGCCGGGGTTTGTGCTTCGTCGTCAGTGCTTGACCAGTACGCAGACCGATATCCGCAGCGCAGTCGACTGCATGGAGCAAAGCAATGTTTTTTAGCGAACTCAGCAATGAAGAGTGGGTATTGGTCTCCCAAATCATAGGAGAGAGCGAAGTCCGCGAGCATAGGCGCGGGCGTCCCAAAGCTCATCCACGCACTGTAGTCAATGCCGTGTTGTGGATTCTCACCACAGGCGAAACCTGGTCCAGATTGCCAAGCCATTACCCAACGGTTCCAACCTGCCGGCGCCGTTTCGTCGAATGGCAACTGAACGGCATTCTCATCGAGATCGTCAAGGTACTGGCGAACGCGGGCCGTTCTTTCGCCTATGTACCGCGTCAGCCGGTCACCGAAGCGGCGCCGCGTCCTGCGCCCGTGGCGTACGAATGTGACCGTCTGCGCGGTGTGTTTTGGCAGAACCCGGAGTCGTGGCAAACGCCGGGCGCCTTGCCGTTCAACAGTCTCGCGAGCACGCCAAGGCGTCTGCCGGAAGCGCGCGACGTGGCGCAAGCCAATGCGTCCGTGCTGACGGTCAGGCGCATGCGCGCATCGCGTCCCGCGCGGCCGTACGAGGCGCCGTTGCCCTTCGAACCGGCGTGTCCGCCTGTCGTCGATGTGCGCGGCTACAACATCTATCCCATCGCGCGGCCGGTGTCCGGCAACATGTTTCGCGGCTGGGCGGAAATCGTGAAAGACGGGCGGCGTATCGAGCGTTCCGGTTTGATCGGGCCGCGCTTCGCTTCGTCGGATGAAGCGCGCACGTATGCGCTCGAATGGGCGCGGCGCTGGATCGCGGCCGAAGCCACGCGCGGCGATACACCCGATGAAGTGGACATGGAGTCCGCTCAAGTCATGCAGCCTGAAGAGCGACCGGTCGAGCGCATGACGCTCGAAATGCGCGACTAAAAATGCGAACGCGCGGACCAGCTTCTCAAGGCTGGCCCGCGCGCTCTTGCTTAAAGCTTAATTTCTGCCGTAAGTATCTTCGAATCGCACGATGTCGTCTTCGCCGAGATAAGTCCCCGACTGCACCTCGATGATTTCAAGCGGCATCTTCCCCGGATTTTCCAGCCTGTGTTGAATGCCGATAGGGATATACGTCGACTCGTTCTCGGCCAGAATGAACGTTTCCGTTCCCCGTGTGACGAGCGCCGTTCCCCGCACCACGACCCAATGCTCGGCGCGATGATGATGCATCTGCAATGAGAGGCGCGCGCCCGGTTTGACGACAATGCGCTTGACCTGGAAGCGGTCGCCCTGATCGACCGAATCGTAATGTCCCCACGGCCGGTGCACCTTGCGATGATCCGCAGCCTCCGTGCCGCGCTCGGACTTGATGCGCCCGACAATTGCCTTAACGTCTTGCGCGCAAGATTTATCGGCAACGAGGATTGCATCGGCCGTTTCGACCACCACGAGATTTTGCGTACCCACGCACGCAATCAGCCGCCCTTCGGAATGCGCATAAGTCGATGAAGCGCCCTGGAACATCACGCGTCCGCGCGCGACATTCGAGGAATCGTCCTTAGGCAATATGTTCCAGATCGCATCCCATGAGCCGACATCGGACCAGCCTGCGTCGAGCGGCACGACAGCACCCGTGAAGGCCTCCGTGGCGCGTTCACCCGCAAGTTGCTCCATCACCGCATAGTCGATCGAATCCGACGGCGACGCCGCGAACGAATCGCGATCCAGCCGGAAGAACTCGTCATCGTCGCTGCCGTTATCGAATGCCGCGACGCACGCTGCATGAATAGCCGGCTGATAGTGTTCGATAGCTGCAACCCAAGTCGATGCGCGCACGATGAAAATGCCGGCATTCCAGCCATATTCGCCCGATTCCAGATACTGACGCGCGAGTTCGAGATGCGGCTTTTCGACGAAGCGCTCCAGCTTCCACGCGCCGCACGGCAGAGCTTCACCGCTCTTGATGTAGCCGTAGCCCGTTTCCGCATGCGAAGGCACGACACTCAAGGTGACGATCGCCCCTTGCTCCGCGCATTGCGCGCCGGTCGCAATCGCTCGATGAAACTCGTCCTGATTTGCAACCACATGATCGGCGGGCATGACGACGAGCACCGCATCTTCGCCTGCGCGTAACGCATGAATGGCCGCTGCAGTCAGCGCGGGCGCCGTGTTGCGCGGCACGGGTTCGAGCACGAGCCGCGCGCGCCGGCCTTGCCCGCGCAGTTGTTCAGCCGTCGTGAAGCGATGCTCCTCATTGCACACAATGATGGCATCCGCCACGCGCAACGTCTTCTCCGCGGACACCGAGCCAAGACCATCGAGCCGATTGGCAGTGGCCTGCAGCAACGACTGCTCGCCAATGAGACCGATGAGCTGCTTGGGAAAATGTTCGCGCGACATTGGCCAAAGACGCGTGCCCGAACCACCTGCAAGGATCACGGGTTGAATGGCTAGGCGCGTGTCTGCGGCGACCGTGGCGAGCACGGTATCTGAAGCGTTCATGAAAAGCCTCCTGGCGTTGATCGCCTAATTCGGTAAGGCAATTTTTAGCACGCAGCAAAAGAGACGTTAAAACAAAAAAATCATGACGCGGCGCTGCATTTATTCATTGAAAGCAACCGCGACTGTCATGCGTTCGAGTGCCCGAATATTTTTTGCTAAGCGAGCCGATGCCTGCAAAGCCCCGTCCAGCAAGGGGGTCTTGAGCAAATAATTCTAAAAAAATCAGGCTGAACACGCAGACATATTTTCGCGGTTGCGGCGCCTTAATTATTCCGATTCCATATGCCTGAACAGCGGATGGACAAGAGCACTCAAGCAATTTGCTGGCGACTCCATCCGCGACAAGACGAATATGCGGGCGATCTTTCTTCCAGGGGTAAAGCGATGCTGAGCGTGCTATCGAGAGTCGTCGACATTGCCATGGCGGTGCTGGGCGCAGCGCTCGGCGCGTCGCTCTATGCGGGCGCTTTCGTATGGGTCGACGACGTGGAAGGCACCATGCTCGCGTTTTCATGCGTGCTGATGGTGATGACGTTTCCGTCTCTCGGCATCTATCAATCATGGCGCGGCAAGCCGTTCTATGACCTGCTGCTGCGCGTGATCGCGGCGTGGATTCTGGTCGAAAGCGCGGGCGTGCTGCTCACCTTCAGCATTCATCGCGCGGAGTCGCTGTCGCGCTTGTGGCTGATTTACTGGGCTGCGTCGACCATTGGTTTGTTGATCGTCACCAAGACCGTGATTTATACCGCGCTCAGATTTATCCGCCGCGAAGGCTTCAATCAGAAGACGGTGGCTATCGTCGGCTCGGCGCCTTATGCAAAGTTCCTGATTGGCCAGATGCGCAATCGTCCCGAAGCGGGCTTTAGCCCCGTGCTCGTCTTCGACTTGCAACTCGACGCAAACGATTCACCCATGCAAGGCGATGCCTTCAAGGGCGTGCCTATCGAACGCGATCTCGCGGAATTGACCAAGCGTGTGCGCGGCCGTGCGATTCGCGAACTATGGCTTGCCTTGCCGATTTCCGAAGAGCAGACCATTCACCGCCTCGTGAACGAGTTTCGCGACGACTTCGTGAACGTGCGCTTCATTCCGGATGTCCGCAGCCTCTCGTTCTTCAGCAACGCGGTGGTGGATTTGCTCGGCGTGCCCGCGATCAACCTGGCGGCATCGCCGATCACGGATGTGAAAGTGCTTCCCAAGCTCGTCTTCGATCGCGTCTTCGCCGCTCTGGTGCTACTTGGCATGGCGCCGTTGCTCGCGGTGATCGCGTTGATGGTGAAGCTCTCGTCGCCTGGACCGGTGTTTTTCAAGCAAAAGCGCAAGGGGATCGACGGATACGAGTTCGAGATCTACAAGTTTCGTTCGATGAAGGTACACACCGAAGCGAGCGGGCAAATAACGCAAGCGCGTCGCGGCGACAAGCGCGTGACGAAGGTCGGGGCGTTCCTGCGGCGCACGAGTCTGGATGAGCTTCCGCAGTTCATCAACGTGCTGCGCGGCGAGATGTCGGTGGTTGGGCCGCGGCCGCACGCGCTCGAACACGACGATATCTACAAGGACCTCGTCAAAGGCTACATGCATCGCTACCGCATCAAGCCGGGCATCACGGGGTGGGCGCAAGTGAACGGCTATCGCGGCGAGACGGATCGCATCGAAAAGATGTCGGGACGCGTGAAGCTGGATCTCTATTACATGCAGCACTGGACCTTCGGACTCGACATGAAGATCGTCGCGCTGACGCTGTGGAAGGGCTTTGCAGGCGCAAACGCGTATTGATCGGCAGACAAAGTAGTTAGCGATGCAACGATATTTTTACTACTTGGAGCAGGACCATGAAACTGACGATCATCGGCAGCGGCTACGTGGGGCTCGTAACCGGCGCATGCCTCGCGGACATCGGCAATGAAGTACTGTGTCTCGACGTCGATCGACGCAAGATCGCCATTCTCAACAGCGGCGGAATTCCGATCCACGAGCCGGGACTCAAGGAAGTGATCGATCGCAATCGCGAAGCCGGGCGGCTCTCGTTTTCGTCGAATGTGCAGCAGGCGGTCGAACATGGCGAGATGCTGTTTATCGCGGTGGGTACGCCATCCGACGAAGACGGCTCCGCCGATTTGCAATACGTGCTCGGCGCCGCGCGCGATATCGGCCGCTATATGAACGGCTTCAAGGTCGTCGTCGATAAATCCACCGTTCCGGTTGGCACCGCTCGACGCGTGAAGGCTGCGATAGAAACCGAGTTGGCCGGACGCGGCGTCGATCACATGTTCTCGGTGGTCTCGAACCCCGAGTTCCTCAAGGAAGGCGCGGCGATAGAAGACTTCACGCGGCCCGACCGCATCGTGATTGGTTGCGACGACGACGTGCCCGGCGAGCGCGCCCGCGATCGCATGAAGCGCCTCTATGCGCCATTCAACCGCAATCACGAACGCACGCTCTACATGGACGTGCAGTCGGCGGAATTCACGAAGTATGCGGCCAACGCAATGCTCGCCACGCGCATCTCTTTCATGAACGAGCTCGCGAATTTCGCGGACCGTGTGGGCGCCGATATCGAAGCGGTGCGGCGCGGCATCGGTTCGGACCCGCGTATCGGTTATGACTTTCTCTATGCGGGCTGCGGCTATGGCGGTTCGTGCTTTCCGAAGGACGTGCGTTCGCTGATCCAGACCGCGACGGAATTCGGCCATGAGATGAGCATTCTCAAGGCGGTCTCGAACGTCAACGAGGCGCAGAAAGATACGCTCACGCGCAAGATCGTCGAACGTTTCGGCGACGATCTCACGGGACGCACCATCGCGCTTTGGGGACTTGCGTTCAAGCCCAATACCGACGACATGCGCGATGCGCCGAGCCGCGTGCTGGCCGCTGCGTTGCTCGAACGCGGCGCATCCATCGTGGCTTACGATCCCGTCGCCGTGGATGAGGCGCGCCGCGTCTTTGCCATCGACCTGCACGACAAGCCCGATGCGCTCGGACGTCTCACGTATGCGAACAATCACAAGCAAGCGCTCGACGGCGCGGATGCACTCGTGATCGTCACCGAATGGAAAGTCTTCAAGAGTCCTGATTTCGACGCGATCAAGCGGCGTCTCAAGACACCCGTGATCTTCGATGGCCGCAATCTTTACGAGCCGGAAACCCTGCAGGAAATGGGCATCGAGTATCACGCGATCGGGCGCGGCGTGCGCCACGTCGAACGTGACGTGACGGCGAGCGTGGCCTAGAGCACGCGCATGTTCGGAAGCGTATTGATCGTCTGTCACGCCAACATCTGCAGAAGCCCCGCCGCCGAAGCGCTCTTTCGTGCGCATCTCGCGCGGCGCGGTGGCCGTCCGATCGAGTTTCGTTCGGCGGGTCTCTATGCGCATGAAGGCGACGACATCGACCCGACCATGCAGCGTCTGCTCGCCGAACTCGGGCTGGATTCGTCGGGGCATCGCTCGCGCCGCTTCAATCGTCAAATGGCGCGCGAAGCCGAATTGATCCTCGTGCCCGAGCGCAAACAGATCGATGCAATTTCACGACTCGCGCCCACGACGCGCGGCAAGGTGCATCTCTTAGGCAAGTGGGAAGACTCGGAGGTGACAGACCCGTATGGCGGCCATGAAGCCGCTTATCGGGAGAGTGTCGGACTCATCGAACGTCTGGTCCTTGGATGGCTAAACAAAATATGCTGATTTCGCGCTTGTCTAAGTACTCGATTTTGCTGACGACCTTTTTGTCGGCCTTGATTGCCGGATGTGCCGCCACACCGGGAAACTTCCTGAACACATCGCGTCTGCAGGACAATGACCCCACGCCGACCGCGACCTATCCCGTGCGTCTGATCACGGCGCAAGTCGTCGCAGAGGAAATGGCCGCGCCTGAAGTCGCGCAACCCTTGCCGCCCGCGCGCTTCGCCGACGAATCGCAATACGTTTATCGCGTGGCGCCGCAGGACATTCTAGGCGTAACGCTCTGGGATCACCCCGAACTGACGACGCCGCAAGGCAGCACCCTGTCGATGGGCGGCAACACCACGCAAACCGTCGCGGGCGCGCTGGCGCAGCCCTATACGCAGGCTTTGCCGGGACAGGCCGACCCATACGGTCAGACGGTCTCCGCGGACGGCTACATCTTCTTTCCGTTCATCGGCAAGACGCGTGTGGCGGGCAAGACCGTCGGCGAGATTCGCGACGAACTTGCGGCCAAGCTCTCGCCGTATATCAAGAACCCGCAGCTCGATGTGCGCGTGCTGGCCTATCGCAGTCAAAAGATCGCGGTGACGGGCGAAGTGAAGACGCCGGGTCCGCTCGCCGTGAGCGATGTACCGCTCACGCTCGTCGATGCCATCACGCGTTCTGGCGGCACGACGACAGAAGCCGACCTGCAGCGCGTGCGCCTCACGCGCGGCGGCAAGCTCTATGTACTCGATGCAAACGGCATGCTCGATCGCGGCGATGTCTCGCAGAACGTCATGCTGCAATCGGGCGACATCCTCAACATCCCGGACCGCTACGACAGCCGCATCTTCGTGATGGGTGAAGTGAAGACGCCGATGCCGGTGAACATGGTGCGCGGCCGTGCATCGATTGCGGATGCGCTCACGCAAGCGGGCGGCGTGCTCGATACCGACGCCAACGTGCGCCAGATTTATGTCGTGCGCGGCGTGCGTGCGAATCCTTCGCAGCCGGACATCTATCGCCTGGACATGTCGCAACCGGATTCGCTCTTGCTGTCGACGCAGTTTCAGCTTCGTCCGCAAGACGTGGTCTATGTCGGAACGGCCGGCGCGGTGCAGTTCAATCGCCTGATCAATCAGGTGCTGCCGACGCTGCAGACGATCTTCTACCTGAAGCAACTGACGCGCTGAGCGTTTCAACCATTACCCGTGGCGGGAGTCGAATCGTGGATATGCAAGCTCATCCTTATTTGCAAAAGCCGGATGAAGAGGACGTGGTCCTCGGCAATCTGATCCAGGCCGTGATCGACGATATCTGGTGGCTGATCGGCGTCGCTGCTTTCGTCATCGCGGCGGCGGCCGTGTACTGCTATCTCGCGCGGCCCATCTACTCCGCCGACGCGCACGTGCGCGTCGAGACCAACGACAACACGTCGCAAGCGCTGACGCAGACGCAGACGGGTCAGGCCATCAACAGCGGATCGAGCGCGCTGCCGACGGATGCGGAAATAGAGATCATCAAGAGCCGTGGCGTGGTCGCGCCGGTGGTCGATCAATGCAAGCTGAACTTCGCGGTATCGCCCATGACGATGCCGTTTTTCGGCAGCATCGCGGCGCGGTTCGCGACGCCCGGCCAGCCCGCGAAACCTTGGTTCGGCATGACGAAATACGCGTGGGGCGGCGAGGTGATCGACGTCGATTCCGTCGATGTCGAACCGCGCTACGAAGGCAAGGACCTGATCCTCACCGCACTCGGCGATGAACGTTTTTCGCTCGTCGATCCGGACGGTCATGCGCTCTTGCAAGGCAGGGCCGGCGCAAGCGCAAGCGGCAATGGCGTGACGCTGCTGGTGACGAAGCTCGTGGCGCGCCCCGGCACGCAGTTCAAGGTAATGCGCGCGAACGACCTGAGCGCCATCGGCGCGTTTCAATCGGGTATCACGGTGACGGAGCAAGGCAAGCAGACCGGCGTGATTCAAATATCGCTCGAAAATCAGAATCCGGACAAGGCGGCGGAAATCGCCAATGCGCTGGCGCAGTCTTATCTGCGTCAGCATATCGAGAGCAAGCAGGCCGACGCCAGCAAGATGCTCGAATTCCTGCGCAGCGAAGAGCCGCGTCTGAAGTCCGATCTTCAGCGCGCGGAAGCGGCTTTGACCGAGTATCAAAGGCAAGCGGGCGTCATCAACGCAAGCGACGAAGCCAAGGTCTATCTCGAAGGCAGCATCAACTATGAAGCGCAGATTTCCGCGCTACGTTTGCAGATTTCGTCGCTCGAGCAGCGTTACGGTAACGCGCATCCCGCATTGCAGACCGCGCGCGATCAGCTCTCGCAACTCGAAGTGCAACGCGAACGTTATGCATCGCGTTTTCGCGATCTGCCGCAATCCGAAGTGAAGGCGGTCGCCTTGCAGCGCGATGCAAAAGTGGCCGAAGACATCTACGTGCTGCTGCTCAATCGCGTGCAGGAATTGTCCGTGCAGCGCGCGGGAACGGGCGGCAACGTGCATATCGTGGATGCCGCGCTGCGTCCGGGCGATCCCGTCAAGCCGAAGAAAGTACTCATCATGTCGGCGGCCGTGATTCTCGGCTTGATCCTCGGCACGGGTTTCGTGTTTGCGCGGCGCGCGATCTTCAAGGGCATCGACGATCCGGAAAGACTCGAACGTGTCGCTGCATTGCCTATCTTCGGCCTCGTGCCGCAAAGCGCGGAACAGATCAAGTTCGATACCGACGCGCGCCGCTATCAGAACCGTGGCGATCGTCTGCGCGAGACGCCGATCCTCGCGACCATGCGTCCGAACGATGTCACCGTCGAGATCATGCGCAGCCTGCGCACGTCGATTCAATTCGCGTTGATGGAATCGCGCAATCGCGTCGTCATGTTCACGGGGCCAGCAGCAGGCGTCGGCAAGAGCTTTCTGGCGGTGAATCTTGCCGTGCTGCTCGCGGCGACCGGCAAGAAAGTCTTGCTGATCGACGCCGACATGCGACGCGGCAAGCTCGAACGTTCCTTCGACGGCGAACGCGTGCCGGGTCTTGCCGAGTTGCTTGCGGGGAACATCGGGCTCGAAGAAGCGATACGCACGACGCGCATTCCATCGCTCGGGTTTCTTGCCGCAGGCAAGCGTCCGGAGAATCCTTCGGAGCTATTGATGTCGCCGCGTCTTCAGCAGTATCTCGATGGCCTGAGCCGCGCGTACGACGCAATCATCGTCGATACGCCGCCGGTGCTCGCAGTCACGGATGCGCTGATCGTCGGCAAGCTCGCGGGCGCCAACTTCCTCGTGCTGCGCTCCGGCGCACATAACGAAGCGGAGATCAGCGAAGCCACGCGCCGTTTGCGCACGGCGGGCATCGCGGTGCAGGGCGCGATTCTCAATGGCACGCCATTGCGGGCACGCGGCTACGGGCGCTCGCATTACGCGAGCACGGAAGAATATTTGAGCGCATGAAGTCGATTCGAGAGGAACGAGCCATGACTCTGAAAGTTTCCGTGGTGGTGCCGACTTATCGGCGTCCGGCGGACCTCAAGCGCTGTCTTGCCGCATTGCGCGCGCAGACGCATCTGCCCGATGAAGTGCTGGTCATTGCGCGTCCGGAAGACGATGCGACCGCGCGACGTCTCGCCATCGAGATGAAAAGCGCGAACGGCTTTACGTTGCGCGTGATCGATACCGGCGCGGGTGGCCAGGTCGCCGCACTCAATCGCGGGCTGGAGGCCGCGCAGGGCGACATCATCGCCATCACGGACGACGATGCGGCGCCGCGCCCCGACTGGACCGCGCGCATCGTCACGGCATTCGCGCGCGATACGCGGCTCGGCGCAATCGGCGGACGCGACTGGGTCCACGAGAAAGGCCGCGTGCTGGATGCGTCGCGCGAGGAGGTGGGCGTGATCCGGCGCACGGGGCGCATTGTCGGCAATCATCATCTCGGCGTGGGCGCGGCGCGCCGTGTACGCATGCTGAAGGGCGCGAACATGAGCTATCGGCGCGTGGCCGTGGCGATGCTGCGCTTCGATACGCGTTTGCGCGGCGCGGGCGCGCAAGTGCATAACGACATGGCCTTCAGCATGAGCGTGGAGCGCGCGGGATGGCATGTGATGTACGACCCGCTGATCGCGGTGGATCACTTCCCGGCAGAACGTTTCGACGATGATCGCCGCGACGCGCAAACGCTCAACGCATTAAAGGACGCGGCCTACAACTTCCATCTGATCCTGAGCGAACAACTGGCATCGTTCGATCGCGAGGTCGCGTGGCTTTGGTATGCGTTGATCGGTACGCGCGTGTATCCGGGTGCGCTGCACGCGCTTGCTGCCGCGCGTTTCGGATTGCCGCGCGCATGGCAACGCTGGCGCGCGGTCCGACGAGGCGCATATGAAGCGCGCCGCGATGCACGACATTCGCGCGATGACGCCACGCAATCCATTCATGCCGCGAGGACGCTATGACTCACGTGCACGTGCATCTCTTTCATGGCGCGGACCCACGGCACTACCGTTCCGGCGACAAAATCGGCTGCCTCTACGGCTATCACCATGCCGAATCGCCGGAGTTCGTGCTTTCCTATTCACGCGATGCCGCCGAAGGTAAGCCGATGCGCATCTTGCGGCGCGCGCTTAAGGCGATCGTAGGGTTCGACTTCATTCATACGTGGCGCAATCGCGATGACATCTTGTCCTCGGATGTCGTATGGACGCATACGGAGCACGAGCATCTTTCGGTCGCGCTGTTGCTGCTTCTCAAAGGCCGGCGCAAGGAATCGCCAGGCTCGCCGCTCTTGCTCGCGCAGTCGATCTGGTTGCTCGACAAGTGGGGGGGTTATGGCGCGTTACGTCGCTGGGTGTATCGCAAGCTGATCGACCGGGCCGATATTCTCACCACGCATTCCAGCGTGAATGCAGCGCTGGTGCGCGAATACTTCGACCGTGAAGCGACCCAAGTCTTCTATGGTTTGAACATGCAGGACTTCACGGTGCAAGCGCCGCGCGAATGGACGCCGCACGCGCCGGTGCGCATCGGCGCAATTGGCAATGACCGTGACCGCGACTGGCCGACGCTTGCCGCCGCGTTTCGCAACGACGCGCGCTATGAAGTGCGAATTGCAACGCGTCGCCGGGTGCCGGCGGCCTTGCGCGCATCGAATGTTCATGTGGCGCCTGCAATCGGTCTCAAGGCCGCGCGCGAGGTCTACGATTGGGCCGACGTGATCGTCGTGCCATTGCGCGCGAATACGCATGCCTCGGGGTTGACAGTGCTGCTCGAAGCCATCGCGCTTGGCAAGCCCGTGATCGTCACCGATGTCGGTGGCCTGCGCGACTACTTCGGCGCAGGACATGTCGCCTATGTGCCCGCGCACGATTCCGCCGCCATGCGCCGCGCGCTCGATGAAATGCGCTCGAACCCGGCGCTTGCGCTTCATCGCGCACAAGCGGCGCTGCGGCATTTCATCGAGCAGGACTACACCACGCGGGAATTCGCGCTGCAGCACGTGAGGATTACGCGCGAGGCGCTGCGTCCTTCGTTCGGACGCAACATGCATACGCGTTCACAACCGACGCACCGCACGAGTTGATGCGATGACCGCACCCACGCTTCCTCATTCCCCACGCGCCCCACGCGATCTCGCCGGTCGCATCGGCAAGGTCGGCGAGGACTCGACGCACACGCGCAAGGGTGCACCGGAGTGGACCGCGCAAGCCATCGTCTGGGGCTTGACGACGCTGCTCGTGCTCGCCAAGCAAGGCACCGTGCTCACGCTCGCCTTCCCGTTGATGGCCACGCTTGCAGCGCTATGGCTCTATTTCAAGAGCCCTGCGCGTTATGTGGGCTTCATGTGGTGGGTCTGGTTTCTGAGCCCCGAAGTGCGGCGTCTCGCGGACTGGGGCAAGGGCGGCTTCACGCCGACTAGTCTCATTCAGATTGCGCCACTCGTCGTCACGATGATCTGCGGCATCACGCTCTTGCGGCAATATCGCGTGCTTGCGCAACGGCGCGGCCTGCCGGTGCTGCTGATGCTGCTCGGTATTGCGTATGCGTATCTCATCGGCGTGGCCGCGAGCGGGCCGATGGCCGCGACTTACGACCTCGCGAACTGGCTTTATCCGGTGCTGATCGGCTTTCACATTCTCGTGAATGCGCACGAGTATCCGAAGTATCGCAAGGTCATGCTCGATACGTTCGTGTGGGGCCTCTTCATCATGGGCGCATACGGCATCGTGCAATTCTTCGTCATGCCGCCGTGGGACGCCATGTGGATGATCGGCTCGCAGATGAACTCGCAAGGCGAGCCGGTGCCGCTCGGCGTGCGTGTATTCAGCACGATGAACTCGTCAGGGCCATTTGCGCTCGTGGTCATGGCCGCGCTGACCTTCGTGATGGCGGGCACGCAGCGCATCAAATGGATTGCTGGCGGTCTCGGCTTCGTATCGTTCGGTCTTTCGCTCGTGCGCTCGGCGTGGGGCGGATGGATCATCTCGATGGTGTTGCAGCTCATCAAGGCAAGCAACCGCGTGCGCTTGCGGATACTGCTTGGCGCTATCGTGCTCGTCGGAATCTCGATCCCTTTGATGACCGTCGGGCCGATTGCCGACCGTCTGGGCACGCGTCTGCAGACCATGACCAACCTGAGCGACGACAGCAGCTACGCGGCACGCAACGAGTTCTATGCGAACTTCATGGTCACCGCCTTCACCGATGTCACCGGCGAAGGTTTTGGCGCTACCGGAACCTCGACGAAACTCGCGAGCGCAAACGGTGATCTTGGCAAATACGGCAGCTTCGATAGCGGCCTCATGAACGTGCCGTTCGTGCTCGGCTGGCCCGGCGGATTGATGTATGTCGCGGGCGTGGGCCTCTTGCTCGTGCGTGCGTTACGCGCTGCATTTTCCCTGCGCGACGACAAGTTCGCGCAAGCGTGCCTGAGTCTTTCATTTTCGATGGTCGGCATTCTCGTGTTCGCGAACACCTTCGTCAGCACGGGCGGATCGTTGCTGTTCATGAGCCTCTTTTCGATCATCGCCGCGCGCCATCATGCCAAGCTCACGCGCCGGCGCGCCACGTTTTCTCCGTCCATCACGAGGTCAAGCCGATGAAGATCGCGATCGTCACGCACGTCGTGCGTCATAACGACGGCCAGGGGCGCGTCAACTACGAGATTGCACGCGCGGCGCTCACGGAAGGGCATGACGTGACGCTGATTGCGTCGCATGTCGCGCCCGAACTGCTGCAAAACCCGCGATTGCGCTGGGTGCGCGTGACAGCAGGCCGCTACTGGCCGACGCGGCTGCTCAAGCAACAGGTCTTCGCCATCAAAAGCGCCTGGTGGTTGCGCACGCATCGCGATGAATACGATGTCCTGCACGTGAATGGCTTCATCACGTGGGCGAAGGCCGACGTGAACACCGCGCACTTCGTGCATGGCGGCTGGACGCGTAGCCCGTATTATCCGTTTCGCTTGAGCGGAGGTGTCTGGTCGGCGTATCAGGTGATCTATAGCCGCATGAATGCGTGGCTCGAAGGATGGGCTTATCGACGCTCGCGTGTGATCGCGGCGGTATCGGAGAAAGTGGCCGAGGAGATACGCGCGGGCGGTATAGAGCGAAATCGTGTCGAAGTGGTTTATAACGGCGTGGACACGGCCGCTTTCTCGCATGCGAGCAAGAACCGCGCGATGTTCAGTCTCCCCGATGACGCATGCCTGTTGCTCTTCGTCGGCGACTTGCGCACGCCGCGCAAAAACCTTCAAACGGTGCTGCAAGCGCTGGTGGGTCTGCCGCGTAGCGTGCAGCTCGTCGTGGCGGGTTATCTGCCGGGCAGTCCTTATCCGGAGCAGGCGCGCATTCTCGGCATTGCGGACCGCGTGCATTTTCTCGGGCTCGTCAAGGACATGCCGACCTTGATGCATTCCGTCGATGTCTTCGTGTTTCCCTCGCGTTACGAAGCCATGAGTCTTTCGCTGCTCGAAGCGCTTGCAGCGGGTCTTCCCGTGGTGACGGCGCAAACGGCTGGAGGCGCGGAGATCATAGGCGACACGTGCGGCATCGTGCTCGACGATCCCGACGATGAACTGGCACTCGCACGCGCCATCGATACGTTGGCGCATTCGCCCGCACGTCGCGCCGAAATGGGCGAAGCGGCGACGCAACTCGCGACCAATTTCAACTGGGCGCGCATGGCGCGTCGTTATCTTGACCTTTATCGCAGCTTCGCGCAGCGTGAGCGTTCACCCGCCCCGCTTGCTGCAACCTCCGCGCAAACAGGCGTCTGACCGCTCAACCCGAGATTATCCCGAGCTTATCCCGAGACTAACCCGACCTTGGACCCACACATGAGCACGCACACTATCAAGTCCCTGCAAATCGGTATGCATTGGTTCCCCGAGCGCGCGGGCGGACTCGATCGCATGTATTACACGCTGGTCGGTGCGCTGCCTGCGGCGGGCGTCGAAGTGCGCGGCGTGGTCGCGGGCTCGCCTCGCGTGGCTGTCGATACGGGCGGCGCGATTCGCGGCTTCGGTCCCGCCGCGCAGTCGTTGCCGCGACGCCTGATGAATGCACGCAACGCATTGCGCGATACCTTGAAGAGTGAGCGTCCCGATGTCGTCTCCTCGCACTTCGCGCTTTATACGTTTCCTGGTCTCGATGTGACGCGCGGCATCGCGCAGGTATCGCATTTTCAGGGGCCTTGGGCGGATGAGAGTCATGTGGAAGGCGCAGACTCGTTCGGGCAGCGCGCGAAATTCATGCTGGAGCGGCGCGTGTATGCGCGTTCCTCGCGGCTGATCGTATTGTCGGAAGCGTTCGGGCAGATTTTGAGCACGCGCTATGGCGTGCCGGAAGAGCGCATTCGCGTGGTGCCGGGCTGCGTGGACGTTGCGCAATTCGACCTGAAGATGACGCGCACCGAAGCGCGCAGGCGTCTGCAATTGCCAGTGGGAAGACCGATCGTGCTCGCGGTGCGGCGGCTCGTGCGGCGCATGGGACTCGAATCGCTGATCGACGCGATGACGCGCGTGAAAGCGAAGATCCCCGATGTGCTACTGCTGATCGCGGGCAAAGGCCGGCTTGCGGACGAGTTGCAGCAGCGTATCGATGCAGCGGGCTTGCAGGATAACGTGCGCCTGCTCGGCTTCGTGCCCGATGAGCAGCTCGCCGCGCTTTATCGTTCCGCCGATGTGAGTATCGTGCCGACAGTCGCGCTGGAAGGCTTTGGCTTGATTACCGTGGAATCCCTGGCTTCGGGAACGCCGGTGCTGGTTACGCCGGTTGGTGGCTTGCCAGAAGCGGTACGTGGACTATCCGAGGACCTCGTGCTGGCATCGACCGGCGCGGATGCTATCGCCGATGGACTGATTGCCGCGTTCGATGGATCGCTCGATCTCCCGAACGAGGCGGATTGCAGGCGTTACGCGTGGGAACATTTCGATCGCGGCGTGATTGCGCGGCGCGTGGCTGCGGTTTATGAGGAAGCGATTGAAGCGGGACCGGTGCATTGAAAAACGATAAAGCGCTTCCGCGGATAACCGCCGAAGCGCTTTTAATCGACGCTCAAGCGCAAATCAGACCGCTACTCGCGCGCTCATATACTCGTACATCCACTCCAACGTGCGATCGATCGGTGTAGCCGGCACTTGCCCGATCACCCGCCGCAACTTGCGATTGGACCCGACGAGCCGCGCGATCTCATTGCGTCTCAAGAAACGCGGATCGACGAATACATCGATCTTGTAGCCGGCTATGCGCGCAAGCATTTCAAGCACCTCGCCAAGCGAATGACTACGCCCGGAGCAGATGTTGAACGTCTCACCTGCGGGCGCCGCTTCGAGCAATTTCGCATAGGCGGCCACCACGTCCCGTACATCGGAGAAGTCGCGCGACACATTCAGATTGCCGAGCGAGATGCGCGCTTCATGCCGTGCGTAGTGCCCGACGATCTTCGGCAACACATAGTCTTCGCTTTGTCCCACGCCTGTATAGTTGAACGGCCGCACGAAGAAGATCGGCAACCGGTCCATCCATAGCCGCGATGCCTGTTCCATCGCGAGCTTGCTGACCGCATAGTCGTTGGCGGGCTTGATATCGACATCTTCATCGATCACTTCCACCGCTGCGTTGCCGTACACATTGGCCGTGCTTGCAAGCAAGACCGCGCGCGGCTTGCGGTCGAGCGTGGCGAGCGCGGCAAGCAGGTTACGCGTGCCGACGATATTCACGAGATAAGTCGTGCTCGGCGTGTTGCCCGTGACATGCGCCGCGCCCGCCAGGTGCACGACGACATCGGGCCGCGCATCGGCGACGAATGACTTGAGGGCGTCAGCGTCGAGCAGATCGACGGGCAGGCCGACGACATTGGGGACATCGGCTTCCGGCGAAGCGGACGTGGTGCCCCAGACGTCGTAGCCTGCGTTCATCAAATGCGCCGCCATGTGGCGGCCCGTGAAGCCGGAGAGCCCGGTTATGAGTGCGCGACGAGGCATGGGCGTTCAGAAGGTAGGCTGCAATTCGTTACGCTTCAGGTCCGCTTCCACCATCATCTGGCAGAGCGCTTCGAGCGTGGTCGTGGGATGCCAGCCCAGCTTTTCGCGTGCCTTGTCCGCGCTGCCAATCAACAAATCCACTTCCGCCGGACGATAGAACTTCGGGTTCACGCGCACCAGCGTACGTCCCGTCGATATGTCGATACCGCGTTCGCGCTCGCCTTTACCGGCCCATTCAAGTTGATAACCCGCTGCGGCAAATGCCATGCGCACGAAGTCGCGTACCGTCTCCGTGCGATTGGTGGCGAGCACATAAGTATCGGGCTCGCTCGCCTGCAGCATGCGCCACATGCCTTCCACGTATTCGGCGGCAAAGCCCCAGTCGCGCTTTGCGTCGAGATTGCCAAGCTCGAGCAACTCTTCCTTGCCGAGCTTTATTTTTGCAACCGTATCCGTGATCTTGCGCGTGACGAATTCACGGCCACGCAACGGCGATTCGTGATTGAACAAGATGCCGCTGCATCCGAAGATGTTGTACGACTCGCGATAATTGATCGTCGTCCAATGAGCGAACAGCTTGGCCACACCATATGGGCTACGCGGATAAAAGGGCGTCTCCTCCGATTGCGGAATCGCCTGCACCTTGCCGAACATCTCCGATGTCGATGCCTGGTAATAGCGGATAGTCGGATCGATCACGCGCACGGCTTCGAGCAGATTGAGTGCGCCTAAGCCCGTGACGCCCGCGGTCGTCGCAGGCTGATCGAAGGAGACGCCCACGAAGCTTTGCGCCGCGAGGTTATAGAGCTCGCTTGCTTCGGCGGATTCGAGCAGACGCAGGTTCGAACCGAGATCGGTCAGATCGTGCTCAACCAGCTTGAGCTTCGGATGCCGGTCTATACCGAGTTCCGCGATACGCCAGAAATTCACCGAGCTCGTGCGCCGATACGTACCGACCACTTCGTACCCCTTGTCGAGCAGCAGCTTGGCAAGATACGCGCCGTCCTGCCCCGATACTCCGGTGATGATCGCCTTGTTCTGCGTGGCCATGGTGTTACCTCGTCGGTGATGTCATGAGGCGATTCTAGGCAAAAGAAATCGGAAAAAAACCTTTAGCAATTTTTAATGAGCGCGCCATTCGGCGCTTAGGAAAAGACGTTTCTTAAGCCATGCGAATGCCATTTAGCAGACGAATATTTTTCGTTTTTTTAGCTTTATTTGGCCTCTAACCTGCAAAGCGTCGGACCGCGACTCTTCTCGTTGATGCGACCAGACGACGTCCCGATGCATCGAGCGCACCCGGCGTGCACGCAGTTTTATCGGAGGCCCCGTTGCAGCGTAATTCGTTCTTCACTTCCGTTTGCAGGCTGATCTGTTTGCCGCTCGCGTGCGTGGCGGCTGGCGCATTCGCGACGCCGCCCGTGCTCGATGCAAAGACATCGTGGATAGGCAATACGTCGGGCTTTGGCGACGGCACATGGACGCAGATCAACATCACGGCGATTGCCGTTGCGCCCGATGGCCGCGTGTTCACCAATGCGCCGTGGGACGAAAGCGGCGCGGAAGCGAGCGTGTATCGCGATGGCCGCATGTCGAGTTACGCCGGCGGCACGCATGGATGGGGCGCTTCCGGCGGCAATGCCGTCGCAGTGAATTCGCGCTATGTATTTGTCGCCGTCGGCGTAGGTAACGAACGAGGCCGGCTCGTCAAGCAAGGCGTGTGGCCGCCTGCGGGCAAGCAGTGGTGGGGCGTATCGCGTCGCGATATCAACGACGTCAAGCGTCCCGTGCCTTTCGGTGCGAGTGCATTGGACGAAAAGGACCTGCGCGCCACGCTGGCGCGCAGCTTCCTCACGATCAACGAGTCGAACGACGCACGACAGGACGTAAGCGGTCTTGCTGCAAGCGAAACAAGGCTTTATGTGGCGAACACGGCGCTGAATCGCATCGAAGTCTATGACGCGCAGTCGATGCAAAAAGAAGCGCAATGGAGCGCGCCGCAGCCGGGGAAAATCGCGCTGTCGGCGGATGGTTCCTTATGGGCGATCGTGGAGAGCAATGGCGATCATCCGCGCATCGCGCATTACGCCGCATCGGGCGCGGTATTGGACGATGCGCCGCGCTTGAATGCCGATAGCAGCGCGGTGGATATCGCCATCGACAGAGAAGGGCGTCTGCTTTTAGCCGATAACGGGCCGCGTCAGCAAGTGTTGTTCTTTTTGCGCAAGGCGAATGCTTATCTCGAAGCTGGCGCGTTGGGCGAGCGCGGCGGCATCTTCTCCGGCGTTGCGGGAACGCCGGGCCCGCGTCGCTTCAATGGCCTGACAGGCGTGGGTGTCGATGCCGCTGGCAACGTCTATGTATCGACGAACGGAATAGGGCCACGCACAGGTTCGACGGGCGCCGGTCTTGGCGCGACGCTGGAAAGCTATGCCGCCAATGGCGCGTTGCGTTGGCAGACGCAAGGGCTTCTTTTCGTCGATGGCGCGTGGATCGATCCGGGCCGCCCCAATAGCGTCTTTACCGGCAACAAGCGGTTCGAGCTGGATCTGTCAAAGCCTGCGGGACAGGACTGGAAATACGCGGGCTTTCTGTCGGGCCGCTTCAAGTATCCCGACGATCCGGTGTTCCACGTCGATCAATGGCCGGGCATGCCTATCGCAAGAAAACTCGATGGCCGCACGTTCCTGTATCTGACCGACATGTATGCGGATCACATGAAGATCTATCGCTTCGATGCGAAGCATGACGGCGAGCTGGCGATTCCATCGGGCTTTATCGCGGGAAGACCACGCCCCGTGCAGAACGTGCCGAACCGCCCCGAAGGCGGCGAGTGGATTTGGCGCGATAGCAATGGCAACGGCCGCTTCGACGAAAGCGAATTCAAGCGCAATCCGGGCACTGCGCGCATGACGGGCGGCTGGGGCTGGTGGGTCGATATCAAAGGCGACATCTGGCGCACGAGCGACGTGAAGGGCATTTATCGCCTGCGCTATGGCGGCCTCGACAAGCAAGGCAATCCTGTCTACGACTACGAAAACATCGAGACGTACCCCGTTCCCGCGCCGTTCACCGAATTGCGCCGCGCGATCTACGACGCGGCAAGCGACACGCTCTATGTCACCGGTTATACAGCGGACGCGCCTTACGACAAGCGCTATTGGAAAGAGGTCGGCAAGCGCCTCGTGCGCTACGACCACTGGTCCGACGGCCCGCATCAACGCTATGCAATCGACTTGCCGTGGGATACGCAGAAGAAGCCGCTATCGACCGTGATTGGTGTGACCGTCGAAGGGCAATACGTGTTCGCGGTCGAGCCTGTTGGCGACGTGCACGTGTTCGACAAGGACTCCGGCAAAGAGGTAGGCGTAATCAAGCCGGGGGCGGAAGTCGGTCATGCGTCGGGCTGGGTGGACGTACCCAATGGCGTGAGCGCCTATAAGCGCGGCGATGGCGAGTACCTGGTGTTCGTCGAGGAAGACGCACGAGGCAAGGTGATGATGTACCGCTGGAAACCCGGCACATGAAGTCGCGAGGAACCGATGGAAAAGAGCATGGTCAGGAACGTCGGCATCAACTTCGTCGGGTTGATCCTGCCGACATTCGTATCGCTTGCAACGGTGCCTGCCTATATCCACCTCGTAGGCGTGGAGCGTTATGGCGTGATCAGTCTCGTATGGACGCTGATCGGCTACTTCGGGATTCTCGATCTCGGCATGAGCATGGCCGCGCAACATCAGATAGCGAAAGCGCATGCGGCCGGGGATATGGCACAGCGCGCGCAGGTCTTCTGGAGCGCGGTGTGGCTCAACTTCGCGACGGGCGTGGCAGGCGGCCTCGCCATCTACTTCGGCGCGTTTCTCTATACGGCGTATGTGGCGCACTCCGCACCGGCCTTGCAGCATGAGGTTTATCGCGCGTTGCCGTGGCTCGCGCTCGCCATTCCCATTGCCAATGTGTCGTGGGTTTTTGCTGGCGCGATCAACGCGATGGAACGCTTCGGCATCTATAACGCCAATCAGACCTTCGGCACTTTCCTGTTCCAGTTGCTGCCGCTCGGTGCTGCGTGGTTCATCGCGGCCAATCTGCAAACGGTGCTGGCTGCCGCGGTCGTCGCGAGATTGCTCGCGGCCATTCTGCTTGGAAGAGCGAGTCTGAAGCTGCTGGCGATACGCCGCATCGATTGGCCGAAGCGTGCCGTTACGGGCGGACTCTTCCGCTTCGGCGGCTGGATGCTGGTCTCAACGATGACCTCCATGCTCACCGATTCGCTCGATCGCGTTCTGCTCGGCGCGCATCTCGGCGCGCGTTTCGTCACGTATTACACGGTGCCGCAGAACCTCGTCACGCGTCTCAACATGCTGCCCAACGCGATGGTGCGCACGCTATTTCCGCGCCTTTCATCGATCGATCGCAGCGACGCCGGCAAGATGGCCGCGACATCGCTCGAATTCCTCAATGGCGTATTTACGCCGCTTGCGATCTTCGCGATGCTCGTGCTCGAACCGTTCCTGCATGTGTGGATCGGCGCTGATCTCGCCATCGCAAGCGCGCCGGTAGGCCGCATTCTCGTGATCGGTGTATGGCTCGTCGGTCAGGCGAGCGTCACGCGCATCCTCATTCAGTCGAAGATCAACCCCGCTTCGGCTGCACGTGCAGGACTCTTCCAGTTGCCGTTCTTCGTGGCGCTCCTATGGTTCGGCATTCAACGATACGGACCGGTTGGCGCCGCAAGCGTGGTTGCCCTGCGAGCGCTTGCGGACTACGCGGTGCTGTTGTGGCTGACCCGTGTGCGCGCAACCCCGATTGCGCTCGACATGCTTGCCCATCTCGCGTTTCTGCTCGCGGGGCTGGTGCTTGGCTATCTGATCGATGCCCTGGCGCATCCGCTCTATGCAATATCCGCAGCCGCCTTGCTCGCACTCGTCGATGCGGGATGGTCCGTGGTGACGCGGCCGGCCTTGCGTGCGTTTTTGCTTGCAGTGTTACGCAAGGCCGGCGCGCGTTTTGGAAGACGCAATCATTTACCGTTGAAGGCGAGGAGTGACGCATGAAAACAAATATCGAAGACGCGTTCATGGGGACCGCGAAAGCGCGTCATTTCCTGCACGAGCCGGCGCCAGCCATGACGCCGGTGCCGCGTCGCGAGCGCAGTATCGCGCGTGCGAACGGTGTACCGCGTATCGCTATCGTGCATGACTGGCTCGTGACCTACGCTGGCGCGGAGCGTGTGCTGGAACAGATGATCGCGTGCTTTCCGGACGCGGATATTTTTAGCGTCGTCGACTTCCTCGAAGACAGAGGGTTCTTGCGCGGCAAGCAGGCGAAGACCTCGTTCATCCAGAAGTTGCCCTTCGCGAAGAAGCGCTATCGCGCATATTTGCCGCTCATGCCGCTCGCGATAGAACAGCTTGACGTGTCCGGCTACGACCTCATTCTGTCGAGCAGCCATGCGGTAGCGAAGGGTGTGTTGACAGGACCCGATCAGGTGCACGTCAGTTACGTGCATTCGCCCATACGCTACGCATGGGACCTGCAACATCAGTATCTCAAGCAGTCGAATCTCACTGCGGGCATGAAGTCGCTGATCGCACGCATGGCGCTGCATTACATGCGTAGCTGGGACATACGTACCTCGAATTCGGTGAATCATTTCATCGCTAATTCGGCTTTCATTGCGCGGCGAATCCACAAGGTTTATCGGCGTTCGTCGCAAGTGATCTTTCCTCCTGTCGATGTCGCCGCGTTCAACGTGTGCGAGGAAAAGGACGATTTTTATTTAACGGCGTCGCGCATGGTGCCGTACAAGAAGATCGATCTGATCGTCGAGGCATTCGCGCAGATGCCTGAGCGCAAGCTCGTCGTGATCGGCGAGGGCCCGGACATGGCGAAGATCCGTGCGAAGGCTACGCCCAACGTGCGCATCATGGGGTATCAGCCGTTCTCCGTGCTGCACGAAAAGATGCGCCGCGCGAAAGCGTTCGTCTTCGCGGCGGAAGAAGACTTCGGCATCTCGGTGGTCGAAGCGCAAGCGTGCGGCACGCCAGTGATTGCCTATGGCAAGGGCGGCGCATTGGAAACCGTGCGCGATGCGTCGGAGGCCGAGCCCACGGGCATGTTCTTTCAGGAGCAGTCGGCGGACGCCATCGTGGATGCTGTCGAGGCCTTCGAAGACGGGACGGTGACGTTCAAGCCAGCCGACTGTCGCAAGAACGCAGAGCGCTTTTCCAACGCGCGTTTCAGGGAGCAGTTCCATGCGCATGTCGCACGCGTGGCGCCGCGCTTCGTTCTTCCTCCGCTGCCGGCCGAGCCCGAGGTTCAGGTCGAAGAAAAGAGCGATTTGCGCGTGCTTGCCGTGGATCAAAGCGGCTCGCTTGGCGGCGCGGAACTCTCCATGCTCGAAGTGGTGAAGAACATGCGCGGCGACGTGCAGACGGTTCTTTTCGACGATGGTCCGTTTCGCATTGCGCTGGAAGCGGTCGGCATCAAGGTAGACGTGCTCGACGGCAAAGCGCTCGGCAATGTTCGCAAGGACGGCATGACGCGTCCCGGCGCGGGCGTGGTGGGCGGCGTCGTCAAGCTCCTGCGCGGCACGCTCGAAAAGTCGCGCAATGCCGATGTCATCTACGTCAACACGCAGCGCGCGATGGTGATCGGCGCCATCGCCGGCCTGATCTCGCGGCGCCCCGTGGTGTGGCATCTGCGCGATATCGTGAGCGAGGACCACTTCGGGCGGACGCAGCTTTCGATCATCAAGTGGTGCACCAAGCTCATGCTCGAACATGTCATCGCCAATTCGACGGCATCGGCGGCCGCGGTCACGGCGCTCACGCGTTTGCGCGAGGAGCGGCTCGATGTCGTGTTCAACGGCATATCGGCGGAGCCTTTCACTAGCATCGAAACGGTGGCGCAGCATGAGTTGCGAGCACGGTTCGGCTTGCCGCAAGATGCGTTTCTCGTCGGATGCTTTAGCCGTCTTGCACGCTGGAAGGGTCAGCATGTACTGCTCGAAGCGTTGCGCGAATGCACGGAGATGCATGCCGTTCTGGTTGGCGCGGCGCTTTTTGGAGAACACGAGTACGAGGCCGAGCTGCGTGCTTTCGTACTCGAACACGGGCTTGCGGACCGCGTGCATTTTCTCGGCTTTCAGGATGACATTGCCGCGTGCATGAAAGCGGTCGATGTGGTCACGCATACGTCGATCATGCCGGAGCCGTTTGGCCGCGTGATCATCGAAGGCATGTTGTCGAAACGGCCCGTTGTTGCGACGCGTGCGGGCGGCGTGACGGATATCGTCGACGATGGCAAGAACGGCCTGCTCTGCGCTCCCGGCGATGCCGCCGAACTGGCGCGCGTACTGGATCGCCTCAAGGACGACTCACCGCTTCGTGACCGTCTGACCGAAAGCGGCTTCGTACACGCAACGAAAAGATTCGGGACCGAGCGATACGTCGAGAGCGTCGAGAGAATCCTTGGAGACGTGGCGGCGAAGGCGAAGAAGCGCGAGCGTAGCTGAGGTACTCGAACTTCGATCAAGCCGCCTTTCGAGGCGGCTTTTTTATTGGCGCTTTATCAACGCGCAATGCGAACGCGTGTCTTCGCAGGTTTCAATCTTGCGGCCCAGGCCATGGCGGGTCGCTCGACAAGCGCATAGAACGCTGCGGCAACCACAACTGCAATGGCGGTAAAAGCAAACGAGGCCCAGATGCCCGTTTGCAAGACCGAATGAAAAAGCACGGACCCAAGCAGCACGAAAATGGGCAGATGCACGACGTAAAGCGAGAAGCTGAACTCGCCGAGCACGGAAAACACGCGCACTGGGCCGCCTTCACGCATGGGCCGATCTAATGCGCCAAACAAATAAACGGCAAACGCCAGCGCCCAAAGCTGAAACGCCAGATATTGCGCAAGCCCGAAGGCAGCGCATCCGCATAGCGCGATGCCAACCGCCACGACTCCCGAGCGCCTCGGTGCGCGCACGTTGCGCGCTTTCGCTTCGGCGATCCATGCTCCAAGCATCCATGAAAGCCAGTAGGACGTGAAGATTACGATCTGCTGGCGCTCGAAGACGAGCGCCGACACGATGTTGACGACAGCGACAAGGCCGACGACCGCCGGCATTCCGATTCGCCTCCGCAATGCAATCACGAGCGGATATACGAGGTAGAACTGCACCTCGACGGAGAGCGTCCATAAGGCGCCATTGGAGCCGAACGTCTTGCCCGCGATTCCCTGCAAGGAAAAGAGATTGATGAGAAAAGCATGAAGATCGAAGGGATTGATCTTGCGGCTTACCGGCTCAAAGCCGACGCTAAGCGAATCCAGCACGAACGTCAGGACCAGCGCGGCAATCAGAACCGGATAGATCCGCACGAACCGCCGTAGCAGAAAATTCAAGCCGTCGAACGGCGCGCGCGGGTCGGCATTCAGGCGCCGCGCCATCGCGCGATGAATGCAATAGCCGCTGATGATGAAGAAAATCGGCACACCGGCCGATCCCCAGGCGACAGGGAACGTGAGGTAACTGACGACTGTGTTGAGGTCGAACGCGGGCGAAGCGCGATGAAACTGCTGCATGCCGACCCACGTAACCTGCCTGCAATGAAAGTACGCGACCAGCAACGCGGCGACACCACGCCATGCGTTGATCGCGACGTCTTTATCGTCGGCGATAGCGTTCGAATTGCGCGCGGAAGTGCGCAGCGCCATGCCGCTTTCGTCGAAGGCCGGGGAGTCGCTCATCGCTTAACCTTAAGGAGCCGAAGGGATCGGCCCATGTTAGAGCAGCAAGAAATCCGTGCCTAAGCAAAAAATTCGGCGCATTTCTTAAGAAAGCAGGCAGCGTAACGGCTTAAAGCGGGCGAATTATTTATCGATTTTTTTCTGCTACGGTGAGCCCTCATCTACAGGCGAATGGGTGTCGATCATGGATATGCATGCAGTCGCCGGCATAGCCGTGCTGCTGGTACTCGTGGCGGCGTCCGCGTACCGCGACGCGTTGCGCAACGACCCTCTCGATCCCTTCCGCAAGAAGGGCTCCAACAATGCGCAGGCATCGCAGATGGAGGAAGCGGAGTAACGTGCGCAACGCTCGAAGCCTGCCGCCAGTGCGGGCGAATTCACAAGAAAAACAGCGCGGGGACAACGTCAATTTTCCGGTTTCGATCTGGAGGAGCAGTCATGCTTAAAGTGACCAAGGCCGTATTTCCAGTTGCAGGTCTCGGCACACGTTTTTTGCCAGCCACCAAGGCGAGTCCGAAGGAAATGCTGCCAGTGGTCGATAAGCCGCTCATTCAATACGCGGTGGAAGAAGCCATTGCTGCGGGCATGACGGAGATGATCTTCGTCACGGGTCGGGGCAAGCGCGCAATCGAGGATCACTTCGACAAATCATATGAGCTCGAAGCGGAACTGGAAGCGCGCAACAAGGCGGTTCTGCTCGATGCGGTACGCAGCATCAAGCCCGCGAACGTGGATTGTTTCTACGTGCGCCAGCCGGCCGCGCTGGGCTTGGGTCATGCGGTGCTATGCGCGGAACGGCTCGTCGGCGGTGAACCATTCGCCGTCATTCTGGCCGACGATCTGCTGCACGGCGCCGAGCCTGTCATGAAGCAACTCGTCGATGTATTCGACCACTATCACAGCTCGGTGATCGGTGTGGAACGCATTGCGCGCGAGGAAAGCGCGTCGTATGGCGTGATCGAAGGGCGCGAATGGGAAGAGGACGTCATCAAGTTGTCGGGTGTCGTCGAGAAGCCACAGCCCGCGCTTGCGCCTTCCAATCTCGGCGTGGTCGGGCGTTACGTGCTGATGCCGAGCATCTTCGATCATCTGCGCAAGACGAAGCCCAACGCGGGCGGCGAGATTCAGCTAACCGATGCTATCGGCTCCTTGCTCGCGGTCGAACAGGTGCTGGCGTATCGCTACTACGGCACGCGTTTCGACTGCGGCAGCAAGCTCGGGTATCTCAAAGCGACGGTACAACTGGCCTTGCAACATCCTGAAGTGCGCGGAGACTTTGAGGCGTATCTGCGTGCGGCGGTATGGGCGCTCATGCCGCAAACAAAGGACGAACCGATGACGCATGCGGAATCGCTACAGGATTCGCTGTGATTGGAAATAGTTCGAATGACGAATCATGATCATCGTAAGGCAAACGTAGTCCTGTAAAGAAGCGTCATATCCAAGGAAGGCAGGTCAACGCTAAAAAGCAGAGGGCGTTAAGGGCGATCCGATCCACGAATCGGTAACTCATGGAGTAGATCGCCCATGCAGGTCCGCGCATTCCATGCGCGCCGGCTATTGGCCTGGATCGTGTCCATCGGCGCTTGCGTGTTGCTGTGCGGATGGACTTCACATCGGCCAGTCAAGCCAGCACGCAAGCATCATGCTTTACACAAGGCCGTGTCGCACGCGAAGCATGTGCACGCCAAGAAGGCATATGCCTTCCAGATCGGCATGGCCAGCTATTACGCCGACGCCTTCCAAGGCCGCCCCACCGCGAGCGGCGAGGCTTACGACGTGAACGCGCTCACGGCCGCGCATCTCACGCTGCCGCTCGGCACTTACGTGCGCGTCAGCAATGCCGCGAAGACGCGGTCGGTCGTCGTGCGCATCAACGACCGCGGCCCCTACCAGAAGGGCCGCGTGATCGATCTTTCGTTTGCGGCGGCGGTATTGCTCGGCCTGCAACACGCGGGTACGGCGCAAGTGGTGATCGAGCGTGTATCGGCGCATGATGCCGTCGCCATGCCCGTGCATCATCGGGCAAAGAGGCGAAGGCACAAGAGGCACCGTTGAGCCGGATACAATGCGCTCTCGCCTGCTTGAGCGCTCTCTGATCCCACTCATGAATCAATCGACCCGGGCAGTCCTCCTCGGCCCGCTTCTCAAGAGCGTTTCGCGCTCGTTCTATCTGACGCTGCGGATTCTTCCGGCGGGCATGCGCGACCCCGTCGCGCTGGCGTATCTGCTTGCGCGCGCCGCCGATACCATCGCGGATACGTCGCTCATCGCGCCGCAACTTCGTCTGGAATTGCTGCTGTCGTTGCGCGCGCAAGTCAACGGCGCACCGGACGATGGCGCGCTGGCCCGCATAGCCGGCGAAGTAGCGGGCCAGCAAGCGCAAGCGGATGAACGCGCGCTGCTCGAATCGCTCGGCGGAGCGCTTGCCATCCTGCCGCAATTGAGCAAGGCCGACCGCGATGCCGTGCGCGATATCGTGGCCACGCTCACAACGGGCATGGAGTTCGACCTGCGCACGTTCCCCGATGAAACCTCGGGCGAGATCGCGGCGCTCGGTGAATTCGACGAACTGGACCGCTACACCTATCTCGTCGCGGGCTGCGTGGGCGAGTTCTGGACGAAGATGACCTACGCGCATATGCCGGGCACGCTCAAGGCCGCGCCGGATATCATGCTCGCGCGCGGCGTGCGCTTCGGCAAGGCGCTGCAGATGACCAACGTGCTGCGCGATTGCGCGCGCGATCTGCGTATCGGGCGTTGCTATGTGCCTTCGTCGATGCTGGCGCGTCATGGCATCGCGCCACGAGAACTGCTCGCGCCCGATGCGTCCGATAAAGCGCGTCCCGTGCAAGACGAGCTGTTGCAAACCACCATCGCGCTCTATCGCGACGCGCTGGCCTACACGATGGCGATTCCATCGAGCGCCATTCGGCTACGGCTCGCGTGCCTGTGGCCGATCATGATCGGGCTGGAAACGCTGGTGTTGCTGGAACGTAACGACGCATGGCTCGACCCGGAGCGCATTACCAAGGTGCGCCGCAACGATGTCTATCGCATCATGGCGGCGTCGATGCCTCTGGTTGCATCGAATGGGCTCCTGAAGGTGTGGGCCGAACGCAGGATCAGCGACATCCAAGCCGCACTCAACGGCGCAGCTCGGCCATGATGCGTTCGGCCAGGAAGTCGCAAGGCGGCCGTTTGGATGCCGCGCTGCGCGCCAGCACCACTTCGAGCGCGGCGATTTCCGGCAGCCCTTGCGCCTGACCGAGTAGCGTGAAATGCGCGGGGACAGCGCACTTCGCAAGCGGCGTGACGGCAAGACCGGCTTCGGCCATCGTCAGGAGACCGAGCAGACTCGGGCTCTCGTACGACGTGCGATAGCCGATACGCGCGCGTTCCAGGCTGCGTATGGCGTTCTCGCGCGCCACGCTGCCCGGCAGGAACACGGCAATGGGCAAGGGACGTTCGCGCCAGATTTCCGTGGCCCCGGGCGCGGCGGCCCAGACCATCGGCTCGTGACGCAGGAATTCGCCGCTCAGACCTTTCACGCGCGTGGCGCAGACCAGATCGACCGAGCCGTCTTTCAGCATCGGCGCAAGCGCCACGCTCGGCAAGCCGACCACCTGAATCTCGACCTTGGGAAAGGTCGCCGAAAACTTCTTGAGGATGGGCGGAAACAGCGACGACGCGTAGTCGTCCGGTACGCCGATCACCACGCGCCCCGTCACGTCCGGCCGCACGACGGCGGCCCATGCTTCATCGCGCAAGGCGAGCATGCGGCGCGCGTAGGTCAGTAACACTTCGCCGTCTTGCGTGGGCGTCACGCTGCGCGGTTTGCGCACGAATAGCGCCTTGCCAAGCGCGGTTTCGAGCGTCTTGATCTGCATGCTGACGGCCGATTGCGACCGATGCACGAGTTCCGCCGCGCGGCTGATGTTGCCCGTGTCCGCGACGGCGACGATCATGGCAAGGACATCGAGGTCGAGTGCTTTCATGCCTGTGTATGACGACTTGGTATCAGAAAATCTGAACGATGTTATCAATATTATGCGATTTTCTTTTAAATTGGCGAACGGCATAGTGCGGGAAAGGAGCGAATCAATGAACGCCCGTACCGATCCCGCCGTACTGTCCGCCTTGCAAGCCTTGCCGGAAGCGTCTTTCGCAACGACCGCGTCCGGCATTTCCGTGCCTTACGTGGATTGCGGAGAAGGCGAGCCGCTCCTGTTCTTGCATGGTTCGCTCTGCGATTACCGCTACTGGAGCGCGCAGATTCTGCCGCTTGCCAGGCAGTTTCGTTGCATCGCGCCGAGTCTCAGTCACTACTGGCCCGCCGTCGATGCCTTCGTGCAGGGCGAATTCAGCTGGGAAGCGCATGTCGCGGAGATGGCGGAATTTATCGAGGCGCTCGACATTGCACCCGTGCATCTGGTCGGGCATTCGCGCGGCGGGTGCGTCGCGTTTCATCTCGCAAGGGAATATCCGCGTCTCGTGAAGACGCTCACGCTCGCGGACCCGGGCGGACCGCTCCAGGTTTCGCCGCAGCCTGCGGCCGCCAGCTTGCCGCCCGCGACCAACGCCTTGCGCACGCGCGTGGCGGAACTCATCGAGATGGGCGAAATCGAGCCGGGGCTGGAACTGTTCGTCGACTCGGTCAGCATGCCGGGCTTTTGGCAAAAGAGCACGCCGGCTTTTCGACGGATGGCGATAGACAACGCGCTTACGGTGCCGAAGCAACTTCGCGATCCCTTGCCCGCTTATACTCGCGACGCCGCGCGCGATATCAAGTGCCGCACTTTGCTGATAGACGGACAAAAGAGCCCGCGCATGTTCCGCAATAACGTCGACAAGCTGGCGGAATGGATTGAATTCGCGGATCGGCAAACTATTGCCGGGGCATCGCACGGAATGAACGTGGCAAGCCCGGCCGCATTCAATCGCGCTATACAGGCGTTTGCCGGTGCCTGGTAATTTCCTTAGCGATTCTTTAGCAAGAACGCTCGTTCGCTCGAAAGTCACGCTTAAGAATATCTTTGGCCATTGCTAAGGAAGTAATGGAAGGCAAGCTTTTATCGTCCGACTTTTTGTCTGCTTGTTGTGGCGGGACAACGCAAACGCGCGGGTCTCGGGCTAACATCATTGCCACCTCATCGCCAAGAAGAGGCCAATGTGAGTACGGGCCAAGACGATCTCGAAGTATGGAAGCGCCAGCGCACCCAGCAATTGGCGTTCGAACTGGCCGATAGCGGTCAATACGAGAATTTCGCCGATATCGCTTATGCGCTGCAATTCGAGCGCGGTCTCGCGACGGCGCAAGCACTCATCGAAAATCCGGAAATGCGTCGCTTGCTGAACGTGCATTGCGCAAATGCGCGTGAAGCGCTCTTGAACGTCAAAGCGCCAGCGCCTGAAAAAATACAGGCGCAATCTCAGCCGGTTTTAGAAACGCCCGAATTACCCACCCTCGAAATCATGGCGGCGCAAGGCGCGCCATCGTTCCTGCGCCGCGCTGCGTTCATGCTCGGGCGAAGCGCACGCGCGGTCGAACCCGTGAACGCCGGGGACTTCAACTCCGCTGCGCCTTGAGCAGATCGAGCCGCAAAAGCCCTGCCGCGTCGCCTTTTCTCTCCTCGATTTGAGTGTGTGGCAGGGGAAATGGCGGATATGCACAGTCAAGTCGCGCCTCAAAACCATTACACTTACCGTAGTGGAACCAGAAGCCCGGGCCGTGCTCGCGCGCGTTCCGGTGTTTGAACTTTGAGGAGGGAAATGTTCGTGGCTAACGAAAAGATGCTGTCGCAAATGGCGGAGAAGCAAGGTTTTATCGCCGCCTTGGATCAAAGCGGCGGTTCGACGCCGGGCGCGCTCAAGCAGTACGGCATTGCAGAAGACGCCTACAACGGCGACGCCGAGATGTTCAAGCTGATGCATGAAATGCGCGTGCGCATCATCACCGCGCCGTCATTCACGGGAGAAAAGGTCATTGGCGCCATTCTCTTCGAAGCCACCATGGACGGTCAGGCAAATGGCAAGTCCGTGCCTGCGTTCCTGTGGGAAGACCGTGGCGTGGTGCCGTTCCTCAAGGTCGACAAGGGCCTCGAAGCGGAAGCCGACGGCGTGCAGGTCATGAAGCCGAACCCCGGCCTCGACGCGCTGCTGGAACGCGCCGTCAAGCTCGGCATCTTCGGCACGAAGATGCGTTCGGTCATCAAGGACGCGAACGAAAAGGGCATCGCCGCAGTCGTGAAGCAGCAATTCGAAGTGGGCAATCAGATCATCGGACACGGTCTCGTGCCCATTCTCGAACCCGAAGTGTCCATCAAGAGCACGGACAAGAAGGGTGCGGAAAAAATTCTGCGCGACGAATTGCTGAAAGGTCTCGACGCGCTGCCGGAATCCAGTCAGGTGATGATCAAGCTGACCATCCCCGATGAAGTGGACTTCTACGCGCCGCTGATCGAGCATCCGCGTGTCGTGCGCGTGGTGGCGCTTTCGGGCGGCTATACGCGCACCGACGCATGCCAGCGTCTGGCGAAGAACCACGGCATGATCGCGAGCTTCTCGCGCGCGCTTATCAACGAACTGAAGAAGTCGATGAGCGACGAAGAGTTCAACGCGACGCTCGGCGAGTCCATCGACGAGATCTACGAAGCATCGGTCGACAAGGTTTGATGCTTCAGTGGCAATGAGGCGTGCTGTCTGCCCTCATCGCCACGATCATGAATCGGCGCGTGTCGTCGATGGCGGCGTCTGTACGATAGGCGCGGCAGCCCGGAACAACTCTTCGCGGCAGCCGCTCCTCGGCGGATAGATCCGCTCCCCGTTGATCGTGCGCTTGGTCGCCTTGGCGGCCTCGCCTTCCGACACCAGCTTGCGTTCCCATCCCTCCGTATAGACCGCGCCCCACGGGCCCAAGTCGCAGACCGTCGTGTACCAATCGATCTGCAACGGCAGCATCTCTTCTCCGTATAAATCGCAGACGGCGTTATTGCCGGCGTAGCGGCCCATCGGCCGGCCATGCTGACACGACATGACCGAAGGCCGTTTGCCGTCGATCAGCACGCGTGCGCAATCGCCCGCCGCAAATACGCCGGGAACGCCCGTGACGCGCAGATAGGCATCGACGGGCACGCGGCCCATGGAATCGAGTCCGACGGGAAGCTGGCTCGCTAATGCGTTGGCGCGCATGCCGCCGCACCAGACCACGGTGCATGCCTGGATGTAATCGGCATTGACGCCGTCCGAAAGCGAAGCGCCGTGTCCGTCGAGTTCTTCCAGCGATACGCCTGGCCTAAGCTCGACGTCGAGCGAGGTCATGGCCTGAACGACGACGCTTTGCGCGCCGCCCATCGATTGCGCGATTTTCGGCGATCGATCCGCGAGCACCACGCGCACCTTGTCGCGATCCGCTTCGCCCACGATCTCACGCAGGCGGCCGGGCAATTCCGCCGCGAGTTCGATTCCCGTCAGGCCTGCGCCGATCACGACAGCCGTATAGCGTCCGGGCGAGTCGGGCAATGCGGGCAGGGTGGACAGATGCGCCTGGAGCTTGCAGGCGCCCGCATAGGTATCGACGTCGAACGAGTGGCGATCCAGCCCGGGAATTTCCGGGCGTACCAGTTCGCTGCCTACCGCGAGGATGAGCCGGTCGTATTCCAGCGAACCTTCTCCGTCTTCCCGCGTGAACATGACGCGCCGATTCGCGCTATCGACCGTGTGCGCGGTCGCCTGGACGAAGCGCACGCCGGTCGGACCGAACACGCCGTCGAGCGGCACGAGCGTGGGATCGAGCGGTTGCTCGTAGTTGCGCACGCGCACGCTGTGATAAGGCTGCGGATTGAGGACGACCACTTCGGCCTGATCCGCTGGTTGCTGCAATTCATCGAGTTTGCGCGCGGCGGCGAGCGCGCTCCATAGTCCGGCAAAACCCGCCCCAACGACCACGATTCGCTTCAAGGCATTGCCTCCTTTGCAAACCGAACGTTCGATCCATTTGACATGATGTGTCGTGGACAACGTCCTGCTTACTTTATAGGCGATGCGCTAAGCAATTTCCTGTCGATGCTAAAGAACTGGAGTTTTCAGGCCTGGATTAGTCGCGATTTCACCAAAACTGATTTCGTGGATTAAGTATTTACCCTAAGCGAAGCACTCACTAAACTCTCTTCAACGGTCGCACACGAGCAAATGCCAAGTGAGCGACAGCCCCAAAAACCTAAGCTGGAGGGTATCAATCATGAACAAGCTCATTGGAATCGCAGCAGTTGCCATCGCTTTCGCCGCACCGGTTGCTTCTTTCGCACAATCGAACCAACCGCTTACGCGCGCTGAAGTTCGCGAACAGATCGTTCAGTTGGAAAAGGCCGGTTATAACCCCGGCTTCGTGAGCGACTCGCACTATCCGTCGGACATTCAAGCTGCTGAAGCGCGCGTTGCGGGTCAAGGCAACTCGTTTGGCGGTGCGACTGAAGGCTCGGCGCAAGCCGGCTCGCGTGCGGTGCAAGCCGACGTGTTCCCGACGTTTGCGCATCACTAAGCAACAGGTAGTCTCGCTATAAAGAAAGCGCTCGCAATTGCGGGCGCTTTTTCTTTGGCTAGAGCAAGCGCTAAAGCAAGCGCTAAAGCAAGCGCTAAAGAAAACGCTAAAGCGGAAAGCCGCCCGCAAAGGTCTCACGCAAATAGCCGATGAAAAGCGCGACCGCACGCGGCACATGAGGCGCATAAGGACGCACGACATAAAGCTGATCGGCGAATGTGCCCACGCAGCGCCAGTCCGGCAGCAACACCACAAGCTTTCCCGCCTGCACCGCGGCTTGCGCGCTGAAGTCGGGCAACAGCGCGATACCCAGATCGTCGAGCGCGGCATCGCGCAGCACTTCGCTATTGTTCGCGGAGAATGGCCCGTTGACCGCAAGCGTATGAGGCCCGGCCGCCGTCTTGCGCGCGCCCTTACGCACGAACGACCACACGCCCGATGTCTGCGCGCGCGGATAAAACAGGCAGTCGTGCACCGCGAGATCGGCGGGCGTTGCGGGCATGCCGCGCCGTTTGAGATATGCATGTGTCGCCACGATCACCGAATGGGTATCGCACAACTTCCACGCGACATGCGTTTCCGGCGCTTGCGCGCTGTGCCGGATGGCGAGATCGAAGCCCTCCGTCGCAATGGAACTCAACCTGTCCGATGCTTCCAGTTGCACCCGCACTTCCGGATGCGCATGCAGAAAGCCCGCTAAACGCGGCACCAATTGCTGACGCGCGAACGCCATTGGCGCGGTGACGCGGATCAAGCCGCGCGCCACGCCCGCCATTTCCCTCACGCTCGAAAAGCTCGCGGCGATATGCTCGTACTGCGTGCGTGTATCGTCGACGAGGCGCCGTCCTGCCTCCGTGAAGCGCACGCTGCGCGTGGTGCGCGTGACGAGCGGCACGCCTGCCGCGCGCTCCAGTTCGGCGATACGCTGACTCATCGCGGCTTTGCTCACGTTGAGCCGCGCCGCCGCCGCCGTGTAGCTGCCCTGCTCGGCGAGCACCGTGAGCCAATGCAGATGCGTCCAGAGCCCTTCGACTTTTTGTGCGTCCATGCGCGGGGATTGTTTGCCGTTATGAACAATGAGTTCAATCATAACGCGTTCGCGGCGCACGATTCCGTCCTACACTCTTGGCATTGACACTTCTGGACAGGAGACGAAATGCAAGCGTATAACGACACCGCCGACGTGGTTCACTTCATTCATGGCGAACGCGTGAATGGCTCGGGCGCCCGCTCGCAGCCCATTTTCAATCCCGCGACGGGCGAGCGTCCGCGCAAGCTCGTGCTCGGCGAAGTCGCCGATGTCGATGCCGCCGTCGAGAGCGCGAAAGCCGCGTTCCCCGCATGGCGCGATACGCCGCCCATTCGGCGCGCGCGCGTCATGCTGAAGTTCCTCGAACTCATGAACCTGCGTCGCGATGAACTCGCGGCGATCATCACCGCCGAGCACGGCAAGGTCTTTACCGACGCGCAAGGCGAAGTGTCGCGCGGTATCGACGTGATCGAATTCGCTTGCGGCATTCCGCAATTGCTGAAGGGCGATTACACCGAACAAGTCTCCACCGGCATGGATAACTGGACGACGCGTCAGCCGCTCGGCGTCGTCGCGGGCATCACGCCGTTCAACTTCCCTTGCATGGTGCCGTGCTGGATGTTCCCCGTGGCCATTGCAAGCGGCAACGCGTTCATCCTGAAGCCGAGCGAGCGCGATCCGTCCGCGTCGCTTTTCATGGCTAATCTGCTGAAGGAAGCGGGTCTGCCGGATGGCATTTTCAACGTGGTGCAAGGCGACAAGGTCGTGGTCGATGCATTGCTCGAACATCCCGATGTGCGCGCGATCAGCTTTGTCGGTTCGACGCCTATCGCCAACTATATCTACGAGACCGGCGCGAAGCACGGCAAGCGTGTGCAGGCGCTCGGCGGCGCAAAAAATCACATGGTCGTGATGCCGGACGCCGATCTCGATCAGGCTATCGATGCGCTCATCGGCGCGGGCTATGGCTCGGCGGGCGAGCGCTGCATGGCGGTATCGGTCGCGGTGCTGGTGGGCGACGTGGCGGACAAGATCGTGCCGCGCCTCGCCGAACGTGCGCAGCAGCTCGTCATCAAGAACGGCATGGAGCTGGATGCCGAAATGGGGCCGATCGTCACGCGCGCCGCGCTGGAACGTATCGAAGGTTATATCGCGCTGGGCGTGGATGAAGGCGCGAAACTCGTCGTCGATGGACGCGGCCACAAGGTTCCCGGTCACGAAGACGGCTTCTTCACGGGCGGCACGCTGTTCGACCATGTGACGCCGAACATGCGCATCTACAAGGAAGAAATCTTCGGGCCGGTGCTTTCATGCGTGCGCGTGAAGGACTTCGGCGAAGCCGTGGAACTCGTCAATGCGCACGAGTTCGGCAACGGCGTCGCCTGCTACACGCGCGACGGTCACGTTGCGCGCGAGTTCGGCCGACGCATCGAAGTGGGCATGGTCGGCATCAACGTACCCATTCCCGTTCCGATGGCATGGCATGGCTTCGGAGGCTGGAAACGCAGTCTCTTCGGCGACATGCACGCTTATGGCGAAGAAGGCGTGCGCTTCTATACGAAGCAAAAGTCCATCATGCAACGCTGGCCGGAAAGCACGGAAAAGGGCGCGGAATTCGTGATGCCGACCGCGAAGTAAGACATACGCAGCATAGGTAGTCGTCGCCCGCTTGGCTTCCGTGCAGGAAGGAGCGGGCGATTTGTTATCTGGCCTCGCAGCCTTGCGTGCGGTTTCATCGTCGAGAAGCTCGAGGCCACTATCGAGAGGACATGGTCATGAGCAGGAGCAACGCTTTATTGCCGTTACTCGGCATCAACAAGCCCATCATTCAAGCGCCGATGGCCGGTGTCACGACGCCTGCTCTCGCGGCGGCGGTATCGAATGCGGGCGGACTGGGGTCGCTCGGCGTGGGCGCGATGAACGCCGAAGCGGCGCGCAAGGTCATTCGCGAGACGCGCGCGCTGACCGACAAGCCGTTCAACGTCAACGTGTTCTGTCATAGCCCGGCTAAAGCCGACGCCGCTCTGGAAAGCGCGTGGGTCGAATGGCTCGCGCCCGTCTTCGCGCGATACGGCGCCACGCCGCCCGCGCGGCTCAGCGAAATCTACACGAGCTTTGTCGTCGATGAAGCCATGCTCAAGGTCTTCGTCGAAGAAAAGCCGGCTATCGTGAGCTTTCACTTCGGCCTGCCTTCGAAGGACTATATCGATGCCCTCCGTAACGCGGGCATCAAACTGATTGCATCTGCAACTAATGTGAGTGAAGCGGAGCAAATCGCAAAAGCGGGTATCGATGCGATCGTCGCGCAAGGCATCGAAGCGGGCGGGCATCGCGGTATCTTCGACAGCGAAGCCGACGACGATTATCTCGGCACCTTCGCCCTCACGCGTTTGCTCGTGCGCAAGTTCGACGTACCGGTGATCGCGGCGGGCGGCATCATGGATGGCGCGGGAATCGCCGCCGCGCTCGCGCTCGGCGCGCAGGCGGCGCAGCTTGGCACGGCTTTCGTTCCGACCACCGAGTCCGCAATCGATGCGGGATATCGTCGCGCGCTTCTGAGCGATGCCGCGAATCACACCACGCTAACCGCCGCGATATCGGGCCGCCCGGCGCGCAGTCTCGTCAACAAGTTCACGGAACTCGGGCGTGAGGCAAACGCACCGAACAGCCCCGCGTATCCCGTGACTTACGACGCGGGCAAGGCGCTGCATGCGGCGGCCAAGGCACGAGGCGAGTTCGGCTATGGCGCGCAATGGGGCGGGCAGGCGGCCGCACTCGCGCGCGAAATGTCCGCCGCGGAATTGATGGCGCGGCTCGAAGCGGAACTCGATGAAACGATCGAATCCTTACAGCGTTATTCGCGTTGAATAGCGGATTCGAGCAAAGCGTCATCACCTCGGCGCTGTAAAGCTTAGTCGAAACGCTTCGTTGGTCTGATGGGCAGTCGATGCTTCAATGTTTCGGTCGCGTTCTTTCGCGGCTTGCCCACGATATCCGAAACCAACGGAGCAACCGATGTCCGATTCCGCTACGCTCGACCACGATTCCGTCCGTCAGCCCGCCGCCACGCAGGAGCCTTTCCAGGTCCGTCCCATAGGCGGCCGCATTGGCGCCGAAGTGCGCGGCGTGACGCTCTCAGGCGATCTCGACGATACCGCCATCACTCGCATCAACGACGCGCTGCTCAAGCACAAGGTGCTGTTCTTTCGCGGCCAGTCGCATCTGGATGACGCCTCGCAGGAAGCGTTCGCCGCGCGTTTTGGCGACACCGTGGCGCATCCCACGGTGCCTTCGAAGGAAGGCACGAGCCGTCTGCTCGAACTCGATTCGAAGCACGGCACGCGCGCGAATTCATGGCATACGGATGTCACTTTCGTCGATGCTTATCCGAAGATTTCCATCCTGCGCGGCGTGGTGATCCCGCCCGCCGGCGGCGATACCGTGTGGGGCAACACCGCCACCGCCTACAGCAACCTGCCGCAGCCCTTGCGCGATCTCGCCGACAACCTCTGGGCGTTGCATTCGAACGCCTACGACTACGCAGCCACGCGCAACGCGCCCGACACCGAGACGGAGCGCGAGTACCGCAAGCAGTTCACCTCCACGCTCTACGAGACGGAACATCCCGTGGTGCGCGTGCATCCGGAAACGGGTGAACGCACGCTCGTGCTGGGTCACTTCGTGCAGCGCTTCGTCGGGCTGTCGCAGCGCGATTCGGACCGACTGCTCGAAATCTTCCACGATCACATTCAGCGCCTCGAGAACACGGTGCGCTGGCGCTGGACGCAAGGCGATGTCGCGATCTGGGACAACCGCGCGACGCAGCACTACGCGGTGGCGGATTATGGCGATGACCACCGCGTCGTGCGTCGCGCGACCGTTCACGGCGACGTGCCCGTTTCCATCGACGGCAGAAAGAGCCGCACCGTCAAGCGCGAAGCACGCGCCTGAACGCCCTCACTGGCGATGACGCGGGTCATCGCCAGTCGATCATCGAATAACGCCGAAGGACAAGATGACAACGAGATTCGCGCGCTTCGCGGGCGCTCTTTTGTGCGCCGCATTCGCTTCCATCTCGCACGCCGCGGCGCCGGAAACAGTGCGCATCGGCGTCGCGCAGCAGGGCGCGGGCGACCCGCCCACGTTCGGCGGCTCGCCTGCCGCCACCGCGCAATTGCAGCATCGTGTCGAGGATGCATTGCAGGGCGATCACATCAAGGTCGAGTGGATCTTCTTCAAGGGCGCGGGTCCGGCCGTGAACGAGGCGCTCGCCAACAAGCAGATCGACTTCGCGTATCAGGGTGACTTGCCCGCCGTGCTCGGACCCGCGAACGGCCTGAAGACGCACTTGCTGCTCGAATCGAATGTGCGCGCGGGCGTGTACGTCGCGGTGCCGCCGGACTCCGACATCAAGTCGGTGAAAGACCTCAAGGGCAAGCGCGTGGCGATTTTTCGGGGCACGAATCTGCAGCTCGTGGCGGATAACGTGCTCAAGGAAAACGGCCTGACCGAACGCGATCTGCGCGTCATCAATCTCGATACGGCCGCGGCGCAGGCAGCGCTTGCGTCGAAGGGCGTCGATGCCGTGTTTCTCGACTACTCGCTCTTCAAGTTGCAGCGCCAGGGTCTCGCGAAGATCGTTTATGCGTCGCGCGATGGCGGCATGCAACTGACGCGGCAAGCGCATCTGCTCGTACTCGACGACTTCGAAAGCGCGCATCCCGACGTGGTGCAAAAGGTCGTGACTTCGGTGGTGCAGGCCGCGCAATGGTCGTCCGACGAAGGCAATCGCAATGCGCTCTTCACGTTGTGGTCGAAGAGCGGCGTGCCGTCGGAGTCGTGGGCATCGGAGTATGCGAATCAGCCTTTGAAGGACCGCAATTCGCCGCTCATCGATCCATTCGTGCAGGCACGCTATCAATCCGTCGCCGATGACGCCTTGCGGCTGAACCTCATTCGCCAACCTGTCAGCGTGAACGGCTGGTTCGAGCCGAAGTATCTCGATCAGGCGCTCAAGTCGCTCAAGCTCGAAAGCTACTGGCCGCGCTTCGATGCGTCGGGCAAGCCGGTCGCCTGACCCGCTTCTTTCTCAACGGAGAACTTCCGATGGCGAATGCTCTCTCGCGTGTGCTGGTGCCGGCGGCACGCCGCAACGCTTCGGTCGCGCGCGCATCCGGCGGCACGGCGCGTTCGCTTGGCTGGGCCGTATTGCCGTGGCTTCTGCCGCTCGCCTGCGCGTTGCTATGGGTTATAGGCTCGCGTTTTGGATGGATCTCCGCGCAGGTTCTGCCGCCGCCCTCGCTGGTCTTCGATACCCTTACCGCGCTCATCAAGAGCGGCGAACTATGGATGCACTTGGGCGCGAGCATGTCGCGCGCGGCTGTAGGCTTTGGCGGCGGCGTGGTGCTCGGCATTCTGCTAGGCGGCGTGCTCGGCCTGTCGCGCACGGTCGAGGCGTATGTGCTGCCGAGCTTCAACGCGATCGTGCAGGTGCCCGTGCTCGGCTGGCTGCCGTTTCTGATGATCGTGGTGGGCATCGGTGAGCCGTTGAAGTATCTGCTCATCGGTCATGCCGCGCTCGTGCCGGTGACCCTGAGCACCTTGCAGGGCTTTCGCAGCACGCCGCCCGAGTTGCGTGAGGTCGCGGCGGTGTATCGCTATACGCGCTGGCAAACCATTTTGCGTGTGGTCTTGCCCTCGTCGGTGCCGATGATCGGCACGGGCATTCGCCTCGCCTTCACCAAAGCATGGCTGACGCTCGTGGTTGTGGAACTCGTGGCATCGTCGGAAGGGCTCGGCTATCTGATCGTGTACGGACGCCAGCTCTTTCAACTGGATCTGGTGCTGGCTTCGGTCTTGATCGTGGGCGCGGTCGGCTATGTCGCCGATCGCTTGTTGACCGCGCTCGAGCGCAAGTTGCAGCGCGGCGCGGTCTAGGAGCGGACGATGTCATCGATAGAACTCGAAGCAGTCCCGCGTGTTGCCATGCCGAAGCGCTGGCGCGGCTTCGTGCTGCCGCTCGCGGCTCTGGCGATATGGTGGCTCGTATCGCGCGATGCCAAGCCCGCCCACGGCATGATGGTGTCGCCCGCGCAAGTGCTGCATGTCGCGTGGGAACAGTTGCGTAGCGGCGCGCTGGCGCGTGCGTTGTCGGCGTCGCTTGCGCGGGAGTTGACGGGCTTTGCGATCGGCACTTCGCTCGGGCTCGCGCTCGGCGCGTTGCTGGGTGTGTCGAAGCTCGCGAATCGCGCCATTGCGCCGAGCTTCAACACCTTCAAGCAAGTGTCGCTGTTCGCGTGGATTCCGCTCATCTCCGTGTGGTTCGGTCTCGGCGATGTCGCGAAGGTCGTGTTCCTGTCGCTCGCCGCGCTGGTTCCGGTCGTGATGCATACGAGCGACGGCATCCGCGCCGTGCCGCCGCGTTTTCTCGAAGTGGCGCGCGCGTATCGCTACGGCAAGTTGCAGACGCTCGCGTTAGTGGTGCTGCCGGCCGCGCTGCCTTCGATCTTCACGGGCATCTATCTCGCGCTCATCTATTCGTGGCTCGCGACGCTCGGTGCGGAGTATCTGCTCGTCGCGGGAAGCGGGATCGGCAATACGCTCGTGGATGGCAGCGAACAGTTTCGGATGGATCTCGTCGTATTCGGCGTGATCGTCGTGGGAATAACGGGGTGGGCGCTCAACGCGCTCGCGCGTGCGGTGCAGCGGCGCTGGTTCAGCGAAGCGCGCGCGGCTTGAGGAGAATGACGATGGCAGCGATACCAACGATGGCAACGGACACGAGCGGCCTCGCGCTGCGGCGGGTGAGCAAGCGTTATGAAGGCGATGCAGGTGCGCCCGTGCTGGATCGTATCGACCTCTCGATCCGAAGCGGCGAGTTCGTGAGTATCGTCGGGGCGAGCGGTTGCGGGAAGTCGACGCTCTTGCGGTTGATCGCAGGCCTCGATGCGTCGTACGAAGGCGAAATCGAATTCGGCGGCGAGCGCGTGGTCTCGACGGATCTTTCGCGCGGCATCGTGTTTCAAGATCATCGTCTGTTTCCATGGCTGAACGTCGAACAGAACGTCGCGGTGGCCTTGCGCAACGCCCCTTTGAGCAAGCACGAGAAAGCGCGTGCGGTAGCCGAGCATGTGGCGCTCGTCGGCCTCGAGGGGTGCGAGGGACAGTATCCGCATCAGCTCTCGGGCGGCATGGCGCAGCGTGTCGCCATTGCGCGAGGGCTCGTCAACCGGCCGCGTTTGCTCTTGCTCGATGAACCGTTCGGCGCACTCGATGCGCTCACGCGCGCACGGCTCCAGGACGAACTGCAACGCATCTGGGCGCAGGAGCGCATCACGATGGTCCTCGTCACGCATGACGTCGAGGAGGCGGTGCTGCTCTCGGATCGCATCGTAGTGATGGAAGCGCGTCCGGGACGTATCGGCGAAATCGTCGATGTCGACCTGCCGCGTCCGCGCAAGCGCGGCAGTCTCGATGTCGTCGCGCTCAGGGACGGTATTCTCGAAGGGTTCTTTCACGAAGCGTAGAAGCGCTGCCAGACAGCGCTCGTCGCCGTCGCCATCGCCGTGAAATAAAAATCGAACGGATTCGACGGCGAGTCAAGGCTTATATTCGTGAAGCGGCCCGCGCGGGCCGTTTATGTTCAACACTCTGGCTGACCGCTCGCGTCACGCCATACATGTCTGCCCGCCTTGCATGCACGCTTCGACGCCCGTTGCGCGCGCGGTAATATAGACTGATACCTTTGTTCTTCGAGGCGGTCCATGACCAGCAAGCACGCAATCGACGTCCGTCTTACGGAACATCTCGCGGTTTTCGTCAGGGCGCGCTCAGGCCTTGCTCGCGAAGCCGGACTTCTCCCGGAGGCAAGGCGCCTGGACCGCAGCGACAATGCGCCGATGCGGGAGAAGTCATGACACCGGCAACCGACTTCCCCATTGTCGGCGTCGGCGCGTCCGCTGGCGGCGTCGAGGCGCTGGAAGGCTTCTTTCGCGGCATGCCGGAAAAGCCAGGCCTCGCTTGCGTGATCATCACGCACCTGAGCCCGGACCGTATCAGCTTGTTGCCGGAGATTGTTTCGCGTTTTACGCCAATGCAGGTACACGCGATTGCCGAAGGCGAGCCGATCGAGATCGATAGCGTCTATCTCTTGCCGCGCGATGCCATCGTCAGCGTCTCGAACCGGACCTTGCACGTGCAGTCACTGGACAAGCCGCGTCGCGAGCGCAAGCCGATCGACCATTTCCTGAGCACGCTCGCGCTCGATATCGGCGAACTGTCGGCAGGCGTCATTCTCTCAGGCGGCGATTCGGACGGCACGCTCGGCATCAAGGCCATCAAGGAGCGGGGCGGACTGACGCTCGCACAGGTTGCGGACGGCTTCGGACCGCATCACCCGGACATGCCCAATAGCGCCATTGCCACTGGCCTGGTCGATTTCGCCGTGCCGGTCGACCAAATGGGCGCGAAGCTCGCGAGCTTTGCCGCCGGCGCCTTCAGGCTCGATTCCGTCGTGGAAGAGCCCGAAGTCGAAGCCGCCGCGAAAGCATTCGACGAGGCGCGAGAAGCCATTTACGGCATCTTGCGCGATAACGTCGGACACGACTTCAGCGGCTACAAGGTCAAGACTTTTTCGCGGCGGGTGCAGCGGCGCATGCAGGTCCGGGCGATGGCAACTCCGGAGAGTTATGTAGCGCGGCTCGCGGCCGATCCGCAGGAAGTGACGGCACTGTTTCGCGATCTCTTGATCAACGTCACGAGCTTTTTCCGCGATGAGCACGCGTTCGAGAGTCTCGCCACACTCGTCCTGCCGAAGCTTTTCGAAGGCCGCACCGCCGAGGATGTCGTACGTGTCTGGGTGCCGGGCTGCGCCACGGGCGAGGAAGTGTATTCCATCGCCATGCTGATGTCCGAACAGATCGCAGGTGTCGAGAAGGCGCCGCGCATCCAGATCTTCGCCACCGATATCGACGACGGAGCGCTCACGGTGGCGCGTGCGGCGCGCTATCCGCTGGCGTTGCTCGACAATGTATCGCAAGAGCGGCGCGACCGTTTCTTCGTGCCGGACGGCAGCAGCTTCGTGGTGGCCAAGGAAGTACGCGAACTGTGCATCTTTTCACCGCACAGCGTCATTCGCGATCCGCCTTTCTCACGCATCGATCTCGTGTCGTGCCGCAATCTCCTCATCTACTTCGGAATCGAGGTCCAGAATCAGGTCATTCCGACCTTCCACTATGCGCTGCGCCCGGACGGTTTTCTGTTCCTCGGCCCGTCGGAGAACGTGAGCCAGTTCGACGAGTTGTTCGTTCCGCTCGACAAGAAGCACAGGCTTTTCAAGCGCCGCGCCGATGTCGTGTCGCAAGTGCGCCTGCCACTCGCGGTATCCGCGCTGACTATCGGCCATTTGTCCGCGTTGACGCCAAGCCGTCCGCCCCTGGGCGGCGCCGCGCTGCGCCTGGCTGTCGACGGTCATATGATCGACCGCTTCACGCCGCCGCACGTGCTCGTGACGCGCGATGGCGATGTCGTCTACTACTCGGGCCGCACCGGCAAATATCTCGAGGCAGCGCCCGGCATGCCGACGCGCCAGCTATTCGCAATGGCGCGCAAGGGGCTGGGCCTCGACTTGCGCTCGGTGTTTCGCGAAGCGGTCGACTCGGGCCGCACGATCGCGCGAGAGGGGGTGGTGGTCGAGGGCGAGGACGGCCGTGTACAGGTGATCAATCTGACCATCGAGCCGCTCGTCCAGCAAGCGCCGGGTGAGCGCATGTATCTCGTCGTGTTCCAGGACCAAGGGCCCGTGCTCACGCGCGAAGAGGCGCTTGCGCGCGCCGAGGCCATGCACGACGGCACCGCGGAGCAAATCGAAAAGGAACTACGGGATACCCGTGAGCGCCTGCAATCGATGATAGAGGAATACGAGACCGCGCTCGAAGAACTCAAGTCGTCGAACGAAGAGTTGGTTTCGGTCAACGAGGAACTGCAATCGTCGAACGAAGAGCTGGAGGCGTCCAAGGAAGAGCTCGTCTCGCTCAACGAGGAGCTGCACACCGTCAATCTGGAACTGAATGGCAAGATCGACGCGCTCGACCGCTCGAACAGCGATCTTCACAACCTGTTCGAAAGCACGTCGGTCGCCACCGTGTTTCTCGACCGGCAATTTTCCATTCGCTCGTTTACCCCGGCAATGGCCGATATCTTCCATATCCGTCCGGTCGATCGCGGGCGTCCCATTTCGGAGCTCGTCAGCCGTCTCGACCTTCCGGGGCTGGAAGAAGGCATCCGTGAGGTATTCAGGAGTCAGGAAACACGCGAACAGCAGGTCAGCAGCAAGGATGGGCTGAATCATTTCCTCGTGCGTCTCGCACCTTATCTCAACGGCGATCGCAAGATCGACGGTGTGGTCATTGCTTTCGTCGATATCACGGGAATGGTTCATGCTGAAGGTAGACAGGACGTTTTGATTGCGGAATTGCAACACAGGACGCGAAATCTGTTGTCGGTGATTCAGTCGATCGCGCAACAGACGCTCTCGGGCGACGAAGCGCTCGACACGTTCACGAGTCGCCTCGCCGCGCTTGGCAGGCTGCAGGGCTTGATCGGCGAAGCGAACGGGCATCTGATCAATTTGGGTGACATCGTTCGCCTTGAATTCGAGGCGCTCGGTGTGGGCAGCAGCGATAGGGTCTCGGTGAGTGGACCGGTCGTGCCGCTTGGCTTTCGCAACGTTCAGACGATCGCGCTCGTGCTTCACGAACTCGCGACCAACGCGCTCAAGTACGGCGCATTGAAGCATAAAGGCGCACGGCTCGTCGTCAGCTGGATTGTCGAGAAAAGAGAGTCCGGGCCGGAATGGCTCGTTCTGGACTGGATCGAAAGTGGTGTGCGCATCACGCCCGAGGACAAGAAAATCGGCTTCGGCCGGCAACTCATCGAGAAAGCGCTTCGTTTCACGCTACACGCTCGCACCGAGCTCGACTTCAACTGGGATGGGGTTTCGTGTCATATCGAGATCCCGCTGCGACCAGCGCATATGCACGGCAGCAGTCCCTAGGGGGTCCGAAAATGGCAGTAGTCGGGACACCGCTCGAAGGTTTGAGCATCTTGGTCGTGGAAGACGATTACCTGGTGGCGCTCGCGCTGTCCGCGTTGCTCGAAATTGCAGGGGCAATCGTCGTCGGGCCGGTGGCGTGGGCGCAGGACGCGCTGGCGCTTCTAGACGACGACGAACATTACATCGACGTTGCTATTCTCGACATCGACCTCAACGGCGAGAAGTCATACGCCGTAGCAGATGAACTGACGCTGCGTGAGATCCGCTTCATCTTTGCAACCGGGTACGGTGTCGATTCGATCGATATCGCCTACCGGCATCATCCGCGTTGTCAAAAACCCTTCGATCATCAAACGCTCTTCAACACGCTCGCACTGAGCGGGCGTTGAAGAATCGCGCTCACCGTTTCGGCTTGCCCGAAGTGAATGCTGTCACCGCATCACGAAAAGCCGCGCTTCCATAGACTTCCTCGATGATGTCTTCGTCCGCGAAGCTCTGGTCGATCACGATGCGCCGTAGGCTCTCCTTTACCGCCTTCTGCGTGATTGGCGACAACGCCATGAGCCGCTCGGCAAGCGCATGCGCGCTGGCATCGAGCGCGTCTTTCGTCACCACCGAATATACGTAGCCGCACGCCAGGACCTCGTTCGCTGCGAGAAAGTCGGCGAGCATCAGCATGCGCTTGACGCGCGGCACGCCGAAAGCCGCATGTAGCCGCGCGATATTGCGCGACGAAAGCGTGTTCGAGAGCGTCTTGGCAATCGGTGCGCCGAACCGGGAGTTTTCGCTGCACACGCGAAAGTCGCAGGCCGTGGCGAGCGCGAGACCACCGCCGACCGCCCAGCCATCGATCACGGCGAGCGTGGGAAGCGCGATGCGCTCGACTGTATCGATCACGCGCTCGACCAGCGCTTCGTAGGCCACGCCATCGTGTCCGCCGCGAAAGTCCTTGAAGTACTCGATATCCGTTCCCGCGATAAACGACTTGCCGCCCGCGCCGCGAAAGAGAATGCAGCGCACGTCTTTATTGCGCTGGCATTCGTCGATACGCGCGAGCAGCGCTTCGTACATGGGAATCGACATGGCGTTGTGACGCTCGGGCCGGTCGATGACGATCTCCGCCGCGCCCGATGCATGCAGCGTAAGCCGGACATGTTCGCTCATGGCTTCATTCCACTGGTTCCGTTGATCTCCGCGAAGATCTCTTCGTTATGTTCGCCGAGCAGGGGCGGATGGCGGCGCACGGTCTGCGGCGTCCCGAGCAGCTTGACCGGAAAGCCGATGTTCTTCACCTTGCCTTCGTGCGGATGATCGATTTCCATTGCCATGCAGCGATGCGTGGCATGTTCGCTCTCGAATGCTTCCGGATAAGTCAGGATAGGGCCGGCTGGAATGCCGGCCGCGAGCAGGGTATCGACCCATTCCGCGCTGTCGCGCTTGGCGAACTCCTCTTCGAGCACTTGGATCATGGCCTCGCGGTTTTTCAGGCGCAGCGAGACGTTCGCATAGTCGGCGTGGTCGATCAGATCGGGCCGCTTTAACAACCCGCACAGCTTCGTCCACAGCTTCTGGTTAGTCGCGCCCATCACGAAGTAGCCATCGCGCGCCTTCACGGCCTGATACGGCGCGCTCATCTTGTTGCTGGTGCCAAGCGGTGTCGGCGGCACGCCCGTGCCCCAGTATTCCGACATGTCCCAGATCGAGAAGGCCATGACGGAATCGAAGAGAGAAGCGTCGATATGCTGACCGACGCCCGATTTTTGCGCGCCGATATAAGCCGACAACAGCCCCGACACCGCAAAGAGCGCGCAGCCGATATCCGCCACCGGCACGCCCGCCTTGACCGGCTTGCCGCCGGGATATCCCGTCACGCTCATGACGCCGGACATGGCCTGAGCCATCAGATCGAAGCCGGGCCGCGTGGACCACGGGCCGCTTTGCCCGAAGCCCGAGATGCTCACATAAACGATCTTCGGGTTGATCTCCCGGATCGACTCGTAATCGATACGAAGCCGCTGCACCACGCCTGGCCGATAGTTCTCGACGATCACATCGGCAGTCTTCGCGAGCTTGTAGAAGAGCTCGCGGCCTTCGTCGCTCTTCAGGTCCAGCGTCACCGAACGCTTGTTGCGGTTCATGTTGAGAAAGCCCATGCTGTCGGGCCCTTTCATCTTGAAGCCCATCGCGCCGCGCGTCTGATCGCCTTCGGGCGGTTCCACCTTGATGACATCCGCGCCCATGTCGGCGAGCAGCATGCAGGCGAACGGGCCCGCCATGACCTGGCTTACGTCGAGCACGCGGATTCCGTCCAGGGGGAGAGGTTTTGTCTGGGTCATGTCGATTGGTTCGGTGGAGAAGGGCTTCGACCTGCGGCGCGGGTCATGCCTTCACTTTCGACCACCGCTTGCAATGCCGCAAGGCTTGCGCGGGCAAGGCTGGCTTCGCAATTCGCGAAAGCCTCGAGCGTGCTTCCTCGTTCAGACTAGTCGCGTGCGTCGAGCAGCTCGGCCACGACGCGTTGAAGCGTCTGTTCCTGAGCGTGACCTTCGACGCAAGAAAGCACGTAGCTGCGCTTATGCCAGTCGCCTGCAATCTCCTGCGACGCAATCGCGCCTTCGGGGTGAAAGCTGCGCAGCACAGCCGCGGGCATGAGGCCGACGCCCAAGCCCTGACGCACCATCACGAGCATGGTGTCGAAGCCGCTCACGGCGTAATTGTTCGCGAAGAGTCGTCCCCGGCTCTGATGTGCGCGTTGCAGCGCGGACAGAATGGCGGAGCCTTTGCCGAGACTGATCACGGGCAAGTCCATGATCTCGTCGATACCGAGCGGCGCATCGTCGAACTCAAAATGTTCGGTGCTATACACGAGTTCGAGCCGGTCTTCGCGATACGGCATGCGGTCGAGGTCGAGAAAGCCGCTCTTCTTTTCGTAGATGCCGATATCGATGACCTTGTCGCGCAACAACTGCTGAACGATTTTGCTGTTCTCCTCCTGAACCATGAGCGAGATGCCGGGATGCTTGCGCTGAATCGCGGCGATGGCGCCCGCCAGAAACTGCATGACCACCGCCTTCGGCGCACCGATGATGATGCGCCCGTGGCGCCCTTCCTTGAGCGCGCGCGCATCGCCTTCGAGACGGTCGATCAGATTGTCGATCTGGCGGATGTACAGCAGCAGCTTCGCGCCCGGCTCGGTGAGCTGCACACCGTGCGGAACGCGCGTGAAGAGCTTCGCGCCCAGTTGCGCTTCGAGGTCCGATACGCGCCGCGAGGCGGCGGCCACCGCGAGACTGAGCTTGTCCGCGGCGCGCGAGATGCTGCCTTCGTCCGCGATGGCGAGAACCAGACGGATGGTGGTCGTATCGAATTTCACTAAGGCTCCGTTTTGTCGTGCTCGCGAATGTGAAGTGTCCGCGAAGGCCCACCGGACAGGCAAACCCGGTAACTCTGCCCGCGCACGGGTAAACGATTAACCCGCCTCCCGGCTTTGCATTCAGCGAATATAAAACAGCGATGCTATATTGCGCCGAACCGATGCGGCCGAGCTTAAAGCGGCGCATTGCACTGGGTAGACAGCCCGCCATCCGGACGCCAAAGTCCACGGAGGAGACATGAATATAAAGAAAGCGATTGACCGCATTCCAGGCGGTCTCATGCTCGTGCCCTTGCTGCTCGGCGCCTGCGTCCATACTTTCGCGCCGGGCGCGGGCAAGTACTTCGGCTCGTTCACGAACGGGTTGATCACGGGCACCGTGCCGATTCTCGCGGTGTGGTTCTTCTGCATGGGCGCGACCATCGACCTGCGCGCGACCGGCACCGTGCTGCGCAAGTCGGGCACCTTGCTCGTGACCAAGATGGCGGTTGCGTGGATCGCGACCATCGTCGCCGCGCACTTCATTCCTATCGATGGCGTCAAGGCCGGTCTCTTCGCGGGCCTCTCCGTGCTCGCCATCACCACGTCGATGGACATGACCAACGGCGGACTCTACGCCGCCGTGATGCAGCAGTACGGCAGCCGCGAGGAAGCGGGCGCGTTCGTGCTGATGTCGGTGGAATCCGGGCCGCTCGTCAGCATGCTGATTCTCGGCGCGACGGGCGTCGCGTTCTTCGAGCCACGCCTTTTCGTCGGCGCGGTGCTGCCGTTTCTGATTGGCTTCGCGCTCGGCAATCTGGACAGCGACCTGCGCGAACTGTTCGGCCGCTGCGTGCACCCGCTGATCCCGTTCTTCGGCTTCGCGCTCGGCAATGGCATCGACCTGCACGTGATCGCGACGAGCGGCTTGCCGGGGGTTGCGCTTGGGTTGGGCGTGATCGTCGTGACGGGCATTCCGCTGATTCTCGCGGATCGCTGGATTGCGGGCGGCAATGGCGCGGCGGGACTCGCGGCTTCATCGACGGCGGGCGCGGCGGTGGCGAATCCGGCGATCATCGGCGAGATGATTCCGCGCTTCAAGCCGCTCGTGCCGGCGGCCACCGCGATGGTCGCGACCGCCTGTCTCGTGACGGCCATTCTCGTGCCAATTCTGACCGCGCTCTGGGTGCGCCGGCATCGGGCGCGTCATGGCCTTGAAGAACAACGTGTGGAAGAACCGGTGCGGCCGCTCGGCGAGCGCGACGTGCACGTGTGATTTCGTGCGGCCGACGAGCCGTCAGGATGGCTCGTCGCTCACGAACAGCATCGAGATATAAAGAATGGTCGAAACGGCGATAAGGCCAACGCCCGTGAACACCTTGGTGCGATTGAATTCGAGCCCGCCGTCGATGGCGATACCAATGCCGAGCACCGAGCCTAGCGTCCCGAAGGCCGCGAGCGCGACATGCGCCTTGCTCAAAAAGAGACGCCGGCGTTTTCTGCCGGCTTCGCTGAAGGGTCCTCGTCGCATCGCTTCTCCATCGGCCATGTAGCCGCGCCGTTATTTGCGTTCCGGATGAAGCAGCAATATCACAAAAATAAAACGTGCTTCGCGAAAGAAATCGGCGAAGCACGTTCGTATCGACGATGCGTCACTCGACGCTTTCCCAGTGCTCCGGCTCGCCCTTGTCCGTGATACGCACCTTCGCCAGCAAGGGCGTATAGCCGCGCAGCCTGATTTCGCTGACCGCGAGCTTTTCTGAACTGAACACCTGCTCGGTGATCTTCGTGCCGTCGGGATACTCGAGTGTGTATCCATCGATCGGGCCCCATCGGCCCTTGGGCAAGGGTTCAACGTAGATTTGCATCATGATGACTCCGGCGTTGTAGGAAGCGTCGGGCAAGCGCCGTGACTGCGGCTGCCTCTTATATAAGAGCGTAGCCCTTAAGCGTGGCGCTGCATCGAGGAAAATGACGGCTAAATTTGCGCGTTGAATCAGAGGGTTGGAGAGAAAATTCCGCGATGAGAAACGCACCGGGGCTATGTGCAACGCGTGCATGCTGCCACGCAGCAGGATTTCTCACGACACGCGGGCTGGTTTCGTGATGTGGGATCGACGAGCTCACGCGCCCGGCAATTTGCCCGTGCATCGCAAGTCCTGGCACGAGCGTGGGTTCCATGGCGCGCGGCCGCCCAATGGCCGCGCGCGCCGGTAACGTCAACGTCGGTTATTGCGCGAGCGCCGGGTGCTTCATCAACGTCGCCGCAGCGGACGACGATGAAGCCGGGTTCTGCCCGGTAATCAAAAGGCCATCGGTGACGACATAAGGTGCCCAGTCTTCGAGCTTCGAATAGATGCCGCCCTTCGCCTTGAGTTCGTCTTCAACGAGGAACGGCACGACATCGGTCAGTCCGACCGCGGCTTCCTCGGAGTTGGTGAAGCCCGTGACTCGTTTGCCTTCGACAAGCGGTGCGCCCTCCGGCGTGCGGACATGGCGCAGCACGCCAGGTGCGTGGCAGACCAGCGCGACAGGCTTGCCAGCGGCCAAGAAGGCTTCGATCAGGGCGATCGAGTTTTTGTCTTCGGCCAGGTCCCAGAGCGGACCATGACCGCCCGGATAAAACACGGTATCGAAATCGGCTTGCGAGACGAGATCGAGCTTTACCGTGCTGGCAAGCTGCGCGGTAGCCTGCGAATCGGCTTCGAAACGATGTGTCATTTCGGTCTGATTGGCCGGCTCGTTGCTCTTCGGGTCGAGCGGCGGCTGACCACCTTTAGGCGATGCCAGCACGATTTCCGCGCCCGCATCCCTGAAGGCGTAGTAGGGTGCGGCCAGCTCTTCGAGCCAGAAACCCGTCTTGCGGCCCGTGTTGCCGAGTTGGTCATGCGAGGTCAGAACCATGAGCACTTTCATGTTGCATCTCCGTGGGTGAGTAAGGCGAAACCGTAAAGAAGGTTGATGGGGTTAGTAGACCAGTCGTCTAGTAAATGCTTCAAAAAAAGCACCTCTAAAGAAGTGCTGGCACCTCGCTCCCTGCTTCGTCAGGGAGCAAGTCGCAAGATCTGCTGCGTTGTCGTCGTCGCCACTTCAAACGGCTGCGTGTTGCGAACAATCTTCACCATGATGCTGGCGCCGAGCCACAGTTGATACAAGCTCTGCGCGACGCTTTGCGGATCACCTTCGATCGAAAGCGAGCCTTCCGCCACACCGATTTCGATTGCACTTGCAAGACGGCTAACGATCCCCGCCGTGCCGCGCTTCAGCGTGGCGCGCATGGCCTCCGACATGTCCGCCACTTCGGCGCCGAGCTTGACCGCGAGACATTTGCCCTGGCAATCGAAGAAGGACTGGGTTTCTTGCCAGATGCTCCAGTAGTTCGTCAGCCGCTGCGCCATGCTCAGTCCGGGCTGCGCTAGCGTCTGGTCGAGGTCGTTCAGGTAGTCCTCGAAATAGCGTTCCAGGAGCGCCACGCCGAACGCATCCTTGGAGCCAAAATAATGATAGAACGAGCCCTTCGGCACGCCGGCTTCCGTGAGAATCTCATTCAGGCCGACGGCGGAAAAGCCTTTGGCGCCGATCAACCGTTGACCGACGGTAATGATGTTTTCGCGGACGTCGACGGTTTCTGATGTGTTTGCGGTAGGCATGGGTGGACTTTAGCTTATAGTAGACCAGTCGTCTAGTATTTTAAGAAATTTCTTGCCCTCGCAGACGCCAAGTCCGGTCTATGTGCGATTCCTCACACTTTGTTTCAATTTGTTGCAAATACACGGGAGGCTTACTGGATAAGGCTATGCGGGCTGGACGAGGTTGCGAGGGTGTCGGCAGGCCGCCGGGCTTGGTAAAGATTTCAAGCCCCACTCCGTTAAAGAACTCAACAGACAAGGAGCCGAAGCCATGAAGATCGAATCGAACAACACGCCCGCCGCACTCCAATCCGACACCTTTCGCGTAGCAAGCAAACGCGATGTGCAGGCTACGGGCGGCGTGCAGCAAACCAGCGCGACCAACGCAACCAGTTCGAAAGTGACGTTGTCCTCGTTGTCGTCTATGCAAGTCACGGGCGGCGCGGACATCGACACGGCGAAGGTCGAATCGATCAAGGCGGCTCTGCGTGATGGAACCTACAAGATCGACTCGGGCAAGATTGCGAGCGGCATGTTGAGCACCGCAGGCGATTTGCTCAAGACGACGATGCGTTGATGGGTGGTTAAGCGGGAATGGAGCGCGGGCGGCATAGCGCAAAGCGTCGGGGGACAAAACCAAATGCCCCGTTCAAATGGCATGGCCGATTCTGCAGATTCGTAGTCGAGCGGACCGACGCGTAGTGAGCCCGACACCAATCACTCGCCTGGCGGCCCATACATCTTCGGATTTCTGCGCGGCGCCTCGACACGCTCTGAATGTGAATGATCAGTCGATGCCGGAGCTTGGGTGGCCGACCCTTCGGCTCCAACGCTATTCTCTGGCGATGCCGGCGCACCAGGCACCGCGCATCCCGCCAAAACGATTAGCAACGTCCCAAGCACGGCTTTCAACATTTTGGCACCCTGCATTAACGCACATTGGCAATCGCAGGCATCTCTTTAAACGAGGGCTTGGCGAACAAATAGCCTTGCATCAGGCTCACGCCGGCTGCTTCCAGAAAATCGCGCTCGCCTTGCGTCTCGATGCCTTCCGCGATCACGCGAATTCCCAGATCACTGCAAATCTTCAAGACGCCGGCAACGATCCGCTGACGCACGGTGTCGGTGTCGATGTCGCGCACCAATGCCATGTCGAGCTTGATCAAGTCCGGCTGAAAGTCGGCGAGCAGTGTGAGCCCTGAATAACCCGCGCCGAAATCGTCGATCGCGGTCTGAAAGCCGAACGATTTATACGCGCGGAAAATCTGCACCAGATGCGAACGGCTAATGATGTTTTCACCTTCGATGGTTTCGAAGATGATCTTATTCACCGGGAAGCCGTGTTTTTCGGCGGCCTCGAAGGTACTGCGAATGCATGCCGCAGGCTGATAGACCGCGTTCGGCATGAAGTTGATCGACAGAAAGCTGTCCATGCCCATGCTTGCCGCCTGCTCGATTGCAGTCGTGCGGCAACGTTGATCGAAGTTATAACGGTTCGAGTCGTCGACCTGCGACAACACCGAACCCGCCGATTCGCCATTCGGCCCGCGTACGAGCGCCTCGTAGGCATAGGGACTGCCCGACCGCACGTCGACGATAGGCTGAAACGCAAAGGCCATTTCGATCTGCGCCACTTCGGGGCTATTGCAGCCACCGCAGCGAACGGGGCCGTTTGCCGGCTGTCCCGCCTCGTGAATTTTGATCATGTTTCGTTCGTCTGAAAAGTTGGTCTTTGAAGCGACAGCTTGCCATCTCGCGCCGGCCTTCAATATATCGGACGATGGGACGCGCTTCTTTAACTTCCGGCACCTCCCGCGCTCGCCATGATCCACTTCTCGAAGGAAACCACGGCGTCATCCCCGACGCGGTCTGCGTTGATCACCAGTGTGTAATCGGACGCGCGCCACGCCGGCGCCGCGATCGGGCATACGAGTCGGCCTTCGGCGATATCGCGTCCGATCAGCGGCAACGACGCGAGCGCCACGCCAAGCCCCTCCGCTGCAGCAGCGAGTTGCAGATATGTGTGCTCGAACTCGACGTGCCGGGCCGCGCGCAAGTCCGCCGCGCCCGCCTCCTTGAGCCACGACGACCAACTCGTGCGCGTGCTGGCGGAATGCAGCAGCGCGTGATGACGCAGATCCGCGACGCTTGCTATGGGACGCTGACGCAGCAGCGCGGGGCTGCACACCGGCAAGCGCACATCGGCCATCAACGAGCGCGATACGACGCCCGCGCCTTGTTCATGACCCGAGCGTATGCCGATATCGAAGGCATCGCCGATATACCGCAACTTGCGCGACGTGGTCGACAACCTGACGTCGATATCGGGAAAGCGCGCCTGAAAATCGGCGAGACGCGGCAGCAGCCAGCACAACGCGAAGCTCGCCAGCGCGTTCACGCGCACGACGCCGGACACGCGGCGCGTGAATTCGTCGTGCCTGAGGCGCGCTGCCCCGCGTGTGAGACGTTCGAACGCGCTGCTCACGTCGTTGAGGAGTGCCGCGCCTTCATCTGTAAGCTGAACGCCGCGCGCGCGCCGCTCGAACAACGGCACGCCGAACCAGTCTTCGAGCAGCCGTATTTGCTTGCCGACCGCCCAATGAGTGACATGCAGGTCGGCCGCCGCCGCGGCGAAGCTTCCATGCCGGGCGACCGCCTCGAAATTGCGCAACGCATTGAGCGGCGGCAGCCTGTCCCGGTCCTGCGCCAGATTTGCTGGTTCGTCCATGGCGTGACTTTATCTCTCCATTGACGCGATCTTACGTCAATTGAAGGCGCCTTCCTCGAGTCATAAAATTGTCTTTTAGGCCTCGTCACGCCGTCGTCCGGGAGACTCATGCGCTTTATTCCGTTTTCCTTGCCGTCCTTGCTTAAAACAGACCGGACCGCGCTTTTACCTTCGCGCGTGCTTTGGCTGTCCTGCGTCGCACACGCGCTGCACGACGGTTACACGGACATGATCTACGCGTTGCTGCCGGTGTGGCAGGCGGACTTCGGTCTGGGGTATGGCGCGCTCGCCATGCTGCGCGGCGTCTATGCCGGAACCATGGCGAGTCTCCAGATACCGGCCGGGCGTCTGGCGCAAAGGCTTGGCAGCCGGGCGACGCTTGCGCTCGGCACGTTGCTCGCAGCCGGTGGCTACGCGCTCGCGGGTATGTCGGGAAGCCTGCTCGGTTTGTGCGTGGCGTTGGCGGTATCGGGAAGCGGGTCGAGCACGCAGCATCCCATTGCATCGGGCGCGGTGTCGCGCGTCTATGGCCGCCGCGCGCGCGGCCCATTGAGCGTCTACAACTTCTCCGGCGATCTCGGCAAATCGGCATTGCCGGCCGCAATCTCTCTTCTCGTTACGCTCATGCCCTGGCGTCACGCGCTCTGGATCATGTCGGTCCTGGGTTGCGTCGTCGCTGTATCCATTGCACTTTTCTTTCCTGTCATACCGAGAAGCACGCCGGCCGCCGATGCGCAATCCAGCGGCAACCGCGGCCGCTCAGGACGAGGATTTTCGATGCTGCTCTCGATAGGCGTGCTCGACACCAGCGTTCGCATGGGCCTGCTGACGTTCCTGCCGTTCTTGCTGAAAGAGAAGGGCATCTCTCCACCGATGCTGGGCACGGCGCTCGCACTCGTCTTCATCGGCGGCGCGGCCGGCAAGTTTGCCTGCGGATGGCTCGGCGCGCGGCTGGGCGTGATCGGCACCGTGCTCGCAACCGAGGGCGGCACGGCGGCCTGCATCGTCGCGGTGATGCTCTGCCCGCTGAGTGTCGCGATGGTCTTGCTGCCGCTCCTCGGCGTGATGCTCAATGGCACCTCGTCCGTGCTCTACGGCACCGTGCCGGAACTGGCGCCACTCGACGGAGCCGAGCGGGCCTTTGCGCTCTTCTATACCGGCACCATTGCGTCGGGCGCGATCTCGCCGGTCATCTACGGTTTCCTCGGCGACCGGATCGGCGTGCACGGCGCCACGCTTGCCACGGCTCTCACGGCCATCGCCATTTTCCCGCTGGCCATCGCACTGCGCTCGCGCCTCGCGCACGAGGCCTAGATCGCGCATGTTCGTGCCAATCCGTCCGCGAACATGCGGGCGGTCGGGCGACCTTGCGTCTTCCTTCTTCGCGCATCAGTTTTATTTATCGGACGCCGCATCACGCAGCCAGCCGATCGCTCGCCCAACCCCAGCAAGCAAAGGCATCGAACGTCGTCGGACGTATCGAATCGCGCCCATCTTCATGGTTTACGCGTAGTTTCCCGCGCTGCCGCCAGCCGCTATCTTCCATTCAGTTTTCCGCACCAGACACCGCTGCCGATGGACGCGTAACGCGTCGCCCGGCACCCGAAGGAGCATCACAATGGCTCGCATCATCGGCGGCATTGCTGCCTCGCATACCCCGACCATCGGTTTCGCGTTCGACAAGAACAAACGTGACGACCCGGTCTGGGCTCCCATCTTCGAAAACTTCGCGCCGCTCGCAACATGGCTCGAAGAAAAGCGCCCCGATGTGGTCGTGACGATCTACAACGACCACATCACGTCGTTTTTTTTCGATCACTACTCGGCCTTCGCGCTCGGCGTCGGTCCGGAATGGCGCGTCGCGGACGAGGGCGGCGGCGCGCGCGATCTGCCGCCGATCAAGGGGCATCCCGCGCTCGCGGCGCACATCGGCAACTCGCTCGTGACCGACGAGTTCGATATGTCGTTCTTCCAGAACAAGCCGCTCGATCACGGCTGTTTCTCACCGCTCTCGATGCTTACCCCGCACAAGCCCGACTGGCCGATGCAACTGATTCCGCTGCAAATGGGCGTGCTGCAACTGCCCGTGCCGAGCGCGCGGCGTTTCTACAAGCTCGGTCAGGCGCTGCGCCGCGCCATCGAAAGTTATCCGGAAGACCTCAAGGTCGCGATCATCGCGACGGGCGGCCTGTCGCATCAGGTTCACGGCGAACGCGCGGGCTTCAACAACACGGAATGGGATCACCGCTTCCTCGATCTCTTCGAGCGCGACCCCGAGCAACTCGCCGACATGACGCTCGCCGAATACGCGGAACTCGGCGGCTTCGAAGGCGCTGAAGTGGTCATGTGGCTGACAATGCGCGGCGCGCTGTCGAACAACGTCGTGTGCAAGCACCGCAGCTACTACCTTCCGTCGATGGCCGGTATCGCGACCGCCATCTACGAAGGCGAGGACAGCGAGACGAAGCCCGCGATACTCGAACGTCATCGCCAGAAGATGGCCGTGCAACTCACCGATGTCGAGAAGCTGCAAGGCACGTATCCGTTCAGCATCGAAACGGCGGTGCGGGCTTATCGCATCAACGACTATCTGCATCGCATGGTCGAGCCCGCGCATCGCGAGGCGTTCAAGGCCGACGAGGAAGCGAGCTACGAAGCAGCGGGTCTGAGCGAACAGGAGCGCGATCTTCTGCGCCGCCGCGACTTTCGCGGTCTTCTTCACTACGGCGTGATCTTTTTCATGCTCGAAAAGCTGGGCGCGGTGACGGGCATCTCGAACCTGCATATTTATGCGGCGATGCGCGGCGAAACGCTCGAGGAATTCCAGAAGACGCGCAATGCGCCCGGCGCGCTCTACTCGGTGGCGGGCAAGGGCGCGGGCAATCTCGCCTGGGACAAAGAAGAGAAGAACAAGGCTTGACGGCCAAAACGATGCAACACGGAGACGAACATGAACAGCGGTAAAACCATCGACATCAAGGGCTTCATCGACGCGCGGCCCATCTCGGCGTACCAGTGGTTGCTGGTCGCGCTGTGCTTTCTCGTCGTCGCGGCCGACGGCATGGACGTCGCCATCATGGGTTTCGTGGCGCCCTCGATCATCGGCGACTGGCACATCTCGCGGCCCGCGTTCGGACTCGTGATGAGCGCCGCGCCCATCGGACTCGTGATCGGCGCTTTGACGGCGGGACCGGCTTCGGACCGCATCGGCCGCAAGTGGGTGCTGATCACCTCGGTGTTCCTGTTCGGCGTCTTTACCATCGCGACGGCGTTCACCAATTCGCCCTCGTCGATGGCGCTCCTGCGCTTGCTGACCGGTATCGGTCTTGGCGCGGCCATGCCCAACACCACGACGCTGCTCTCCGAATACGCGCCGCAGCGCAAGCGCTCGCTGCTCATCACCATCATGTTCACGGGCTTCAACCTCGGCTCCGCGCTGATCGGTTTCGTCGCCGGCTGGCTGATTCCCGAGCACGGCTGGCGCTCGGTGCTGATCTTCGGCGGCGCGTTGCCGCTCGTGTTGATTCCGCTGCAGATCTGGCTGCTGCCCGAATCGGCGCGTCTCATGTCGGTGCGCGGCGCGACCTCGCAACGGATCGGCGCGGTGCTCGGACGTGTCTGCGGCGAGCGCTTCAAGGGCGATGAAGTCTTCGTATCGACGGAACCGCCGCTGCCGACCAAGAAGCCTATCGGCGTGCTGTTCTCGCAAGGCTATGGTTTCATGACCGCCGCGTTGTGGGTCACGTACTTCATGGGCCTGCTCGTGATCTATCTGCTGACCGGCTGGCTGCCCACCTTGATGAAGGATGCGGGTCTCACGGTTTCCGCCGCCGCCAACATCACGGCGATGTTCCAGATCGGCGGCACCATCGGCGCGATCATCGTCGGCTTCATCATGGACAAGACGCGGCCCGCGCCCGTCATCAGCGCGGCGTATCTCGGCGGCGCGGTGTGCGTGCTGGGGCTTGCGTGGATTGGCGCGTTGTCGTCGTCGCTCGCCGTGCTCGTGTTCGCCGCGGGCTTTTGCATGAGCGGCGCGCAGACCGGCCTCAACGCCTTCGCGCCGGGACGCTATCCGACCGTGGCGCGCGCCACCGGCGTGAGCTGGATGCTCGGCATGGGACGCTTCGGCAGCATCTTCGGTTCGGCCATCGGCGGCGCGCTGCTCGGTCTGGGCTGGCAGTTCGGCGCGATCCTCGCGATGCTCGCCGTGCCCGCCACGCTTGCCGCCGTCGCCATTCTCGTCGCGCAGAAAACGCGCGCCGGCGAACCCGCGCCGCAAACGAACGCCGCTGCACACTAGTTTCTGGAGCAAGGATGATCATCGACATTCACGGCCACTACACCACCGCGCCCAAGGCGCTGGAAGCGTGGCGCAACCGGCAGATCGCCGGCATCAACAATCCTTCGGAGAGGCCGGCGGTTTCCGAACTGCGTATCAGCGACGACGAATTGCGCGAGTCGATCGAGAGCAATCAGCTTCGCCTGATGCGCGAACGCGGGCTCGACCTGACCATCTTCAGTCCGCGTGCGAGTTTCATGGCGCATCATATCGGCGACTTCGACGTGTCGAGCACATGGGCCGCGATCTGCAACGAGCTGTGCTTTCGCGTGAGCGAGTTGTTCCCCGATCACTTCGTCCCCGCCGCGATGCTGCCGCAAAGCCCTGGCGTCGATGTGGCGACGTGCATTCCCGAACTCGTGAAGTGCGTCGAGCAATACGGCAATGTCGCCATCAATCTGAACCCGGACCCGTCCGGCGGTCACTGGACGAGCCCGCCGCTGTCCCATCGTTATTGGTATCCCATCTACGAAAAGATGGTCGAGTACGATATTCCCGCGATGGTCCACGTGAGCACGAGTTGCAACGCGTGCTTTCACACGACCGGCGCGCATTATCTGAACGCGGACACGACCGCCTTCATGCAGTGCCTGACCTCGGACCTGTTCCGCGACTTTCCGAGCTTGCGTCTCGTGATTCCGCACGGCGGCGGCGCCGTGCCTTATCACTGGGGACGTTTTCGCGGGCTGGCGCAGGAATTGAAAAAGCCGCTGCTCGAAGACCATTTGCTGAAGAACATTTTTTTCGATACCTGCGTGTATCACCAGCCGGGCATCGACCTGCTGACGCGCGTGATTCCCGTCGACAACATCCTCTTCGCGAGCGAGATGATAGGCGCGGTGCGCGGCATCGACCCGCAAACGGGACAGTATTTCGACGATACGAAGCGCTATGTCGAAGCCGCGCAGATCGAACCCGAAGCGCGCTACAAGATCTACGAAGGCAACGCGCGCCGTGTGTATCCGCGCCTCGATACGGCGCTCAAGTCAAAGGGACGTTGAACATGGTCGAACTCGGAGTGGTTTATCGCAACATCGATCGCGCGGACGCAGAGGCCGCGACCAAACTCGGCGCGCTCGGCTCGGCGACCGTGCATGAAGCCATGGGGCGCGTCGGTCTCTTGAAGCCGTACATGCGGCCCATCTATGCGGGCGCTCAGGTGAGCGGCACGGCGGTGACGGTCCTTCTGCAACCCGGCGACAACTGGATGCTCCACGTCGCCGCCGAACAGATTCAGCCCGGCGATATCGTCGTGGCCGCCTGCACCACCGACAACACCGACGGCTTCTTCGGCGACTTGCTCGCGACGAGTTTCAAGGCGCGCGGTGCGCGTGCGCTCGTCATCGACGGCGGCGTGCGCGACGTGCGTGTGCTGACCGCAATGAACTTTCCCGTGTGGAGCCGCGCGATCTCGTCGAAGGGAACGGTCAAGGCGACGCTTGGCTCGGTCAACATTCCGGTGGTCTGCGCGGGCGCATGGGTTACTCCCGGCGATGTGATCGTCGCCGACGACGATGGCGTGGTCGTGGTGCCGGCTGCATCGGCGAGACAGGTGCTCGACAAGGCGAGCGCGCGCGAAGCGCTGGAAGAAGAGAAGCGCGACAAGCTCGCGAGCGGCGTGCTGGGTCTCGACATGTACAACATGCGCGAGCCGCTGCAACGCGCGGGCCTGCGCTACATCGACTGATATGGCAACGACGATTACCGGCATCTCGTCGATGGCGACGAAGCATCTGCTAGCCGATCTCGCCCATGCTTATGCAAGCGCATTCGCGCAGCCGGTCGCGATCGAATCGACGGGCGGCGTGGCGGCGTTGCGGCGTATCGAGGAAGGCGAAGCGTTCGATATCGTCGTGCTGGCCGCGAACGCCATCGAGCGTCTCGCCGAAGCGGGACGTATCGATCCGGCGAGACGCGTGAATATCGCGCGTTCGGGCGTGGCCGTCGCGGTGAAGGCGGGCGCGCCGCATCCCTCCATCGACGACGAAAGCGCCGTGCGTCACGCAGTGTTGGCCGCGCGCAGTATCGGCTATTCGACCGGGCCGAGCGGCGCGTATCTCATGCGGCTGTTCGAGCGCTGGGGCGTGCTTCAGGAGGTGTCGTCGCGTATCGTGCAGGCGCCGCCCGGCGTGGCCGTGGGCGGACTTATCGCGCAAGGAGAAGTGGAGCTGGGCTTTCAGCAGATGAGCGAGCTGATCGGCGTCGCGGGCATCGACGTAGTGGGTCCGTTGCCCGCGGACATTCAGACGCTCACGGTATTTCAGGGCGCCGTGTGCACGGCCGCGCGCGAACCCGTGCTCGCGCGCTCCCTTCTTGCTTACCTGAGTTCTCCGGAAGCCGGCGCTGTCATGCAACGTCTTGGCATGGAACCCGTTCGATGAGCACGCGCCTGAGCGAACGATGCAGACTTGCACTCTTCCGCCTGGCGTTGTCCGCGCCAGGCGGTGTCACCGTGTTTCTGATGGCCGATGGACGAGAGAGCGCCTTGCGCATCGCGCGCGCGGCCGTCTCCATTCTTCGCGAAGTGCCGGTGCATGAAGTGCGCGTACGCGAATCGCTGTCGTTTCGCGAGTTGCTTCGCGCGGGCGTCAGCGACGACCCCGATCTGCGCGTGTTCGAAGCATCGTCGAAAGACGGCAAGGTGCAAGCCTGGATCGAGCCGCCGATCTTCTTTACCGACGACGCCACCTTGCTCGGGAAGTGGGCCGAGCTGCATGCGGATCTCGCGACGGAGACCGCACGGCAGCTCATCGACCGCGCAAAGTAGGGGCGGACTTCAGGCCATTAAAGCAGCGTCAGTGCCCCCAGCGCAGCACCAGCGGGTCGAGCTTTCGCGCCACCTTGAGCAAGCCTTCGCGCACTTTCGGATGCATCGGCGCAAGCGGATGCCTCACCGCGTCCGAGCCGATCACGCCGCCTTCCTTCATCAGCGTCTTGCATGCGGCAAGCCCACACTGGCGGTTCTCGTAATTGATGAGCGGAAGCCATTGCTGATACAACTCGGCGGCTTCGTCGGTGTTGCCGGCAGCGTAGGCATCGACGATCTTGCGGATGCCGTCGGGGTAGCCGCCGCCCGTCATCGCGCCGGTCGCGCCTGCATCGAAATCGGGGATCAGCGTGATCGCTTCTTCGCCATCCCACGGGCCGACGATGGCATCGCCGCCGAGTTCGATCAGCTCGCGCAGCTTCGACGCAGCCTGCGCCGTCTCGATCTTGAAGTACGACACGTTTTCGACTTCACGCGCGAGCTTCGCGAGAAAGGGCGCGGACAGCGGCGTGCCCGCGACGGGCGCATCCTGAATCATGATCGGAATGTCGATGGCGTCCGACACCTTGGCGAAGAAATCCTGAATGCCGCGCTCGCTCACGCGGATAGTCGCGCCGTGATAAGGCGGCATGACCATGACCATGGCCGCGCCCGCGTCCTGCGCCGCGCGGCTGCGTTCGGCGCAAACGTGCGAGCTGAAATGCGTCGTCGTGACGATCACCGGCACGCGGCCCGCGACATGTTCCAGCACGGTGCGCTGCACGGCATCGCGCTCTGCGTCCATCAGCGCAAACTGCTCCGAGAAGTTCGCGAGAATGCACAAGCCGTTCGAACCGGCATCGATCATGAAGTCGATGGCGCGCTTCTGGCCTTCGAGATCGAGCTTGCCTGCGTCGTCGAAGATGGTAGGCGCGACGGGGAACACGCCGCGATAAAGGGGAGCTGCCATTGATTGTTGTCTCCTGAATTTAGATGCGATAGAGGGCGCTGGCATTGTCGTGGAAAAGGGCCAGTCTTTCCGCGGGCGTTCGGTGCGCGACCATCGCCTTGAAGCCGCTGAAAAGATTGTCCAGCGAAACGACGAGGCTATCCACCGGAAAATTACTCGCGAACATGCAGCGCTCGACGCCGAAGCTCGCGATGGCCTCGCGCACCACCGGCCCGTTGCGCTCCACGCTCCAGTTTATCCCCGCTTCGCCGATGCCGGATATCTTGAGCCACACGTTGGGCCAGCGCGCGAGCGTATCGAGCGCGGCGCGCCATGCGCGCAACGCCTCCTCGCTGCGATCGGCCGGTAAGCCCGTGTGATTCACGATGATCTTCACATCGGGAAAGTCGCGCGCAAGTTCGGCCGCTTCCGCGAAATGCCACCACGGAGCCTGCAGTTCGAACATCAGATCATATGCCGCGAGCAGCGCGTAACCACGCCGCCACCGCTCGCAGCGCATGGAACCCGCTGCCGAGAAATCCGCGCGATGCTCCGCGCGCGGCACGGTCTTGGGCTTATGACGCACGCTGCGCACGAGCGGCAAACCACGATATCCATCAAGCACCGCGCGCACGTCTTCGCGATCCAGCCAGATTTGCCCGGCCATTGCATTGGGCAGGCCGGTGCGCGCGTTGAGCGCGCTCGCCCAGCGCGCTTCGCCGAGCGGATCGCGCGCGTCCCATTCGCCTTCCATCATCACCGTCTTGACCACGCGATGACTCGCCGCCTGCGCAAAGTAATCGTCGGGCAGGAAGTCATGGCAGATGGCCGCGTAATCGCCATAACGGAACGGAATGCGCGGCAGATCGCGCAGCCACGGATGATAGTTGTTCGCGAGGTCCCAGAAATGATGATGCGCATCGACGACAGGCAGGTCGGCATCGTCGCCGCTTTGCAGGAAGCGCTCGCGCAAGGCATCGATATGGGCGTGCATCATGGGCTCTTAGCTCACGCGGTCTTGTGCCATGCGCACGAGAATATCAAATGCCTTCTGTGTAGCGCCGACATCGGCGGAACCCTTGCCGTGGATATCGAACGCGGTGCCGTGCGCGGGCGTCGCGATGGGCACAGGCAAGCCGCCGTGCACCGTGACGCCGCGCCAGAAGCCCATGAGCTTCATCGCGATCTGGCCTTGGTCGTGATACATGGTGACGACGCCATCGAAGACCTTTTGGTCGCGTGCACGCACGAAGATGGTGTCGGCGGGAAAGGGGCCTTGCGCGTCGTAGCCGAGCGCGCGTGCATGCTCCACGGCCGGCGTGATGACATCGATCTCTTCGCGGCCGAATGCGCCGTTGTCGCCGTTGTGCGGATTGAAGCCGCAGACCGCGATACGAGGCGCCGCGATGCCCGCGCGTTTGAGTCCGTCGTGAATCAACTGCACCGCGCCGACTATGCGTTCGTCAGAAAGCCGCGCGCTCACGTCCTTCAATGCAATGTGGGACGTGACGCGCGAGGTCCACAGTTCATCGAGCACGTTGAATTCGCAAAATGCGCCGGCATAGTCGAGCTGATGCGCGAACCATTCCATCTCGTCGTTCGTGTCCATGCCCGCCATGTGCAGCGAGGTCTTGTTGACGGGCGCGAACAACATGGCGTTGGTGCGGTTCGCGCGCGTCAGTTGCAGGGCTTGTTTGAACGCTTCCAGGCTGTAGCGTCCGCCGCGTTCCGTGGATACGGCGGGCTCGTAAGGCGCGTCGTCGGGCAGGCGGAAGTCGATGAGCGAAGGCACGTCGGTATCGCGCGCGGCGGCGGCTTCATCGTTCACCACGGTGTAATCGAAACGTTGCCGCGCGATCTCCATGCCGCGATCGAGTTCGCGCCGGTCGCCGATGATGAGCAGATCGGCACGCTTGCGATTTTCCGGCCGTGCAACGAGACGCGCGATGAGTTCGGGGCCGATGCCGGCGGGGTCGCCGAGAAGGACAGCAATGCGAGGTTTCATGACGGATCAACCTTTGAGTTTTTTAGCGGGTACGGCGCAGATCGATGGCGATCGAGCCGAAGATATACACCAGCGCGCAGGCGCTGTAGAAATGCAGCACGGTATCGAACGAACCGGTACGCTGCAGGATGAAGCCGGTGATGAGCGGAATCGAGATGCCGCCGACGCTGCCCGCGCAGTTCATGCATGCACCGAGCAGACCGACGCGCCCCGGCGTCGCGAGCAACGAAGGCAGGCTCCAGTAGAGACTACCCCACATCAGCAAGAACGACGCCGCGCACAGCACCGCGACCGCGCTCACCGGCGACTGAATGGTCGGCAGCGCGGCGAATACGGCAAGCGTCGTGATGCCCGATAGCGCGATCATGCTTTTGACCACCTTGCCGCGCGAGAAGCCGTGCGTGCAAAGTGCATCGCAGAGAAAGCCGCCCGACAGCGAGCCCAAAGCGCCGGAAAAGAAGATGAAGAATGTGGCCGCGCCGATCTGCGAAAGACTCAAGCCGCGTGCTTGCGTCAGATAGCTCGGTCCCCACGTGATGAGCCCGAAGAAGATCATCGCCCAGCTCATGCGGCCTACGCACATGGCGATGGTCGAGCGCAGCGGCAAGGGTTCCTCGGCGATGACGCTCGCGGCGACCGGGGCCGCGCCGTCACGAACTCGCGCGAGTTCCGCGCCATTCACGAAGGGATGCTTCGCGGGATCGTCGCGCAGATAACGCCATGCGAGCCAGCCCGCCGCGATGGTCGCGATGCCCGCCACGACGAACGCCATGCGCCACGAGCCGAACGCGAGGATGAGATTGGAGATTGCAAGCCCGCCGATGGCCGCGCCCAATGGCGAGCCCGCATCCATCAATACGGCGCCGCGACCGCGCTCTTTCTTCGAGAGCCACAACGCATTGAGCTTGCTGCCGGCGGGAAAGAGCGGTGCTTCGGCGCCGCCCAGACCCACACGCAGGAACAGCATCGACAGACCGCCGCCGGCAGCGCCCATCAAGGTTTGGAAAATGCCCCATAACACCGTCGCGCCCGCGATGATCTTGCGCGGACCGTAGCGGTCGATGAGCCATCCGCCCGGTATCTGCAACAGCGCATACGACCAGAAGAAGCTCGACAGGATCAGCCCCTGCATGGCGGGCGAGAGCGCGTATTCCTTGGCGATGGTGGGCATCGCGATGGAAAGCGAGATGCGATCGACGAGATTGATCAGCGTGATGAGAAACACCACGCCAAAGATGCGCCAGCGCACGCTCGTCGCGCGCTCCGACGTAACCGCGTCGAGTGCGGGCGCTTCTATTCTGCTTTCCATTGCGTGTCTCCAATCCTTGATGTCGAGGGCTGCATTGGCCCATCGTTCATGCGTTATTCGATGATGTTGAAGTCATCCAGATACTTGTCCGAGAGCGTGATGCCGAGGCCCGGCGTCTCATCGGAGAGTTGCAGATAGCCGTTCTCCGGTTGCGGTTCACCGTCGAAGATGTAGTAGAAAAGCTCGTTGCCCACTTCCACGTCGTAGACCGGGAAGAACTCGGACATGGGGCTCGCCACGCTCGACATGGTGAGGTGATAGTTGTGCATCTGTCCGGCATGCGGAATGACCGGCACGGACCACGCCTCGGCCATTGCGTTGATCTTGCGCGCCGCCGTGATGCCGCCCACGCGATTCGTGTCGTACTGAATGACGTCCACGGCGCGGCGTTCGAGCAGGTCCTTGAAGCCGTAGATGGTGAACTCGTGTTCGCCGCCCGAGATCGGGATGACGTTCATCTTCTTCAGTTCCCGATAGCCCTCGATATCGTCGCCGATGACCGGTTCTTCCAGCCAGCGCGGATTGAATTCGGCCAGGCGCGGCAACATTCTGCGTGCGTATTCGAGCGTCCAGCCCATATAGCATTCGACCATGATGTCGATGTCGTCGCCCGCGAGTTCACGCAAGAGACGCAACTGTTCGACGTTCTTCGCCATGCCGCTCGGGCCGTCTTTCGGGCCGTAGCCGAAGCGCATCTTCATCGCGGTAAAGCCGTCGTCGAGATAGCTCTTTGCTTCGGCGAGAAACACGTCGCGGTCGTCGTTGTTGTAGAGCTTCGAGGCATAGCACCAGATCTTTTCCTTGGTACGTCCGCCGAGCAGTTTGAAGACGGGCTTCTTCACCGCCTTGCCCATGATGTCCCACAAGGCGATATCGACAGCCGAGATCGCCGCCATGCCAATACCCTTGCGCCCCCAGGCAAGCGTGCGCCGATACATCTTCTGCCAGATGTATTCGTGATCGAACGGGTCTTCGCCAATGGCGATAGGCGCGAGATATTCGTCGACGATCTGCTTGGCCACGCGCGGCGCAAGCGCGCAATTGCCGATGCCGATGGTGCCGTCGTCGCACTCCACTTCGACCACGAGCCATTGGTGAAAGCGGAACGAGCCCATGGCGTCGCCGCGTTCGTAGAGAATGTCCACGGCATTCGTGCAGAAGTGCGCTTGCGGCGGCACGACCTTGCCTTTCCATTCGAATACGCGTGCACGGATATGCTTGATCTTCATCGCGAATGTCTCCTTCTTGTTTGATGGAAGGCCGCGCGAGGAAGGGTTTGCGCGGCTGTTTCGGGTGACGCTAGTGTGCGAAACTGCGCGATAACTGACTATTGAATAATTTGCATCGGGTTATTTCCTGCGGTTATCGCGGGAAAGCGCTCACAGGGTTATCGCCGACATGATTGCGCCTGCCAATACCATCCGCAAACGCCTGCGCTTGCGTCATCTTCAACTGATGATGGCGCTCTCCGAAACAGAGTCTCTGCGCAGCGCCGCCGACGAACTCGCCATGACGCAGCCCGCCGCGACCAAGGCGTTGAAGGAACTGGAGGACACCATGGGCGCGTCGCTGTTCGTGCGGCATGCGCGCGGCATGCAGGCCACGGTATATGGCGAAGCGGTCATGCGTTATGCGCGCGTGGTGTTCGAAGACCTCGACGAGTTGCGCGAAGAACTCGCGGCCATCGAAGCGGGGGATATCGGCAAGGTGCGGATTGGCGCGGTCATGGCGCCCGCGCCCGAGCTGTTGACGAAAGTAATCGTGCAGTTGAAGGACGCGCATCCGCGCCTGCATATCACCGTGCAGATCGATACCAGCGATGTGCTCGTGCAAGCCTTGCAGCAGGACCAACTGGATATCGTGGTCGGGCGCATTCCCTACGGGTTTCCCGCCAACGACTTGAGTTTCGAAACGCTTGCCGAAGAGGCATTGGCGATTGTCGCGCGGCCCGGGCATCCGGTGTTCGAATCGGCCGGGCGCCCGAAACTGGATGAGCTCGCGGGGTATGCGTGGATCGTGCAGCCGCATCCGAGTCCGATGCGCGAGATCATCGATCAGACTTTCAGGGAGTCACGCGTCGCACCGCCGGTGAGCACCGTCGAGACGTCTTCCATTCTCACGACGCTTTCGCTGTTGCGCGATTCGGATATGTTGGCGGTGCTGCCGAGTTCGGTTGCCGATTACTACGCTTCGCTCGATACCATCGCTTCCATTGCCACGCCGTTGCGTGGACGGCTCGCGCCTTATGGGTTGATCCTGCGCAGTAACCGGCGCATCAGTCCGGCTACGCAACTGGTCATCGAGGCGATTCGGGCAGCCTAGTTAGGGCGACGGCGCGGCCGCGTCATGCGTGTCGAGCGCGAGACGCCGTCGCCGTCCGTCATAGGCGATCGGCGAATGCCAGTTTCCCTTCGGCATCGCGCAACGAGGAATCGGCATCGTTCGCCGGATCGAGTTCGATATCGGGTCGCATGAAGAACGTCATCACGATACCCACCGCAAGCAGTCCCAGCGAGCCGCCGAACGGCAAGGTCCAGCTTCCAGTGCGGTCCACGATGAAGCCGAACACGATCGGCGAGAAGATGCCCGCAATGGCCGATCCCGCATTGACGAGCCCGCTCGCAATCCCGACGTGCTTGGGCGTGATGTCCATCGGCACGGCCCAGATGGGACCGATGGTCATTTCGAGGAAGAAGAACGACAGACTCATGCAGCCTGCCATGACGGGCAAGGACTTCACCACCATGACGGGCGCGAGAAAGATCAACGCGCCGAGAAATGCGACGATGATCATGTTGCGCCGCGCGGCGACCACGTTGCCGGTGCGTTTGAGAATGCGGTCGGAGATCACGCCGCCCGCCGTATTGCCCACGACGCCCGAGAGAAACACGCCCGCTGAAAAAAGCGCCGAGCTCTTGAGATCGAGGCCGCGTCCGTGCATGAAGAACGTCGGCAGCCACGTGAAGAAGAGCCAGCCTGTCCAGCCGTAGCAGAAGTAGACCATCATGGTCGGCCCGATGCGCTTGATGAGACGTCCCCACGGCGTCGGCTCGCGGGTCTTCTCCACGGCCACCTTATTCTCGGGCGGCAGCTCGGCGATTTCCTCGGCCGTGATGTGTCGATGCTTGCGCGGGTTATCGGCGAAGTACCACGCGTAGACCAGCACCCAGACCGCGGTCAGCGCGCCCACCAGAATGAACGATGCACGCCACGACGCGAAGGCGACGAGAATCGCGATCAGCGGCGGCGTCAGCGCATTGCCCAGGCGCGAGAACGAATGCGTGAGCCCTTGCACGAAGCCGCGCTTTTGCGCCGGATACCAGTTGACTAGCGCGCGGGCCTGCGCCGGAAGCGCCGCGCCCTCGCCGACACCGAGCAGCATGCGCGCGCAGAAGAGCGATACGACGCCGCCCGCGAAGCCCGTCGCGACCGTGGCGACGATCCAGATCGACGCGCACAGCACGAGCGTGGTCTTCGCGCCGAAGCGATCGCTCACCCATCCGCCGATTACCTGGCAGATCGCATAGGTGTAGGCGAAGGCGCCGAACACGAAGCCGATATCGGTATTGCTGAGATGAAGATCATCGCGAATCAGGCCTGCCGCGGCGGACAGGTTGACGCGATCGAGATACATGATGAAAGACATCGCGCACATGAGCGCGAGGACCGACCGGGTGACCTTGGGTCGATGGAACATAGCGTGTCTCCTCCGAGGCTTGTGCGCTTCATGCGCGCTCTTATCGAGGGCGAATCGTGTATCGATCCGACGTCCGAAGTCTGGAGAAAACAGCGATAGCCGTCTATTGAATTTGCCTTATGAGGCGATTACCACAGGTTATGTCCTTGAAAGCGGCTTCGAAAATGCCGCGGCCCGCGCTTCCTTGAGAAGACGCGGGCCGTCAGGGTGAACCAGTAGACGATCAAGCGGCGATGCGCGCGCCTTCGTCATGCAGACGGAAGATTTCGACTGCGGTACGCAACGCGCCCGCCTGATCTTCGAGCGACTGCGCCGCTGCCGCCGCTTCCTCGACGAGCGCCGCGTTCTGCTGCGTCACTTCGTCCATTTGCGTCACGGCGCGCGCCACTTGTTCGATACCGCTCGATTGTTCTTCCGATGCCGCCGCGATCTCGCCCATGATGTCGGTCACGCGTTGCACGGCGTTGCTGATGTCGTTCATCGTGCGGCCGGCTTCATCGACGAGCGCCGCGCCGGATTGCACGCGTTCGACGGAGGTATCGATCAGTTCCTTGATCTCCTTCGCCGCCGCCGACGAGCGTTGCGCGAGCGAGCGCACTTCGCCTGCCACGACCGCGAAGCCGCGTCCTTCTTCGCCTGCACGCGCCGCTTCCACGGCTGCGTTGAGCGCGAGAATGTTGGTCTGGAACGCGATGCCTTCGATGATCGCGATGATGTCCGCGATCTTCGTCGAGCTCTGGTTGATCTCGCCCATCGTGGTCACCACTTGCGACACCACATGGCTGCCCTTGCCCGCGATCTCCGATGCATTGGCGGCCAGCACGCTCGCTTGGCGCGCGTTGTCGGCGTTCTGTTTGACCGTGCCCGTGAGCTCATCCATGCTCGACGCGGTTTCCTGCAATGCCGACGCCTGTTCCTCGGTGCGCGAGGACAAGTCCACGTTGCCCGCCGCGATCTGCTTGGTCGCGGATGCAATCGATTCGCTACCCGAGCGCACCGAACGCACGGTTTCGACGAGGCTCGCCTGCATGGTCGAAAGCCCGCGCAGCAGCTGGCCCATTTCGTCGTTCGAGGTGATGCGCACATCGCGGCGCAGGTCGCCTGCGGCAATGGCGCCGAACTGTTCGAGCGCGGCGTCGAGCGGGCGCGCAATGCGCTGGCGCAGCGAGAACCACGAATACGACGATGCAGCGAGCCCGATCACGATCGCGATGATCGACACCATGCGGAACATGGCGAAGGTCGCCTGGCTCGCGTCGTAGTCGCTTTGCGCCTGGTCGAACTGCAGCTTGCGCAACTCGACGCCGGTCTTCGCGAAGTCGTTGAACGCGGCCTGCATCGTGGCGGCGTCGGCGGTGACTTTCGCCTGGTCCTTCGCGCGCACGTCGGCATAGCCTTCGTCGAGCAGCTTCTGCATTTGCAGACGCTGCTCGTTGAATTTGTCCGCAAGCTGCTTTTCGCCGGGAGCCTGGGGCAGAGCGGCGTACTTCGTCCATGCGTCGTCGGAAGTCTTGCGCATCAGCGCGCCCCGGCCGATGGCCTCGTCCGCCGCGTTCGTGCCGATGTTCAGCGCCGCGCGATCGAAGCTCAGACGTTCGCGCGCCATGAACATTTCCGCATTGCCGACCGACACCGCGCTCGGCATTTCATTCGTGAAGAGGTCGTGGGTCGTCTCGTTGGACTTGCTCATGCCGACGAGTCCGACCAGCCCGATGCCGATGAGCAGCATGCTCAGCAGAGTCATGGCGAGGGCGAGGCGGCCCTTGATTGTGGAAAACATATTCGTCCCAAAGGTGGCTGCATCTTGTTCGCGCGCCGGCACGCGAGGATGCTCTCGCCTGCCACGCGGCCAGTGAAATGTCACCGGCCGCCTGTATAACGACCGCAACGCGATGGCCTTTAGGGAAACGGTTACCGATAACTGCGCGGCTTTGAGATCGACCGTGCGAAAACCTCGGACATTCAGCGCATCAGGGAAAACGCGGCGTGCCTGAACGCTGCCGGCTACGCATGGCGACGAGCGCGCGCACGATCAGCAAGAGGTGATAGTAGAGCCTGAGACTTGCGCCATACGTATAGGCATCGGGATGTTCGAAGGCGACGCGCAGCGCGGCGAGCGGCGCATCGTGCCGCGCGTGCAGCGAAACGACGATCGGTGCCAACCGGCGCAACGCGATGCCGCGCGCCGCTTCGAGCGATGGATCGAGCGTCATCGCCGAAACGAACTGGTAGGCGCTAAACGCTGCCGCGCTGACCGAACGGCGCGTGCTGCGCGACACGGAAGCCGTCGTCTTGCGATAGTACGAAACGTATTCGTGCAGATAGTAGACATGCTTGGCCGCCAGACACAACTGCGCGCCGAACACGTAATCGCAGCACGCGCCGACTTCCTCGCGATACCCCACTGCCCGCACGAGCGCCGCGAGCGCCATCCAGCCATTGTTGGGGAACATTTGCACAAGACCGGTTCGTCCTGGCAGCGGCTGCATGCCTTGCGCGCGCCGTTTTCGATGGAACGCCGCATTGAGCGCCGCGCTTTTATGGACATCGACGCGACCTTCGGGATCGACCTCGTATTGATCGCCGAACGCGACTTGCAGATGCGGATACGTCGCCCAAAGCGCCGCGAGCCGCGCGACGGCGTCGTGCACGAGATAGTCGTCGTCGTGGATCAGCATGACGAGCGCGCCCGTCGCACGCTCGAAGAGGCTCGACACATTGCGTGCTTGCCCGAGCGGCACGTCGTTGCGTACATATCGCACGCGCGCGTCGTGCGCGTAGCACGCGGCGATGAGCTGCTGCGTGAGATCGTCACGCGAGTCGTCCCCGATCAATATTTCGATGTGCGGATACTTCTGCGCGAGGCAGGAGTCGAGGCACTGCACGATCAGTTCGGGCCGGTTGCAAGTGGGCAGGCAAATGGAGACCGTCAGCGCGTTTTTCATCTTCTTCTCGCTTCGTCGTTTGTTTATATCGGCGATTTTGTCGGCGATTTTCAGCGGCCGCTTCACAATGCGAAATCTTTCGCATCGTTAGCAAGGTAGAAGAAAGAGAAAGAAAAATAATCCGAAAAAAATGGGTAATTAATACGGCGTTTGCGGCTCGGGTTCGTACGCCATACCGATTTACGCGATTCGCGCGATTTATGCGTGCATCGCTCTGCCTAACTGGCGCGATTGCCCCGCGCCTTCAGCCCGGATATTCGTCGTGACGCTTCCACCAGTTGCCGGTTTCGTTGCGGCCTTTCGGCGCGCGATCGAGCCACTGATACATGCCCCAGAGACTGTCGAGACCTCGCGAGTAGGCCGAGTACGTGTGATAGACGTCGCCGTCCTGCATCGCGAAGACGCTCAAGCCTGGTCTGTCGAGCGAATACGCGGGCGCGGTCGTGCCGACATCGGCGGCGCCTTGCTTGACGGTTTCGGGCGGGTCTTTCTGATCCATCGCGTGGCGATTTTTCGCATAGTTATATTCGATGCTGCCGTCGCGCTGCTGCTCTTCGGTGAACGACACGTTGAAGTCGAAGTTGAAGTCGCCATCGTGCGCGGAGGCCCATGGGAAGTGCCATCCCATGCGCTTCTTGTAGGCCGCGAGCTTCTCGATGGGCGCGCGGGACACGCACCACAGCGCGACATCGTGATGCGCGAGATGAATGGCGAAACCGTCGAAGCCATCCGCGATCGCGGAGCAAGACGGGCAGCCCGCCTTCCAGTCCGGCCCGAACATGAAGTGATAAACGAGCAACTGCGAGCGGCCGCCGAATAGGTCAGCCAGCGTGGCGCTTCCTGTTTCCGTATCGAAGCGATAAGTCTTGTTGATGCGAACCCACGGCAACGCCTGACGTGCCGCGGCGAGTTCATCGCTTTGCCGCGTGAGTTCCTTTTCGCGCGAAAGAAGGCTCAAGCGTGCGGCCAGCCAGTCGTCGCGCGTTCCTGTCGTATGACTCGTCATCGTGCTTGTCTCCCGAGTGAGGTTTCGAAATGCACGGTGTTAGATTAGTACCGGACGCACAGCTGAGGGGAGTGACAATTGTGGCGGGAATTTGAGGCGACATGGATTCACTGATCAACGCGGCGGCGCGCGCGCTCGCGGCCGGCGACCCCCTTGGCGCGCTCAATCGTGTTGCATTGCGCGACGACGCCGCCGCGCTCGCACTGCGTGGCATCGCCATGGCGCAGCTCGGCGAGTTCGCGCGCGCGAAGACCTTGCTGCGCAGCGCGGCGCGTCGATTCGGCGCGAAGGAAGCGGTTGCGCGTTCGCGATGCGTGGTCGCCGAAGCGGAGATCGCGTTGGCATCGCGCGATCTTGCGTGGCCGCAGAAAGCGCTCGATGCCGCGCGCGTCACGCTCGAAGCGCATGGCGACCACGTCAACGCGGTCCATGCGCGCATTTTGGCGGTGCGCAGGCTCGCGTTGCTCGGCCGGTTGGACGATGCTCGGCTCTTGCTCGCATCGCTCGACGCGGTAAGTCTTCCACCGGCATCGGAGGCCGCGCGCGAACTCATTGCGGCGGCAATCGCGATACGGCGTGTGGAGACGCAGCCTGCGCGCGAAGCGTTGACGCGCGCGCGAGAGGCGGCGCATCGGTCGGGTATCGCCGCGCTCGAAGCCGAAGCGGAAAGCGCGTCGAGCGTGCTCGATGCGCCAGCGGCCAGGCGTATCGCACAAGGCGAAGCGCGGCTCCTGCGGCTCGATGAAGTGGAGGCGCTGTTTGCATCGGCTGCGTTCATCGTGGATGCGTGTCGCAATGTCGTGCGCGAAGGCGGCGTGACCATTGCGCTCGCCACGCGTCCGGTGCTTTTCACGCTGGCGCGCGCGCTTGCTGAAGCATGGCCGGACGATGTGCCGCGCGACACGCTCATCGTGCGGGCGTTTCGCATGAAGCATGCGGACGACACGCATCGGGCGCGCTTGCGGGTCGAGATCGGGCGCTTGAGGACGATGCTGCAATCGCTCGCAACGGTGAGCGCGACGCCGCGCGGCTTCACGCTGACGCCGCGTCGGGCAGATGAAGTCGTCGTTCTGGCGCAGCCGACGGAAGACGCCTACGCGACGCTGCTGGCCGTTCTCGCCGATGGTCAAACGTGGTCCAGTTCGGCGCTTGCGTTGGCGCTTGGATCGAGCCAGCGCACGGTACAGCGCGCGCTTACGACGCTCGCGGCGGCGGGCAAGGTTCAGGCATACGGACAAGGACGCGCGCGCCGCTGGATGACCGCACCCCTGCCCGGTTTCACGACGGCCTTGTTACTCCCTGCTGGTTTGGCCTACGACTAGCATGAAGTCTCGATCAACCAGTGAGCAAAGAGGAAGGCGACATGAAACGCGCAAAGGCGGAGATCATCTGCGAATACGGACCTTTTCCCGAAGTGGAAGGCGTGCACGGCGTGAGCTGGGACGGACAGCAAGTCTGGTTCGCCTCGGGCGATGCTCTCAACGCGCTCGACCCCGAAAGCGGCAAGACCCGACGCAAGCTCGCGGTCGCGGCGCACGCGGGCACGGCCTTCGATGGCGAGCATCTGTATCAGATTGCCGAGGACCGCATTCAAAAGGTCGATCCAAAAACCGGCGAGGTCGTCTCGACCATTCCCGCTCCCGGCGGTGGCGCCGATTCCGGTCTCGCGTGGGCAGAAGGCACGCTCTGGGTCGGACAATATCGCGAGCGCAAGATTCATCAAGTCGATCCGGGCGATGGCAAAATTCTACGCACCATCGATTCCGATCGCTTCGTCACGGGCGTCACCTGGGTCGATGGCGAACTCTGGCACGCCACGTGGGAAAGCGACGCTAGCGAACTGCGACGCATCGACCCGGCCACCGGCGAAGTCTTCGAGCGGCTCGACATGCCGGAAGGCGTGGGCGTCTCGGGACTCGAATCGGACGGCGGCGAGCGCTTCTTTTGCGGCGGCGGGCGCACAGGCAAGATAAGAGCCGTGAAAAAGCCGAAGCCAGAATGATGCACCGGCGCTGTGCCGAAACCGTCAAGCCTCGAGTCGAAGACCAGGCATCCCCCTTGCGAACACGCTACTCCGACATTTCGCGCGCCGCGAATTAGCTTTACTCTGTCGGATTGGTGCGCGCCCTTCGCGCATCGTTCAAAGGAAAAGGATTCCCCGATTTGGATTCGACTTTTTTCGGTCGCCCTCAACTCGATTCATGGGTCGGCGAAACGGCGCGCTTCATACGCGATTTCGACTGGCGCAAAACGCCGTTGGGCCCGATCGGCGACTGGCCGCCGGTCTTGCGGTCGGTCGTGCAGGTCATGCTGCCCAACGCATTGCCGATGGCCCTGCTTTGGGGCGACGAAGGCACGCTCGTCTACAACGAAGCCTATGCGAAGTTCTCGGGTGTGCGGCATCCGGGCATCCTCGGCATGGCTATCGAGAAGGCATGGCCCGAGGCGGCGGACTTCAACCGTAACGTGATCGATTCGGGCATGCGCGGCGAGTCGCTGACTTACCGCGACACGCGCTTCGTGCTGGCGCGCGAGCACGACCCCGTCGAAACATGGCTCGATCTGCACTACAGCCCGGTTGCATCGGATGAAGGCGTGCCGGTGGGCGTGCTTGCAGTCGTCGTCGAGACAACCGAGCGCGTGCTGCTCGAACGCAATCGCAGTGCGGCCGAAGCGGCGTTTCGCGGAACCAACGAGCGGCTGCAACTCGCGTTGAATTCGGGCGCCGTGCGCGGCACCTTCGTATGGGAAATCACGCAAAACCGCGTGAAGGGCGACGAACGTTTCGCGCGCACTTTCCTCTTCTCGCTTCAGGAAGTGGAAACCGGCTTGCCGATCGAGGCGGCGCTCGAGATCATCCATCCGGACGACCGCGGACGCGTGACTTCGCTGATCGCCGCGACCTTGCGCGATGGCGCACCGTATCGCGCCGAATATCGCATCCGCACGCCGGACGAGGGCTGGATCTGGATTCTCGCGTCCGGCCGCTGCGAATACGATGAAGCCGGAGCGCCACAGCGGTTTCCCGGCGTGATCGTCGATATCAACGACCGCAAGATCGCCGAAGAAAGCCTCAAGGAACTGACGCGCGGTCTCGAAGACAAGATTTCCGAAGCCGTGGCGGCGCGCACCGCGGTCGAGGCGCAATTGCGTCAAAGCCTGAAGATGGAAGCGCTCGGCGCGATGACGGGCGGCGTCGCGCACGACTTCAACAACACGCTGCAGGCCATCAGCGGAAATTTGCAATTGATGCAGTATCTGCCGCCAACCGACCCGCGCGTGCCCGAACGCGTTCAGGCTGCGCTGGACGCCGTGCAGCGCGGCGCGACGCTCGCCTCGCAACTGCTGTCGTTCGCGCGGCGGCAGCCGCTCTCGCCGGTGGTCATCAATCCGCAGCGGCTTTTTGCCGAGTTGCGCGAACTTCTGCAGCACGCGGTGGGCGCGTCGGTGGTGATCGGCGCCGCGTTGCCGGAACAGGCGTGGAATTTCTGCGTCGACCGCAATCAGTTGGAGAACGCCCTCCTCAATCTCGCGATCAACGCGCGCGACGCCATTAGCGGCGATGGCCGGCTCACGCTCACGTGTTCGAACGAGTCGCTGGATCACGCCGCGTGCGAGGGCAACGACCTGCGTCCCGGCGAATACGTGCGTCTTTCCGTATCCGATACGGGCACGGGCATGCCGCCCGATGTCCTCGAACGCGCCTTCGAGCCGTTCTTCACCACCAAGCCGGAAGGACACGGCACGGGGCTCGGCTTGTCGATGGTGTTCGGCTTTGTCAAGCAGTCGGGCGGCCATATCCATGTGTCGAGCACGGTGGATGTCGGCACGACGGTGGAGATCTACTTTCCGCGCAGTTACGACGACGAGACCTCGTCGGCCGAAGCCGGCAGCATTCCCACGCACACGGGCAGCGCAACCGTGCTCGTCGTCGACGACGACGTCGCCGTGCTCTCCTCGACGGTCGCGATTCTCGAAGCCATGCATTACACCGTGCTCAAGGCCGCAAGCGGCGACGCGGCGATGAGCGTGCTGGAAAGCGGCATCGGCGTGGACGTGATCCTGACCGACGTGGTGATGCCAGGCAAGGTGAAATGCGCCGATCTCGCCGAATGGGCGTTCGCCCAGCCGCAGCCGGTGCCGGTGATCTACGCGTCCGGCTATACCCGCGACATCATCTCGCGCGACGGCGTGCTGCGGCCCAACGTGACGCTGCTGAACAAGCCTTATCGGGCGGAGCAACTGGCGAAGGAAATTGCGTCGGTGTTGAAACGCGATTGAGCGCGCTTTCCATCCCATCTAAAGTATTTACCGATCCCGCCGTTATGCATCAGTAAGATAAACCAAAAGCAACAGCAACAGCGGACGGGGTCGAAGGTGCAGGGCAGAGCGTCTGATTTTCTCGGGATCATCGGCGAAAGCGTGGCCGGCGAATCTCACTATGTCGAATGCACACGGCGCCTGGACGGCTTTGGAGCCGCGTTCTTCGGCGTCTTGCTGGTCGCCGCGGTGACGCCTTTCATTCCGCTGCCGTGGAACCTGCTGCTGGCGGCCATCGCCATCGCGGCGGTCGTCGTGATCCAGCAGATGCAGCGCGCGCACCGGCAAACCTTCGTCGCGCGTCAGCTCTCGAATGGTCTTCTCTCCATCGCGGACGACTGCATCAAGCTTTTGAGTCCGGAAGGCAAGGTCGTCTGCATCTCCGAAGTCGGCCAGCGCCTGATCGAAGCGCGCGCCGCCGACGATGTCGTCGGCATCGACTGGCTCGCGCTCTGGCACGGCCCCGACGCGCGCCGCGCTTTCGAACGCGCCAAGGCCGGCGAATCCACGTCCTTTACCGGCGCGTGCTGCACCATGCGCGGCAATCTGCGCTGGTGGACTTCCACTTTCGCGCCGGTCTACGGCGAGTTCGGCAAGCTGATAGCGGTACTTTGCAAGTCGCGCGACATCACGGCGGAGCGCACGCTCATCGACGAATTGCGGGGCAAGGCGCGCGTGCAGAAAGACATGGAAGATCACGTCGATGCCGTGTTCTGGACCGCGAGCCACGACTTCCGCGAACTGCTGCATGTGAGTTCGGCATTCGAGCGCATGTGGGAAATGCCCGTGTCCGCGCTCGAAGCGGACGAGACCGCATGGTCGCAGCGCGTGCATCCCGAGGATATCGCCGGGCTGCGCACGCAGATGCGCGCCGCCGTCAACACGGCCATGCCCGCGCAAAGCTATTTCCGTTTGCGCTTGCCGGAGGAACGCACGCGCTGGGTTCGCGCGGATATCTATCCCGTCAGCGAAGACGGCGCGGTGTCGCGCGTGGTGAGCGTTTGCGTCGATGCCACCGAGGAGCGCAACCGGCTTCAGCAATTGCATCGCCTGGCGAACATCGACAGCCTCACGGGTCTTCATAATCGCAACGCGATTGTCGAGGCGCTCGACGCGCGCTGCGCATCGGGCGAGCCGTTCGCTTATCTCTTCGTCGATATCGACCGCTTCAAGTCCATCAACGACACCGCCGGCCACACCGCCGGCGACACCGTGCTCAAAGCCCTGGCCTCGCGCATTCAGGAAGCGCTGCCGCCCGATGCAATCGTCGCGCGGCCGGGCGGCGACGAGTTCACCGTGATCCTGCCGGGCGCGTTCGATCACGAACAAATCGCGCGGGCGTGCCGACGGCTTGCCATTGCGTGTCATCGCCCGATAGCGATGGATTGCAAGAGCATCGCGATGACCTGTTCGATCGGCGTGGCGCTCTTTCCCGAGCACGGCAGTTCGCCCGAGTCGCTCTTCATCAGCGCCGACATGGCCATGTACGCGGCCAAACGCGCGGGCCGCAACACGTTCCGCGTGTTCGGCGAGCGCGAGAAGGACGAACTGGCGCGCGCGCATCTCGAATCCGAACTGTTGAACGCGATTCGCCAGAACCAGTTCCTGCTGCATTTCCAGCCGCAATATCGCGTGGATTCCGGCACGCTCGTGGGCGTGGAAGCGCTGTTGCGCTGGAATCATCCGCTGCTCGGTCTGCTCGGTCCGGGCGCGTTCGTGCCGATGCTCGAAGAGAGCGGCTTGATCGTCGAAGCGGGGCACTGGATCATTCGCGAAGCCGTGCAGGCGGCGTCCCGACTCTCGCATGCAATGCCCGCCGTGCATTCGATGGCGGTGAACGTATCGCCGAAACAGTTCCGCGATCCGCGTCTCGTCTCCGTGCTTAGGCACGCGATCAAGCGATGCTGTATCGACCCGAACAACGTCACGCTGGAAATTACGGAGTCGGCGCTGATCGAAAACGTCGACGATGCACAGGACGTGCTGTCGAAAGTGCGCGAGATGGGCGTGCGGATTGCCATCGACGATTTCGGCACCGGCTATTCCAGTCTCAACTATCTGACGCGTTTCAGGCCCGACGTGCTGAAGCTCGACAAGTCTTTCGTCGATAACATCGCCACCGACGAGATGATGCGCATCGTGGTGGAAGGCGTGATCGAGCTCGCGCATAAGCTCGGTGTGACGGTCGTCGCGGAAGGCGTGGAAACGGCAGAGCAGCTGGACTGTCTGCGCGAGGCGGGTTGCGACAAGGTGCAGGGCTATTTGCTGAGCCGGCCGGTCCCGCTCGACTCGCTGCTCAAGACAGTCACGAAAGTGCAGCGGCTGGCAGCGGGCTGACGCTGCGGCCTGCTTGTCGGCACGGCTCGCAGGCGGGTATACAATCGACTTGTTTATCTGTCGCGCGTTCGAATGCGCCTGCCGCCATCATGGAAACTCCATCGACCAAGGAAACGCCCAAGAAGCGGATGTCTCCCGTCATGCTCAACGTGCTGACCGCGCTCGTTGGCATCGGCACGCTTGGCGTGGGTATCGGCTGGCTGATCTATAGCTGGGTCGTGGATTTGGAAGTGCCTTACTTCGCCATTCCGCTCGTGCTCACCGTGCCGGTGATCGCCGCTGTCGCGTTCCGTAACTGCTGGGACTGAAAACACTCGATTTGATCGACGAAAAAAAACGCCGCGTTTTTATGACGCGGCGTTTTTTCTTGATGCAATGCATTCGTTGGTAGGCTCGATTGGATTCGAACCAACGACCCCCACCATGTCAAGGTGGTGCTCTAACCAACTGAGCTACGAGCCTGTGGAGCGGCGGATTATAGAGAGCGGCATCGCAATGCACAAGAGCGCACGCAAAAATTTTTGCGGCGGCGCGGCAGGCTTTCAATTCGCCTCTCAGGGCAAGTCCCGAGTCGGCTATTTAGCCGGGCATTACCTTGACCCCAAGCGTCTCCCTAAACTTGCGTCACAAGGAGGAGACGCCATGTCAAAGCTGATCCACACGATGATTCGTGTGCGGGACCTCGACCGCTCGCTGCGCTTTTACCAGAACGCGCTGAATCTCGAGACGGCGCACCGGCTGGACTTCCCGGACTTCACGCTCGTCTATTTGCGTAACGACGAAACCGACGCTGAAATCGAACTCACGTGGAACAAGGGACGCGCCGAGCCCTACACCCATGGCGATGGCTACGGACACGTCGCCGTGAGTGTCGCGGATGCCAAGGCCGAGCGTGAGCGTCTCATCGAACTGGGCATGACGCCCAACGACCTGCGCGAATTCCGCGACGACGACGGCGCGCTCATCGCCCGTTACTTCTTCATTCAGGACCCGGACGGATACAAGATCGAAGTGTTGGAGCGGCACGGCCATTATCAGTAACACGATTTCGAGCAGCGCATACACATAAATAAGCTGTTGCAGTACCCCACAAGGAGATAGACATGCGAGACACGATCATTCCGATCGTCGCGCCGCGGCGGGCGGGCGACGTCATCGAGGCGGGCGTGCGGCACTCGGAAACGCAAGCCGCGCCGCCTAAAATTGCGTTGACACGACGCGAATTCCTGCGCGGTTCGGGCGTGCTGGTCGGCACGCTCGCCGTAACCTCGGTGTTCGCGAGCCTGGCGCCAAGCCGCGTGTGGGCGCTCGAACTGCAAGGGTTCGACACGCATCAGGGCGAAGTGTTGCTTGCGTTCACGCGCCAGGTGTTTCCGCATCCCACGCTGGACAACGCCGTGTATGCGCTCGTCGTCAAAGACCTCGACGCGAAGGCCAAGGCCGATCCGGCCGTGCGTCAACAACTCGCCGATGGCATCGGCAAGCTCGATGCCGGCGCCGGTTCCGACTGGACCAAACGCGCCGCGGCGGACCAGGCAAAGGATGTCGCGGCGCTTGCCGGCACACCGTTCTTCGAAACCATTCGCAGCACCGCGGTCGTCTCGCTCTACAGCAACGCGATGGCGTATGCGCACTTCGGCTATGGGGCATCGAAGGGAGACGGAGGCTATCTCTATCAGGGCTTCAACAATCTGTCATGGCTGCCGGACCCGCCGGTCGCCGCAAGCGGACCGATTCCGAAAGACGGCTGATTGCGCGCGGATCGAAACGACATCGGGCGAGCAGGCAGCAGCGCCGACTCTCGCGATACAGCGGACACAGCGGAGACAGACATGTACGCAGGCAACAAGGTGCAGTTCAAGCAGAGCGACGACCACGTGGTCGTCATCATCGGTTCGGGCGCGGGCGGCGGGACGCTCGCCAACGAACTTGCGCAGAAAGGGATCGACGTGGTGGTGTTGGAAGCGGGCGGCTCGCATACGCAAAGCGATTTTGCGACGGAGGAATGGAACGCGTTCCAAATGCTGTCGTGGCTCGACAGGCGCACGACGTCCGGGTCGTGGCGCGTGGCGAAGGACTTCCCGAATCTGCCCGCATGGATCTGCAAGACGGTGGGCGGCACCACCGTGCACTGGGCGGGCGCGAGCCTGCGCATCCAGCCGTGGGAGTTCAAGGCGAAGTCCACGTATGGCGATATCAAGGACGCGAACCTGCTCGACTGGCCCGTCACGCGCGACGAGCTGAACCCGTACTACGACCGCGCAGAGAAGAAGCTGGGTGTCACGCGCACCAACGGTTTCCCCGGACTGCCCGGCAACAACAACTTCAAGGTGATGTCGGCGGGCGCGGAGAAGGTCGGATACAAGGAATGCAACACCGGCCACATGGCGATCAACAGCACCGTGCGCGACGACCGCGCGCATTGCTTCCAGCGTGGCTTCTGCTTTCAAGGCTGCCGCATGGGCGCGAAGTGGTCGACGCTCTATACCGAACTGCCGCGCGCGCAGGCCACGGGGCACATGGAGTTGCGCACGCAGGCGCACGTGGTGCGCATTGAACACGATGCGCGCGGCAAGGCGAGCGGCGTCGTCTACTACGACGCGAGCGGCAAGCTGCAACGTCAGAAAGCGCGCGTCGTCGCGGTGGCGGGCAATTCCATCGAGACGCCGCGCCTCTTGCTGAACTCGCAATCGAGCAAGTTTCCGGACGGGCTCGCGAACGGCTCGGGACAGGTGGGCCGCAACTATATGCGCCACACGACGGGTTCGGTCTACGGCGTGTTCGAAGACAAGGTCGAGATGTTCAAGGGCACGACGATGGCGGGCATCATCGAGGATGAAGCCGTGTTCGATCCCAAGCGCGGTTTCGCGGGTGGCTACCATCTGGAAACGGTGTCGCTCGGTCTGCCGTTTTATGCTGCTTTCGTGGATCCGGGCGCGTGGGGTCCGAGCTTCGCGCAGACCATGGATCAGTACGCTTACACAGCCGGCATGTGGATCGTCGGCGAGGACATGCCGCGCGAGACGAATCGCGTGACGCTCAATTCGGACGTGAAGGATCAATACGGCCAGCCTGTGGCGAACGTCCATTTCGACGATCATCCGAACGACCAGGCAATGCGCGAGCATGCCTACAAGCAGGGCAGCGCCGTGTACGAGGCGGCCGGCGCGAAGATGACGTATCGCGTGCCGCCGTATCCATCGACGCACAATCTCGGCACGGCCCGTATGAGCGCGCGTGCCGAGGACGGCGTGTGCAACAAGCATGGCCAGACCCACGAGGTTGCGAACCTGTATATCTCCGACGGCAGCCAGTTCACGACGGGGGCGGCGGAAAATCCGACGCTCACCATCGTGACGCTCGCGATCCGGCAGGCGGATTACATCGCGGGACAGATGAACGCGCGCCGTGTTTGAACGGATGCGCTAACGCCTGCCATGCTTCCGGGTCCGACTCGATTGCTGGACGAGTCGCCCGGGAGTAGGGTTGACCGGCAATCACGGGAGGGCTTTCTCATGTGCGGGGTTTATATCAACGCCGATCCGATTCTGTATGAATCGCGCACGCGCTCGCTGCGCATTCACGGAGTGATCACCACGGTCAGGCTGGAGAATCTGTTCTGGGATGTGCTGCAGGAAATCGCGGAGCGCGAAAATCTGACGACGAGTCAGTTCGCGGTGAAGCTCTACGACGAGTTGATCGCACTGCGTGGCGAGATGCCAACCAACTTCGCCTCATTCTTGCGCGTGTGCTGCCTGCGGTATCTGTCGATTCGCGAAGCGAAGAAGGCGCCAGCTGAAAGCGAAGCGCGCGTGGGCAATGCGTTGAATGATTCGGGGTTGAGGGTGTTGAAGGCGCGGTAGCGGCTAGCGCCGCCGCCAGTCCAGACAGCGCTGAACCCTTCAATTACAAGTCCCATCGATATACTCGAACCCCGAAGCGATCGCAAACCTGATCGCTTCTTCCACGCAATCGAATTCCCCTGGCAGTTGCACCGAGCGCTCGCGGCCGTCCACGTCCTGAATGCGCGCCATTGCGGCAAACGCATCTCCATGCCGGACTGCTGCCGGCGTGACCAACATATCTCTGTAGCTGAAAACCATCGTTATCTCTTGTCGCAATCAATTCTGTCAGCGGCGCTGCCTGTGGAAAACCCTAATTCGGCACGCTCTGCACCGATTAACGGCATCGGCAAACGTTTCTTTACAGTGATTTTCAACTGGCTTTGAGTGGCCTTTCCAACACGTTTTCATTTCTTGCGACTTTCCTCAGTCGAATGTGGCGACGACAACATAAAAGCCGTCGCGTCTCGATCAGAATCGGTTCCGTCTTACGAATAAAAACAAACGCTTCAAGGCAGCACCATAGCGGCCAGAGGCTTACGGGGAAGTCATGCAGCGAGATAAAAACAATTCGCTCGAGAAGGGTTTTAAAACCCTCCGGCGAACGACCGCAGTGTGCATCACGTTTTGGGGAAGTATCACGGGCGCTCACGCGCAGGATGCGGAAGCGCCGGCCATCGCCACGCATGTGACGAGCTCGGCGCAAGCTCAGCCGCTCATTTCGCTGCCGAGCACGCCGACGCCCAGCCCGCTGAACCGCGGCACCGCGCTGCCCGCCGCCAATGGCGCGCCTCTCAGCTCGCGCGGCACGGTGAACGGTTCGTCATCGCTCGACAAGGGCGATACCCTCGCCGATACCCCGCGTGCCCGCGGCGCCGACGTCAACGGTCAGAAGCCGCTCGACGATGCGCTCGGCGGCGTCGTCACCACCGACACCGTGACGCTCGCCGGCCAGGACTTCTACAACTGGTTCGCGCAGGCATGGGGCGCGATTCCCCTCTCCGAGCGCTACATCGTCTCGGTGCACGAGCGGCCCTCGGCGCGCTACGGCAGCCTCGTGTGGGTCGAGTTCGGGCAACGCCGCGTGTTCCAGGCGTTCCTGCCGATCGCCCGCTCCAATGTGAAGCCGGTGGCGGAAAACGCGGCGCAGATCGCGTTTCAGAACGTCATGCAGGCCGACATATCGCGCCTCTTGTTCCGCGACGCCGACATGGCGACGGACGAACTCTAAAAAAAGCAACACGGCCAATCACGGGGATTCACGATGAAGATCACTGCGCCCGCAAAACGCGCGATGCTCGCCTGCGCGCTCTCGACGACGCTCGCCGCCGCACACGCCACCTCGCTCGTCTATGAACCGGTCAATCCGAACTTCGGCGGCAATCCGCTGAACGGCACGAACCTGCTCAACGAAGCGAACGCTCAAAACAAGTACAAGGACCCGTCGCTGTCGGATCTCGGCACGAGCAGCCAGTCCACGCTCGACCAGTTCAACACGCAACTGCAGCAGGCGATCCTGTCGCGCGTCGCATCGTCGATTTCGAGCTCGATCGTCGGCACCGACGGCACCTTGCATCCGGGCACGATCAACACGGGCAATTTCTCGATTGCGATCACGCAAGTCACGGGCGGCAATCTGCAAGTGACGACCACGGACAAGACCACGGGCGCATCGACGACCTTCGTCGTTGGCAACGGACAGTGAGCTCGAACATCGTCATGAACAAGAACAACTTCAAATTTTCCGCGATGCGCGCCGCGCTCGGCGCCGCCGTCATCGGCTCGATGCTGCTCACCGGTTGCGTCACCGCGCCGATGCCCTCGGCGGGAAACGCAACCCTCACGCCGCCGACGCGCGTGACCCGCGATCTCACGCATCTGCCGCCGCCGAAGGGACGCATCGTTGCCGCCGTGTATGGCTTTCGCGATCTGACGGGCCAATACAAGCCGTCGCCGGACAGTTCGTTTTCCTCGCAAGTGACGCAAGGCGGCGCGTCGTTCCTCGTGAAAGCCATGCGCGATTCGGGCTGGTTCACGCCGGTCGAACGCGAGAATCTCCAGGACCTGCTCACCGAACGCAAGATCATGCGGGCGCTCGAAACGCCCGACGACAAGAACCGCGCGATTCCGCAGATAGGGTCGCTGGCGCCGGCGAGCATCGTGCTGGAAGGCGGCATCGTCGGCTACGACTCGAACATTCGCACGGGCGGCGCGGGCGTCGCGTATCTGGGGATTTCGGCGTCGCAGCAGTATCGCGTGGATCAGGTGACGGTGAACCTGCGTGCCGTGGATATTCGCAACGGCACCATTCTCAACAGCGTCTCGACCACCAAGACCATCTATTCGATTCAGGTCGATACGGGCGTGTACCGCTTCATCGGCTTCAAGGATCTGTTGCAGGCCGAACTCGGCATGACGCGCAACGAGCCGCAACAGTTGTGCGTGAACGAAGCGATCGAATCGGCGCTCGTGCATCTGATCGTGCAAGGCGTGGCTAATCAGTCGTGGTCGCTCAAGGACACGAAGGACTGGTATGACCCGACCATGCAGCGCTACTTGCAGGAAAACCAGGGCTATGCCGCGACGATGGAGCAGATCAATCCCGCGTATAGCCCCGAGAAGATCGATCCGCCGAGCGCATCGGCGGCCAAGAGCTAAGGCACATTGATGGAGGAGAGTGAAATGAAGTCAATGCGTTCCTTGACACGCGCCCCGAAAATCGCGCTGCTCGCGGCGTGCGGCGCGGTCGTGAGTGCATCGCTCGCGGTGTTCGCGGCGGACCTCTCGCCGATCTCGGACTTCGGTCCTTCGGAGCCGGGCTTCGGCGGGCAGACGGCGCGTGTCAATCAGGCGGGCGCGGGCAATCGCATTGTCGGCGTGCAGGCAGGACAGAACGTGCTGCTCGCCAATCAGGCGGGCGTGGCGAACGCCGCCGCGACGGCGCAGGCAGGCAACGACAACTGGACGGCGCTTTCGCAGTCGGGCAGCGGCAACCAGTACGCCGGTTATCAGGCCGGAACGAACAACCGCTCGGTCACGGTGCAGAGCGGCAGCGGTAATGCAGCAGCGGTCACGCAGATCGGTTCCTCGATGTCTTCGCAGGTGACGCAGTACGGCGCCGGCAACGAGGTTTCCATCCTGCAAAGCCGCAACGGCGCAGGCGTGTCTGTGACGCAGACGGGCGGCGCGAGGGCTTCGGTCCTCATGAAGTAGGTGCCTGAACGCCATGGTCGAGTGCCAGGGTGAGAGGAGACCGCGGTAACGCAGTAAGGTGTGATGCAGGAGAGTAGGTGGAGTCGTGCCGGCTGACGGTAGGGGCCGTCAGCCGTTAGGGTGACTAATCGAAGTACTCAAAATATCAAATCAACGAGGCATAAAAATGAAAGTCAAGGCATCTATCATCGCTATGGGTCTGGCAGCACTGGCATCGACGGCAGCTTTCGCCGACAACTCGTCGGTAGGCGAAAAAGCCTTCGTGACGCAGATCGGCGCCGGCAACACGGCTACCGTGACGCAGACGGCATCGAGCAACGACACGGTCAATGTTCTGCAAAGCGCGAACAACGCGCAAGCTACTGTCACGTCGTCGAACGGCTCGAACAACGACACCGACATCAAGCAACTGAGCGGCGCGGCGAACTCGAAGCTCGGCGCGACGGTCACGCAAGACGGCGCACACAGCGAAACCACCCGCATCTCGCAGAACGGCACGAACTCGACGGCCAACGTAACGCAAACCAACGCGTCGCAAGACAAGGACACCGTCAACCAATACGGCGCCAACAGCAAGTCGACGATCTCGCAAACGGGCGGCGGCTCGAACACCGTCACCATCAATCAAGGTTCGACGCAGTACGGCAAGATCGACGGCGGCGAAGCCACCGTGACGCAATCGGCCACGATCGGCAACACGGTGAAGATTTCGCAAGACCGTGACCACGGCAAGGCCGTGGTGCAAACCACGGGCGGCGGCTACAACGACACGACCGTGACGCAAACGGGCGGCGTGACCGACACGTCGGTTCAGCAAAACAACGAATACGCCGACACGGTCAAGATCACGCAGAACGGCGCGGAAATCGCCAACGTCTCGTCGACCAACGGTGGCAACAACCACACGACCATCGACCAGAGCGGCGCCAACTTGCCGAACCTTGCAAGCGTGCACCAGATCAACGCGCAAAACGAGACGACCAACATCGTTCAGTCGGGCGCCGCGTTCAACACCGCTTACGTCGATCAACTGTACGCTTCGAACGACCACGCGACCGTCGTCCAGACCGGCAGCAACAACACGGCTTCGGTTGCACAGCGCTTCGGCGGCGGCAACACGGCAAGCTCGCTGCAACTCGGCTCGTCGAACAAGGCCGATCTGACGCAGGACAGCGCGGGTGAATCGAACATCGTGTCGTCGCAAATCGGCGATCTGAACACGGCGAAGGCTTCGCAGTCGGGCTCGTATGAAGACCTGCTGCTGACGCAAGCGGGCTTCGGCAACGTCGCGACCTCGTCGCAAACGGGCGCCAACAACGTCGGCGTGATCACGCAGATCGGCCTGGGCAACAACGCATCGGTGACGCAAGCTGGCTACGGCAACACGGCTGTCGTGACGCAAACGGGCACGGGCAACAAGGCGACCATCGCACAGAAGTAAGCATCGCGGTTCTTGCAGTACCTTGCGGGCGGCTCATGCGGGAGCCGCCCGTTTTTTATTCGAGTCTCTTATTGCGTTACGCGCCTTGCCCCGGGAAAGGCACGAAGGCGGCGCTGCAATCGACCGGGCCTGACGTGCCCGTGTTGGTCGAACGCGTGACCGTCACGCTGCCGGCGGTCTGAAAGGGCAGATTCGTTCCATCCGCTCTAATGGCAATAAGCGCATCCGACACGGCGAAGCCAGCCGGCGCCATATCCGCGATAACGTTGTTGAGCGAAATCACGAGCGGATTCACGACCGGCGGATTCGGCACACCCGCCGTGCCGCCGGACCATCCGGAGCCTTGCATGATGGGACTTGCCGAATTGAAGCCCTGGAACGTATAGCTCGATGCATTCACGATACGCACGCCATCGAGCGCGATGCCCTGCATGTTCGGATAAAGGCCGCCATTCTTCATCGCGCTGTAATACGGCGAGAAGATGAGTGCCTGCGGGTTGCCGTCCGGCGACGACAAAGGCGTGCGGATGCAAATGTTCGAATAGCGAATGTTCGAGATCAGTCCGCTGCGGCTCCAGTCCGACTTGATGCGCAGGCCGTTGTCCGCGCCGTCGATCGCGAGATCGTAGACATTGACGTTGCTCACGCTCGGCAAGACGCCGTTGACCGCGACGACATCCGGATTGGCCGCGCCGTTGTCGGTGCCAGCGGTTTCGCTGCCGATCGACATGCCGTGGCCTTCGTAGAAGTGACTATGCGCAACGGTGAGGTTATAGGTCCGGCCGTTGACCGTGCCCGTGCCGCCCTTGATCGCCATGTTGTCATCGCCGGTGCGGATGAACGAATAGGCGATCAGGATGTTGCTCGCGTCCCCCGCGAGCCTGCCGGGATTGCCCGCATTGCTCGTGATGACGCCCGAACTGCCGGGATCGATGCCGTCGGTGTTCTTCGCGGTGGCGGGGCTATACGGCATGCCGAGATAGTTCGTCATGGCTTCATAGGCGGCCGTCGGCGTGTAGATCTTGACGGCCCATGCCGTGAAGCCGTCGATGCCGCTCGGCCCCACATGGAACTTCGGCGCATTCTGCAACGTCACGCGGTACAACGTGAAATTGCGCCCGTTGCTGATCTGGACGAGGCGCGGATTGTTCTGCGCCTGATTCAGCACCTTGTTGGCCTTCCAGCCGATGTCCCACCAACTCATGGTGGTGCCGTCGGGGCGTTTGAGCAGATTCGGGTCGTTCGGCACGCTGCTCACGAGGGGACTGCCGCCGCGCCCGTCGATGACACCGTCGCCCATCACCGCGACATTGGCGACCTTGCTCGCGTTGATGAGCGCGAGACAGCCGTTGTCGCTCGCGGTGATGACGCCGCAACTCGCCGTCCCCTTGGTCTTGTCGTACTGACGTGGGTCGCGCGACGCGAAGAGCGTGACGCCCTGATCGATCCACAAGGTGATGCCGGTCGGCATGGTCAGCGCGCCTGCGAGAAACGCGTTCGCGCCGCCCGATCCGGCCATCAGATGCACGGCCTTGTTGGTCGCGAGACTCGTGCTCGACTTGTTCGCGCAGTCGTTGAGCGCGGCCTGAATGCGCGCGGTGTCGGGCGCAGTGTCGGTGGCGTCGGCGCTATCGGGCAGGAGGCCGTTTGGCAGCGCGGAGAGCGTGGCGGGCAGTTCCTTGCAGACTTGCGCGGCGGTGGGCAACGACGGTTCGGGCGGCAATGCGGCGTCGTAGAGCGTCGTGCCGACCTTGAAGCCTGCGGGCGGCGTGACGACGGCTGGGTCACTGGCGGGCGCGGCATCGGACGCGGTTTGCGCAGGCGTGGCGTCGGAGGCAGTTGGCGCCGGTGTAGCGGTCGATGCAGGAATAGCTGCCGATGCAGGCGCAGCGGACGAAGCCGCTGAAGCCGCCGAAGCCTCGGAAGCCGCCGGTGCTTCGCCGTTATTCTCGACCGCCGCGTTTGTCGGCGTGGACGAAGAGCCGCCGCAAGCGCCGAGCGCGAAAACCGTCGTAACCGATAAAAGCCACGCGGCCGCGATCCGCGACGGACTGCTCTTGGTTTCTCTCTTTGAACTGCTGTGGATGCAATTTCTCATGCTTGGGTCAAAACCTCGTTGTTTGAATACGTCATCCGAGGGAGAACGCTGCCTGATGTCATCCGATAAGGCGGCGCAATCCTCTCATGTGGTCGTACAACTTCGAGGAGAATCTTAGCGATCCGAATCAAGAGAGATACTTGGGTTTGTCCCTTAAGCCATTTATAAGAAAAACATAAGAATCGCCGGCGAATTTGTCTTCGAAATTGCCGGTTGAATCGGTTTCAACGTAAGCGCGTCCTGGCTGGCGGGTACGGAGAAGACCCGTCAACTGCTAGAAGGCATTAAAAACCGGTCGACGATATCCACGATCTGCGCGCGCTTGGCCACGAGAAACGCTTCGGCTTTCATGTCGATATCGAACAGCGTGCCGAAGGTGTGCTGATTCGCGATGCAGAAAAAAGCCAGGCTGCTGATGGTCATGTGCACGTCCTTCGCGCTGACATCGCGGCGAAATACGCCTTGCTCGCGGCCGCGTTCGAGGATGGCGTCGAGCAGGCGAATGATGCCCTGATTGCTTTCGCGCACCACGCCCGATTTCGCGAGGAATGCGCCGCCTTCTATGTTCTCGCTTGCCACGAGCCGCACGAAGCTCGGATGGCTCACGTAATAATCGAACGTGAAGGCGCAGATTTGCGCGAGCGCTTCGCGTGGTGGCATGTTGGCGTCGCCGAGCGCTTCTTCCTCGCGACGGATGCGCTGATACGCCGCTTCGAGCGTCGCGATATACAGTTTCTCTTTTGAATCGAAGTAGTAAAAGACGAGCCGTTTGGTGAGTCCGACGCTTTGCGCGACGTCTTCCACGCGCGTGGAGGCGAAACCGTTTTGAGCGAACGCTTCGGCGGCGGCTTCGAGCAAGGCCGCTTTCGTGCGTTCGGCGTCGCGTTGTTTAGGCTTGATCATGCGGCGAGGCTTCGAGTCGGTGAGAGACGCGATTGTATGCTTAACATGTTCCATCGCCGTCATTCGTGAAGACTTCGCGAGTTGGTGCTATGTTGCTGCCGGAGATACTTCCGTCAATAAGATTGCGCCAGTCAAAGGAGTGCAACACATCATGAGACATCGTTTGATCAAAGCGGCAAGTATCCTGTTCTTATCGACAGGTTTTGCGTCGGGCGCGTATGCGCAATCCACGGTCACCATGTATGGCCGTCTCGATGGCGGCATCGAATATCTGAACCACGTGGCGAACGGTCAAGGCGGCACGTCCTCGCGCTGGAGCGCCGAAGGCGGCGACTGGGGCACGAGCATGTTCGGGCTGAAAGGTATCGAAAATCTGGGCGGCGGCACGTCGGCCATCTTCACGCTCGAAACCGCCTTGCAGATCATGAACGGCACAACGGGCGGCGGACGCATGTGGTCGCGACGCGCTTATGTGGGGCTGACTTCGAAAGAGTGGGGGCAATTGCAGGCCGGCCGTAATCTTTTCATCGATAGCGACGGCGTCTGGGAATTCGATCCCTTCGTGCAGCAGGCGGTGTCGTCGGCATCGCTCGTGAGAGGACGCAACTGGCAGCAAAGCAGCAATAACGTCGAATATCACAGCCCGGTGTTTCATGGCCTCGACGTGCAGGGGCAGTATGCGTTCGGCAATCAGCCGGGCGCGTTCAACAAGGGCGCGACAGGCGAGTTCGGCCGCTCGGACGGCATCATGCTTACCTATCATTCGTCGATGCTCGACGTGCGCGGCATCTACGATGAACTGCGCAGCGTGGATGGCCGGCTCGACAACATCTTCCAGGCGTCGCGCGAATACTTTGTCGGTGCAAACGTGAAGGTCGACAAGTTCAAGCTGCAGGCCGCGTACACGCACTACGCCGCGCCGGATTCGCCCGCAGGCGTGGCGGATAGCGCCGATCACTACTGGCTCGGCGCGACTTACCAGTGGACGCCGCAATGGGCCGTGACGGCCGCGGGCTTTTACATTCACGTGGGCGACGGCACGGGCGATACGGCGCACGATCCAGCCAGTCACGCGACGCTCTATGCGCTCGGCACGACCTACAACTTCACCAAGCGCACGTTCGTCTATGGCACGGTAGCCTACGTGCGCAACAGCGCGAACGGCACGTTTTCGGTGTTCGCCACGCCGCGCGACACGACGCCCAGCACGAGCCCGCTCGCGGGAGAATCGCAAACGGGTGCGTATGTCGGCCTGATGCACATCTTCTGATTCAGGCTTCGCGGCGCAACCAGTCTGCAAGACGCGTGCGACCCAGACGCGCATCGGCGAGCGGCACGAGCGAATTTTCTTCGAGCGTGCCGCCGAAGTACGTGGCGCTTGTATCGACGACGACATCGCGCGTGTCACTCACCGCCTGCAGATAGCGCGATATCAATTCGTTCATGGGCGCGCGCTCCGGTCCGGCTATATCGAGCACGCCATTCAGCGGCGCGGTCAGCGCGATATCCGCGACGATGGCGGCCACGTCGTCCGCTGCAATCGGCTGAAATCGATGCGGCGAGAGACGCGTTTGGTCATCGCTCGTACAGACATCGGCGATGCCTTGCAGAAACTCGAAGAACTGCGTCGCGCGTACGATGGTGTAAGGCAAACCCGATTCGCGAATCAGCTTTTCCTGCTCGTCCTTTGCGCGAAAATAGCCGTTGTCCGGCATGCGATCCGTGCCGACAATCGACAACGCCACATGATGTTTCACGCCCGCTGCGTGTCCGGCTTCGATCAGGTTCATGGTCGACGTGCGGAAGAACGCCATCACGTCATCGGGCGCCCAAGAAGGCGCGTTCGTTACGTCGATAACCGTGTGCGCGCCCGTCAACGCTTCCTTCAAGCCTTCGCCCGTGACGGCATTCACACCGCCGCGCGACGATGCGGCCAGTACATCGTGAGCCTGTGCGCGCAGAATGGCGACTGCCTTCGCACCGATGAGCCCCGTTCCGCCAATAACGACAATCTTCATGTCCAGCCTCTTCAAGTGGATGAATGGTTGAAGCCATTGTGCAAGAATGATGGCTCACCCAAAAGGGACAAGATTCGCAAGATTGACTAGGCCATAGGATGCGTCATGGCGTGGAACATGGAAATCGACCGGCGCGAGGAATTGCCGATCTATCTGCAGATTTGCGAGCGATTCAAGTCGGCTATCGCGGCAGGGCATTTGCGGCCCGGCGACCGCGTGCCCGCCTTGCGAGGCTTGGCGACGCAGCTCAACACCGCGCGCGGCACGGTGGAGTTGGCCTACAGCATCCTCGTCAACGAAGGCTATCTGCACATGCGCGGCGCGGCGGGTACGTTCGTATCGTCGTCGTTGCCTCCGTCGGCGACCGCCGCGCGATCGCGCAAGAGCCGTGACCGCGCGCTTGCGCCCGCGCAGCCTGCGCGTGCGGATGACATCGGCAACGACGCGAAGCCGCTACGCCCCGGCCTGCCCGCGCTCGATGCCTTTCCGCGCAAGGTCTGGAGCAGGCTCGTGGCGTATCGCGCGAGAAGCGGCGATGTCGCCGCGCTCACCTATCCGGAACCAGCGGGCTATGGACCGTTGCGCGAGCACATTGCAACGTATGTCGGCTTGTCGCGCGGTGTGGAATGCTCGCCGGAACAGGTGTTCGTGACCAACGGCTATCGCGCGACGCTCGAACTCATCTTGCGCGGCCTCGCTCGACCGGGCGACAGCGCGTGGTTCGAGGAACCGGGCTATCTGCTCGCGCGTAACTTTCTTATCGAAGCGGGACTGCGGCTCGTGCCGGTACGGGTCGATGACGAAGGTCTCGATGTCGAACGCGGCGTAGCGCTCGCGCCGAATGCGCGCTTTGCGTTCGTTACGCCGTCGCATCAGAGTCCGCTTGGCGTCACGCTTTCGCTCGCGCGGCGCATGAAGCTGCTCGACTGGGCGAATCGCGCGGGAAGCTGGATCGTGGAAGATGATTACGACAGCGAGTTTCGCTACGTCGGGCGTCCGTTGCCGGCGTTGAAGAGCCTCGACCGGGATGATCGCGTGATTTATTGCGGCACCTTCAGCAAGGTGCTGTTTCCCGGCTTGCGGCTTTCGTATGTGGTGGTGCCCGAGCGGGCCGTCGCGCGCTTCGGGCAATTGACGAGGAGCACCAACGCGGGCTCGCCGTATCTATTGCAGGCGGCCGTGGCGGACTTCATCGCGCAAGGGCATTTCGCGCGGCATCTCAAGCGCATGCGTGCGTTGTACGACGAGCGTCGCACCTTGCTTGCCGATGCGCTCGTGCAGGCGTTCGGGGCGAGGCTGAGCGTGGAGTTGCCCGCTGGCGGCATGCATCTGGTGGCCATCTTCAATGCGGGCCGCGACGGTCCCGTGGATGATCTCGCTGTCGCCGCGCGCGCCCGCGAGGCAGGGTTCGCGGTGATCGGTTTATCGGCGTGGTATCTGGGCAAACGCACGAAGCGCACGTTGAGTGGCCTCGTGCTCGGCTTTGCCAATGTCGGCACCGCAGCGGAAGCGTCGCGTCTTGCGCGCATGCTGAGGCGCGCGTTCGATGGCTAAAGCGCGATTAAAGCGCGATTAGAGCGCGACGGAATCGCTCGAAGCGAAGAGCGCATGATGCGCGAGCCTGGCGCGTGCAACACGCAACGCGTCCTCGACTGCGGCGTCTCCCATGACGAGCCCCTGCAGCAACAAAAACTGCACGCTGTGAATGCCGATGGAACCCAGCGCATATCGCAGATACGGCGTCAGAAAGTCCGGCTGACGCGCGCGTTCCCCTGTATGAAAACCGCCGGACCCGACGATCACGAACGTGGGCCGGTCGCGCATCAAGCCGATCTTGCCTTCGGGCGTGGCCGCGAACGTGCGATGAATGCGCAACACATAGTCGATCCATAGTTTCAACGCGGCGGGAACGGTGAAGTTATGCATCGGCGTGTTGATGATGAGCGCATCGGTCGCTTCTATCTCGCCGACCAGCGTTTCGGAGAGATCGAACGCGCTGGCATCGGGCGTGCGCGAGGTAACGTTGCCGGCATAATCGCGTGTGATGGGCGCAAGCGGATGCGCCGTCAGATCGCGTTCGATCACTTCGACGATATTGGCGCTGCGCAGACGCTCGATCATCTCCATGGCGAGTCGATGGCCGTGGCTGTTCTCGCCATGCGGGCTGGCGTTGAGCAGAAGAAGTCTCATCGCGTCTGCTCCGTCGTGTCGTTCAGCGTCTCGACGAAATGCATGCCTCGCGCGAGCAAGCCATTGCGGTAGTAGAAGCGCTGCGCGAGCGCCATATGCAGGCCTGTGTCGAGCACGAAGCGGGCGCAATCGGATTCGCGCGCGATGTTGCGCACGGCATCGAGCAGGCTTGCGCCGATGCCGCTACGTTGCAACTCGTTCGTGACGACGAGATCGTCCACGTAGACAAAGCGTCCATAGATCAGATTCATCTGCGTGCGATAACCCGCGAGTCCGAGGACCGTGTCCGCGTCGGACGCGGCGATCAAACGGTAGCCTTGTTCATGCTGTGCTCGCAGTTGCGTGCAGAAAGCCGTGGCATCCGTCAGATGCGGACGCAGTTGTTTCATCACCGAGAAAGCGCGCGTCCAGTCGGCGGGCGTATCGAGATGGCGTATGACGATCCTTGGGTTCATGCGTGTTTCTCCTTGAGGCATGAACCGTACGATACATTCTCGATGACCCAGCGACAAGAGCCAAGAAAGCGCAAACCAACTAGGCCAAGATTTCAGCACACACTCGGCAGACGCTGCGCGCAAATGTCGAGCACATCGGCGGGATCGCGGCGCCACCAGTTGTCCTTCGAAAAAATCTCCACTTCGATCAAACCGTCATAGCCCGCCCGTTCGACCGCGGCCCGCAGCGCCGCGAGTTCGATCACGCCGTCGCCCATCATGCCGCGATCGAGCAACATGTCGCGCGTGTCGCGCAGCCAGTCGCATACGTGAAACGCACGAATCCTCTTGTCGCTTCCCGCCGCGCCTATCGATTCGACGAGCGCCGGGTCCCACCAGCAATGGTAGGCATCGACAGCGATGCCGAGAAAGCCATCCGCATGAGGATCGATGTCCGTGCATATCGCCAGCGCTTGCGCGATCGTGTTGATGGCCGAACGTTCTGCCGCGTACATGGGATGCAGCGGTTCGAGCGCGAGCGGCACGCCGCAGTCACGTGCGGTTTCATGCAATAAGCCTATGCCTTCCGCTATCTGCTCGCGCGCGCCGCGCAGGTCGCGACTGTCATCGGGCAGCGCGCCCATGACCATGACAAAGGCGCGTGCGTCGAGAATCGCTGCATCGCGCAGAGCCGCGCGGTTCGCTGCAATGTTCGCGTCGAACCCAGCACGCGTCGTCGCCGGAATGTAAGTCGAGCGGCAATAGCCCGTCACCGTGAGTCCGTGCGCGCGAATCTGCCGTGCAATCTGCTTGACATCTGCTTGTTCCACCTCATGCCGCCACGGCGCAATGCCGCCGAATCCCGCACGCGCGATACGGTCGATGGTCACGTCGAGCGGCTCGCGATGGCCAAGCGTCGCCGTGTTGATCGAGCATAGATCGAGTCTTCCTTGCAGGCTGCGCATGATGTCAGGCGCCGCAACCGAGGGCCGATAAAACCGCGCGCGCTCGCACAATCGCTTGCTCGGGATCGCGCAGTAGGCCAGCGCGATCGGCAAGACGCAATACATCCGCGAGATACACGGGCGGCCGCATGCCGTGGTGCCCGCCGAGCATGAAGAAGTGATCCTGAAAGCCGTTCAGATACGCGAGAAACACGACGCCCGTCTTGTAGTACTGCGTCGGCGCACGAAAAATATGGCGCGATAGCGGCACGGTCGGCGCGAGCAACGCGTGATAGCGCGCGTGATCGTTGACGGCGAGCGCGGCGAGCGCCTGCGATGCGGCGGGCGCAATGGCATCGAAAATGCCGAGCAGCGCATGCGAATGCCCGACCTCGTCGCCTTCTATCAGAACAGGATAGTTGAAGTCGTCGCCGGTGTACATCTTCACGTCATGCGGAAGGCGGCGCCGAAACGCGATCTCCTTCGCGTCGTCGAGCAGCGAAATCTTGATGCCGTCGATCTTCGCCGCGTTCTCGCCGATAATGTCAAGACACGTCCGCGCCGCGCTCTCGTAGTCTGGCGCGCCCCAATAACCCGCGAGTTCCGGGTCGAACATGTCGCCGAGCCAGTGCAGGATGACGGGCTCATTGCACATCGACAGGACTTCACGATAGACGCGCCGGTAATCGTCGCCATTTCGCGCCACCCGTGCGAGCGCGCGGCTTGCCATCAGGATGACGCGGCCGCCTGCGTGCTGGATGGCTTCGAGTTGTTCGGCGTAGGCGCGGATCACGTCGTCGCAAGAGCCGACTGTATGCGGCGCGACGTGGTCGGTGCCGCAGCCCGAAGCGATCGAAGCGCCGGGCATGTCACGCGTATCCGCTATCGTGCGCGTGATCAGCTCGAGCGCGCTCTTCCACGGCAGGCCCATGCCGCGCTGCGCGGTGTCCATCGCTTCGGCGATACCGAGCCCTTGCCCGATCAGATAGCGCCGATACTCGAGCGTGCGCGCCCAGTCGATCGCAACGGGTTCGTGAAGCTCGCCGCTCTTGCGTGGATCGGCGACGACATGCGCCGCCGAGTACGCGATGCGATTGAACGGCGCATCGGGTTGGCGCGGCACGAGCGGCGTGCCAATCAGACGATAGGTTTCCAGTGTGCCGCGTTCGGTCGGAAGCGTGATCTGCATGCGTATGCTCAGTATTTGTGAACGAGAAGACCGCCGTCGATGCGAATCGGCTGGCCGATGCTGTAGGGCAAGCCGCCCGTGGCGAGCGTGCGCACGGCGGAAGCCACTTCTTGCGGCGTGCCCCAGCGCTTGATCGCGGTGAGACCGTGTTCCATTTGCACGTCATAGCGCGCTTTCGAGGGCGCCGTCATCTCGGTTTCGATGAAACCCGGCTGCACTTCGTAGACGCCCACGCCGAAGTCCGCGAGCCGTAGCGAGAAGAGCGTCGTTGCCATGGAGAGACCGGCCTTGGACACGCAATACTCGCCGCGCTGCACGGAGGCCGCGACGGCATTCGACGAAGTGATGGTGATGATCGAAGGTGGATAGTTCGCCCCAGGCGCAGCGGTAGTGCGTGCGATGCGCCGCCCGAACGCCTGCATCAGAAAGAACGTGCCGCGCGTGTTCACCTGGAGGCACCGGTCGTAACTTTCCGGCGATACATCGAGCAAATCGCCGCGCGACATCACCGAGACGCCCGCATTGTTGACGAGACACGTCACCGGTCCCAGACGTTCTTCGATTGCGCCAAACAGGCTTTCGTGTTGCGCGATGTCGGCGAGATCGGAGAGTTGCACCGCGCATCGTGCGCCGCGTGCGATGACGGCGTCGCGGGCATCGTCGAGTTCGGCGGATGCGGCGATATCCGTGATGGCGATATCGAAACCGGCGCTTGCGAGTTCCAGCGCGATCGCGCGGCCAATGCCGCGACGCGCGCCGGTGACGAGCGCAACGGGACGTTCGTTCATTGCCCTTTCCCTCCATGAATTATAAGTAACGATACGGTTCGTTATTTAATAAATCAAGCGATATTGGGCCGAAGAGGGTTTTTACTTAGTAGGAGAGCGGCGGCAGAGGAAGGGCCGCCGAAATGCGGTCAGCGCGGACGCAGCAGGCTGAGCACGGTATCGATATTGAATTCGAGGCGTTCGCGCAGCGCCTCTTTCGAGACGAAATCGAAGCCGAAGATGACTTCGCCGGTGAAGCGGTTGGTGAGGTAGTAGTAGCCGATGGCCGCAAGCGTCAGATGCAACTGGCGCGCGTCGATGCCGCTGCGGAAGTCGCCGGCCGCGACGCCACGGTCGAGAATCGACTGCAGCATGTCGATGAAACCGCCGTGCAGTTCGCGAAAACGCAGCGACTTCTTCACATGCCGCGCGCGATGCAGATTCTCGCTGTTCACGAGCGCCATGAACTCGGGATGCTTGAGGTAATACTCCCAGGTGAACGTCATGAGCGCGCGGATGGCCTCGGCGGGCGGCAAGTGGCCGAGTTCCAGCTTGCGCTCCGCGTCGCGAATATCGGACCACGCGTCTTCCAGCACCGCCTGAAAGAGTTCGTCCTTGCCCTTGAAGTATTCGTAAATCATGCGCTTGTTGACGCCCGCCTTTTCGGCGATCGAATCGATGCGCGCGCCACCCAGCCCGACTTTCGCAAATTCCGCCTTGGCCGCGGCCAGGATCTTCGTCTGCGTCTGGATTGGATCGCGCGTGCGTTTGGTTTTCTTCGGCGCGTCCGGCGCTTCGGCGGTCGTTATCGGCATTGCCCCGTCTCTTTCGTGTTCGAAGCCTGAACGTTAGCCGACGCCGCCGGCACTGGCAATGCGCGGACTGTCGACGTGATCATCGTAAACCCCACTTTGTTCATCGAGCGCTTGAAGCCGATCCGAGCGTGTGCCAACATCTTCTCTAAGTAACGAACCAGTTCGTTTTTAGTGAATTAGAGCGAGGTAATTCAAATTGGATAAATGGATTCACGCCGAGGCCGTCGCGAACGCGATCCCTGACGGCGCGACGATTGCAATCACCGGTTCCGGCGGCGGCTTGCTGGAACCCGACGCCGTGCTCGCCGCCATCGAAACGCGTTTTCTGACGACGGGGCATCCATGTGACTTGACGGTGGTTCACGCGCTCGGCGTCGGCGACGGGCGCGCCAGCGGTCTGGGCCGTTTTGCGCACGAAGGCATGGTCAGGCGCGTGATCGGCGGACATTGGGTCTGGTCGCCGGCCATGCAGCAACTCGCCGAGAGCGGCCGTATCGAGGCGTACAGCTTTCCGGGCGGCGTGATTGCCACGCTGTTTCGCGAGATCGGGGCGAAGCGTCCTGGCGTGCTGACGCGCGTCGGCTTGCGCACGTTCGTCGATCCGCGCTTCGGCGGCGGCAAGCTCAACGATCAAACGCATGAGGATCTCGTCGAACTCGTGACGCTGGGCGGCGAAGAGTATTTGCGCTACAAGCCGTTTCGCATCGACTGGGCCATCGTCATGGCGTCTTCCGCCGATGACAGCGGCAACCTCACCACGCGCCACGAACCCGCCGACCTCGATATCTACGCGGTCGCGCTCGCCGCGCACAACAGCGGCGGCACGGTCGTCGCGCAGGTGAAGACGCGTTCGCAAGACTACGTGCCCGCCCGGCTCGTGCGCGTTCCCGGCGTGATGGTCGACCGGATCGTCGAGACGCCCGCGCAACGTCAATGTGCGATCAGCGACTACGACGCGGCGTTGAGCGGCGAAGCGCTCTTGGAAGCGCACTCTTCGAACGATGAGGCGGCTTATCCCGAAGGCATGCGCCTGATCGTCGCCGAACGCGCGGCACGGGAACTTGGCGTGGACCAGTCGGTGAACTTCGGCTTCGGCTTTCCGGGCGCGATTCCCGCCGTGCTCGCAAGACAGGGGCGCGTCAACGACTACTGGGGATCGGTGGAGCAGGGCGTGCATCGCGGCGTAATGCTCGACGGCGCCATGTTCGGCACGGCGCGAAATGCCGATGCCATTCTCCCGAGCGTCGATCAGTTCGACTTTTACAGCGGCGGCGGTATCGACGTGACCTTCCTCGGCATGGGCGAGTTCGACGAAGAAGGCAACGTCAACGTGTCGAAGCTCGGCAGCACGGTGGTCGGCCCGGGCGGATTCATGGACATTGCACAGGGCGCGAAGAAGATCGTCTTCTGCGGCGCATTCGAGGCGAAAGGTCTCGAAGTGAAGCAGCACGCCGACAGCCTCGAAATAGTCACGCCCGGTTCGGTGCCCAAGGCCGTGAAGCGCGTGCGCCATGTCACGTTCAGCGGTGTGCAGGCGCGTCTCGAAGGCAAGGAAGTCCTCTACGTGACCGAGCGCGCCGTGTTCCGGCTCGATGCGCTCGGCGTGCGGCTCATCGAAGTGGCGAAGGGTATTGACGTGCGCCGCGACGTGCTCGCGCGCATGGCGTTCGAGCCGCTCGTCGACGAGCATTTGCTCGAAGTGGAGTCGGCCGCATGACAACGAATCGGAACGAGGAGACAGGCATGCAATCGGAATCCGGCATTCGCTTCGCCGTCGAGGGCGGCATCGCGGTCATCACGCTCGAACGCGTGGCGCGTCATAACGCGCTGACGCTTCACATGCTCGACGAAATCGCGCGCGCCGTGAAAGAAGTCGAACGCAACGATGACGTGCGCGTCTTGCGCTTCGAAACCGCGAGTCCGCGCTTCTTTTCGAGCGGCGCGGATATCAACGAGTGGGGCGACATCGATCCCCAGAAGATGGGCACGCGCTTCATACGCGAGGGAAATCGCGTGTTTCGTGGCATCGCGGAACTGGATATTCCGACCATCGCGGTGCTCTCGGCCAGTGCGCTTGGCGGCGGACTGGAACTCGCGCTTGCATGCGATCTGCGCTATGCGAGCGTCGATGCGAAGCTCGGTTTTCCCGAGGCTTCCGTCGGCGCGATTCCCGGCTGGATGGGCTGCGCGCGTCTCGCGGAACTCGTGGGCGCGGTACGCGCGCGTGAACTGATTCTGCTTGGCGAACCTATCGATGCCGCGCGCGCGGTGGCATGGGGAATCGTCAACGAAGCCTTGCCCGCGGATACCTTGCGCGCACGTGTCGATACCGTGAGCGCGTTGCTCGTCGGCCGGTCGCGGACCTCGCTGTCGGTTGGAAAGCGGCTGCTTCGACTAGTCGAAACGGGCCAGGCAGAAATTGCGCACGAACTGGCGGCTTCGGTATGCAAGGCATCGCCGGATGCGCTCGAAGGGGTGGCGGCTTTTCGCGAGAAACGCAGCGCGAGATTTTGACGTCTCTCGGCGTAGTCATCGCGAGCCCGATAATTACTTAGTAAACCGTATGAAGTGGAGAGAGACAAAACATGGACCGTTCCAGTTACCGCTGGCGCATCTGCGCGCTGCTGTTTTTTGCGACCACCATCAACTATTTGGACCGGCAAGTGCTCGGTCTGCTCAAACCCGCGCTCGCGGTGCAGTTCAGTTGGACGGAGACGCAATATAGCTACATCGTCGTCATTTTCACCGCTTGCTATGCAGTGGGCATGCTGCTGTCGGGAAAGCTCGTCGATCGCGTCGGCGTGAAAATCGGCTATGGCGTGTGCGTGTTGTTGTGGAGCATCGCGGCGTGCGGACACGCGCTCGTGCGCAGCACCTTCGGCTTCGGCGTGATGCGAGCCTTGCTCGGCTTATCGGAATCGGGCAGCTTTCCATGCGCGGTAAAGAGCGTATCCGAATGGTTCCCGCGCAAGGAACAGGCGTTCGCGGTCGGCATTCTGACTTCGGGCACGAGCATCGGCGCGGTGGTGGCGCCGGCGACCGTGCCTTGGCTCGCGGCCGTGTACGGATGGGAAGCGGCTTTCTTCGTCACCGGCCTGACCGGTTTCGTGTGGCTCGGCTTCTGGTACTTCATGTATCAGGCGCCTTTGGAACACAAGAAGGTGTCGCGGGAAGAACTTCGCCTGATCGACGATGGCGCTTCCACCAACGCCGCGACGCAACCGCGCATCAGCTGGTTCGCGCTCTTGAAGTTGCGGCCGACATGGGCGTTCTTCGTCGGTAAATTGCTGACGGATCCCATCTGGTGGTTCATGCTGTTCTGGCTGCCGTCGTACTTCAATTCGCGCTTCAATCTCGACTTGAAGAACCTCGGGCTGCCGCTCGTGATCGTGTATGTCGCGACGTCCATCGGCAGCGTGGGTGGCGGGTGGGTATCGTCGAAACTGATTGCGCGCGGTTGGAGCGTATCGAAGGCGCGTGGCACGACCATGTTCGGCCTCGCGCTGCTCGTCACGCCAATTGCATTCGCGCCGTGGATCGACAACATGTGGGCGATGGTCGGTTTGCTCAGTCTCGCGGCGGCGGCGCACCAGGGCTGGTCGGCGAATCTTTTCACTACCGCGTCCGACATGTTCCCGAAGCAACTGGTCGGCTCCGTGGTCGGCATCGGCGGATTGGCGGGTGCCTTGGGCGCGACACTCTTTCCGCTTTTCGTCGGCGCGGTGCTCGACCACTTCAAGTTGCTCGGCAACATCGGCGCGGGTTACAACGTCATCTTCGTGATCTGCGGCAGCGCTTATCTCATTGCGTGGCTCTTGATGCGCGTGATTCGCGCGTCCAGGACGGTGACCGATGTCGACGGCCTGCAGGCCGACGCGAGTTAAAGGCAAACGATAGAATCGTACGTATCGCCGTGCGCTTCCATCGTCCTCATGCCGCTCAATCCTGCTTCGCCGCTCGCCCGTCTCATGCTCGCGCCCGTGCTGCCCGGCGGAATAGTATGGATAGGCTTGCGCACGGCGCGGCGCGCGCCCATGCAACAGGTCGAGAGCACGACGGCGCTGACAGGCGGCGGCCTTGACGGCGACCACTACAGCCGCAAGCAGGGCAACCGGCAAGTGACGCTGATACAACTCGAAAGCATGCGTGCCATTGCGAGCCATCTTGGTCGCGACGAAGTCTCGCCATTCGATCTGCGACGCAATATCGTCACGTCGGGCATCAATCTGCATGCGCTGAAGGACCGTCGGTTTCGTATCGGCGATGCGGTGCTCGAAGCGAGCGGCGAATGTCATCCCTGTTCGCGGATGGAAGAGACTTTCGGCGTCGGCGGCTATAACGCCGTGCGCGGCTTCGGCGGAATCACGGCACGCGTGATCGAAGGCGGAGCGATCGCGCTTGGCGATGTGATCGTGCCTTTGACTTAAGATAGCGCGCTTCCGAACGTCCATTATCGAACAGGAGCGTCAAGCGTGATCGAGCCGAAGAGCTTATTCAAGGACAACCTGGCGCAATTGCCGGGCATCGATGGTATCGGGCGTATCGATCTGATCGATAGCCGAGGCGCGGTGGTGTCGAGCATCGAAAACAAGCCGGGCAAGCAGGGCTCGCTCGCGGTGTATCGCTATCTCAAGCAGGCCTTCGGCACGCTCGATGTCGAGGCCGCCGAGTATGGCCTCGCTCTTTTCGCCGAACATACGACCGATGCGCGCAGCCGTCCGGGCGCGCATCCGAATGTGGATCGGCTGGTCGAGATTGCAAATGGCGGCGAACCGTTGCGTATTGAAGTGATCGCCGCGGAATGAGAAAAAGCGGCCACGAAGGCCGCTTTCATCGACTTAAGCCGACACATCGAGCTGACACATCAAACCGGCCTTAACTCCACCCGCTTGATGTCCTTGACGATCACGAGATAGGCAAACACCGTGATCAGCGCATTGACGCCGACGAACGCCAGCGCGCCGTTGAACGAGCCGGTCCGCGCGAGGATATAGCCGATCACGATCGGCGTGACGATGCCCGCCGCATTGCCGAACATATTGAAGATCGAACCCGACAAGCCGATGGCTTCCTTCGGCGCCGTATCCGCGACCACCGCCCAGCCCAACGCGCCGATGCCCTTGCCGAAGAACGCGAGCGACATCAACGCCACGACGAGCCAGTCCGCATCCACATAGTTGCAGCCGATGATGCACGACGACAGCAACATGCCGGCGACGATCGGCAGCTTGCGTGCGAACGTGACCGAACGCCCGTGGCGGATCAGCGAGTCGGACAGCACGCCGCCCAGCACGCCGCCGAGAAAGCCGCAGATTGCAGGCAGCGAGGCGATCAGGCCCGCTTGCAGAATCGTCATGTGACGCGCCTGCACGAGATAGATGGGAAACCACGTCAGGAAGAAGTACGTCAGCACGTTGATGCAGAACTGCGCGAGATACACGCCGAGCAGCATGCGGTTCGTGAGCAACTGGCGCACGGCGCTCCAGCCCAAAGCGTTGCCACCGTTGCCGCCGACGCGCCCACGCCGATGCCCGCGCACGAGGCCGCCGCCTTCCTCGATGTAATCGAGTTCCTGCTTGTTGATGCCCGGATGATCGGCGGGATTCTTCATGACAGCGAGCCATGTCAGCGCAAGCAGCAAGCCGGCGATACCCATGAAGATATACACGTGATGCCAGCCGAAAGCGTGCGTGAGCCAGGCCATCAACGGCGTGAACACGACAGCGGCGAAATACTGCGCCGCATTGAAAATGGCCGATGCCGTGCCGCGTTCGCTCGTCGGAAACCAGCTTGCGACCACTTTGGCGTTGGCGGGGAAGGCGGGCGCTTCGGCCGCGCCCATCATGAAGCGCAGCACGAACAACGCGGTCACGGCGGTGGCGGCGCTGCCGAGCAGGCCGATCGAGCTTTGCAGCAGCGTAAACAGCGACCACAGAAAGATACTCGCCGCATACACGCGCCGCGCGCCGAAGCGGTCGAGCAGCCAGCCTGCGGGAAGCTGCGAGAGCACATACGCCCAACTGAAGGCCGAGAAGATATACCCCATGCGGATGGCGTCGAAACCGAACTCGGCGCGCATTGCGGAGCCGGTGACCGACAAGGTCGCGCGATCCGCATAGTTGAAGGTCGTGATCACGAAGATCAGCAACAGAATCACGTAACGCACTCTCGTGCGCTTCATGGCGTCGGCCGGAGCAGCAGCGCGGCTCATCGACATGGCAATCTCCTTTTGGTTACGGCAAAAAAAACGCGCGGCGCTCGTTGATGACGGCGCCGCGCGTTTTTGTGTCTCCTGCCTGTCGTACTCTTACTGTGCGCCGAGCTTCTTGATCAGCACGTCGAGCTGGGCGACTTCTTCCTCGGTCAGGTCGGTGAGCGGTGCGCGCACCGGGCCCGCGTCGTGACCGACCAGCTTCGCGCCCGCCTTGACGATGCTCACCGCATAGCCCGCACGGCGATTGCGGATGGCAAGGTACGGCAGGAAGAAGTCGTCGATCAGCTTGCCGACGGTTTCGTGGTCGTCCGCCGCGATGGCGCGATAGAAGTCCATCGCGGTCTTCGGAATGAAGTTGAACACGGCCGACGAATACACCGGCACGCCGAGCGCCTTGTAGGCGGCGGCGTAGACTTCCGCGGTCGGCAGGCCGCCGAGGTACGAGAAGCGGTCGCCCAGACGGCGGCGGATGGTGACCATGGGCTCGATCTCGCCCACGCCGTCCTTGAAGCCGATCAGGTTCGGGCAGCGGTCGGCCAGACGTTCGAGCATGTCGGCGTTGAGCTTGGAGTTGGCGCGGTTATAGATAATGACGCCCATCTTCGGCACGGCCTTGCAGACTTCTTCGGCGTGAGCCGCGATACCTTCTTGCGACGCTTCGGTCAGATAATGCGGCATCAGCAAAATGCCCTGCGCGCCGTTCTTCTCGGCTTCCTGCGCAAACGCGATGGCCGTGCGCGTCGGGCCGCCCGCGCCGGCGAGAATGGGCACCTTGCCACGGCACACTTCGGTGGCCGTCTTCACGATCTGCGAATATTCAGGTTGCGTCAGCGAAAAGAACTCACCCGTGCCGCCCGCCACGAACAGCGCCGATGCGCCGTAGGGCGCGAGCCATTCGAGGCGTTCGGCGTAAGTATCCGCGCGGAAATTGCCTTGGCTGTCGAAGTCGGTCACGGGAAAAGAAAGCAGGCCTTCGGAAACGATTTGCTTGAGTTCTTGCGGTGTCGTCATGGTGTTATCTCGGTGGGCAGCGTCCGGCGGTTGCAGCGCTTATAGGTCATCGTACAACACGGGGTGACGTCGTACAACCAAAAGTGAATGGAATCGACGCTCTTCGGGGTAAACACCGACCAAAAGACGGCGGCTATGTTGTAGGATGACATAACTCTAGCCGGCAGAAGTTTTCGCGCCAAGGATCATCAAGAATGAATCAGTCCCCGCTCTATATTCGCGTGCACCCGGACGATAACGTCGCAATCGTCGTCAACGACGGCGGTCTGGGCGAAGGCGCCACGTTCGCCGACGGCCTCGTGCTCCGCGAGCGCGTGCCGCAAGGCCACAAGGTCGCGCTGGCCGATCTGCAGGAAGGCGACGCGGTCATCCGCTATAACGTCGTGATCGGCTATGCGAACAAGCCGCTGCCAAAGGGAAGCTGGATCAACGAGCACGTGCTGCGCATGCCCACGCCGCCCGAGTTGCACGATCTGCCGATCGCGACCATCAAGGCGCCGGACAGCTCGCCGCTCGAAGGCTTCACGTTCGAGGGGTATCGCAATGCGGACGGCTCGGTCGGCTCGCGCAACATCCTCGCCATCACGACGACCGTGCAGTGCGTGGCCGACGTCGTGCAGCACGCGGTGACGCGCATCAAGACGGAACTGCTGCCGCAATACCCCAATGTCGACGATGTCGTGAGCCTCGGCCATACGTACGGCTGCGGCGTCGCCATCGACGCGCCCGACGCCATGGTGCCTATCCGCACGGTGCGCAATATCGCGCTGAATCCGAACTTCGGCGGCGAAGTGATGATGGTGAGTCTCGGCTGCGAGAAGCTGCAGCCCGAGCGCCTGATGCCGCCTGGCACCATTCCTATCGCGGCGGCATCGGTGGAAGTGGACGACGTTGCCGATATCGGCGATCTCACGGCGGACGAAAACGGCGGCGCGGTCGTGCTGCAGGACGAATCGCACGTCGGCTTCGAGTCGATGATCGATTCCATCATGCGCATGGCCGACTCGCACCTGAAACGCCTCAACAATCGTCGCCGCGAGACGTGTCCGGCGGCGGACCTCGTGATCGGCGTGCAGTGTGGCGGCAGCGACGCCTTCTCCGGTCTGACGGCGAATCCGGCAGTCGGTTTTGCGACCGACCTGCTGGTGCGTGCAGGCGCGACCGTCATGTTCTCGGAAGTCACCGAAGTGCGCGATGGCGTCGCCCAGTTGACGGCGCGCGCCGCGAACGGCGAAGTGGCGGCGGCGATCATCCGCGAGATGCAGTGGTACGACGATTATCTGAAGCGCGGCGGCGCGGATCGTAGCGCGAACACCACGCCGGGCAACAAGAAGGGCGGGCTGTCGAATATCGTCGAGAAGGCGATGGGGTCCATCGTCAAGTCGGGTAGCTCGACCATTTCGGGCGTGCTTTCGCCGGGCGAAAAGGTCAAGCAGAAGGGCTTGATCTACGCGGCGACGCCCGCGAGCGACTTCATCTGCGGCACGCTGCAACTGGCTGCGGGTATCAACCTGCATGTGTTCACCACCGGACGCGGCACGCCGTACAGCCTGGCCGAAGTACCGGTCATCAAGGTCGCGACGCGTTCGGATCTGGCGCGGCGCTGGCACGATCTGATGGATATCAACGCGGGCACCATCGCGACGGGCGAAGCGACGATTGCGGACGTGGGCTGGGAGTTGTTCCGTCTCATGCTCGATGTCGCGAGCGGAAAGAAGCAGACGCGCGCCGAGAAACTGAAGCTGCATAACGCGCTGGTTCTGTTCAATCCGGCGCCGGTGACCTGATTTTTTATCGCTGTTCGCTGGAACGATGCGCCCCGTCACCGGCATGGCTGGTGAACGGGGCGCAGTGGTTTGTGGTGGTGAGCGCGTCGAGGCGAGCGCTGCCGTCGCTGCTTGCCGCGATGGCTCCGGGTACACTACTTGCCCCTTGAAACGACCGTCCCACGCCTGGCCCTCATGCCCTCCATCGCTCCCGCACTCGAATGCCGCCGCCTCAGCAAGTCCTACGGCAACGGCCGCATCGTGCTCGCGGGCCTCGACTTCATCCTCGAATCGGGCGAGTTCGTCGCGATCATGGGCGACTCGGGCGTCGGCAAGTCCACTTTGCTGAATCTGATCGCCGGTCTCGATACCGCCGACAGCGGCGACGTACTGATCGATGGCGCGCCGATGTCCACCCAAAGCGACGATGCCGCCACGCGCACGCGCCGCGAGAAGCTCGGCTTCGTCTTTCAGGCGTTTCACGTGCTGCCGCATCTCACGCTCGCGCAAAACGTCGCCGTGCCGCTGCTGCTCAACGCCATGCCGCCTGCGCCCGCGAACGCGATGCTCGCCGCTGTCGGTCTCGCGGGCCGCGACGATGATTTGCCGCGACAGTTGTCCGGCGGCGAGTTGCAGCGCGTGGCGATTGCGCGCGCGTTGGTGCATCGGCCGCGCCTCATTCTCGCCGATGAACCCACCGGCAATCTCGATCCGCAAACGGCGCACGAAATCCTCGCGCTCTTGCGCCACGAAACGAAATCGACGGGCGCCGCGACCATCATGGTCACGCATTCCGAAGCGGCCGCCGCGGTTGCCGATCGCGTGCTCGTGCTCGCGGACGGCACCTTGCACGAGGCGGAATCGCTCGCGGCGTTCAACGCAGCGCGCGTCCAATGACGGCGCTCGCCGCCGCGCCCCGCACGCTTACGCGCTGGCTGCTCGGCGCGCAATGGCGCAGTCATCGCGGCCGCGCGCTGGTCGCCATACTCACTATCGCGCTTGGCGTCGGGCTCGGCTACGCGGTGCAACTCATCAACAGCGCCGCGTTCAACGAGTTTTCCGCCGCCGCGCGCAGTCTGTCCGGCCAGGCGGACTTGCAGGTACGCGGCGCACAGCCGTTCGTCGATGAAAACATCTATCCGCAACTCGCCGCGCACGAAGGCGTGGTCATGGCGAGTCCCGTGCTCGAAGTCGATGCCGCCGTGCCCGGCCGCGATGCGCCGCTCAAGGTGCTTGGCATCGATGTGTTCCGCGCCAAGCGCGTCGCGCCGGACCTTACGGGCGTGCCGTCCGCCAACGCGCCGTTCGACGTGCTGTCGGGCGATGCCATCTTTCTGTCGACCGCCGCATTGCAATGGCTCGGCGCGCGCGCCGGTGGCAAGGTTGCGTTGTTGAGCGGGACCGAGAAGGTGCCGTTGCGGGTGGCGGGCGGAATCGCGCGGGCATTGCCGGGACAGCGCATCGCGGTGATGGACATTGCGGCGGTGCAGACGCGCTTCCATATGACGGGCAAGCTGTCGCGCGTCGATCTGCAACTCGCGCGCGGTGTCGATCGCGACGCCTTCCAGCGCGAGCTGCAGCAGTCGCTCGGAGCGCGTTTTGTCGTCGGACAGACGCGCGATGTCGAAAGCCGCACCGACCGGCTTTCGCGCGCGTATCGCATCAACATGAACGTGCTGGCGCTCGTCGCGCTTTTTACCGGCGCGTTTCTGGTGTTTTCGACGCAAGCGGCGGGCGTCGTGCGCCGCCGCGCGCAATTCGCGATGTTGCGCGTGCTCGGCATGACGCGCAGGCAACTCGTGCGGCAGATCATGCTCGAAGGCGCATTGCTGGGCGTGGGGGGCGCGATCATCGGCATTGCGCTGGGTTATGCGGTGGCGGCGGTGGCGCTGCGCTTTTTCGGCAGCGATCTAGGCGGCGGCTACTTTCCGGGCGTGCAGCCGCGGGTCGGTTTCGAACCGCTTGCGACGGCCATCTTTCTTGCGCTCGGGATTGGCGTGGCGCTGGCGGGGACGCTCGTTCCCGCGCTCGAAGCGGCGCGCGCGCGGCCCGCGCCCGCGCTCAAGGCGGGCAGCGAGGAAGCCGCGCTCACGCCGCTGCGCAAGCCGTGGCCGGCGTTGATCTGTCTTGCGCTCGGCGTGGTGCTGACGCAAGTGCCGCCTGTCTTCGATGCCCCCATCGCCGGTTATCTCGCCGTCGCGTTTCTGCTCGTCGGTGGCATCGCGCTCATGCCGCGTCTGACGGCCATCGTGTTTCGTGCGGCGAGCGTCGGGTATGCATCGCGAAAGAATAAGGCGCCGCGCGCGCGCAGCACGATCGCCACGCTCGCGCTCGCGCGGCTTGCGAATGCGCCCGGTCAAGCGTCGATTGCCATGGGCGGCGTACTGTCGAGCTTCACGCTGATCGTCGCGATGGCGATCATGGTGGCGAGCTTTCGCGTGTCGGTGGAAGAATGGCTCATGCATCTGCTCTCCGCCGATCTCTACGTGCGCATGGCGTCGAGCGGCGATACGGGCGGCTTGCGTCCGGCCGAGCAGGCGCAACTCGCGGCGACAAAGGGCATCGAACACACGGCGTTTTTGCGCACCTCGCAGGTGACGCTCGATTCGGCGAAGCCGCCTATCGTGCTGATTGCACGCGAAATCGATGCCGCCGATCCGGGCGCCACGTTGCAGATGACGGGTTCCGTGCTGCCGCCTTCGTTGTGGCAACCGAACGAGACGCCGGTATGGGCGTCGGAGGCGACGGTCGATCTTTATGGCTATCGGGTCGGCGAGCGCATTGCGTTGCCGGTCGGCGCGGCGAAGGAGCGCTTCGTCATCGCGGGCATCTGGCGCGACTACGTGCGGCAGACGGGCGCGTTGCAGATCCGGCTCGCCGATTACCGCCGCATCACGGGCGACTCCACCGCGACCGACGCCGGCATCACGCTGTCGAAGGGCGTGCCGGCCGCACAGGTGATCGACGCGCTGAAGCGCTTGCCGTTCGGCGTCGCGCTCGAATTTTCGCAGCCGGGCGACATCCGCGCGCGCACGCTCACCATCTTCGACCGGAGTTTCGCGGTGACTTATTTGCTGGAAGGCGTGGCTATCGTGATCGGCCTGTTCGGCGTGGGCGCGACGTTTTCGGTGCAGACACTTGCGCGCGCTCGCGAGTTCGGCATGCTGCGGCATGTCGGCGTCACGCGCGGGCAGATCCTGGCGCTGCTTGCAAGCGAAGGCGGCTTGCTTACCTTGCTCGGTATTGCGATGGGTTGCGTGCTTGGGTTCGCGATCAGTTTGATTCTCGTGTTCATCGTCAATCCGCAGTCGTTTCACTGGACGATGTCACTGCATGTGCCCTGGTCGATGATCGCGATCATCGGCTGCGTGATGCTCGCTTCTTCATGCGCGACGGCGGTGCTGGCGGGAAGACGCGCGGTGTCCATCGATGCCGTGCGCGCGGTGCGGGAGGATTGGTGATGCGTGCGTCTTTGCTTTCGACGATGATGCTTTTGGCGACCGTCGCCGGCGCGGCAGATGCGGCAGGCGCGGCAGGCGCGGCAGATGCGGCAGATGCGGCGAATGCGGCAAGCACCACGGAGACGTCCGACACAGCCAGCGCCGCCGACCGGCAATTCGCATCCGTCAGCCCCGGCCACTCCATTCAATGGCCCCAAGACACCGGCTCCCACCCGGCTTACCGCACCGAATGGTGGTACGCAACCGGCTGGCTCGAAACACCCGATCACAAGCCGATGGGCTTCCAGATCACCTTCTTCCGTTCGAAGACCGGCAAGGGCGAGCCAACGAGTGCTTTCGATCCATCGCAACTCATCATCGCGCATGCCGCCCTGAGCGATCCCGCGCACGGCCGCCTCGTGCACGATCAGAACGTCGCGCGACAAGGCTTCGATCTCGCCTACGCGAAAAACGGCAACACCGACGTCAAGCTCGATTCATGGCGCATGACGCGCGCAGCGGACGGCCGCTACACCGTCAGCGCCGATGCCGCCGGCTTCGCATTGCATCTCGTCTTGGCGCCGACGCAGCCGCCGATGCTGCAAGGCGATGCGGGCTACTCGCAGAAGGGCCCGCTTCCCGCGCAGGCGAGCTACTACTACAGCGAGCCGCAATTGAGCGTTAGCGGAAGCGTCACGCGGCCGTCGGCATCCGAGAAAAAAGGCGATACGGTCGCCGTCACCGGCAAGGCCTGGCTCGATCACGAATGGTCGAGCACGCTGCTTTCGTCGGATGCATCCGGCTGGGACTGGCTCGGCGCGAATCTCGACGACGGCTCCGCACTCATGGCCTTCAAGGTGCGCAGCCGCGACGGCCACGCGATCTGGGCGCATGCCGCATTACGCGATGCCGCCGGACACGCGACACAATACGGCCCCGCCGACGTCGACTTCACGCCGCAACGTCAATGGCGCTCGCCGCGCACGGGCACGACGTATCCCGTGGCGATGAGGGTGCGCGTTGGCGCGCTGCAATGGCAGCTTGCACCGCTCATCGACGATCAGGAACTCGACTCGCGCGATTCCACCGGCGCGCTTTACTGGGAGGGCGCGGTGACGCTGACAGGAACAGGTTTCGCGCCCGCTCAACGGGGGCGCGGCTATCTCGAACTGACGGGTTATGCAAAGGCGATCGAAGTCGAAAAGCGCTGACGCCGGTTAGGGCGCCGTCGCGCTCGGCGTGCCACCGGGACCGTAAGGATCGGGATTGCCGAAGCGAGGCAAGTTGCCGTTCATGCGCGCCCGGCGCAACTCGTCCTGCACTTCGGCGCGCGTTTTCGGCGCCTGAGTCGATACGACGTAAGCCGGCGCCGCGTTAGCAACCGGGCTTGGTTTCGCGGCTACTGGCATGGGCGCATCCGTGGCCGGAGCGCGCGCGGGTTTATCGAGCGTATTCGCGGCCGCGGATTCGAGCGGCGCGCGTTGCACGGGCGGCACAGGCGCGCGCACCGCCGCGGCTTCAAGCGGCGCCACGCGGGTTTGCGCGACGGCATGGTTACCGCGATGCTTTTCGCGCGCAGTCTTTCTGGTTTCCAATGTCCGCTTCTGTGCGCGATGCACGCGCGCCGGTTCTGCCTGTGCAACCGGCCTGGTCGCGGGTTCATCGCGTGTAATTTCGGCTGCGGTTGCCGTTGCGGTCGCGGTTTCGGTCTGGAGACGCGCATCGGCGACGGCTACGACAGGCGCCTTTGCAGGCTCCGGCGTTTCCTCGCGCACGCTGCCGCGCACGACTGCGCCGCGGTCGCGCGACATCATGTTCGTCCTGTCGTCGCTGCGTCGGTCCTGCTTGGGCAGCAGGTTGACGGCCAGCAAGGACAGCACGATGACACCCGCGCCAATAAACGTAATGCGGTCTGCGTAGCGGAGCATGAGAGCGTGATCCTCCTTGAATCGTCTGGCGAATATGGCGGACAGCGTGCATCGGACCACCGCGTATCAGATTGGTACGCGCGATGGCGTCCGACGGATGCGCCAATCGTTCGCCAATCGCCGCCAAACTCACTCGATTGATGTGAAGGATCACCGCGCCGCCGCGTCACTTGTAGTGCGCAACGCGCGGTCCAGCCATCAGCTTTGATCCGATGCCGCCGGCCAGCGGTTCTCGAACACGCATTCCTTGCTGGTACGGCGCTTGGCCCAGCCTTCGGTTTCGAGCATGGGTTCGTCGTAAAAGCGCTCGACATGTCCCAAGCAGAGAATCGCGACTGGCTGCGCGCCTTCCGGCATGCCGAGCAGGTCGGCGACGTCGTCGGGATCGAAGATGGAAACCCATCCCATGCCGATGCCTTCCACGCGCGCCGCAAGCCACATGTTCTGGATGGCGCACGCCACCGACGCGAGATCCATCTGCGGCAAGGTGCGCCGGCCGAAGACGTGCGCCTCGCGTCCGTCCATGAGCGCCATCACGATGATTTCCGCGCATTCGCGCATGCCTTCCACCTTGAGCGCCATGAAAGCGTCGCGATGCTCGCCGAGGGCATCGGCGGTGGCGACACGTTCCCGTTCGACGATAGCGTGAAGCGCTTCGCGCGTTGCATCGCATGTGATGCGCAGCATGCGCCAAGGCTGCATGAAGCCGACGCTCGGCGCACACAGCGCGGCATCGGCGATACGCTTCAACGCGTCTTGCGCGACCGGTTCGCGCGTGAAATGGCGCATGTCGCGCCGTTCGTGGATTGCGCGATAAACGGCATCGCGCGCGGCTTCGTCGAAAGGCTCGTTCATTGAGAAATGCGCTGGAAAGTGGGTTCGTGCTGCTCGGATTCTAGTTCATGCGGGTGCGCTCGCGCTGTTCGTGCTGCATGGCCGATGTCCCCATCAAGTGCAAACAAGCCCATGCTGAATGCAACAACAGCTTACAAAAACCTTGATCGATACCATGCGCGAGCCGTAGAATGCGAACCATTCTTATTTGACGAGCGTCGCTGGCATGTTGGCAATTGCGTTGAATGATCTTCTGAAGGCGTGCTGACGTGCGGCCCGTTCTGGTTCGGCTCCATCGATGGCTCGGCGTCGCGACAGCGCTCTTCTTGTTCGTGTCCGGTCTCACGGGCGCGGTGATCGCGTGGGATCACGAAATCGACGCGTGGCTCAATCCGGCGTTGTTTTACGCGCGCACGGAAGGCGCCGCGTTGCCGGCGCTCGAACTTGCGCATAAGGTCGAAGCCGCCGATCCGCGCGTTCAGGTGACGTATCTGCAACTCGGCGCCGAACCCGGCCACACGCTGCAGATGCTCGTCACGCCGCGCACGAACCCGGCAACGGGTGCGCCATTCGATGTCGATTACAGTCAGGTCGCGGTCGATCCGGCAACGGGCGTCATTCAGGGCAAGCGGCTGTGGGGCACGGTGTCGCTGGCGCGTATCGATCTGATGCCGTTCCTCTACAAACTGCATTACACGCTGCATCTGCCGGTGCTCGGCGGCATCGATACGGGAACGTGGCTGCTCGGCATCGTCGGGATTTTGTGGTTCTTCGACAGCGGCATCGCGCTCGTGCTGTCGTTTCCGAGCGTCAAGGCATGGCGCAAGTCCTTCGCGTTTCGCTTCAAGCGCGGCGGTTATGCGCTCACGTTCGATCTGCATCGGTCGGGTGGCGTCTGGATCTGGGGCTTGCTGCTGATGGTCGCTATCACTTCGATATCGATGAATCTCGGCGATCCGGTCGTGCGTCCGCTCGTCTCGCGCCTCTCGCCGCTCGCGCCAACCATGTTCGATAACCCGGAACTCACGCGCGCGGCGCCCAAGGGCAGCACGGCGTTGCCGGTCGAAAGCGTCCTCGCGACCGCCGTCGCGGATGCAAAGCGCCTCGATATCGCCGCACCGCCCGGCGCGCTGTATTACCTTCCGGCGATGCAAGCTTACGGCGTCGGCTTCTTCGCTCCGGGCAACGATCACGGCGACGGCGGTCTCGGCAACGCCTGGCTTTACTACAACGGCTACACCGGCAAGCTCGCCGGATCGTCGATTCCTGGACGCGGGTCGGCCGGCGACATCTTCATGCAGGCGCAGTTTCCGTTGCATTCGGGACGCATCATTGGCGTGACCGGACGCGTGCTCATCAGCTGCGTCGGCGTCATGGTGGCGATTCTCAGCGCGACTGGCCTGATGATCTGGCTGCGCAAACGCACGGCGCGCTCGCGTTCGGCGGCGTCGGCACGCGAACGCGTCGCACGCGGCCAGTCGGTTTCGTCCTGATTTGCTGGGCGGCATCGGCGGGTGCTTCGTGCATGACCTGAGAGTGGAAGACGCCTCTGCGAGTCGAAAGACCGCCGAGGCGTTTTTTCGTGGCGCGTGCGCGGATTCGCGGGACGGCGAGACCCTGTGCAGTACCATCACTCGGTGCATGAAAAGAAGACATGGAGCACTCATGAATGCATCGGAACAGATCGACGAATTGATCGCGGGAATCACCGACTGGCGCGGCGAGACGTTCGCGGACATTCGCCGCGTGGTTCTCTCGGCGGACCCGCGCATCATCGAGGAATGGAAGTGGATGGGCAGCCCGGTCTGGTCGTGCGACGGCATGATCGCGGTGGCCAACGCGCACAAAGGCAAGGTGAAGCCGACCTTCGCGCACGGCGCGGGTATTGCCGATCCGGACCAGCTCTTCAATGCGGGCCTCGAAGGAAACGCGCGACGCGCCATCGACTATCTCGAAGGCGACAAGGTCGATGCCCGCGCTTTGAAGGCGCTCGTGCGCGCGGCTATCGCTTATAACCAGACCAAGCTCAAGAAGAACGCGCCTGCGCGCAAGCGGGTGAAGGCGGGTAGCGAAGGCTGAACGGCGGACATAACGCGGCGTCATCAATCCAATAACCTCAAAGCCATTTCTCGCATCGAACGCGCGCTCTACCATTCGACTCATCGTTTCATAACGAACACGGAGAGTCGATCATGTACGTCATCACGGGAATCAGCGGAAAGGTAGGCGGCGCGCTCGCCAAGGCATTGCTCGACGCGGGTCAGACGGTCCGCGCGGTCGTGCGCGATGCGAAGAAAGGCGACGCGTGGAAGGCGCGCGGCTGCGAGGTGGCGCTCGCCGACATGACGGATGCGCGAGCGCTCGCGCATGCGTTCGAAGGCGCGACGGGCGTGTTCATTCTTCCGCCCTCGGATTTCGATCCGGCGCCCGGCTTTGCGAGCGCGCGCGAAGTGATCGATGCGATCGTCGCCGCTATCGCGCTTGCGAAGCCGAAAAAGATCGTTTGTCTGTCGACCATCGGTGCGCAGGCGAAAGAAAGCAATCTGCTCTCGCAACGCACGCTGATGGAAGAAGCGTTGAGCAAACAGGAGATTCCCGTGACCTTTCTGCGTCCGGGCTGGTTCATGGAAAACAGCGAATGGGACGTCGATACGGCGCGCGCCGAGGGCATCGTCCATTCGTTCCTGCAGCCGCTCGATCGCGCCATCCCGATGATTGCCACGGAAGACGTCGGCCGCACCGCCGCCGCCTTGCTCCAAGAGGAATGGAGTGGCGTGCGGTATGTCGAACTCGAAGGCCCGCAACGCGTCAGCCCAAACGATATCGCAGCGGCGTTCGCGCAGACGCTCGGTAAGCCGGTGCGCGCGCAAGCCGTGCCGCGCGAACAGTGGGAAGCGTTATTCGTGAGTCAGGGCATGCGGCATCCCACGCCGCGCATGCGCATGCTCGACGGCTTCAACGAAGGCTGGATCGACTTCGAAGGCCCGGTGGAGCGTGTCCGCAAGGGCTCGGTCTCGCTGCTGGCGGTGATTGGGAAACTCGTTTCCTCGCGCTGAAGCTTCAAGGCGCCGCTTCGGTCTGCGCACGCGCGAGTTCCGCGTGCGCTTCATCCACCTTGCGCTGGCGCTCCGCGATCTTCTTCGCGCTCTTGCCTTCGGTCTTCGCTTTCTGCAGATCGTGCTCGCGTTCGGCGAGCTTCTTTTGCGCGGATGCGACCTTGCGCTGGCTCTCGTTGCGTAAGGACGCTTCCGTGCAATTGGCGTTCAGTTTGCCAAGAGCGGTTTCCAGGCCATCGATACGACTCGCATTGCCATGCGCACGCGCATAGGTAATTTCCTCTTCGATCGAGGCGCGCTTCGAGTCGCAACTGGTCTGTGCGGAACAGAAAAGCGGCATGGCCGCCATTGCCAGACATGCCGCCTTGAACGCCGTTTTCATAGTCGATCCTCGCGATGAATGGTCCGTCAGCATAGCGTAAAGCGCTTGACCCATTTGCCTCCTTGCACCAACTTGCCGATTGCGGATCTTTCGATCGAGACGAAAGATGGCTTGGAATGGCCGGCGCTTCATTCACGCACGCGCGAAAGCACGGCGAGCGCGGCGAGCAAGCCCGACGTCTTATCACCAACGCAGCAAGCGCGGCCCGAGCCATGCGCCGATAGCGGCAGGCATGAGCATGCCGATGGCGTACCACACGCTCCAGAACGCGGGGCTCATCTCCGGGCAATGCAGGCAATACGCCAGCGTGGCGAGCGAGCTTGCGAGTAAGCCCGCGACCGTCCCAGCGAGCCGCAAACGTGTGGGTGCAAGCCCCTTGACGGCCCAAAACACGGCCGGAAACGTCGGCAACGATAGCAGCGTGATATTGAACGGACAACTGCGCCACGAATGCCCAAGAACGAGCGGCGCGCGGTCCACGGGAAGCGCGGCCGCGAGGACGAACGCCCCGGCGACCCACACGACGACGAACGGTAGCACCACGAGTGCCCACGCATGACCCGCGCGCGCACCCGGCCTGCCGAGCCGCGTCACGGCGAGCAACGCGCCGATGCCGACGCACGAGGGAAATGCGATCTTCGCCCAGAACATCGCGGTGCCCGCGACGCTGCGCAAGTCGGGCCGCATTCCATAGACCATCAGCATCAACACGACGGAGCCGAGCACACCGAGCGGCAACGCCTCGCCGAAGCGTCGTGCAATGGCCGCGCGATCGACGCGCGTTGCGCCATTCGAGAGGAGATCGATCAGGTCATCGGTTTTCATCGGATACCCCGGATGCGCGCGGCAAGTGCCTTCAGGCCGCGATGCACGCCCACCTTCACCGCCGACTCGGACAGCCCCGTGATGCGCGCCGTTTCGGTGACGGAAAGGCCTTCGAGCTTGACATGAACGATAGGCAAGCGCTGCTTGTCAGGAAGATGTTCGAGCAACTTGCCGATGTCGTGACGCGCGCGCGCGGGTTCGTCGTCGCTGAGCGCGAAGAGGTCGGTATGGTCGTCGAGCGGGTCGTTCAGCGATTCGTGACGCGAGCGCGAGCGGAAGAAGTCGGTCAGCTTGTAGCGGGCAATGGCATGCACCCACGCCGTGAGCGGTTCGTCCGGCCGATACGTATGCCGCGCATTGTGCACGGCGAGCAGGATTTCCTGCACGAGGTCTTCGACATCTTCGCGATGCTGCGGAATACGTTTGCGCAGATAAGCCCGCAAATGCCGCGTCAGCGCCTGCAGGAATTCGCGGTAGGCAGTCTGCTCGCCGTCCAGGCCGAGCACGAACAGAGCCTTCAGGCGGTGTTCCGCGTCATGCAAGATGGGTCCTGTGTTGACGAGGCGACGAATGGGCGATTCCGCATTGCGCTGCGTGGCCGCGCGGTCACGTTCACGTTCTGAATCGGTCGATCCAGAATAGCCGAAGCCAAGATGCGTCGCAACATTGGCGCTGATTGCGTGCAACGTGCCGTCGGTGTTCATCGTCATCGTCGTGTAGTGGAAGGGTCGACCTGGGTAGTTCGTTGCAAAGCGTCCCGTGGTTACAGTTTCTTTGCATCGATAAAAATAAGGTGTCGCTGTAACCGGCGGCGCGTTGGCAACGAATTACTCGGAACACAACCGCGTGGCGCCCCGAACGATCATGCAAACCACTCTTGTCGATCAGCCTTCTGAACTCGTGCATCCGCTCTGGCTGCGCGTCTCGCACTGGCTCAATGCCTTTGCCGCTTTCATCATGCTGTTCTCGGGATGGCGCATCTACGACGCATCGCCCGTCTTTCCCGGCTTCGTCATTCCGCCATCGATCACCCTTGGCGGCTGGCTCGGTGGCGCGTTGCAATGGCATTTCGCGGCCATGTGGCTGCTGTTCTTCAACGGCATCTTCTATCTGATACTCAATCTCGCGAGCGGCCGTTTCCTCGCCAGGTTCTTCCCAGTGTCGCCACGCGCCGTATGGCGTGACCTGGTCGCGGCGCTTACCGGCAAGCTCTCGCATGGCGACTTGCGCCAGTACAACGCGGTGCAGAAGCTCGCGTATCTCGTCGTCGTGATCGATCTGATGGTGCTCGTGCTCTCAGGGCTCGCGATATGGAAGTCGGTGCAGTTTCCGCTGCTGCGCGAACTCATGGGCGGCTATGACCGGGCGCGCGTCGTCCATTTCTGCGCGATGGCGGTGATGGCGGCGTTCATCGTCGTCCATGTGGCGATGGTCGCACTCGTGCCGCGTTCGCTTCTGACCATGCTGCGCGGCCGTTGAACCGATACGAGACTCCACGATGAAACCCATGGACAGAAGCATCATGACGCTCGATCGCGCATCGATTCTCGCGGATGCGCGGCGCGAACTCGATATGCCGTCGCGGCGTCTTTTCGGCAAGCGCCTGTTGTCGCTCGGCGGACTGGCGATGCTCACCGGCTGCTCGATCACCGACGACGACTCGGTGAACACATTTTTGACTGCGGTATCGCGGCTCAACGACCGCGTGCAAGGCGCGCTATTCGATCCCGCGCGGCTCGCACCGACCTACACGGAAGCGCAAATCACGCGGCCGTTTCCATTCAACGCGTTCTACGGAATCGACGACGTACCGAGCGTGAATGGCAGCGACTATCGGCTGAAGGTGAGCGGGCTCGTGGCGGGGCAGCGCGTATGGACCTTGCCGCAGCTTTACGCGCTGCCGCATGCCGAACAGATCACGCGTCATATCTGCGTGGAAGGCTGGAGCGCCGTAGGACGTTGGGGCGGCACGCCGTTCTCGGAGTTCCTGCGTCGCGCCGGCGCGGATACGACGGCGAAGTATGTCGGTTTTCGTTGCGCGGACGACTACTACGAGAGCATCGACATGCCGACGGCGCTGCATCCGCAGACACTGCTCACTTTCGATTACGACGGCGAACGCTTGCCGGCGAAATACGGTTATCCGATGAAGCTTCGCATGCCGACCAAGCTCGGCTACAAGAACCCGAAGCATATCGTCGAGATCTTCGTCACGAACACGTATCCCGGCGGCTATTGGGTCGACCAGGGCTACAACTGGTTCGGCGGTTCATGATCGCCGCTCGTTGAAATCCGGCTTTGGCCGGAGCAAAAGACTCAACCTCACTCACTCAAGGAGAAGTAGCATGAAGCAATTGATGACGGCAGTTTTCACCGCGGTCCTTGCAATCGGCACGACGGCCGCCTACGCGCAGGCAAGCGATACGATGGCGCAGGGCTCGATGAGCAAGGACAGCATGTCTCACGATCCCATGAGCAAGGACGCGATGTCGCATGACTCGATGGGCAAGGGCGACAAGATGAAGAAGCACGACAAGATGAGCAAGGATCACGCGGCTTCGGGCGCGATGGCGCAGTAAGCGCAAAGGCCGGGAGTGATATCCCGGCCTTATTCCTTTTAGGACAGATGCGCTTCAACGCCATGCGAAGCGACAACCGCTGCGGCAACGAGCATCACGAAGACTCACGTCCCGCGCACCACCGCCATCCTGTCTTCACCGTCTCGACTTCCGGCACTTCGCGCCACCACTTATCACCGCGATGCGGCTCGACCAGATTCAGCCGCTCGCCCATGCGCGGCGTCGCCAGCGCGATACCCCGTGCAAGCGCGAGCCCAGTCACGCGCTCGAACGGTTCCTGCCAGCGATGCATCGCCAGATCGAACGTGCCGTTGTGAATGGGCACGAGCCAGCGGCCGCGCAAGTCCACGTGCGCCTGGACGGTCTCCTCGGGCTGCATGTGCACGTAGGGCCACTGCGCGTCGTAGGCGCCGGTTTCGATGAACGCGACATCGAACGGTCCGAGCCGCTCGCCGATGGTCCGAAATCCATCGAAATAGCCGGTATCGCCGCTAAAGAACACGCGCAAGGCGTCATCGACGATCACCCACGACGCCCACAACGTGCTGTTGCCATCGAAGAGACTGCGGCCGGAAAAGTGCTGAGCGGGCGTCGCGGTGAATGCGAGGCCGTCTAGCTCCACGCTTTGCCACCAGTCGAGCTGGCGCACCTTGCTCGCGTCGATGCCCCATTCGATCAGCCTGTCGCCCACGCCGAGCGGCGTCAGAAACACGTCCGTCGTCGCGGCGAGCGCAAGCACGGTCTCGCGGTCGAGATGGTCGTAGTGATCGTGTGAAAGGATCACGCCGCGCAACGGCGGCAGGTCGGCAAGCGCGATGGGCGGCGCATGAAAACGCTTCGGCCCGACATTGCGGAACGGCGATGCGCGCTCGCCGAACACTGGATCGGTCAGCCAGAACTCGCCGCGCAGTTTGAAGAGCAGCGTGGAGTGGCCGAGGCGAAAGAGGCTGCGGTCCGGCGCGGCATCGAGTTGCGCGCGCGTCAGTGTCAGCACGGCCGGCGGCTCTACGGGCGCGGTGCCGCGCGGCTTGTTGACGATCATGTTCCACATGATGCGCAAGGTCTTGCCCATGCCCTCGGCCGGACGCGGCTTGACATTGCAAAAGCGCTCGCCGTCATGCTGCGGCGACGTATGCGACAGTTCGCGTCCGCGCCTGGCTGCGGTGAGTCCGAGCGCGCGGCTGATCGAGGCGGTAATCGACGTCATGGCAAATGGCATCCGGTTGGTGCAGCAGGAAAGTAGACTGCCCAGTGTAGTTTATTTCCGAGATGAAAGTAAACCGCTCAGTGTAAAATTGCCTGATGGAATCGAACGCTGACCAACCTCGTCTGACCGACCGCAAACGCGCCGCCATCGTGAGCGCGGCGGTTGAGGAATTCATCGCCTCGGGTTATGACGCCACGAGCATGGACCGCATCGCGGCGCGCGCGGGGGTATCGAAGAGAACGGTGTACAACCATTTCGACGGCAAGGACGCGCTGTTCGCGGCGATCCTCCATCAGTTGTGGACCGCAAGCCAGTCCGACGACGCTCCTGCCTACGACCCTCGATCGCCGTTGCGTGCGCAGTTGCTCGACCTGCTTGCGCGCAAGTTGAATCTGTTGAACGACGCCGCGTTTTTATCGCTTGCGCGAGTGGCGATTGCGGAGGGCATTCATTCGCCCGAGCGCGCGCGGGAGATGGTCGGCAAGCTTGGCGAGCGCGAAGAAGACTTGACGCGATGGATACGCGCCGCCGCCGCCGATGGCCGCCTGAATGTGGCGTCGGACCCGGCGTTCGCGGCGCAGCAGTTGCATGGCATCGTCAAGGGATTCGCGTTCTGGCCGCAGGTCACGATGGGTCAATCGCCCTTGTCCAAGCGCGAGCAGAAGCGGGTGGCGGAAGCGGCGGTGGATCTCTTTCTGGCGGGGTATGGCGTGCCCGATTCATCGTCGAAATAACTCCAGTTTTTCCCTTAAAACAAGGTTCGAACGAATGAGACTGAAAGGAAAAGTAGCGATCATCACGGGCGCGGCGCAGGGCATCGGCGCGGCCACGGCACTCAAGTTCGCGCAGGAAGGCGCGATCGTCGCGGCATGCGACCGCAACGCGGAAGCGCTGGGAGCGGTGGTCGAAGCGTGTCGGCAAGCGGGCGCCCAAGCGAGCGCATTCTGCGTCGATATGTCGGATCGTGAGCGCGTCGACGAGATGGTGGCGACGGTACGCGACCGCTATAAGCGCATCGACGTGCTCGTGAACAATGCGGGCATCACGCGTGACGCACGCCTGCAGAAAATGACGCTCAAGCAATTCGACGATGTCATCGACGTGAATCTGCGCGCCGTCTTTCACGCGAGCCAGGCCGTGGCCGATGGCATGATCGCGCAAGGTTCGGGCGTGATCCTGAATGCGAGTTCGGTGGTCGGCATCTACGGCAATTTCGGGCAGACCAATTACGCGGCGGCCAAGTTCGGCGTGATCGGTTTCACGAAAACGTGGAGCCGTGAACTCGGGCCGAAGGGCATCCGCGTGAATGCGGTCGCACCCGGTTTCGTCGATACCCCGATTCTCGCGACCATCCCCGCCGAAGTGCTAGAAAAGATGCGCGCCGATGTGCCGCTCGGCCGTCTCGGCAAGCCCGAGGAAGTCGCGAATGTCTATGCGTTCCTCGCAAGCGACGAAGCCAGTTACGTCAACGGCGCGGTGATCGAGGTAGCGGGCGGCATGACGCTTTGAAGGTTGGCGTTCAGCCCGGTTCCTTCACTTGCCCGGCTTGCGCGGCGGCGTCTTGCGCCGCCTCTTCTTCCGCACGCCAGCGCTGACGCGATCGATACATCGTCGCCAGCGCAATGCGCGCCATCTTCACCCAGCCCGAACGGCGCGGATCGGCCAACATGCTGAGCGCGCGCGCGTAGTCGAGCGTCAGGCCCGGCGTCCACGCCATGGTCGCCGCGCGCTTGCGCACTTGCGCCGCCACCCATAGCTCGGGCGTCGTCATGATGCGCACGAGCGGATTCCACCCGCCGCGCTTGCCCCACACACGCGCCGATGCGCCTTCGATGGCCGCTTCGAGCGCGCGCGCCACGGTGCTCGAACAGTTGCGATACGTGAGGTTGTAGGTCGTGTCGCGCTGATATTCCTGCCAGAAGCGCGCGAGCCTTTCGGGATCGTAATTGCGGATGCGTACCTGTTGCGTCGACGGGCACCATGCTTTCGATTCGGTCGCGTAGTCGGGTTGAAACATGCCGGGCACATCGTTATCGCGGGTCGCACGCAAGAGGCGCGAGAACTCGTCCGGCGAGCGGTCTATCTCCACCGCCGGATACAGGCTGATATACACGCCCTCGGGCGTTTCGAGCGCGGCATGGCCGGTCGAGATGGTGCCGTTGCGGTCGACGGCGGCAATGTACCGGTCGATGATCAACTGCCTGCGCGGCTGCATCTTCGCGGTGCCGACCGGCGTCCATACATGCACGGTCAAGGCGGCTTCGTCGGGTCCGGGAGGGCCGTCCCAGACGACGCCCGCGACCGGCGTGCGTGCCGCCTGCACGGACGCCTGCGATGCAGCTGCGGCGGCCGCGGCGTCATCGGCTGCGGGGTTGCGCGCGAGACGCCGCACGCGCGAGGCGAGCAGCAGCATGTTCCATCCACCGAAGAAAAGGCCGAACGCCACGCAATAAGCCACCGTGCCCGCGTAGTAATCCGGATACGGCTGGTAGAAGAAAATGGCGATGGCGATCTCGAACACGCCGCCTGCCATCGCGAGCTTCCAGCGGCGATAGCGGACCACGCGCGCGGAGACGATCTGCAACGCGCCATCCACGAGAAAGAGCGTGCCGAAGATGAGCGACAGCACGAAGTTGCCGCGCTCGCCGCCGATCAGCACGAGCAGCGCCGACAAAGAGAACGCCGCGCTCTTAACGTAGCGCAGCGTGCGTTGCCCGCCCATGCCGGTCCATGCAACCGCAAGCGTGGCGAGTCCTTCGAGCAGCAAGGCGAGCGCGAACGGGATGATGGGAAAGTACAGCGAGCCGTCGAGGGCATCGACGAAAATGACTCCGCCCAGCGCGATGCTCAGAAAGCCGAGCACCATGACTTCGCGCCAGCGCGTGCGCAGATAGTCCACGCCGAGAAGAATCATCACGAGACGAACCATGTCGAAGCTCCGTCGAACTGTTCGGTGCGTGGAGTGCGTCCATTCGCAAACGACGCGGCCACTCACTATATAAAGCATCGGACGGGGAAGCGGCAAGCTCGCGATGACAAGCCCTAACCTAACGCCTGACTGGCGATGGCGTATTCGATCGATGTGGCATCGACGGGCAAGGGACCATTGCGCACCACGCGCTCGATGCTGTCGACATGCGGCAAGCCGAGGCCTTCGAGCCATGTCGAAAGTCCGAGCCTCGCGGGGGTATCGACACGTACGAACATACCTGCATGCAGCGCGAGCCAATAACTGATGAGCGCTTTCGCGCGGCTTTCATTCGGCGAGTCGGGCGCGACCACCGGGCCGATCACATGACCGTCGCCGAAGCGCCGGAACAATGCGAAGCCGAGCAACTCGCCGTCGCGATCGAGCGCGATACCGCTTGCGACATCGAGCAATTGCGGCAGCACGGCGCTGCGATCCAGCCCGCTTGCACGCGAGGCGAGATCGACCAGACGCGGCGTGTCGTTCGCGCCGATGGGCCGCAGCCGCTCGCCCGGCGGCAGCGAAACGAGCGGCGGCTGAAACGCCGCGCCCTGATGCTGATGGATGGTGCCGGTCTTCTCGAAGCCGAGCGTTTCGCATAGCGCGAGCCCGGAACCGATCGCATGCATGACGACCGTGCGCGCGCCGAGTTCTCCTATGTGCCGCTCGATCAGCTCACGGCCGATGCCGAGTTGCTGATGCTCCGGCGACACGATGAACATGCCGATGGACGCGGCCTCCACACCGAACTTCCACGCGAGCGCCGTACCGACCACCGCGCCGGAAGCGTCGACGGCGGCGATGCCGCTGCTGGTCTGCGCGGCAAATCGCCAGTCGTCCGGACGATGCCGCCACCGGACGGCGCTCGACAACGCGTGTCCTGCCGCGATGTCGTCGGGCGTGAAAGCGCGATATCGAATCGCATCGTGCTGATTAGAGTCGGGCACGCCGGCCTCCTGGTTCTGAGCGTTCTATAGACGGTTATCGCGACTGTGACATCGCACAACGCGCATGACTAGGACGATCTTCCTATCAAGCGTTGCGCTTTTGATGCAATGCAAAACCACGGGTTAGGCGTGCAAGAACGCGCCCGATATGCCGATTGCGCAATTTTGTCAGCGAATTATGCCGGGCCTTCGGACCTAAGATTTCATACGACATCAACGCATACAAGGCCCAAGCACATGGACCGTTTCGATCCCGCCGTCATTGCCGTGCCGCGCGGCCACTTCATCGGTGGCGAGTTCGTCGATGCAGGCGCCACGCGCATCGACGTCACGCGGCCTTCGGATGGCGTCGCGTACGCATCCATTCCAGTCGCCGATGCGGCCATGATCGACCACGCCGTGCAGAACGCCTACACCGCGTGGCGCACGAGCGGCTGGGCAAGCTGCGCGCCCCGCGAGCGGTCCCGCGTGCTGCGCCGTTTCGCGGATCTCGTTGCCGCCGACGCCGCCACGCTCGCGCCGCTCGAAGCGCTCGGCTCCACGCGTCCCGTGCGCGATGCATTCAACTGGGACGTGCCGTTCACCGCCGAAGGCATCCGCTTCTACGCGGAACTCGCCGACAAGATCGGCGGTGAGGTCGCGGCGACGGATCATCGGCATCTCGGCATGACCATGACCGAGCCGTATGGCGTGATCGGCGCCATCGCACCGTGGAATTTTCCGCTGGTGATGGCGTCGTGGAAGATCGCACCGGCGCTCGCGGCCGGTAACGCGGTGGTCCTCAAGCCTTCGGAGATGACGCCGTTTTCGGTGCTGCGTCTCGCCCGGCTCGCGCTCGAAGCAGGCGTGCCGCCGGGCATCTTCAATGTCGTTCAGGGCGATGGCCGCACGACCGGCGACGCGCTCGTGCGTCATCCGCGCATCGCCAAGGTGACGTTCACGGGATCGACACGCACGGGTGCCGCGATCATGGCCGCCTGCGCCGAGACCGGCACCAAGCCCGTGACGCTGGAACTGGGCGGCAAGAGTCCGCAGATCGTCTTCGCGGATGCCCCGCGTATCGATGAAGTCGCGCGGCGTATCGCCGGTGCGATCGCCGGCAACGCGGGCCAGGTATGCGTCGCGGGATCGCGGCTCCTGGTCGAGCGTTCGATCGCGGATGAACTCGCCGATCGCATTGCACATGTATTCGGCGAACTGCATGCCGGACCGACCTGGGCCGCCGACACCACCTTGCCGCCGATCATCTCCGAGCCGCAAGCCGCGCGTATCGAAGCGATCGTACAACGCAGCGTCGCGAGCGGCGCCGCGCTGCGCTGCGGCGGAGAACGCCCGCATGCCGCGACGCCCGGACCGTTCTATGCGCCGACGCTTCTGACCGGCGTGACACAGGAAACGGAAGCCGTGCGCCACGAAATCTTCGGCCCGGTGCTGACCTTGCAGGCCTTCGACAGCGAAGAGGAAGCGCTCGCACTCGCCGCTCACCCCGACTATGGCCTCGCCGCCGGCGTGCACACGGCAGACCTCGGCCGCGCGCTGCGCATGGTGCGCGGCATCGAGGCGGGCACGGTGTGGGTCAACCGCTACGGCCGCACCAGCGACTTCGTGATTCCCACCGGCGGCTACAAGGGTTCGGGCATCGGCAAGGACCTCGGGCGGCAAGCCTTCGAAGCCAATTTGCGCATCAAGAGCGTGCTGATCGACATCGGTCAATGAACGATCGATCGTGCGTCGGAAACGCGCCGCATAAGCTGCTGCGGACATGCCTCGAAACGAGTTGTTTTGCATGGTCGAAGCACCCGCATTCAACGACATCAGTATTTTTGCCCTGATTAAATTTTCTTCAGGAAATGCGTTTTTCCTGGCCCTCGCCCCTGAACCCTGCGGTTCATTACCCGATAGGACTGACACCATGATCGATTTCGAGCCTAAGTACATCACCTTCGACTGCTACGGCACGCTGACGAAGTTCCGCATGGCCGATATGGCCCGCGAGATGTACGGCGACCGTCTGAAGGGCGCCGAGCTTGAAAAGTTCGTCGCATTCTTTTCCGGATACCGCCGCGACGAAGTGCTCGGCGCGTGGAAGCCGTATCGCGATGTCATCGTCAATGCCGTGCGCCGTGCGTGCCAGCGCATGAACGTCGAGTTCAACGAAGCCGAAGCCGAAAAGTACTACCTCGCCGTGCCGAGCTGGGGCCCGCATCCGGACGTCCCGGAAGGTCTGTCGCGTCTCGCTTCGAAGTACAAGCTCGTGATTCTCTCCAACGCATCGAATGACCAGATTCAAAGCAACGTCGACAAGCTCGGCGCGCCGTTCCATCGCGTGTTCACGGCACAGCAGGCGCAGTCGTACAAGCCGCGCATGCAAGGCTTCGAGTACATGTTCGACCAGCTCGACTGCAACCCCGAAGACGTGCTGCACGTGTCGTCGAGCCTGCGCTACGACCTGATGACCGCGCACGACATGGGCGTGAAGCACAAGGCGTTCGTCAAGCGCGGCCACGAGCCGAGCACGCCGTACTACGAGTACTACGAAGTCGACACCATCGGCGATCTCGCCACCGAGCTCGGCCTGTAATCGTCATCCTCCGGACCCGCCGATGAAACTCGACTCCTACTGGCTCGATACCGCACCCGCCTTCACGGCGGCGCAGGAAGGCCCGGCCGATGGCCGGGTCGATGTGGCGGTGATCGGCGGCGGCTTCACCGGTCTGTCGGCGGCGCTGGCGCTTGCCAAACGCGGCGCGAGCGTCGCCGTGTTCGATGCGGGGAAAATGGGCGGCGGCGCTTCCGGGCGCAACGGCGGCCAGTGCAACACCGGCGTGGCGCAGGACTATGCGGCGTTGCGCTCGCAACTGGGCGTCGAGCGTGCGCAGGGCTGTTATCGCGCGTATGCGGCCGCCGTCGATACCGTCGAGCGTTTGATTCGCGAGGAAGGTATCGATTGCGATTATGTTTCGACGGGTAAGCTCAAGCTCGCGTCGAAGCCGCATCATCTCGCGCACATCGAACGGACCGCCGAACTCATTCGCCGCGAAGTCGATCCCGATATCGACGTGCTGACTCGCGAACAGGTTCGCGGCGAAGTGCAGTCGGACAGTTTTCATGGCGGCTTGCTGCAACGTCATGGTGGCCAGATGCATATGGGCAAGTTCGCGGCGGGTCTTGCGAACGCCGCCGTGCGGCAAGGCGCGAAGCTTTTCGAACAGGCGGAAGTGCGCGGCATCACGAAGGAAGACGGCGGATTTCGAATCGATACGGCGCGCGGCGCGGTGAGCGCAAAGCAAGTGTTGATCGCGACCGGTCCTTCCAAGCACGGTCCTTTCTCGTGGTACAGACGCAGGCTCGCGCCGGTGGGCTCGTTCATCATCGTGACCGCGCCGCTGCCGGCGGAAGAGCTCGCGCGCATCTTGCCCAAGCGCCGCTCTTACACCACGAGCCGCCTCATGCATAACTATTTTCGCGTGACGCCGGATGCGCGTTTGCTGTTCGGCGGACGCGCGCGCTTCACGGCATCCGAAAGACCTTCGGATGCGAAGAGCGGCCGCATCCTGCAGGACAACCTCGCGCAGATGTTCCCGAGTCTCGCGAGCGTGGGCATCGACTATTGCTGGGGCGGTCTCGTCGATATCACCGCGGACCGTCTGCCGCGCGCCGGGCAGCACGACGGCATCTACTTTTCGATGGGTTACAGCGGCCACGGCACGCAGATGTCCACGCACATGGGCCAGGTCATGGCCGACGTGATGAACGGCAAGGCCGACGCCAATCCGTGGCGCGATTTCGACTGGCCCGCCATTCCGGGTCACACGGGCAAGCCGTGGTTCCTGCCGTTGGTCGGTGCGTACTACTCGATCAAAGACGTTTTCTATTGAAGCATCGAAGCATCGAAGCAAATACAGCCAGCCGGAAACAACCGAGCCGGCGATTCATTCAGCCCCAATCTCACGCGGAGAAGTTCATGAGCATCGATCAATCGCCTGATGCAGTCGACCATGCCGGTATCCGGCTCGACGAACTGACGAAAAAAGGCGCGTCGCGCCGTAGCGTGCTGCGCGCGCTGACCGCGGGCGGCTTGCTGTCCGTCACCGGCACGGGCCTGCTTTCCGTGAGCGGCGCCGCGTTCGCGCAGGAAAAGCCGAAGCAGGGCGGACGGATTCGCGTGGCGACGCAATCGTCTTCGTCCGCCGATACGCTCGACCCCGCCAAGGGCGCGCTCGGCACCGACTACGTGCGCGGCTTCATGATCTACAACGGCCTGACCGAACTGGATTCGCATCTCGGCGCGCAGATGTCGCTGGCTGAATCGCTCGAAACGAAAGACGCGACCGTGTGGGTCGTGAAGCTCAGAAGCGGCGTGCAGTTCCACGACGGCAAGTCGCTTGCGCCGCAGGACGTGATCTATTCGCTGATGCGTCACAAGGATGCAGCGGTCGGCTCGAAGGCCAAGACCATTGCCGACCAGTTCAAGGACGTGAAGGCCACCGGCCCGAACGAAGTGACCATCACGCTCGCCGGCGCGAACGCCGACCTGCCCGTGATTCTCGCGGATTCGCACTTCCTCATCATCAAGGACGGCACCACCGACTTCAAGACGGCGATCGGCACGGGTCCGTTCAAGGTCAAGGAATTCACGCCAGGCGTGCGTACGGTCGGCGTGCGCAACGAGAAGTACTGGAAGCCGGGCCTGCCGCATCTGGATGAAGTGGAGCTGATCGGTATCGCCGATGAATCCGCGCGCGTCAACGCGCTTCTGTCCGGCGACGTGCAACTGATCAACGCGGTGAGCGCGCGCTCGACGGACCGCATCAAGGGCACGCAAGGGTTCAACGTGCTGGAAACGAAGACGGGTCAATACACCGACCTGATCGTGCGCGACGACGGCGGCATCACGGGCACGAGCGATTTCCGGCGCGGCATGATGCACTTGATGGATCGCGACCAGATTCGCCAGACCGTGTTTCGCGGCTATGGCGCGATCGGCAACGACCAGCCGATCGATCCGACCAACAAGTACTACATGGCCGGTCTGCCGCAACGCAAGTTCGATCCGGACAAGGCCAAGTTCTACTTCCAGAAGGCGAAGCTCGGCAGCGCGCCGGTGCAACTGTACGCATCGCCGGCGGCTGAGGGTTCGGTCGAAATGGCCGTGCTCTTGCAACAGGTCGCGCCGCAAGCGGGCCTGAATCTGCAAGTGGTGCGCGTGCCCGCCGACGGCTATTGGTCGAATCACTGGATGAAGCATCCGCTCGGCTACGGCAACATCAACGCACGCCCGAGCGCGGATGTGCTCTTCACGCAGTTCTTCAAGTCCGATGCACCGTGGAACGAAGCCAACTGGAAAAACCCGCAGTTCGACCAGATGCTGGTGGCCGCGCGCGGCGAGCCGGACGACGCCAAGCGCAAGAAGATCTACGGCGACATGCAGCAGCTCGTGCACGAGGACGGCGGCATCGGCATTCCGATGTTCCAGAGTTCCCTCGATGCCCACACCGCGAAGCTCAAGGGCCTCGGCTCGATTCCGCTCGCCGGTCTCGGCGGCTTCATGTTCGCGGAAAAGGTCTGGCTCACGGCGTAAAGCACGCTGCGTCTCAAGCGACATCGCGCGCCCTCAACGGACGGCGCGCGAACCTCAAACCGGAGGCGATATCCGATGAAAGTTCATGCGCAACGACTCGTCGCCACGCGCATCGGCCTCGCGTTGCTGACCTTGCTGATCGTCTCGGCGGTGGTGTTCGGCATCACGGGTCTCTTGCCCGGCGATGCCGCACAGCAGGCGCTCGGCCAGGCGGCCACGCCCGAGCAGGTCACGGCCCTGCGTCACGAGTACGGGCTCGATCAGCCCGCGCTGCAACGCTACGTGCAATGGCTCGTGCACGTGGTCTCGGGCAACTTCGGCACGTCGCTGTCGAACAATCTCCCGGTGAGTCAGCTGATCGCCTCGCGTCTGCCGAATTCGCTCGTGCTGGCCGGTTTGACCGCGCTGGTTTCGGTGCCGGTGGCGCTCTTCATCGGCATCGTATCGGCCATGTTTCGCGGCTCGCTGCTCGACCGCGCGCTCAACGTGCTGACGCTTTCGACCGTGGCCGTGCCCGAGTTTCTCGTCGCGACCATCGCCGTCCTGATCTTCGCGGTGAAGCTGCGCTGGCTGCCAGCGCTCTCGTATCTCTCGGATGTGTCGTCGTTCGGCGCGCTCTTGCGGGTCTACGCGATGCCAGTGATGACGCTCTGCTGCGTGATCGTCGCGCAAATGGCACGCATGACGCGCGCGGCGGTGCTGGATCAGCTCAACGCGTCTTACGTGGAGATGGCGCGTCTAAAGGGCGCATCGCCGATGCGCGTGGTGTTGCGGCACGTCTTGCCCAACACCATCGGCCCGATTGCGAACGCGGTGGCGCTGAGTCTCTCGTATCTCTTCGGCGGCGTGGTGATCGTCGAATCGATTTTCAACTATCCCGGTCTTGCAAGCCTCATGGTCGATGCCGTCACCAACCGCGACATGCCGCTCGTGCAGGGCTGCGTCATGGTGTTCTGCGCGGCGTATCTCGCGCTCGTGCTGATTGCCGACCTGGCCCAGATCGTATCCAACCCGAGGCTGCGTCAACGATGAATCGTCCCTCGACACCTCACGTGCCACACGCCTCGCAGGTCATGTACGAGCCGGAGCCCGGAATACCGGACGTGGCCGAAGCGCCGGTCATCGTGCAGAAGCGCGGCCCGCTGCGGCGTCTCGCCGGACGCTTCTCGGTGCTCGGCTTGATCGGTCTTTTCATCGTCGTGTTCTGGCTCGCGGTCGCGTTCCTGGCTCCGCTCGTCGCGCCGTACAAAGGCGGCGCGATGACTTCCATCGACATCTTCGGCAGCTATAGCGCGGCGCACTGGCTCGGCACCGATTATCTCGGCCGCGACATGCTGTCCCGCGTGCTGTACGGCACGCAGTACACGGTGGGCCTCGCGCTTGCGGCGACGCTGCTCGCGAGTTTCATCGGCACGTTCTTCGGTCTGATCGCGGCTGTGTCCGGCCGCTGGGTCGATGAAATCCTGAGCCGCTTCTTCGATGCGCTCATCTCCATTCCGAGCAAGGTGCTCGCGCTGGTGGTGATCGCCGCGTTCGGCTCGTCGATTCCCATGCTGACGATGGTCGCCGCGCTCGCCTACATTCCCGGCGCGTTCCGCATTTCGCGCTCGCTCGCGGTCAACATCATGACGCTCGAATACGTGCAGGTGGCAAGAGCGCGCGGCGAGAAGCTGTTCTATATCGCTCGCGTCGAAGTGCTGCCGAACATGATTCACCCGATGCTCGCCGACTTCGGCCTGCGCTTCGTGTTCATCGTGTTGCTGCTGTCGGGCCTGAGCTTTCTCGGCCTCGGTGTCCAGCCGCCGAACGCGGACTGGGGTTCGCTCGTGCGCGAGAACATCGGCGGTCTGGCGGAAGGCGCGCCGGCCGTGCTCATGCCGGCGGTCGCCATCGCCACGCTGACGGTCGGCGTGAATCTGCTCATCGACAGCCTGCGCCGCCACGGTGCGCGCGGCAACGGAGGCGCGCAATGACCACCAACATGATCGAAGTGAAAGGCCTGCGCGTGGTCGCGGGCGCGGCGCCGGACCCGGTCGTCGAGATCGTGAAAGGCGTGGACTTCGTCGTGAAGAAGGGCGAAGTGCTCGCGCTGATCGGCGAGTCGGGCTCGGGCAAGACGACGATTGCGCTGGCGCTGCTCGGCCATGCGCGCACCGGCTGCGCGATTGCGGGCGGTTCCGTCAAGATTGGCGACACCGAAGTGCTCGAACTGAGTGAAAAGGGCCGTCGCGCGCTGCGCTCGCGCACGGTGGCTTATGTGGCGCAGAGCGCGTCGGCGGGATTCAATCCGGCACGCACGATCATGGATCAGGTGACCGAGCCCGCGTTGCTGCACAAACTCATGTCCGCCGCGGCGGCGCGCGAGAAGGCGGTCGCGTTGTTCCGCGCGCTCGCGTTGCCGAATCCGGAAAGCATTGGCGACCGGTATCCGCATCAGGTCTCGGGCGGGCAGTTGCAGCGGTTGATGGCCGCGATGGCGCTGATCACCGATCCCGCCGTCGTCGTGTTCGACGAACCGACCACCGCGCTCGATGTGACCACGCAGATCGAAGTCCTCGCCGCATTCAAGCGCGTGGTGCGCGAACTCGGCACGACGGCGGTGTACGTATCGCACGACCTGGCCGTGGTGGCGCAGATGGCGGACCGCATCGTCGTGCTGAACGGCGGACGCGTGCGCGAGAACGGCGCGACCGCGCAAGTGCTCGACGCTCCCGCCGACGATTACACGCGCCAGTTGCTCGGCGCGGTGCGCCGCCCCGATGCGCTGCTCGCCGAACTCTCGCCGCTCACCAGTCAGGGTGAAAAGCCGTTGCTGGAAATTCGCCGCCTGAGCGCGGGTTATGGCCGTGTCGATGCGAACGGCGTGCCCGCCGTGCGCGTGCTCGACGACGTGAGCCTGAAGATCGCGCGTGGCAGCACGCTCGGTGTGATCGGCGAATCGGGATCGGGCAAGACGACGCTTGCACGCGTGGTCGCGGGTCTGGTGGACCGGGCGCGCGGCGACGTGCTGCTCGACGGCAAGCCGCTGCCGGCCAAGCTCTCCGAACGTACGCTCGAACAATACCGGCGCGTGCAGATCGTGTTCCAGAACGCCGATACCGCGCTCAACCCGAGCCGTACCATCGCCGATATTCTCGCGCGGCCGATGAACTTCTATCACGGCCTGCGCGGTGCGGCGGCACGGAAGCGCATGCTGGAACTGCTCGATCTGGTGAAACTGCCCGCAGCGATTGCGAAGCGCCAGCCGGGCGGTTTGTCGGGCGGACAGAAGCAGCGCGTGAATCTGGCGCGCGCGCTCGCCGCCGACCCCGCGCTCATTCTCTGCGACGAAGTCACGTCCGCGCTCGATACGGTGGTCGGCGCGGCCATTCTCGATCTGCTCGCGGAATTGCGCCGCGAACTCGGCGTCTCGCTCATGTTCATCAGCCACGACATCTCGACGGTGCGGGCCATCTGCGACGAAGTCATCGTGCTGTATGCGGGCCAGTGTGTCGAAGCGGGCCAGCGCGAGTCGCTTTCGCATCCGCCGTATCACCCGTACACGGGTCTGCTCGTCGATTCGGTGCCTGCGCTGCAACCGGGCTGGCTCGACGAGCGGCGCGCATCGACGCTGACTGCCTTGCCCGTGCTCGGCTCGGATAGCGACGTGGATGCGTTGTGCAGCTTCCGTGCGCGTTGCACGGTGCGTATCGACGGCAAGTGCAACGTGACACCGCCATCGGTCAAGACCTTGCCTTCGGGCGCCGCCATTCTGTGCCACCGCTCGGCCGACGACCTCACGCGCATGCAGACACAAGACAACGCGGTGGCTGCATGAACGCACGTTTCGTGAGAGTGGCGGAGACGGGGCGCAAGCCCGTGACCATCGTTATCGACGGCAGCATCGCACAGGCCAAGGAAGGCGACACGCTGATGGTCGCGCTGCTGACGGCGCAAGACACCTTGCGCGATTCCGAGTTCGGCGATGGCCGCCGCGCCGGTTTCTGCCTGATGGGCGCGTGCCAGGATTGCTGGGTTTGGACCGCGAGCGGCGAACGCCTGCGCGCCTGCACGACGCCGGTTGAAGAAGGCATGTCGATCGTCACACGCATCGGTCAGACGAAGGAGGGTGTATGGCCGCGCGCGAGCGTTTGAAGGTCGTGGTCATCGGCGGCGGACCGGCGGGCGTGCGCGCAGCCGAAGCGCTCGTGCGCGCGGGCTTGCGTCCGACCGTGGTCGATGAAGGACGGCGCGACGGCGGGCAGATTTATCGGCGGCAGCCCGACGGGTTTTCGCGCTCGTATGAAACGCTTTATGGCAGCGAAGCCGTCCGCGCTCAGTCGCTGCATCGCACGTTCGACGGCTTGCGCGCGCAGATCGACTATCTGCCCGAGACGCTCGTGTGGAACATCGAACCGAACGTGGTGCACATCGTCAGCGGCACGCGCTATCGCAAGCTCGACTTCGACGCGCTCATCGTGTGCAGCGGCGCCACCGACCGCCTCATGCCGGTGCCGGGCTGGCATCACGCAGGCACGTATAGCCTCGGCGGCGCGCAGGTCGCGCTGAAGTCGCAAGGCTGTGCAATCGGCGCGCGCACGGTGCTGATGGGCACGGGACCGCTGCTCTATCTCGTCGCCGCGCAATACGTCAAAGCAGGCGCGACGGTCGGTGCGGTGCTGGACACCTCGACGCTTGCACAACGCATTCGCGCATTGCCGCAACTGCTCGCCATGCCATCGACGCTCGTCAAGGGGATCGGCTTGATGCGCGTATTGCGTCGCGCGGGTGTGGCGGTGCATCGCGGCATCACGCCGGTTGGCATCGGCGGGACGGCCGAACATGGCGTCACCGGCGTGCGCGTTGAAACGGCGAACGGCGCGCAACTCGATATTGCCTGCGATGCCGTCGCGCTCGGCTATCACCTCCGTCCCGAAACGCAGCTCGCCGATCTCGCGGGCTGCGAATTCGTCTTCGATCAGGCCGCGCGGCAATGGCTTGCTCGCATCGACGGCGATGGCCGCAGCAGCGTGCCCGGCGTCTATCTCGCGGGTGACGGCGCACGCGTGCGCGGCGCGGACGCCGCCGAGCGCTCCGGACAACTCGCGGCGCTCGCCGCCTTGCACGATGCGGGGCTCGCGCCCGACAACGCGCGCGTCACGCAATTACGCGCCGAACTTGCGCGCTTCACGCGATTCGCCGCCGGCCTGCGGGCCGCTTTCCCGTGGCCCGCGCGCTTTGCTGCCGCGCTTCCGGACGAGGCGATCGTCTGCCGCTGTGAAGCCATCACCGCGGGCGAATTGCGTCGCGTGGTACGCGAAATGGGCGCGCGGGAAGCGAATCGCGCGAAGGCGTTTTCCCGCGTCGGCATGGGCCGCTGTCAGGGCCGATATTGCGCGCACGCGGGCGCGGAAGTCATCGCCGCCGAGGCGCGCGTGCCGCTCGAAGCGGTCGGACGTCTGCGCGGACAAGCGCCTGTCAAGCCGCTGCCGATGGCCGTGACGCCGCAGGACGAAGTGCATCGAGGAATCGAAAAGGAGTTGAGCGAATGAACGAGCGCGCCGATGTGATCGTGATCGGCGGCGGTATCGTCGGCACGACGACCGCATTCTTTTTGCGCCGCCGTAAGCGTTCCGTGATCGTGCTCGAACGCGGTCTCACCGGGCAGCAGGCAAGCGGCGTGAACTTCGGCGGCGTGCGTCGCCAGGGCCGCGCGCTTTCGCAACTGGCCATGTCCAATCGCGCCTTGCAGACCTGGAAACGCTCGCGGGAACTGCTCGGCGAAGATGTCGAATTCCTGCCTTCGGGCCATACGCGCGTCTGCTATCACGCGCATGACGCCGAGTATTTTCAGCGCTATGCCGATGAAGCGCGCGCCCACGGCCTCGATCTCGAAGTGCTCGAAGGCCGTGCGATGTTCGAGCGCTTCCCCTTCCTCGGCCGCGAAGTCCTTGCCGCATCCGTTTCGCCGCTCGATGGCCACGCCAATCCGCGACTCGCCGCGCCTGCGTTCGGGCGTGCGGCGGCGCGGCTCGGAGCGCGCATCGTCGAGAACACGGAAGTGGTGCATATCGAGAAAGAAGCGGGCGGCTTTCGCGTGGAAAGCGCGGCGGGCGACATCTATCGCGCCGAACAAGTGCTGGTATGCGCGGGCGCGTGGGCCAATACCTTGTCGACGCAACTCGGCGAGCCTGTGCCGCTCGTCGCGCGCGGCCCGCAAATGGCCGTGACCGAACCCGTGCCGTATGTCTTCCAGCATTCGATGGGCGTCTACACGACGGTCAAGGCCGAGAGCGTGTACTTCCGCCAGATTCCGCGCGGCAATCTCGTGCTCGGCGGCGGCCCGCCCGGTCCCGCCGATATCGCCACGCGCCGCGCGGGCGTGCTGCCGGAAAACACCGTCGCGCAGATGGCGCAGTTTCGCCGCATGGTGCCGGCGCTCGGACCCTTGCATGTGATTCGCGTCTGGAGCGGCGTCGAAAGCTATCTGCCGGATTCGGAACCGGTGATCGGCCCGAGTACGAAAGCCGATGGCCTCTTCTATGCGTTCGGTTTCAGCGGCTCGGGGTTTCAGATCGGGCCGGGCGTGGGCGAAACGCTCGCGGAACTGCTCGATACCGGCGCCACACCCATTCCTCTCGATTCGTTCTCCATTCAACGATTCCAGCGCGGCGCATCGGCACACGCGGAATCGGCCACGTCAGAGACTTCTTCATGAACCACGAGAGCCACGCGAACATCAAGCCCGCCGTGCTCGGCAACGCGCTCGCCTATATCGAAGCGAATTTCGACAAGACCGTGAGTCTTGCGCAGCTCGCCGATGTCTCGGCGTTGTCGGTGTCGCGCTTTGCGACCGTGTTTCGCGAGCAGATCGGGCTTTCGCCCTACAAGTATCTGTGCCGCGTGCGGGTGCGGCGTGCGCAGAGTCTGTTGCTCGCGGGCATGCCGGGATCGGTGGTGGCGACGGAAGTCGGCTTTTTCGATCAAAGCCATCTCGCGCGGCATTTCAAGCGCTTGTGCGGCATGACGCCGAGTACGTTCATCGAGCACGCACGCGAGCACGCACGCGACCATGCGGACACGCGTTCAGCCAAGCTCGATGCCGGTTGCCTTAAGGGCGTCGCGAAGACCGAGCCGCGGATACTTGCTCTCGACGACGCGCATGTCGCCTAGCGTCTCCGCGATGAGCCAGTCGCGCACGTCGGCGACGATAGGCCGCAACGGCCGGTTCGGCGGCGTGACGAGGCAGCAGCGCCGGCTCGTCACGATGAGTTCCAGTTCCGCCGGCACGAGCGCGCCTTGCGCGAGCCAGTGAGACGCCACGTTGAGCCAGCCGAGCGCCATGCCTTGCCCAAGCAACGCGGCCTGCACGACGATGGCGTAGTCGTTGAAACTGAGCATGCCGGCGACATGCCGCTCTTGGTCGGCGAACGCATGAAAGCGCTCATGCCAGCCGCGTTCGCCGTCGTCCATGACGATCACCGTATCGCCATGCGCGCGGCCCGCTTCGGTGCACGCGGTTTCGTGGTATCGCTCGTTCGATACCGGCAGCAGCGCTTCGGGCATGACCAGCACGGCGTTCTCGTCGATCTCTTCATCGTGAAGGAAGCGCATGCCGAGATCGACATCGACGAGCGGCCCGCCAATGCGCCCCGAGATCAGTTGAAAGCGCAGGTCCACCGAAGGAAACGCCTGATTGAGCCGGCTCATGCGCGGCATCAGCCAGTGCGTGGTGAAGGCGGTGGAAACCGACAGCGTGACCGACTCCACGCCGGTGGCGCGTGCCTCGATTTCGCGGATGGCGCTTTCTATGCCATTGAAGCCTTCCGATATCTTGCGATACAGAATGCGCCCGCTTTCCGTCAGTTCAATGCCGCCGCGCACGCGCTCGAAAAGCCGCACGCCGATATGGTCTTCCATGCGCGCGAGCATGCGGCTGACCGCCGGCTGACTCACGTAAAGTTCTTGCGCGGCACGCGTGAAATTACCGCAGCGCGCGGCCGCTTCGAAGACGAAGAGCGCGTTGGCGCTGGGCAGTTTCTTGCGAAGGTTTGGCATGACCTGATGTTATGCCCGATCCAACAATTTTGGAATTGCCGTCAAAAACATCGCGCCGTATATTTTTCTTAATCCTCAAGCCCGAAGACACGAGACGACACTCATGGATGCACGAGCGAAAACCGGCGTATCGATCAGGTCGGCAACCAAGCGCTACGGCGCGCTGGCCGCACTCGACGATGTTTCTCTCGACATCGCGCCGGGCGAATTCGTCTCGTTGCTCGGCCCGTCGGGTTCGGGCAAGACCACGCTGCTAGGCATTCTCGGCGGCTTCGTGCAGCCAACGTCCGGAAGCGTCTGGGTCGGCGAGCGCGACATTACATTTGCGCCGCCGCACAAGCGCGATATCGGCATCGTGTTCCAGAACTACGCGCTCTTTCCGCATATGACGGTGGGCGAGAACGTCGCGTTCTCCCTGCGTGCGCGACGCGAGCCGAAATCCACCTGGCCGAAGAAGGTCGCCGATGCCCTGGCGATGGTCGAACTCGCGGGCTACGAGAATCGCGGCATCGACCAGTTGTCGGGCGGGCAGAAGCAACGCGTGGCGCTCGCCCGCGCGATGGTCTTCGAGCCGCAACTGATCCTGATGGACGAGCCGCTCTCCGCGCTCGACAAGCAATTGCGCGAGACCATGCAGATCGAGCTGCGGCGGCTGCATCGGCGGCTTGGCGCGACCATTGTCAACGTGACGCACGATCAGCGCGAGGCGCTCACCATGAGCGACCGCGTGGCCGTGCTCAAAGACGGCAAGCTCGTGCAGATCGACACGCCCGAGCGTCTCTACGACCGTCCTTGCGATGCGTTCGTCGCGAGCTTCATCGGCGAGGCGACCTTGCTCGACGTGAGCCGCGCGGGCGACGACGCCGTGCGTCTCGGCAACACGGTCTTGCGCACGGCGCACCCGTTGCCACGCGGCGAGAAGCTCTTGCTCGCGGTGCAGACGGAGAAGCTTTTCATCGCGCATGGCGACGCGCAAGCAAACGCCAACCGCTTTTCCTGTCGCGTGACCGAAGTGCTTTATCAGGGCGAAAGTCTGCGCGTGTTCGCGGTGCTCGCAGACGGCACGGCCATCAGCCTGAGACAGCCCGGCAGCTTCGAGGCGCGCCGCCGCATTCCCCAGCCGGGCGCCGAGATGATCGTGGCGCTCGATCCCGCGGACACCATCGTCGTGCCCGCATGAACGGTTTTTCATCGCCTGTGCACGGGCGATTCGACTGGCACATGTTGCCAACTCATACGCAACCCGCAAAAGGATGATGCAATGAATCTCACCGATTTCAAGGTCCTGACGTTCGATGTCGTCGGCACGCTGATCAACTTCGAAAAAGGCGTGCTCGATTCCGTGCGGCGTCTGGGCGGCCCGAAGGCAAAGGACCTGACCGATGACCAGATCTTCACGCCGTACATGGATGGCCGCGCGAAGTATCCGGGGCGTTCGAGCCATGAGATGGCCAACGTCTATCTGCATCTGGCGAAGGAACTCGGTCTGCCCGACGACGCGCAATCGGCTGCCGCGTTCCAGCGCGACGTGCTCGAATGGCCCGCCTTCGAAGATTCGGTTGCCGCATTGAAGCGCCTGCGCAAGCACTTCCGGCTCGTCGCGATGACCAACGCGGACCGCGTCGCACTGTCGGCGTATGCGCATACGCTCGGCAATCCGTTCGACGATACCGTCTGCTGCGATGAAACCGGTGTCGCCAAGCCCGACCCGCAATTCTTCGCTTACAACCGTGGACGTCAGGCTGCGTTCGGCTACAAGTTCGACGAGATTCTGCATACGGCGCAGAGCCAGTATCACGACATCGGCGTCGCGACGAAGCTCGGTTATGCGACGTGCTGGATCGAACGCCGTCAAGGTCAGAAAGGCTTCGGCGCCACGCCCGTGCCGGAGAACGTGACGACGCCGACGTTCAAGTTCGCGACCCTCGGCGCACTCGCCGATGCGGTCGAGGCCGAACTGCGCGCCGCCGCCTGATCATGCGCGCCCCGACGACGCCGCGTCCCGTACCCGACTCGCTCTGGCGGGCGATGGCCGGCCCTGCTGCCGCCACGGCGCCCTTGGCTCGCGACCTCGATGTGGAAGTCGCGATCATCGGTGCGGGCTATTCGGGGCTGACGGCCGCCCATGCCTTGCAAAAGCGCGGCGTGGAGTGCGCCGTGCTCGATGCGAATCCGGTCGGATGGGGCGCAAGCGGTCGCAACGGCGGCGTGGTGTCGTCGAAATTCAGGCTGTCGTTTCCGTCGATTGCGAGCGCGCATGGCGTCGCTATGGCCAAGCGCATGCATCGGCTCGCGCACGAGGGCGTGCGCGCGGTGGAAGCGCTCATCGACGAATTCGGTTTGCAGGCCGCGCAATTCGAGCACACGGGCAGTCTGCGTTGCGCTCATACCGAGCGCGCTTTCGCCTCGATACGGGCGGAAGCCGAGTGGGTTCGCACGACACTCGGCGACACGACCATGAGCGTGCAGTCGCGCGCCGAAGTGGAACACGAGACGGGTTCGCGTGGTTTCGTGGGCGGCGTGTTGAGCGCGGACGCGGGCACCATCTTGCCGCTGGAATACGTGCGCGGGCTTGCCGACGGTCTGACTGCGCGCGGCGTGCCGATCTTCGAATCGACACCAGTGATCGACATGACGCGCGCGGACGATCGTCGCGTGATCTTGCGTGCCCCTGGCGGCACGGTGCGCGCGAAACAGGTGATCGTCGCGACCAACGCTTATTCGAATCTTTCCGATGCCACCGCCGCCTATCATCGCGAACTCGTGCCGTTTCGCAGCGCGATGATCGCAACCGCGAAGCTTCCCGCCGACCTCGACGCGCAGTTGATGATCAATCGCCGCAGCTACGCCGAAACGCGCCGCATGATGAAGTGGTTTCGCAAGGTGGATGGCCGCATGCTCTTCGGGGGACGCGATGCCTTCGGCAAGGAGGGCGAGCCAACCGGCTTCGATGCGTTGCAACGCGCGATGATCGCGCTGTTCCCGCAACTCAACGGCGTGCCGGTCGAGTACCGCTGGTCGGGCTATGTCGGCATGACCTTCAACGCGCTGCCGCATGTCGGCCGTAGCGACGACGCCACCACGTTCTGCCTCGGCTACAACGGCGCGGGGATTTCCATGGCGAGCCTCGTCGGGCAACATGCAGCGGCGCTCGCCCTCGGCGACAAGCCCGATCTCGCGCTGCTCGCGCAAGACGGCTTGCGGCCGGTGCCTTTTCATGCGCTGCGCGCGCCGGGCGTGAGGCTCGTCGCCGCGTGGTATCAGTTTCTCGACGCCGTGGGTGCATGATGACGATAGCCAAACGGATACTAGAGGATGCAACCCCGATGCATGCCGCCGCAACCGACCCCTCGGTGCGCCATCAAAGACGCGAAGACCGCGCCATGCTGCTGCTCATGGCTCCCGCGTTGTTCGTGGTGATCGTGCTGCTGGTGGTGCCGCTCGCGTGGCTGTCGTGGCAGTCCATTTATCACGAAGGCGCGTTCACGCTCGTGAACTATCGGCGCGTTTTCACGGGCGCTTATCTCGACACCTTTCTGCTGACGTTCAAGCTGTCCATCATCGTGACGGGCGTGACGCTTTTGCTGGGATATCCGGTCGCTTATTTCGCGGCATCGGTTTCGCCGCGATGGAGCGCGCTGATACTCGGCATGGTCATTCTGCCGTTCTGGACCAGCGTGCTCGTGCGCACTTACGCATGGCTCGTGCTGTTGCAGCGCACGGGCCTCATCAACAAGGCGCTGCTCGGCATGGGGCTGATCGAGCGGCCCTTGCAGCTTTCGTATAACCAGTTCGGCACGATCATCGCGATGGTGCATATCCTCTTGCCTTTCATGGTGCTGCCGCTCTATTCGGCGATGCAGAAGATTCCGCCGAACCTGTCGCAAGCGGGCGCGAGTCTCGGCGGTTCGCCCTTGCATGTGTTCATGCGCGTGTTCCTGCCGCTCTCGATGGGCGGCGTGGTCGCGGGCGTGACACTCGTCTTCGTGTTGTGCCTGGGCTTCTATATCACGCCGGAACTCATGGGCGGCGGCAAGTCGATGATGGTCTCCATGATCGTCAGCCGTAATGTGGAGATCTACAACAGTTGGGGCGCGGCGAGTTCGGTGAGCGTGGTGCTGTTGCTGTGTGTCTTCGCAATCTTCTGGCTCGCGAGCCGCGTGATTCCGCTCGAAAAAACGCTGGGGGCGAAATGAAGAGACTGTCGCTCGGCCGGATCATACTCGGCGCATCGGTGCTGCTGATCCTCGTGTTCCTGATGGTGCCGGTGGTGATCGTCGTGCCGCTGTCGTTTTCGGATGCGCGCTTTCTGACCTTTCCGCCGCCCGCGTATTCGTTGCGCTGGTATCACGCGTTCTTCGACAACCCCGCGTGGATCGACGCAGCCAAGACGACGTTCGCCGCATCGACATGCGCAGCATTGATAGCGACGCCGCTCGGTATTGCGGCGGCTTATGGCATTCAGTACGGCTCGCACTGGTCGATGCGCTATCTGCGCACGCTCCTCATGTTGCCGATGATGGTACCGATCATCATCGTCGCGGTGGGCGTGTTCTTCGTGTTCACGCAAGCGGGATACGTGAATACGCTGGGCGGGCTCATCATCGCGGACACCATGTTGGGTCTGCCTTATGTGCTCATCTCGGTCGGCGCGGATCTGCGCAGCTTCGACCGCACGCAGGAAATGGTCGCGCGCAGTCTCGGCATGAACCGCTTTCGCAGTTTCATGGCGGTGACGCTGCCGCAGATTCGCGCGAGCGTGATCTCGGGCGCGGTGTTCGTCTTCATTCAGGCGCTCGATGAAACCGTCGTCGCGCTGTTCATTTCGGGCGGCAGCAACCAGACGCTCACGCGCCGCATGTTCGTCACCTTGCGCGACGAGATCGATCCGACCATCGCGGCCATCAGCACCATGCTCACGGCGATTACGTTGTGCCTCGTGATGATCGTCGTCGTGAGCCGGCGCTCGGCGGTGGCGCGCACTTAACGCTTATAGAAACGGATCAACGCATGTCACACTCATTGCAGTTCTACATCGATGGCGCGTGGGTCGAACCGGCCGGCACGCGACGTCTGCCCGTGATCGATCCCTGCACGGAAGAAGCGTTTGCAGAGATCGCGCTCGGCGATGCGCGCGATGTCGATCGCGCGGTTGCAGCCGCGCGGCGTGCATTCGAAACGTACTCGCGGACATCGGTGTCAGAGCGCGTCGCGTTGCTCGAACGCATACTCGAAGCGTACCTTGCGCGTTACGACGAGATGGCCGAAGTCATCACGCGTGAAATCGGCGCGCCTTCCAAGCTATCGCATGCGTGGCAGGCGTCGCTCGGCAAGCGGCATATCGAAGAGACCTTGCGCACGGTCACGCGCTTTCAGTGGCAACGCAGGAAGGGCACGACGCTCATCAACCACGAACCGGTCGGCGTCGCTGCGCTCATCACGCCGTGGAACTGGCCGATCAACCAGATCGTCTGCAAGGTCGCGCCCGCGCTCGCTGCGGGTTGCACGGTAGTGCTCAAGCCAAGCGAAGTATCGCCGCTGAATGCGCTCTTGTTTGCCGAGATTCTCGATGCGGCAGGCGTGCCGCCGGGCGTGTTCAATCTCATCAATGGCGACGGTCCGACCGTGGGCGCGGCGCTGTCTTCGCATCCAGATGTGGACATGGTGTCGTTCACTGGCTCGACGCGCGCGGGAGTCGAGATTGCGAAGCTGGCCGCGCCGACCGTGAAGCGCGTGCATCAGGAACTGGGCGGCAAGTCGGCGAACATCCTGCTTGACGATGTCGATCTGGAAGCGGCCGTGACGGCGGGCGTGAACTCGTGCTTCGGCAATAGCGGTCAGTCGTGCAATGCGCCCACGCGCATGCTCGTGCCTGCATCGCGTCATGCAGAGGCCGTGGAGATCGCGCGGCGTGCGGCTTCGAAGCAGCGCGTCGGCCCCGCCGATGCGGACGGCACGACGATGGGCCCGGTCGTCAGCGACGTGCAGTTCACGCGCGTGCAGCGGTTGATTGGCATCGGCATCGAAGAAGGCGCCGAGTTGGTGGCGGGCGGTTTGGGGCGTCCGGACGGGTTGGAACGTGGTTACTACGTGAAGCCGACGGTGTTCGCTGGTGTGGATCCTTCGATGACGATTGCGCGCGAGGAAATCTTCGGGCCGGTGCTTGCGATCATGCCGTATCGCGATGACGAAGAAGCAATTGCGATTGCCAACGATACGCCGTTCGGGCTTGCGGCTTACGTGCAGTCCGGGGATAAGGAGCGGGCGCGGAAGGTGGCGCTACGCATGCGCGCGGGTAGCGTTTATGTGAACTATCCGCCATGGGATGCGGGGTCGCCATTTGGCGGATATAAGCAGTCGGGGAATGGGCGCGAGTATGGGGAGTGGGGATTGGAGGCGTTTTTGGAGGTCAAGGGGATTGTGGGGTTTGGGGAGTAGTCAAGCGCACGCGCCTCGATTCGTAGCGCGCGTGACGCGACCGCCAATCTCGCGCCCTACGATATCCGCTTCGACCCATACCCATCCACCACTCCGACCTCGCTCGCAAAGCGATTGGCGCTCGACTCCGCCCGCAGCATATCCGCCACGCGCTCGGCCATCATGATCGTCGGCACATTCGTATTGGCACAGGGTATCGAAGGCATCAGCGAGGCGTCGCATACATAAAGACCATCGACGCCATACACCGCGCCGCGCGCGTCAGTCACGGCGAGCGGATCGTTTTCAGCGCCCATGCGGCATGTGCCCGACGGATGCCACGTTCCGCCAACCGATCGTGTCACGAACCGCGTGAGCGCTTCGTCATCGTTCATCAAGTCGGCGATACTCACGCCCTGCGTCACCACGCGTCGGATCAGCCATCCACGCAACGGTCCCGCAACATCCAGCAGCGCACTCAACACGCCGCGCTGCAACGCGTTCCACATTCCCGGCACGGCGACCGCTGCGACGCGCGGCGAATAGCTCGACGGAAACACGATATCGCGATGCGCATCCATCGACGCCGCGTTAAGTGTTTGCGCGCCGAAGCGCAAGGCAAGCTTGAGCCGTTCGAGGTCGCGCGTATCGGAAAGCATGGCGAAATCGACCTTCGGTTCATCGAGTGGATTCGCCGATGCCAACGTCACCCGCCCGCGCGAATACGACTTGTTGACCCAGAAGAAGATCGTGCCGAGCCGATAACCCACCGAATGCCAGCCGGAACGCGAAAGAATCGCGCCGTGCATGTCGCCGGGCACGGTGTCATCGAGATGCGATGAGAAGCGCACGATCGCCTGCTCGTGATGCTCATCGGGATAAGGCGTGCGCGCCGAACGCGGCAAAAACGCGGACACCGCAATCGACGGATGCTCCATCAGATTGCCGCCCACGCCCGGCCGGTCCGCGCATACTTCGATGCCGAGCGCAGCCAACGCTTGCGCCGGCCCGATGCCGCTGCGCATGAGCAACGCGGGACTGTGTATCGCGCCCGCCGAGACGATCACGCGCCGCGCGTGCACATCTTCGTGCGTGCCATCCGGCCGCAGGATGCGCGCACCGATCGCGCGTTTGCCATCGAACAAAATGCGATCGACGACGAGACCCGTGCGGATCGATAGATTCACGCGCTTGCGAGTGGCATCGTCGAGATAACAGACGGACGTCGGAATACGTTCGCCCGCCGCGCTCACCGAGAGCGAGCCGATAAACGCGCCGTCTTGCCAGGGCCCGTTCTGATCGTCATGTAATGGATGGCCGCTCTTGCTGAGCGTATCCAGCACGGCGCGCACGAACGGCGAGATGCGCGCCCACTTCGGACGCTGAATGCGCAGCGGTCCGTCCGAGCCGTGATAGGGGCCGGCGAAGTCGCAATCGGTTTCGAGCTTGCGGAAGTAGGGCAGGCAGTTCTGCCAGTTCCAGCCATCGGCCCCGAGCGTGTCCCACTCGTCGTAATCGGCGGGCGCGCCGCGATTGGCCATCAGCGCGTTGATCGCGGAACCGCCGCCGAGAATGCGCGCTTGCTCATAACGTCGAACGGGCGCGAGCGCGCTCATGCGGGCCTTCAACTGCCGCCAGATGTTGTTCGTATCGAGATAAGCGCGCCCCGGATAGCGGCTGCGAACCGCGTCCGGCATGGTGCTCGCGGAGATGTCGCGGCCCGCCTCGACGAGGCATATGTGCCTGCCTGCGTCCTCCGACAGGCGCGCGGCCAGCACGCAGCCCGCCGAGCCGCCGCCGAGAATCAGATAATCGATCATGCCGGAACGCGCGCGCTGCACGTTCACTGCATGAACTTGAGCCACCGCGCCTTGGCCTGAATGCCCGGGTCCGATGCCCACCACTCTTCCTGCATCAGCGCTTGTTTCGCGGCATTGGCCGGTGAACTCGGCAGCTCGGATGCGCGCTTCTCGCTGATCCTGCCGGTCTTGAACGCGGCCGGATTGCCCGGACCGTAATCGATATACGTCGGCAGGTTCGCCTGCAATTCCGGCGAAAGCGCGGTATTGAGGAAGCGCACCGCATCGTTGAGGTTCGGCGCGTTCTTCAGGATGCACAACTGCGTGTTCTGCAGGATGCCGTCGTTGAAGGTGAAGTCCACGTTCGGATCGTCCTTGCGCACGGCGCTCGCGCGGCCGTTCCAGATCATCGTCATGTCGACTTCGCCGTCGTGCAGCAACTGCGCCGACTGGCCGCCCGAGGTCCACCATACCGTGATGTTCGGCTTGATCTCTTCGAGCTTCCTGAACGCGCGATCGACATCGAGCGGATAGAGCTTGTCGCGCGCCACGCCGTCCGCGAGCAAAGCGGCTTCGAGCACGGTCTGCGGGTCGTTGCGCAAGGCGCGCGTGCCGGGGAAACCTTTCACGTCCCAGAAGTCCTTCCAGCTTTGCGGCACCTTCTTGAGCGTTTTCTTGTTGTAGCCGATGACGGTCGAATAAAACTCGTACGCCGCCGAATAGGGCGTGCGGTATTGCTCGGGCATCGCGGCCGCGTTGGGGATCTTCGAGAAGTCGAGCTTTTCGAGCAAGCCTTCGCGCCCGCCGCGCAGACAGTTCGACGTCGGGGTATCGATCACGTCCCAGATCGGCTTGCCGGTAGCGGCTTGCGCTTTGACTTGCGGCCATGCATCCGGAATGCTGTCCTGCTTGATCGTGATGCCGAGTTCTTTTGCAGCGGGATCGAGAATCGCCTTGGTCTGCGCTTCCTGATAAGCGCCGCCTTGCGACACGAAAGTGATGCTGCCCGCGGCAAAAGCCGGTGCCGCGCCGCCCAGGGCCATGCCAAGCGCGAAAGTCATGGCAAGCGGGCGAAGCGTGAGACGGGAACAACTGAACCTTGCAATATTGATCACGGCGTTTCCTCGACAAGGTTGAAGCGAAGGACGTCTTGCAGGTCGCGCCGTCACTGCGGATGAGCATGTCATCGCGCAAGAACGACGCGGGTCTGAGCAAAAATATATTGGGTCAAATTCGCTGGAGCAACGCCGCAATTGTTGGAGGCTCCATGACCCTAGGTTATGCCCTGCAATTCAAGAAACGCTTCACTGGAAAATCACGTAGACCTTGCGCATGGTCTCCTCGACTTCCCATGTTCCTTCGGTGTTCGCCGCGAAAAACAGCGTGTCGCCGCCCGTGAAGTGCACGGTGTCTTCGCCATCGGGCGTGAAGCGTCCGCTTCCGGCAAGAAAGTGCATGACTTCCGCTTCCTTGACCGAGCGACGATACGTGCCCGGCGTGCATTCGAACACGCCGGTGTCGATGTTCTCGCTGCCCGGAATCACGCGCTGTACGCCCGAAACCCTGATTTGCGGTGTGCCCGGAAGGCCTGCCGTGCCCCAGTCTTCCAGGCCTTGTAGCCCGATGCTCTGCTTGATCTGCTGAACTTTCATATGGTCGTGTCTTGTCGATCGAATGTTATTGCGATGCAGCGATACGCTGTTCTATCTTCCCAAGCCTCACCACCGTCACGCCCGCGCGCAATTGGCGCAGCGAAGGCATGACGAGCATGCAATCGGCATAGGGCGTGCGGACCGCTTCGCCTTCGGACCAGCCGATCACGCTACCGGCTTCCGGAAAGACTTCGAGTCCGGTGTAGGCATCGGCGAAACGGAAGTCGAGGCTCTTTGCCACGACAGGTTCCGTCACGCGCACGATCAGCATCTCCGGCGGTGACGGCTTGATCCATCCAATGGGGAGATCGGCCTCATCGAGCACGTCGGCAAGGCGGAGAAAGCGCGCCGTGACGTCGCGCGCCACGTCCACCGCGCTTGCTTCCCAGTGCTGTCCGCATTCGATCAGAAGCGCGTTCTTCTCGCTGGCCGGATCGCCAAAGCCTTCGTAATCGCGCATGCGGCGGCCTTCGGGATGGCCTTCGTCGCAGATCACGGTCGCGGGCGTGCCGAGTTGCGCCGACAGCGCAATGCCTTTATCGAGCGGTCCCGCGACGATCAGCGGCGCGCTCTTCTCGTGCATCGAATGCAGGTCGAGCAGCAGATCCACCGTGTCGATGACCGGACGCATCGCGCGGGCGCGGCGCAGTTCGCTCGAATCGCGCGAGGTGTCGTCGAGCGTCTGCGCGGTCCACACGCGGTTGAAGTCCTGATCGACGAAGCGCGAGGCATCCGGCTTCGCGGCATCGAAGCGTCGATAGGCATCGACATTCGCAAACGCGAGCGTGAGCTTGCCGCGCCGCGGACGCACTTTCGCGCGCAGGAGTTCATCGACTGCAATCGCGCCGCACACTTCGTTGCCGTGCGTGAGCGCGTTGATCATCACGTGAGGACCGGCCACGCCCGAATCGAAGGTATGCACATAAGGGATGCCGGTGTTGCCGGCCTCATGCGCGCCGATGTCCGGAAACGTGACCTGAATGGGATAAGCCGTCGCGTTCATTCGAGACCGCCCTGACAGAGATATTTGATCGACAGATAGTCGTCGAGGCCGTACTTCGAGCCTTCGCGGCCGTAGCCCGATTCCTTCACGCCGCCGAAAGGCGCGGCTTCGCTCGCGAGCGCGCCTTCGTTGATGCCGACGATGCCCGCTTCGAGCGCACGTGCCACGCGGTCGATGCGCTTCACGTCCTGGCTGTAGAAGTACGATGCGAGGCCGAAGGGCGTGTCGTTGGCGGCGCGAATGCCTTCGGCCTCGTCGTCGAAACGAAAGAGCGGCACGACAGGACCGAAGGTTTCCTCGCAGCTCAGTTGCATGTCGGGCGTGGCATCGGCGAGCACGGTCGGCGCGTAGTAGTTCGCCCCGAGTTCCGTGAGCCGCTTGCCGCCCGCGAGCACGCGTGCGCCGCGCGCGACGGCGTCCTCGACATGGCGGGCGATCTTGTCGACCGCGCGCGAGTTGATCATCGGGCCGATCTGCGCTTTCGGGTCGGTCGCGGGCGCAACCTTCAATGCAGCGACGCGGTTACTGAGCAAGTCCGCGAAGCGCTCGTACACGCCGGACTGCACGAACACGCGATTCGGGCACACGCAGGTCTGTCCGCCGTTACGGAATTTCGAGGCCATCAGGCCGGTCACCGCCGCGTCGAGATCGGCGTCATCGAACACGATGAAAGGCGCATTGCCGCCGAGTTCGAGCGAGAGCTTTTTCAGCGTATCCGCCGACTCGCGCGCGAGATACTTGCCGACAGGAGTCGAACCCGTGAAGGTGATTTTGCGTACGCGGCTGTCCTGAAGCCAGTCGGCGACCGCGGGCACCGCGCTCTCCCGCGACGAACTGATGAGATTCAACGCGCCCGCCGGCACGCCCGCCTCGTGCGCGAGCATGACGAGCGCAAGCGCGGTCAGCGGCGTGTCTTCGGCTGGCTTGCCGACGACCGTGCAGCCCGCCGCGAGCGCGGGCGCGATCTTGCGCGCGATCATCGCGAGCGGAAAGTTCCACGGCGTGATGGCCGCGACGATTCCCACCGGCTCCTTCACCGCGCTCATGCGCTTGCCGCGCTGCTGTTGCGGAATGATGTCGCCGTAAATGCGCGTGGCTTCGTCGGCGAACCACGCCACATAAGACGCGCCGTACAGCACTTCGCCGCGACCTTCGGCAAGCGGCTTGCCTTGTTCGAGCGAGATGAGCTCGCCGAGCGCGTCGGCATTCTCGACGATCAGCGTGTGCCAGCGGTGCAGCACCGCCGCGCGATCCTTCGGCAGCGTGTCGCGCCAAGCGGGAAACGCGCGCGCGGCGGCATCGGTGGCGGCGCGGGCATCGGCGGCGCCGCTGTCGGCTACTTCGACGATGACTTCGCCCGTCGCCGGGTTCGTCACGGCAAAGCGCTTGCCGTCGGCGGCCGCCACCCATTTGCCATCGATGAAATTATCGGCGCGGATCAGATCGCTCAATGTATGGCTCATGGCGGCTCCTTTAAAGCAGACGTTGCGCGACGGCTTGCCCGACTTGCGTCGTGTTCGCCTTCCCGCCCAGGTCGCCGGTGTGCGGGCCTTCCTTGAGCGTTGCCTCGATGGCGGCGAGGATCGCGTCGTGGGCCTCGCGCTCCTTGCCCGTGCCGTTGCCGAGGAAGTCGAGCATCATCGCGGCCGACCAGATCATGGCGATCGGGTTCGCAACGCCCTTGCCCGCGATATCGGGCGCCGAACCATGCACCGGCTCGAACAGCGACGGGAAGTTGCGCTCTGGATTCATGTTGGCCGAAGGCGCGATGCCGATGGTTCCGGTGCACGCCGGCCCGAGGTCCGAAAGAATGTCGCCGAAGAGATTGGTGGCAACGACCACATCGAAGCGATCCGGGCTCAAGACGAAGCGCGCGCACAGAATGTCGATATGCTGCTTGTCCCACTTGACGTCCGGATACTGCTCCGCGATCTCCGCGGCACGCGCATCCCACCACGGCATGCTGATCGAGATACCGTTGCTCTTGGTCGCCACGGTGATGGTCTTTTCGCGGCGTTGCGCGAGATCGAACGCGAACTTCAGCACGCGCTCCGCGCCCTTGCGCGTGAAGATGGAGGTCTGCGAGACGAACTCGCGTTCCGTGCCCTCGAACATCGCGCCGCCGACCGACGAATACTCGCCTTCGGTGTTTTCACGCACGATCATGAAGTCGATGTCGCCCGCCTTGCGATTCGCGAGCGGCGAGGGCACGCCTTCGAAAAGACGCGCGGGACGCAGGTTGATGTACTGGTCGAACTCGCGGCGAAACTTGAGCAGCGAACCCCACAGCGAAATATGATCGGGCACGGTCTGCGGCCAGCCCACCGCGCCGAACAGAATGGCGTCCGTGTCCTGCAATTGCGCCTTCCAGTCGTCGGGCATCATCTGGCCGTGCGCCGCGTAGTAATCACAGCTCGCCCATTCGATATGTTTGTATTCGAGCGCAATGTCAAAGCGCTTGCTCACGGCATCGAGCACGCGAATGGCTTCGGGCATCACTTCCTTGCCGATGCCATCGCCGGGAATAACCGCAATACGATATTTGCTGGACATGAGGATCTCCGCTTTCGTTTAGTCAGGAACCACGCGCGCGAGGGTCGTGCGCCGACCCGCCCGCGGCGCGAGCGTTCGAAGCTTCAATACAGGAAACAAGGATAACAACGCGCGTGAATGCGCGTTGCGGTGGTCAGTGCTGGCTTGGCGAGAAGAGCGTTTCGAGCGGGTAATGCGTTTTCGCGAACGCCGTCTTGATGATGACGTAGCTGAAGTACTTCTCGATGCCGATATCCCGCTCCAGCAGCCCTTCGACGATGTTTTGATAATGGCTCACGCTGCGCGTGACGAACTTCAGCAGATAGTCGTAGCCGCCGCTCGCCAGATGACATTCGACGATCTCGTCCACGTCTTTCACCGCATTCACGAACTTGATGAAGTCTTCGCGCCGGTGATCCGCCAGCGTGACTTCGGTGAAGACCACCTGAATGTCGCCGAGCTTCTCCAATTGAATCTGCGCGCCGTAGCCCACGATATAGCCCGCCTTTTCCAGACGCTTCACGCGAATCAGGCAAGGGCTTGGCGATAAGCCGACTGCATCGGCGAGTTCGACATTGGTGATGCGTCCGCGCTTTTGCAATTGCGAGAGGATGCGCAGGTCGATTCGGTCCAGCTTGCAGTCGGTGCTCATCGTGGGAGGCGGGGCGGGACATGTCGGAGAAGTCGGTCGATGGTATCACGCAGCCACGCGACGATTAAATCCCGTTGCACCGCCTGCCGCGCCGCCCAGCGCCGCGCGCACTTCCGCTTGTGCGAGGACGTCGTCGAGTGTCTTCGTGAGACGCTCGAACATCATGTCGAAATTGGCTTCCGTGTAGCACAACGCCGGTGCAAAGCCGAGGATGTTGTCGCCGAACGCGCGGAACACGAGGCCGTTGCCGTAGGCGGCAGCGGCGATGCGGTCCGGCAGTTTGAGCGAGGCGTCGAAGCCGCGCTTGGTCTCTTTGTCGGCTACGAGTTCGAGCGCGCCGAGCAGACCGCGATGCCGCGAATGTCCGACGAGCGGATGCGCAAGCAGCGAATCGAGCCCTTCGGCAAAGCGCGGCGCCCGCGCCTGGCCGTTTGCGAGCAGTCCGCCTTCGTGATAAAGCCGCATGACTTCGAGACCGATCGCCGCGCTCACCGGATGCGCCGAATAAGTGTGACCGTGACCCACGGCCACGCCATTGTTCGTACCCGACGCGATGCCTTGATAGACGGCATCGGACATGAGGACGGCGCCCATCGGCGCGTAACCTGCCGTCAGGCCCTTGGCGACCGTCATCAAGTCCGGTTCCACGCCTTCGCCTTCGCACGCGAAGAGCGGGCCGGTGCGCCCGAAGCCGGTGATGACTTCATCGGCGACGAAGAGGATGTCCAGTTGGCGGCATGCTTCGCGCATGGCCTTGAGCCAGCCGACAGGCGGCACGATCACGCCGCCCGAACCTTGAATGGGCTCGCAGAAGAAGGCGGCGACGTTCTCCGCGCCGAGCGCTTCCACCTTGGCCCGCAGCGCCGCCACCGACGCGGTGATGAGCGCGTTGTCGTCCGCGTAGTCGTTGCGATACGCATACGGCGAGGGAATGTGATGCTGCGTCGCGAGCGGCAGATCGAAGTTGCGATGGAACGCGGGCAGCGCGGTCAGCCCCGCACCAACCGACGACGATCCGTGATAGCCGCGTTCCAGCGCGATGAAGTGCTTCTTCGCCGGACGGCCGGTCGCGTTGTAGTAGTGCGTGATGAAGCGCAGCGCGGAATCGACCGCATCCGAGCCGCCGAGCGTGAAGTACACATGCGTAAGCGATGCCGGCGCGAGATCGACCAGCTTTTCGGCCAGTTCGATAGCCGGTTCGGAGCCGAAGTGGAAGTAGCCGGTGGCGTAAGGCAGACGCGCCATCTGTTTCGAGGCCGCCTCGACGATGCTCGCATGACCATAGCCCGTGTTCACGCACCAGAGGCCGGAGAACGCGTCGAGCAGTTCCTTGCCTTCGATATCGCGCAAGAAGACGCCGTCCGCCGAATCGAGCACGGTGACGCCGCGCGCTTCATGGGCGCGGTAGCTTGCGACTGGGTGAATCAGATGTTTGCGGTCGGATTCGACCAGGGCTTGCTTGGATTGATTCGACATGAGCGGGCTCTTCTCGGAAGTAAGCTGGACCGTTCCATACTATCGGGGGAGCGCCGTCGGGCGCATCGCCAAATAAATCGCGGAAAAGCAAATATGCGGCGTTTTGCGGGGCGTGCGCAGCATTTTGTGCTGAGGCGCCTCAGTAGCCCCGGCTGCGGTCTATCTGACCGATCATCGGCTGCCCTTCGCGATGCCGGCGCAAATTGTCGAGCACCACGTCCACCGCTGTTTCCGGCCGCGTCGCGCTCGCGATATGCGGCGTCAGACGCACGCGCGGATGCATCCAGAACGGATGCGTGTCGGGCAAAGGCTCGGGATCGGTGACATCGAGAATGGCGGCGTGCAGATGGCCGCTATCGAGCGCATCGAGCAAATCGTCCTGATTCACTTGCGGACCGCGCCCGACGTTGATGAACGACGCGCCTGGCGGCAGCGCGGCGAACACGCGCTTATTCAGCAGGCCGCGCGTGGAGTCGGTGAGCGGCAAGAGGCACACGAGCACATCGGTGCGGGCGAGGAAGGCATCGAGCGACTCGACACCCGCATGACATTCGATGCCTTCCAGTTCATGCGCCGAGCGGCTCCAGCCCGCGCACGCAAAGCCGAAACGGTGCAACTGTTTCAGCACGGCCGTGCCGAGCATGCCGAGGCCCAGCACGCCGACACGCCGCGTGGATGCCGCGCGCACCGGCATTTCACGCCATACGCGTTCGCGTTGCTGCGCCGCGTAGTCGAAGAGATCGCGATGCACGGTGAGCACCGCCTGCGTCACGTATTCGACCATGCCCTCGACGATGCCCGGCTCGACCATCCGCACCACGGCGATGCCGGACGGCACGGCGGACAGATCGAACTGGTCGATGCCCGCGCCCACCGAGAAGATCACTTCGAGATTCGGCAGCGCGCGCGTGAGGTCGGCGGGCGGTTGCCATGCGGCCAGATAGCGGATGGACGCGGCATCGCCGATATCCGGCCACAGGCGAAACGGTGTCTCGGGCGCCTTGCTGGCGAAAAGCTGCGCCCACTGTCTGCCGCGCTCGGGGTCGGCCTTATAGAGAAGAGCCATCGTATTCAACCCACTGCCTGATTGACGATGCCGAACTGGCCCACAGACGCGTCCGGCCGCGGCGCACCATTGCGCGCCATCTTGACGACCGCATCGACCTGCCTGAGTCCCAGTTCTTCGAGCCACGGCGTGAGGCCGCTATCGCCCGGCGTATCCATGCGGGTAAAGGCGCCTTCGTTGGCGGCAAGCCAATGCGCAACCAGCGCCTGCGCGCGCTGCAACCGTTCCTGACCTTCGCCCGTGGCGATGACCGGACCGATGGCGTGGCCGCGCCCGAATGGCCGCATCAGCGCGAAGCCGACGATCTCGCCGGCGGATTCCAGCGCGACGCCTTGCGCCACGCCGAGCAGTTGCTGCAGAATCGCGCCGCGATCCACACCGGCCGCGCGCGATGCCAGTTCGGCGAGACGCGGCGTATCGGCAAATTCGAGCGGACGCAGGCTTTCACCGGCCTGCAGCAAAATGGCGGGTGCGCGAAAATCGGCCGATTGATGTTGATGCAAGGTGCCGATTGGCTCGAAACCGAGTTTGGCGTAGAGCGGCTGTCCGGCGGGCGTCGCGTGCAGGAGGGTGACGCGGGAGCCGAGCGCATCGAGCAGCAGTTCCATCAGCTTTCGCCCGATGCCGTGCCCTTGCCGGTCGGGCGCGACGATGACCATGCCGAGCGAGCCGGCATCCTCGCCGAACTTCCAGTAGAGGGCGGTGCCGACCACGCGCTCGCCTTCCTGCGCGATGAAGCCGGCGCCAGCGTCGAGAACGAAGCGCCAGTCGTCGGCGCGGTGCGGCCATTTCACTTCGACCGACAGCGCATGCGCGGCGTCGATGTCGCGGGCTTCGAAGGGTCGGTACAGAATGGTTGAGCGTATTTCGGCAACGGACACGGCGCACTCCAGGGACGGGGACGCATGCTACTTTGACAGCCGCGAACGACCCGGGCTAGGACGATCCTGCTGCGCCGCGAGCGCGGCTTCGCGCGATGGCAGGCACCGCGCCGTGCACGGAAAATGACGGATCTCGCGGCGAACGTAGTAACGTTACGCCAGTCGATGTTTTATCAGGCAAATACAGTGTTGAGGGGCACATGTCAGAGTCAAGCACCATTACGGATCAACAGGTCGCATCGATCGCGCAACGGTTGAGCGGAGAAGGCCGCGAGTTGTCGCCATTGACCGTCTGGAACGAAATCCGCAGCGGCTCCATCATCGAGGTGGCAAACGCGTTGCAGCGCTGGAAAGCGGCACAGGAGCCGCAAGCCGCGCCCGCACCCGTCGACGACGAAGCGAGCTTGCCGCAAGGCGTCGCCGAGACGCTTCTGAACGCGGCGCATCAGCTTTGGGCGGGCGCGCATCAACAGGCCGGGCAACGCTTCCAACCGCAATTACGCACGTTGGATCAGCGGCTTACGGCCACGCTCGCGGAACGCGACGAAGCGCTCGCCGGTTTCCAGCAGGCCGACGAGGAAGCCGGCCGCGAGCGCCAGCAGCGCAACAATCTGGCGCAGGCGTTACAGGCTTCGGAACAGACGGTCGAACATCTGCGCAGTGCGCTTGCCGATGTGAGCGCCCGCGCCGAGACCGCCGAACGGCGCGTCGAGGAACTGACGCAGCGGGAATCGATGGAGCAGGGCAGGCTTGCAGCGGCGATCGCCTCCTTCGAGGAAGCGCAGCGTTCGCAGGAAGCGTTGGCCGCGTCGATCTCGGATAAGGATGACGAGCTCGCCCGAATTGCACGGGAGCGGGACGAAGCGCGCCATGCGCATGAGGCGCTCACGGCATCCGTCGCGGCGAAGGACGACGAGATTGCGCGAATCGTCCGCGAACGGGACGACGCGTTGAACGCGGCGACAGTCGGCAAGCACGAGGAGATCGCGCGCATCGTCCAGGAGCACAACGATGCCTTGCACGCGGCCGTCTCGCAAAAGGACGAGGAGATCGCGCGCTTCGTGAGCGAGCGCGACGACGTGCGGCAGGCGCATGAAGCGCTGAGCGCGCATGTCGCGAGCAAGGACGACGAGATTGCCAGCCTCGTTCGACAACGCGACGAGGCGCGTCAAAGAGCCGAGGCGCTGCAGCATGAAAGCCAGGCGAAATCCGATGAAGCGCAACGCTACGCGCATGAAGCGGGCGTTACCGCCGAACGCGTGGCGGCGGTCGAGCAGCAAGCGAACGAGCGTTTTGCGCGTATCGCGGAACTCGAAGTCGAACTCGACGCGGCACGCGGCGCGCTAAACGAGTTGCAACAGGCTCACGCGGCCAAGCACGATGAAGCCACGGCGCAGTCCGGCGAGCTTCAGCGTGTCGCACGAGAACTCGAAGCGGCGCGTTCGCAGATCAGCGCGTTGAACGAGCAAAAGGACGCGGCAAGCGCCGACGCCGCCCAGCGCGCGCAAGATGCCGCCGCTGCCCGCGAGCGCGCGGAGAATGCCGAACAGCAGGCGGCATTGCTGCAGGAGCGTTTGGCCGAACAGGAACAACGCGAAGCCGATGCAAGAAGCACTCACGCCTCGCAGCGCATGGAACTCGAGGCACGCGGCGTCGCGGTGGAAGGCGAGATCGCCGCTTTGCAACGGCAGATCACGACACAAGCCAAGGATCATACGAAGGCCTACGACAAGCTGCGCACGCAGGCCGAAGAATGGGTCAGTTATGCCAAGGACCTGAAACAGCGGCTCGACGGCGCGAACGAGAAACTGCTCTTCATCGATGCACGCAGCACCGGCGAAGTCGCGCTCATGCGCCGGCTTGCGCTGGAACTCGAACGGCTCAAGCCGGACCATGAACTCGTGTTGCGTGAAGCGCAGCAAAGGGTGATCGGCGACAAGATGGTCCAGCAGCTTGCGCAGAAGGGCTATCGTTATGACCCGGCTACTTCGGCGATTTCGAAGATCGAAGAGTAGGCGTTAATCAAGCGGGACTAGAGTGAGAACGTCAAGCGGGCCATCGTCGATGGCCCGCTTCGTCTAAGTGCGGTAGCCCACCATCGTCGGCGGGGAAATCAGCGAACATGCGCATGCATCAAGCATCGTTCGCCTGATTCATTTCTCTTCCACGACGAAAAGCCGCTTCATGACATTCGACCATGGGGTGTTCACGGTCTCGCTTGACTTCGAATTGCTCTGGGGCGTGCGCGAGACGCGCACCATCGAGAGCTATGGCGCGAACCTGCGCGGCGTGCGCGAGGCCATTCCGCGCATGCTCGATGTCTTTGCCGCAAACGGCATTCACGCGACATGGGCCACGGTAGGCTTTCTTTTTCATCGCAATGCGGATGAACTTCGCGCGGCTTTACCGCCGCCTTCCCTGCGGCCGAATTACGTGCGCGCAGGCATTTCCCCTTATGAATATATCGATGCAGGCCAGGCGCTCGATCCGCTTTATCACTTCGCGCCCGAACTCGTCGAACGCATTGCGGAGCAACCTGGTCAGGCTATCGGCACGCACACCTATTCGCATTACTACTGTCTAGAACAAGGTCAGGGCTTGCGCGAATTCGAAGCGGATATCGAATGCGCCACGGAGGTTGCCAGGCGCGCAGGCTTGCGGTTGAAGAGCATCGTATTTCCGCGCAACCAGTGCAATGAAGACTACCTTGCGGCGCTCGCGCGGCATGGCATCGTGTGTTATCGCGGAACACAAGGCGGTCACGCTTATGCGGCCTCCGACAAGGCAGGGCAAGGCTATCTGCGCCGCGCAACGCGTTTGCTCGATGCTTATATGAACGTGTCCGGACACAATACCCATGCGCTCGAATCATGCTTCGAAAGCGCGCCTTTCAATTTTCCGGCAAGCAGTTTTCTGAGGCCTTATTCAAGCAAATGGGCAATGCTCGATGGCTTGCGCCTTGGACGAATAAAAAATGCCATGACCGATGCGGCGCTCAACAAGCGCCTTTATCACCTCTGGTGGCATCCGCATAACTTTGGCCGCAATACCGCGCAGAACATCGCGTTTCTTGAGCGCATTGCCGAGCACTATGTTCTGCTGCGCGAACGCCACGGCTTCGCTTCGCTCAACATGGAGGAGCTTAGCGAGCTGGCGGCCACGCGATTGGTCGATCAAACAAGCTTGCCTGCCGCCGAGCCTGCGTAATCAACGGCGGGTTTCGGAGGCGGTCGGAGCAATCGCCGAATGCGCGGTGAGAAAACGCGGCGTCCTGAAACGCACGATGCTTGCATAGAACCATACGTAGACCGCGATGAACATCGCGCCGGTGACGAAAAGCGCAAGCGGCCGGTCCCAGAACACCGTTGCGGGCGCGACGCCCACCGCGCACAACACCCACAGATAAGGCGATGTGCGGCCATTGCGGCGCGCGCGCTGACGCACATCGCTATAGTCCGATCCTTTGAGTGCAATGCGCTTGTAGATGAGCGTGTGAAGGTGCACGCCATCTGGTTCGCTCACAGGTCGGCCGCGCACGAACTTGCGGCGATAGATCGAGAACACGGTTTCGAAGAGCGGATAGATGGCGACGACCGCCGCATACCACGCCGACACGGAAGGATGCCGCGCGATCAGCAGCACGAGCAATTCGGCCATGACGAAGCCGATAAAGTATGCACCGCCATCGCCTAGGAAAATGTGGGCGCCTGGATAATTCCATACGACGAAGCCAAGGATGGTGCCGATCATGGTCAACGCGACGCTCATGATCAGCCAGTCACCGACTTGATGCGCGACGAACCCTATCGAAGCGAAGATCAGGATGGACGAGACCGATGCGAGGCCATTCATGCCGTCGATGAGATTGATTGCGTTCGTGAGTCCCGACACGGTCAGCACGGTGAGGCCGACCGCAAGCGGCATGAGTTGAAGCCCGTGATCGACCACCGGCAGATCCACGCGAACCAATACCGCATGCAACGCATAGACGCCACCGATCGACCCTGCCATGGCCGCGAGCAGACGCGCACGCGGGCTTACATGCTTGGTCAGGTCTTCGAGACAGCCGGCCAGGAACGGTAAAGCGGCGCACGCCAATAACAGCATCGACTCGCCGCGTGGATTCGCACCGAATAGGCCGCCCATCATGAACGTAATTGCCGTTCCGCCGACGATGGCCGCACCGCCCACGCGTGGCACGGGGACCGCATGATTCTTCTGCACTCCATTGAGGTCGGTGTCGAGTAAATGCGATCCCGCATGACTCGCATAACGCACGATCCAAAGAGTCAGACAAAACGAAGTCAGGCAACCGAGAGCGAGGTTTAGCATTGTCTTATGCTCGTCTTAAACGCGGACGGTCGTTAATTTCAGTGAGGACGAACTATCGTTCGGCGAGACCGAAGCATGCAGATAGTCCAGGAAGTAAGCGGCGCAACATCGACGAAACTGAAAAACGAAAAGCAACGGAATGAGATGACAAGGCGGTACATCGCGCTTACGGCTAACGGCTATTTCATCAAGCTATTTGCTTTTTGCCGTATTTACTGATTAATTAGGGAAACCCCCATGATTAAATGCCTTTCGGAGTCCAAATATCATCTCGCGGAGTGCAGCGAAGTGACCATCTTTTTTTGAAGATGAAATGTGGGCTAGACCGCGTATCGATTCAAATTTGCTAGCGCTTCTAAGACGACTTTTGTGCTCTAAGCATTGTTGAACATTATCGAGTCAAGCCTGTGGCAAAGCGTTAGCGAAATGCTGACACTGATCGTTGATACGAGCGAAGCAGCTTGGCTTGCAATTGGACTAGCAACGAATGAAATAGCGGTGGGCGTGACCCGCGTGCAAGGTCGTCGAAGATCTCTCGTCCGATGAAAACCTTTGGATCGGAGCGCTTCATTGGCCACCGCTAAAACGTGCGTCAGGCGTGACAATAGACCTAAAGGTCTTCAGAGTCGAAGATGTGAGTCGCGATGCGGGTCCATCCCGTGAATGCTTTATTCAACGCGTTGAACCATTACGATATGCTCGATAGAAGAACTGCATTAAAGGTTTTTGCATCGTGCGCATTGGTGCAAACCCTTGCGCCGCATCGCGCGCATGCGCAAACAAATGATTCGACTGAGCTTATACGGGCAAGCATGTTCGGTGTGATAGGCGACGGTAAAAGCAATGACCGCGCGCGTCTTCAGGCCGCGATAGACAGTACCGTCGGCAAGACCTTGTTGATAGAAGGTCGGTGTCGAATGGATACGCGAGGTCTGGATCTGCACAGCAGTACGCATCTGCGTTTTGCGGATGGCGCATCGATCAAGCTGTTGCCTCACGACACGCCTTCTTATCAGATGATCCGTATCTGGGATGCGGATAACGTGCTGCTGGAAAATGCGACGCTGGATGGCAGCAAGGAGCTCAACGCAGCGCCGCCCGAAACACACGACGGTGGCTACGGTATGGGCATTTCCATCGCGGGGAGCACGAATGTCACGATAAACTCGGCCACGACGATCGGCTGTTGGGGCGATGGCCTTTATATCGCCAATAGTTATGAACGGGTGACGCGACGATCCCGCAATATTGTCGTCCGCGATCATCATGCGCGTGCGTGCCGGCGTCAGGGTGTGTCGCTCATCAGTGGAATGAACGTGCTGATCGAACGTGGTGTGTGGGAAGACATCGGTGGAACAGCGCCTTCGGCAGGCATCGATATCGAACCGAACTCCAATCGAGACGTGCTCGAAGACATTCGCATCGTAGATCCGCTTACGCGCCGATGCAGTATCGGCATTCTCGTTTATCTCGCGGAATTGCCCGGCCCCAAGCCTAAGACCGTAAGCATAGAAATAAGCGGACAGCGCGATGAATCTTCTTCCGACAATGCCTTTAGCGTATCCGGTCTCGACACTAAAGGATGGACGGTGAAAGGTAGCGTGACGAATGTCTCGCCGGTATGGGTGAATTCGCGGCTAGCCTCAGTCGAAAGCGTCGACTACGATAAGCGCGGGCCGGCTATCGTCGTGTCCGGGTTACGCCTCATCCGTTAAGCCACATGCTGTGCGACAACGTACAGACGGGTCGCATGTACTCACGACACCCTCAGCGGGTTGTCGCCATATCATTAGAATCGCGCTAGCAAGGGAATTCCTAGATGAGAGCAAGAGCAATGGAAGCGCGAAGCGTTTCTCCTTCCCGTCCTCGTGCGCGTGCTCATTCCTATCTGGCGACGCCGAATGGCTTGCTGTTCATCATTCTCGCGCTCGTCGTCCTGTATGTGATGGCGACGGGCGTACGCAATGTGCCGACGTTGCTCGACCAGGACAATTACCTCGAATACTTCCGCAAGACCACGTGGGACTGGTTCCTCAATACTTACGAGGAACGCAAATCCACGGTTAGTTTCGTCATCAGCACGATCACCGAGGAATTCGGTTGGCGCGCTTGGGTCGTCGGTTTGAACGCATTGGGCTTTACACCCGATGCCGGTGTGCGACTTACGGTGGTGCTGCTCAACGCGCTGATCTTCATTGCGCTTCTGGAAGTACGCCGGCCATTGCTGGGTCTCGTGCTCTGGTGTGTCGTGCCGATGGCGCTCGCCACTGTCGGACTATTTCAGATTCGCCAGGGGATGGCGTTCTCTATCGCCATGCTCGTGTCCTTGCGCTATCAAAGACCCGTAACGGGATGGCTACTCGCAAGTTTTATTCACACCACGTTCGCGGTGCCCGCGCTCCTGCTTATCGCAATGCGTCCATGGGGCAATCGCAGATGGCTCGCGTTGGGAAGCGCTTCGGCGGTGGCGGTCGTGCTGGTTTCGTCGGCGGGCTTTCTCTTCAAGAACTTTGGCGGCCGTCGTATCGACGAATATGCGGGCTACCAGAACGATTTCACCATCAAACTGGTGATTCTCCTCGTGGTTTATATGACGGCGGCACTTGTCATGTTTTATACGGAATGGAAAACGAAGCAGGCGGGCAAGGCTCAGGCATGGCGCGACATCTGTTTCATGGACGTCGCGCTCGTGCTTTATCTGGTGCTTGCCTTCCTGCTGTTTCCCTTCGGCAAAGGGCGCGTATGGTATTGCGTGCCCTTGCTGCTGCCGTTTCTCGTCGGGCAGACGCGCTTCAAGAATCGCTTCGTATGCTGGTGGACCGTGGGAATATTGCTGGTGCTGACTGCGGAAATCATCAAGAGCTATTACGAGGGCGTGTACGCGTATTTCCTCGGCTTATGACCGCGCATGGCAAGCAATGGCGCGGTCATTCGCCTGCATGATTCACGTTTTATCGAGCGTTGCCTTGCGCAAGCGTCGCGCGCCAGTGCGGATTGCCATCTTCTCGCCTCTTAGTACGGTGCGCAAGGCGCCGTAATCCGCGCGCATGCGTTCAATTTCATAGCGCGTTACAAGGCGTCCCCCGAAGCCCGATAGAAAGTCGAGAATGGTAGCGGTGGAAATGCCGTCGAAATCGAAAATGAGTTTGCGTTCTCGCGCCACGCGCGCGCCTTCCCAAATCAGAAGACTTATTGCGCCGCCGTGTGCATCCGCCGCGCGCGATGACAGCAGGTAGTACACGGCACGCGTATCCCACACGAGTGCGGTCTCGGCGACGAGTTGGCCGTTCTCGTCGAATGCACCAAGCATCACACCTGCATTGCGCTCGATGACTTCGCCGAGCACGCGGCGCATGATCTGCGAGCCGTACACGTTATTGCGTTTGCGCACGGCGAGGTTGGCGTCGTAGAAATCCGTGAAGGCGTCGGGGCTGTTTATTTCGCGCACGGTAAGCCGTTCGGTGGCGCGACGCAGCCAATTGCGTGTATTGCGCCGCAGCGCCGACCATGCCTCGGCTTCGCTTCGATCAGCCGGCAACTCGAGCGTATAGCCTATGGAGACATCGAAGCCATGCAGCGAAAATGCAATAGCTTCGGCTTGCGACATACGCGTGTCCATCAATTGATGAAAATGCGCACACGCCGGAATCTTCGAGACGAGCTGATTCGTGATGTCCATTCGATAACACCATTCGCGCTCGCCACTACCTAAACGTTGCGGTTTGATGACAGGGCCAAGCGTGCGCGTCAAAGGCGGCAGCACGGATATGCGCCAGATGCCTTTACGCTCGAACATATAAGGCATTTCCCCAATGACGACATCGCCCTGCTTTACTTCAGCAATGCCCCATTTACCGTCGGTCGCCGCTTCAAGCCACCAGGGCTCATGAAAGATGGAGCGCTCCACGATGCCTTCTGCTTTAGTGGTGCTCGAATCGTTCTTGACGTTTTCCCTGATTTTCTTTTTAACCGGTTTTGAGCTTGGCTCGATAGGTGAAGAGCTTACTGAATAGCATTCGTTATCCATTGTCCCTCACAACTCGGTTCATGAAAGCCGTTCGCTTTGTGTGTATGTCGCTTTGATCATCCCGTTCGCCGCCAAAGATGGACGATTGCACCGGGCCGCCTCGCAGATGAAGCGCCGTGTTGCAGGCCGCTTGTCGCGGACCGGTGACAGCATGAGGATGTGCGTTCTATCGAGACGAAGTCGCGCCGTCTCCTGCGCGACCCTGTATAGGGGCTTACTGGAGCGTAAAGACCAATCGCATGCACCACTGTACGCCATCGCACGTTGGGCAGTTTGCTATTCGATGCAAGATCTTGACTCGAAGGAGAGCCAAGCTTGTGCTTAAGTGCGCGCTATGAGGGCACGCTTGTGCGGTTGCAGATCCATGATCAAGCGGACCTCGAATAACGATGCCGGAGCTGCCCGATGAATACGGCCAAATATGTGATCGATCTGATTAAAAGTCCTGACGAATTCGAAGCGCTGCATAAAGAATGGGATGAACTGTGGACGCTCGCCGACGGGTGGCATCATGAATCGTTTGCGGTCTGCTCATTGGTTTGGCGTCATGTCGCCAAACCTGCGGGACGGTCACTTTGCATCATTACTGCGCGGCGCGAGGAACGTATCGTCGCCATTTGGCCGCTCGTGCGTTCGCGCAATCGTCTCTGGAACGTGCTTCGGCCACTTAGCTCTGAATCGGCAGACTATACGACCGTGCTGACCGATCCAGCGTATGCATCGCCGGATCTGTCGCAATCGATCTGGCAGGCGGCGCGTGACCTAGGGAAGGGCGATATTGTTTTGCTTCCGTATGTCGATTGCAAAAGCGAGTTGTATCGGCTCGCTGCGGAGCATCCGGGGATCATGCTCGCCAAGGAACATCCCTATGCCGTGGCTAAACTTTCGGAAGTGAATTGTTGGGATGAATTCGTCATTGGCTTGGGCAAGCTTTCGGGCAAGCGACCCGGCCAGTTGCGTGAACGACTCGACCGCGAAGGCAAGTTCGAGGTGCGTATTCTCGGCCCGCACGACCGTGAAGAGAACGCGCGCATGGTCGACTGGATGCTGGCGAGAAAGCGCGAGTGGGGCGAACGCGTCGACAAGAAGGGCAGTTGGCTGTGGGAGGAAACCTTCCGCAATTATCTAATCGAGCTGCTGAATCATTGTCATCCCCTCGCATGTGCAAAGCTCATGGTCCTGAAACTCGATGGCGAGATTCTCGCCGTGAACATGATCGGTCTCGGCGCAAAGAGCATGATCGGTCTGATTGCGAGTTTCGATAAGCGCTTTGGGAAATTCGCACCCGGCGCGGTTTCAACCGAGGCATGGGTTCGGTGGGCAATCGAGCAGCGTCTGGATTTCGACCTCGGCATCGGCGCAGAAACGTTCAAGCCGTACTGGAGCCGGGGCAATACCGCAATGGTTTGCAGTCTGCAACTTGCGCAAACGAACTGGGGACGCGTGGCATTCGCCATTTCTGGCGCACAACGAATGCTTAAGAAAGCGAGCGTTAATGTCTGGCGTTCGAACGTTCGGCCAGAAAAATCCTTGGGCAAAGAACAGGCGTAGAAAGGCCTAGAAGCGAATCTGTTCACAATTCAGCGCGGCTTGAGAATGACCGATCAAGCTTGTTTAATTCCGTGCGCTCAGCGTTGCGGGAAACAAGCTAAACACGAAAATCAGAGATTTTGCTGAAAGATCTCCAATCAGCTGATTAGAAGAATTCAGGGAAAATTTCCTTCATTAATCTGATAAATAGCCGTTGTTTCACTGCGACAGAATTCGTTTTTCGCAATAAATTCGAGAATTGCTTATTCATCTGATTATATGCGCAATAGAAAAGCGTATTTCCCGCCTGACGTGCGATCGCGCGTTGCGTGAGCCAGAAAATTCGGCCCTGTCCCCGTTATACAGTTACAGATAGTTACGATTCGTCTCTATTCGTCATACAACGATCTGTATCATACGATCCGTATTCGGTATTTAATGCCTTATCGGGGGCGAACTTAATTTCGATAAAGGTAATTAATGCCGTTCCAACGAGTGCGCGAGTTTGCTGGTCCTTCCGAGGGCCATCCGAGTCGTGAAAATCCAATCCGAAAGCTGACACGGCGAATCTGTTCGTCAGACGCCCATTGATAACTTCGAGCTCATGTCCTTGAACAAAAAAACTCCTGTTACTCCAATGCCATTTGCTGATCAGATCGATCAAATCTTCACGCGTCGCAAGTTTCTCACTGCGGTGATGGCCAGCACCGGATCGCTCGCACTTTCCGCATGCGGTGGCGGCGGTGAAGGAGATGTCGCTGATTCCGTCTCCAAGCGCCGCCGCCGTGCGTCCGGCACCAGTTCCGCCTCAAGCACCCAAGCTGCTTCGACACCGGCGGTCGCTTCGTCGACGCAGGCCGCGACGACATCCGGCACGGTCACCGACACGTCCTTCGGCGTGAAGGGCGATGGCACTACCAACGACCGCGTCGCGCTTCAGAAAGCGATCGACGGTTCAGTCGGCAAGATTCTGCTGATCACCGGCAAGAGCCGTATCGATGCGGCCGGCCTCGACCTGCGCACGAACTCACACCTGCGTTTCGCAAGCGGCGCGTCGATCAAGCTGCTCGCGCACAACGTCGCCAGCTATCAGATCCTGCGCGTCTGGGATGCCCAGAACGTGCAGATTGAAAACGCCTCGCTCGACGGCAGCAAGGAACTCAACTCCGCGACCAACGATCCGAACGACGGCGGCCAGGGCATGGGCATCTCCATCGCGGGTTCGACCAACGTGACGATCACCTCGCCGACCACGATCAACTGCTGGGGCGACGGCATCTACATCGGCAACTCGTATCGCAGCCTGACGACGCCGAGCAACACGGTCAACATTACGAAGCACCACGCGACCGGTTGCCGCCGTCAGGGCGCAACGATCACGAGTGGCGCGAATATCACGTTCGATACGCCGACCTGGGAAAACATCGGCGGCACGTTGCCTTCGGCGGGCCTCGACATCGAACCCAACAACAACAACGCCGTGCTGCAGAACATCAAGATCATCAGCCCAACGACGAACAGCTGCCGCTATGGCATTCTGATTTATCTGGGCGCCTTGCCAGGTTCGGTGAACAAGGTCGTCTCGATCGATATCTCGAACCATCGCGACAACAACGCCAATCACGTCGCGTACGAAGTCGGTGGCCTTGCGCTAAACGGCCATTCGGTCACGGGTCATATCACGAGCGCGTCGCCGGTCTATATGCATTCAGCGCTCGGCTTTAGCAAGACCGATTGGGACAACGCCGGTCCGACGGTCGAAGTCACCAACATGGTCTACACGCGTTAAGCGTTTAGCGAGGCAACATGTCGAAAAGAGGGCGCGCGTTCAGCGCGCGCCCGGTGTCGGTGCTTGGCGCACCGATTTTTCTTTGCGCGGCGCTTTACCATGCCAGGCTTTTTAGACGGAGATGCCGAAAACGATTGGCATGGATGGTGCTCTAATAAAGTATCGGGCGTCACGAGACGCCATCTCCGAAAACGCAGGAAAAGTCTGGAGATTCAATGGATCTCGCCATCATCATTGGCACGATCGCCTTCTTCGCTGTCGTCGCGCTTGCCTTGCTTGCGCTCGCCGACGTACTGTTGCCCTCGCGCCGCCGCCGACGCGACGAGCAAGGGCGTACGAGCATCTGGTCACGTTCGCATAAAGCGGGCGAGCTGAAGACTAAAGGCGCGGGCCATTCCGGGCCGGGTTCGGAACATCCGAAATGACGAACCGCGTGCAAAATCTTCCGGTGCGCGGTTATTGACCGGAACCAATGTGTCGTTCTTTCGCCGACACCTGTGCGACTGGCGCCGACGCTTCATCCACTGAGCCCCTTCGTTCGCTGATTCGCAAGTAGATGTCTTCATAGCGACGCCAGCTGGCTTCGATCGAAAAAGCCCTGTCGATTCTCTCTCTCGCCGCCACGCCAAGCGCCGCGCGCCGCGTCCGCGGCAGCATCAACATGTCGACGAGTGCCTGCGCCAGTGCATCGGCGTTCCGAGGCGGCACGACGGTTCCCGTTTCCCCGATGAGCCACGCGGTATCGCCGACGTCGGTCGCCACGCATGGCGTCTCGCATGCCATGGCTTCGCCGATGACGGTCGGCAATCCCTCGCTGCGTGACGAAAGACAGAAGACATCGAGCCCCGCCAATAGCGCTTCAGGATGCTTAAGCGGGCCAAGCAAGCGGCACGCATGTGCCACGCCTTCACTGCGAATGAGTTCGACGAGCTCGCGGTTGTCATCGTCGAGGCCATTGCCTGCCATCACGAAGCGGCACTGCGGCAAAGATTGCAGCACACGCCGCACTGCCGCGATGAAGTTGGGATAGTCCTTGACCGCGTGATACCGGCCCATGATGCCGACGACCGGCGCATCCGCAGCGAAGCCGTGGTTTTCGCGTAATGCCTTGTGAGACGCTGGCGCGGGCTTGAAGACATCGAGTTCGAAGCCGTTTGGAACCGCGATCATCTTCTTCGCGCAGTAACCGCCTTCGATATGCGCGCGCCGTGCAGCTTCGCCGCAGCAGATGATCGCATCGGGCACGTGGTTCGACAGCAGCGCGCATGCTCGCGTCACCCAGCGCGTCATGCGGCTGCTACCGCTTGAACGAAGGTCCGTGTGATGAATGCCCCAGGCGAGCGGCAGCCGTTTCTTGCGCCATGCTCTCACGGCCGTGACCGCGAGTCCGCCCATCAGATCGCCGTGATAAAGCCAGGTCTGAACGACATCGGGTTCGAGTTCGTCGATCCAGCGCACGAGCTGCACTAACTTGCGCGGCTCCGGCAGACTCTTGCTCATGCCGAGTATGCGCACTTCGGCGCCCGCCTCACGAATGCGCGCCGCCAGCGTGTCTTCAGACGACAGCGAGATGACCACATGCTCGACGCCTTCGCCGCGCGATGCGCGAATCAGTCGATATAGCATCATCTCCGCGCCGTCCGCGGGCAATGCGGTGATGACATGAACGATCTTCAAGGCGTGATCTCGACGGATGCGGTCGCACTCGCCGTCGATGTCGCGGGCGCGAGCGCGCGATACACCGCAACGGTCCTGTCGATGACGATCGCTTCATCGAATTCGCGCAGCGCCTTCTCGCGCGCGGCGAGTCCGAGCTTGCGCGCGAGCGGACGGTCGTCGTCGAGCAGGCGGATGGCGTCGGCCAGCGCCGTTGCATTACGCACCGGCACCACGAGCCCGTCTTCGCCGTTGCGGCTCACCACTTCGCGGCAGCCGGGTGCATCGGTCGTGATGAGCGGCAATGCGCACGCGGCCGCTTCGATAAGGGACTTTGGCAAGCCTTCGCGATAACTCGGCAGCGCCATGACATCCGTTTCTGCAAACAGACCCGGCATGTCGCTGACATGACCGCGCCATTCGACGAGGCCTTCCTTCACCCAGCCTTCTATCGTCGACTGTTCGATCGAAGCGGGATTGCCCGCGTCCGGCGTCCCCGCAAGAATGAAGCGGATGGTGCGTCCCTCGCGCTTGAGCACGCGCGCGGCCTCGATGAATTCGGCAATGCCCTTGTCCCACAGCATGCGTGCCGCAAGCAGCACGCGCAGCGGCGCGTGCGAAAGAGGCGCATCGGCGGGAGGCGCCGTGAAGCGCGCGCAATTCACGCCGGAGCCTTTGATGAGGTGGATGGCTTGTTCATCGGCAAGACGGGCGCTCTTGAACATCGCTACATCGTCCGGATTTTGCAGGATCAGCGCACAGTTCTCGCCGTCAAGAGCCAGACGCAGGACCTGGCGCACCACGGGCCGTAAAAAGCGCGCTTTCATGTCGCGGCTCGTGAAAACGTAACCCAGCCCCGCCACCGAATTCACGCGAGCGGGCACGCCTGCTAGCCTCGCGGCAAGCGACCCATAGACCGCGCTCTTGATCGTGAAGCCATGCACGAGCGAAGCGTGTTCCGCGCGAAAGAAACGCGCGAGCCAGAGCACGAGATTGAGTTCGCGCAATGGATTGAGACTGCGCCGGACCATTGGCACCGCATGCCAGCGAAAGCCGAGTTCGATCAGGCGCGGTCCATATTCGCCGGGCGGCGAAAGCAATATGACTTCATGCCCAAGATCGCGAAGTCGATTGGCAAGCGAAAGACGAAAGTTGTAGAGATACCAGTCGGTATTCGCAAAGAGAATGACCTTGTTCATCGCCTGCCTCTCAGGATCTAGTTCAACGTGCCGGGGCTCGATGCTTCTGCATGACGCAGGCCAGTATCCGTACCGGTCGATGTTTTCGTTTCGCTGATACCCACGCGCGCGAAGAGTTCGTCCCACGCCCGCAGGATGGTGCTGACGGCATAGCGCGCGCGTACCGATTGCGCGCCCTTGACGGAGAGCGCTTTGCGCAAACCTTCGTCGGCAAGCATGCGGCGCAATGCGTGCGCGAGCGCAATGGGATCGCCAGGTGGCACGAGCAAGGCGTCTTCGCCATCGCGCGTGATATCGCGTGGACCGCTCGGGCAGTCGACTGCCACTGCCGGCACGCCGAGCGCCATGCTCTCGGCCAGCGCAAGTCCAAAGCCTTCGAAGCGCGAGGACATGACGAAGGCCTGCGAGCGCAGCACTTCCGTCCACGGCTTGTCGGTGACGCCAGGCATGAAGATGCGTCCGCTCATGCCGCGCTGCTGGATTCGCGATTGCAACGTCATGCGTTCCGCTCCTTCGCCCCAGATCCACACATCCCACTGTGGAAATTCATGGGCGATGGCCGCGAACGAATCGATCAATAAGCCGTAGTTTTTTTGCGGATGCAGCCGTCCGAGCGAAACGAGCCGCATGCGTTCATCGGGGCTTGCCGTTGGCGCGGGCTGGTGGAACAGTTCGTCGGGCAGCGGGTTCGGCATGACCGCCGTGTGCTTGATGCCGGGCACCATCGCGTTGAACGGCGCAACGACGTTGTCGGTCAGTACCGTGACGGCGCGCGCATGCGGATAAGCGAGGCGCGTGGCGAACTTCCAGAACGGCGTGCGGCCATCGACGGAAGGATCGTTGTGTTCGCATGCAATGACCGGAACGCGCAGACCCGCGCAAGCGAGAATGCTCGCCACGTTCACGTTGGTGAGGAAGCTGATCACCACGTCCGGATTGGTCTCGCGTATCAGCTTGCGCAACGCCCGGTGCCGTTGCATGTAGCCGAAGAACTTATTGCGCGTGGGCGGGATCCGATCCGCAAGCTGGATGAAGCGCACCTTGTCGGACAGCGCATAGAAGCACGCGCGCTTGCGGCTATACGTGGCGACGAGCGTGACCTTGTCGCCGCGCTCGCTCCATGCATCCACGAGTGTGGCGGCCACGCGCTCGGCGCCGCCGCTGCCCATCGAGCTCACCAACAGCATGATGTTCATGCAGCCAATCCTCCGGTCGGTCGCAGCGGCGGGATGCGTCGCGTGAAGAGCATCGAGAGGCAAAAGACGGATGCCTGCATCACGCCGGTCGCGACGACCACGCCCGGCATGCCGATCCAGCGCGTGAGCAATGTGTTGGCTGCGACTTTGACGATAAACCCCAGTGCGGTAATGATGGCCATCTCCTTGTAACGTCCCTCGACCGACAACAGGTTCATCATCACGAGCGAGGCGAAGTAGAACGGCAACTGCACGAGCGAAAAGCGCATGAGTTCCGCGACCAGTTCCGTGTTCTGCGCGGTGAACGCGCCACGCTGAAAGAGCACACCGACCATCCACGGCGCAAGCGGGTATGCAATCGCCGCGCAGACGGTTCCCGCGCCGAGCATCAGAAGCGACCATTGGAACGCGGTATGACGCGCGCGCTTGTGATCGTCGCGGCCGAGAATGTCGGACAGCACCGGCAAGGTGCCCTGCGCAATGGCAAGCGCGCCCATGCTGATGATCAGACCGAACACGCGGTTCGCATAGCCGAGGGTCGCGACCGCGCCATCGCCCAGATGGGCGACGAAGTATTGATCGATCGCGGGTGTGCAGCACACCACCAGTTGACCGAGCATGAAGACGCGTACCGCGTGATAGACGGGCGGCCATTTGCGCGAGCGGAACGTGAAGCTCAAGCGCGCATAGTTGTTATCGACCTTGCCGCCGAGCGGCCTCAGCACCAGAACCAGCGCGACATATCCGAGCAACGTGCCGTACATGAGCGGCTGCATTGCGCTATTGCCGGTAAAGAACAGCACGAGCAGAAGCGTCATCACGGCAGGCAGGCCGTCGAGCAAGGTCGCGATATGGCGCTCGCTCGATTGCAGACGCGTCGAGTAGGCCGTGACCATCATGATGAGCACGCCGATGGGCGCCATCACCATCATCATGTGATGCGCCATGTCCTGCGTCTCGACGGCGAGATTGCCCGCCATGAGCCGCAGAACGTATGGCCAGATCAGATACAGGATCGCGGTGAAACCGAGTCCCACCACGGCCGACCATGTAACGAGTTCGCTCAGAAATTGCGCTTCTTCGCTCGCGGATTGCTTGCGCAGATCGACGAATGCAGGCACCAGCACGATGGCGAAGATGGCGGAGCACGCCGACGGCAGCCACGAAACCAGCATGAGGGTGATCTGATAGGCATCGACCACGTTGCTGATGCCGTAGCGATATGCGATCACCATCTCCTTGAACGCGCCCGCGGAGCGCCCGATCAGCACGAACGCCGCCACTCTCGACATACCCCGCGCAGCGCGAAGGTGGTCGGGATGAAGCTGCAGCAAGCGGTCTCTCAACGCGGCGAATTGTGATATCAACGCGGCGGCCTCACTTTCCGCTGGCCATGGCCGAGAGCGCGTCGACGCGGTTCGGCTCGTGGCCAGCACGTTCTGCCAGAAAGCGGATGTACCACGGCATCGCGCGCGCGAGTCCTTCCGCAAACGGCACCTTGCCGTCATAACCGAGCAGACGTTCGGCCTTGCCGACATCGGCTTGCGAATGACGGACATCGCCCGCTCGAAAAGGTCCAAAGTGCGCATCGCGCTCATAAGCGATGCCGTGCGCGGCGAGCAGACGCTTGAGTTCCGCGAAGAGTTGTCCGAGCGTCGTGCGATCGCCCACGGCGACGTTGTAGACCTGACCGCGGGCCGCGGCATCCGCCTTGGCCGCGAGCAGGTTCATCTGCACGACGTTATCGACGAAACAGAAATCGCGGCTCGTTTCACCGTCGCCGTTGATGGTCACGATCTCGTCGTTGATGAGCGCGGCCGTCCACTTCGGAATCACGGCGGCATAAGCGCCATCCGGGTCCTGACGCTTGCCGAAGACGTTGAAGTAGCGCAGGCCCGTCGCATTGAAGCCGTAAGCGCGCGCGAACACCGACGCATAGAGCTCGTTCGCATATTTCGTGACCGCGTAAGGCGAGAGCGGCTGGCCGATGCGATCTTCCACCTTCGGCAAGCCGGGATGATCGCCATATGTCGAACTCGATGCCGCATACGTGAAGCTCTGCACTTGCGCATCGCGCGCGGCGCATAGCACGTTCAGGAAGCCGCTCAAATTCGTTTCGTGCGTAGCGATGGGGTCGGCCACCGAGCGCGGCACCGAACCGAGCGCCGCTTCGTGCAGCACGTGATCCACGCCTTGCATGGCCGCCTGACAATCGAGCAGATTGCGGATGTCGCCTTCGATGAAGCGAAAGCGCCGCCACTGCCTTTCATCGACGCTCTCGCGCACTTCTTCGAGATTGCGTTCGTGCCCGGTCGCGAAGTTATCGAGTCCGACCACGCGCTGATCGAGCGCGAGCAACGCTTCGAGCAAGTTGGAGCCGATGAAGCCGGCCACGCCCGTGATGAGCCATGTCTCCGGACGTGCGCGCAATTGTTCGCGCACGCTTTCGTATCGATCTTTCATTGTCATTTTATGCCTGCACTACAGGCGCAAGTCGCTTGCGTCGGCGGGAAGAACGTATTTCAGATCGTAGACGACGTGTTGCTTCTTGCCGTAGGCATGCAGCGCGGCCGCACCCATTTCCGTGAATTGCCGGTGCGATACCGCCACGACGATCGCGTCGTACACGCCCTTGGCAGGCTCTTCCACGGGCTGGATGCCGTATTCGTGGAACGCGTCTTCACGCGAGATCCACGGGTCGTAGACATCGACATTCGTGCCGTATTGCGTGAGTTCAGTGACGATGTCCACCACACGCGAGTTGCGCATGTCCGGACAGTTCTCCTTGAACGCGAGCCCCATGACGAGCACGCGCGCGCCGGGAATATAGATGCGCGCACGCGTCATCGCCTTGACGAGTTGCGAGACCGCATACGTGCCCATGCTGTCGTTCAGGCGCCGTCCGGCGAGAATGATTTCCGGGTTGTAGCCGATCGACTGCGCCATGTGCGTCAGGTAGTACGGGTCCACGCCGATGCAGTGACCGCCCACGAGTCCGGGCCTGAAGTTCAGAAAGTTCCATTTCGTGCCGGCGGCGAGCAGCACGGCTTCGGTGTCGATACCCATCTTGTTGAAGATGATCGACAACTCGTTGACGAGCGCGATGTTCACGTCGCGCTGTGTGTTCTCGATTGCCTTTGCCGCTTCTGCCACGCGAATGCTCGCGGCCTTGTGCGTGCCGGCGGTGATGATCTGTCTGTACAGTTCATCTACCGCCTCGGCCACTTCGGGGGTGGACCCGGAAGTCACTTTCTTGATGTCCGGCAAGCGATGCAGCTTGTCGCCCGGGTTGATCCGCTCGGGGCTGTAGCCCGCGAAGAAATCGACATTGAAGCGCAAGCCCGACACGCGTTCGAGCACGGGCACGCACTCCTCCTCGGTCACGCCCGGATATACGGTCGATTCATAGATCACCACGTCGCCCGGTTTGAGCGCGCCGCCTATCGTTTCGCTTGCGCGCAGCAGCATGCCGAGGTCAGGGCGCTTGTGCCGGTCGATCGGCGTCGGCACCGTGGCGATGAACACGGTGCAATCCTTGAGCGCTTCGGGATCGTCGGTGAATGCAAGCGATTGCGCCGCATGCAGCTCGTCGTCGCCGACTTCCAGCGTGGCGTCGTGTCCTTCGCGCAACGAGTCGATGCGATGACGGTTCACGTCGAAGCCGACTACCGCGTGATGCTTGCTGAACTCTACCGCGAGGGGCAGGCCGACATAGCCCAGCCCGATGACGGCGATCTTCTGGTCCGTGAGCGAACGCATTGAGGTGTCTCCAGTCTCGAAGCAACGCAAGGTTGTGTTGGATTACCGCATATCCGTTAAAGCCGGATGTCCTCTCGCTTCAGTCGGGCGCCGACTCGTAGTTATGCGCGACATAAGCGCTGCTGCCATAGCGCCCCGCGAGCGCGGTATTGGCGGTATGCAATGCGACGCTGTTGAGCAGCACGCCCGTCACGCGTGCGCCGGTTTGATTGAGGCGCTTGATCGATTCCTTGATTTCACCGACGCGCGTCTGCCCGTAAGACGAAACCAGAAAGATGCTGCCTGCGGCCGGCGCAATGGCGCCCGCATCGGATACGGCGAGCACGGCCGGCGCGTCGACCAGCACGATGTCGTAGGCCTTCGATGCCTCGTCGATCACTTCGCGATACTTCGCTCGCAGAAGCAGCTCGGCCGGCGTCGACGGATAAGGACCGCCTTGCAGCACATCGAGGTTCGGAAACACCTGGCGATTCACGGTGGCCTCGAGCGTGCGGTTGCCCGCCAGCATGTCGGCGAGACCCGGTCCCGGATCGAGCCCGAACTGCTTGTGCAGATAACCCTTGCGCAAGTCGGCGTCGATCAGGAGCACGCGCGTGCCGCCCGAAGCCAGCACGGTGGCGAGATTCGCCGAAAGGAACGACTTGCCCACGCCCGGCAGCGGCCCGGCGATCATCACGACGTTGTTGCGTGCGCCGACCAGCGTGAACTGCAACGCGGAGCGCAGGATGCGCAGCGCCTCCACGGTCGGGTCCTTCGGGAACTGCGCGGCGAGCACGGCCTGACGCGGCGCGGAACCACCGATGGCGGTCGTCAGCGCAGCTTGCCGCGCGCTCTTCGGAATGGTTGCGAATACGGAAAGGCCCGTCTCGATCTCGATCTCCTGCGTGTCCGTGACACCACGGAAGACGCGATCCAGAAGCATCGCGAGCCCGATGCCGAAGAAGAGACCGAGCACGAGCGCGATGGCGAGCGCCAGTAGCTTGACTGGCTTGACCGGTTGTTCGGGCACGTCGGCGATATCGATCAGTTGCACCGATGCCGCCTTGCCCGCCTTGATGAGCATCATCTCTTCGATGTTGTTGCGCAGCGCCGTATAGAGATCGGTATTCACGCGCACGTTACGCAAGAGGCGCAGTGCGCCTTGCTCGGCCATCGGCATCGAGCGGGTGCGGTCGTTGAGTTTTTCGAGGAATTGCTGAGTCGCGGCGATCTGCCGGTCCACCGCGACCACACGCGGATGCGAAGGCGAGAAGGTCGTGGCGAGATCGTCGCGGGTATGGCGCAAGGCCAGCAGTTGCCCGTTGGCGTCGGCTGTCTGCTTGAGCAGCAGACGGTTGGCTTCGTCCGAATCGAGCAGCGAGTTGGCGTCGCGGTACGTGTTGTACGCGTTCTCCGCTTCTTCCATCTGTTGCTTGAGCACGGGCAACTGGCGCTGCAGATAAGTGAGCGAGTTCTCCGCGATCACCGCCTTGCGGTCGCCGTTGAGACGCACATACTGCCGCCCGATCTCGTTGATGGTCGCGGCCACTTGCACGGGATCGGCGCTTTCCAGCGTCGCCTTCAGCACGCTCGACTTGTTGCCTTGTTCGCTGATCTTGAGCTGGTTCTGAATCGCGTCGATGGTCAATTGACGCGAGTAATGATTGACGTTGAAGCCGGCGCCAGGATTGCCCTTGAGCGAAGAGACGAAAAGCCTGACCGGCCCCTTGGCGGTTTGCGCTTCCAGAATCTCGCCCACCTTGCCCGTCACGGGCGCGCCGAGCGCCGGGTGGCCGAGCGTGTATTCGCCGTCGCTGCCGGCCGTGAGCAGGAAGTTCTGGCCTTCGAGCGAGCGCGGCACGTCGAAGTCCGTGACGCTGATGGATTCGTCGCCCCAGGTGTAATGGCCGAAGCCGAAGAGGCCCGGCTCGGATAGCGAGCCGTCGTGATGAACCAGACGGCTGCCGATGAAGGGCAGGCGCAACGGCCGCGCGCTGATATAGAGCTTGAGGGCGTCGACGGCGCGCGAGACGACGAGCTTCGAACCCAGCACCTGAATTTCGCCTTCAGCGGAAGAGCGGTCATCGAGAGTCGGCAACATATTGCTTAAAGGGTCGCCAGCGCGTGAATTGGAAACGTCCTTGTTGTCATCCACCTTGATGAGAATGGCGGATTGGAAAATCGGTGGACTTAGATAGGCATACGCGGCGCCAATCAATAGCGCGAGACAAACCACCGTGCTAATAAGAATGCGGTGGTTAATAATCGTATCAATCAGCGCAGCAAAAGGGATTTCGTCATCGGATTCAACGCCGGCTTCTTCAGACGATTTATCACTCGCAATCATGTGAGCAGATCCCGAATCTTATGGTTAATTCAAACGAGGCTTGAAGACGACATGCTGGTAAAGGCCTGCCGAGCCGTCTCGCGAAGGTGCCGCCGATCGATATGGACCGTGAGAGAGGCGAGGATTGTGCGTGTCGCAACCGTATCAGCGGGTAGGTTGCCGGTATGCGCGGAAGCCCACATATCCAATCGTGGTGCATGCCAGCCTTCGAAAATTCATGCGGATTTCTGAAGGCGATTATCTGGCTTGGTGTTTCCCGGTGAATGGCTTGTGACAAGCCGGAGAAAATCAGTATTGGGATTTACACGTACAAGTCTGATTGCGTGATTATCTTCAGGCGAATTTATAAGGCTTTGATAAGCGTAATGACTTTTACAGATTTAATACGCTATACAAACCCGCGCTAATTTGTTTTTGATTAGGGAAAACCAGTGTCGGGAATAGCGGACTGCAAGTCGATGCGCTCGGGCATCGACCTGGTTCCAGTCGATGCCCAAGGAGCATGATTACTTACCCCCGCCCCCCACCGCCACTTCTTCATCGCGTTCCCATCCGCCGCCAAGCGCAAGAAACAGCGTGACCTGATCCTGCGCGACCTGCGCTTCGGCCGCTGCCACTTGCGCGGCGACGCTCGTCAAGGTGCGCGTGGCGTCGAGATCCGAGAGAAAGGATTCGCGTCCCGCCGAATACAGCCGATGCGTTTCATCGGCCGATTCGACCGCCGACTTGTACGCGGTGCGCAGCGCGTCGGCGCGCGTGGTGTCGGACGCGTAGTTCGCGAGCGCGCTTTGCGTTTCGCGCAGCGCGTTGAGCACGACGCCGTCGAAATGCGCGAGCGCGCCGCCGGATGCCGCCTCGGCCTGGCGCACGCGCGCACGCTGACCGTTGATCGGAAAGTTCCAGTTGATGAGCGGACCGAAAGCCCACCGGTTGGTCGAGGCGCCGAGCAAGTCTTCGGCAACGCCCACCGACCCGACCGATGCCCCGAAACTCACCGAAGGATAAAGCGCCGCCGTCGCCACGCCGATACGCGCCGTCGATGCCGCCAGTTGCCGCTCCGCCTGCCGCACGTCGGGTCGGCGTCTGAGCAGCGCCGCGCCGTCGCCGACCGGAATCGGCTGCCGCACATGCGGCGCCTTCTTGCAGGCGAGCGTGGCACGCGGCAATTGCGCGGCAGGACGCGCGAGCAGCATGGCGAGCCGATACTGCGCCACGCGGCGACGCGCCACATAACGCGGGATGTCTGCGGCGAGCGTGTCGGACTGCGTCTGTCCGCGCGTGACTTCGGACTGATTGCCACGGCCTGCATCGCGCAGACGCTGCGAAAGCGTCACACGCTGCTTCTGCAAGGACAGCGATCGTTGCGCGATGCCGAGCTCTTCGGCGGCCGCGCACGAATCGACATACGCGCGCACGACATCGGCGACCACGGTGATGCGCGCGAGATCGAGCGCGGCTTCGATGGCTTCGTCATCGGCATTGGCGGCTTCGACACCGCGCTTGAGCTTGCCGAAGAGATCGAATTCATAGGAGACGCTCAGGTCGAGCACGCCTTCATTGACGACCGGAAGCTTTTCGGTCAGCAGATACTGCTCCGCCGATTCCTGCGCGCGCTGAAACCCCACCGACGACTTGGACGAGAAGCCGCCTTGCTGATTGGCGAATTCCACTTCGGCGCGCGAACGCACGAGATTCGCCGCCGCCACGCGCAGATCGGAATTCGAAAGCAGCGCCTCGTTGACGAGCTCGTCGAGCGCGGGATCGTCGTAGAGACGCCACCACTTCGCGGGCACCGTGCCTTGCGTGACGGGCGCTCGATCGGCTCCATCGATGGCGGCATTCGCGTAGTCCCGGTTGACGACCGCGCCGTCGGGCAGCTTGTAGTTCGGCCCGACTGTCATGCAGCCGGCGAGCGCGAGCGTGGAAGCAAGAAGCGTGAGGCCGCAGCGCTTGAGCAGCGCGGGTCGCTTGGGTCGCTTAGGCATCGAGATGACGCGGTGTTTCATCGCAAGGCACCCGAAGCACCCGAAGCACCCGAAGCACCCGAAGCACCCGAAGCCGCATGCGCCGCCACCGGCGATGCAGGCGCGGTGGCCTGAGCGGGCACGGTGTTCGAAGCGGGCCGCGCGCCGACCGTCGGGCCGATGCCGCGTACCGAAACCGTCGCCGTGCGTCCCGCGATCATGCGGAAATCGGCGGGAATCTCATCGAGCGTCACGCGCACGGGGATTCGCTGCGCGAGCCGCACCCAGCTGAACGCAGGGTTCACGTTCGGCAGAAGACTCGAGCTTTGCTGACGATCGCGATCCTCGATTGCCGCCACGATGCTCTGCACATGACCGCGCAGCAGATTCGGCTCGCCCATCACCTTGATATCCACCGGTTGGCCGATGTCGATGCCATGCAGCTTGGTTTCTTCGAAGTAGCCATCGACGCGGAAGGAGTTCATATCGACCACGGACAGCACGGCGCGGCCCGAGGCGACGTATTCGCCGACTTTCGGCGCGCGGTCGTTGAGATAACCGTCGACCGGGCTCAGCACTTCGGTGCGCTGCAGATTGAGCCGCGCGGTATCGATGGCGACGTCGGCATCCGCGAGCGCGGCAGCGGCCTGTTCGACGCGCGAATGCGTTTCTTCCACGACCTCGCGCGCAACGAGATTGCCGAGCGAGCGATTACGCACGTCCTCGCGCTTCGCCTGATCGAGCGTGGCGCGGCGTTGTTGCGCGGCGGCTTGCGCGTTGCGCAGTGCGAGCGTGTAGCGCGCCTGATCGATCACGAAGAGCACGTCGCCGCGTTTGACTTGCTGGTTGTCGACGACCTTGACATCGGTGATGAGACCGGCCACGTCCGGCGCGACCTGAATGACGTCGGCGCGCACGTGGCCATCGCGCGTCCAGGGCGCGAACATGTAGTAATCGACCAGCTTCCACAGGACCGCGCCTGCAATTGCGACGACGATGAGCGTGAGCAGAATCTGCCCGACGGAGAACCAGGTTTTTTTCACGGGATGAGCCGATGCGAAACGACGACGACAAGCCCCAGCACCAAGACGTAGATGCCGAGATCGAAAACGGAGCGATGCCACACGAAACGATAGAAGCCCACGCGTGCGAGCACCGTGCGAATCACGAGGTTCACCAGATAAGCGATGAACATGAGCACGAGCACGGCGGGCACGAAGACGCCGAGAATATCGATTTCGCCGATCATGCGAGTCGATCCGAAGAGAGCGTTCGAGACGGCATCACGCGGGTTCCTGACGTTCGTTGGCGGGTTTATCGACAGCCGGCGGATGCAACGAAACCCGGATGCCGACGAGCGCATGCAGCGTATCGCGCAACGAACGCTCGCCGCGCGACGCGACGGGCGCGGCTTCTTCCGCGACGCTGTTGGCCGCCACGACTTGCCGCGCGGCGGCGTCGATGGTCTGAATGAGCGTGCCCGGCACCGGCTGACGCGCACGCCGTTCGAGGCAATGCTGGAAATACTGGCGAACGCCGGCGAGCACATCGTCGATGGACGATTGCACTTCCACCGACATCTTGCGGCGCGCGCGGCGCAGATCGAGCGCGTTGAGCGCCACGCGAAAATCGCGGAAACTTCCGATGGACGGATGCCGGTGCGCATCCGTTGCGGCGAGACGCGGCAGCACCTGCATCAGCCGGTCGAGCATGCGCGAGTAGAAGTTGCGCTGGTCGTGAAAGGCTTCCGGCAAGGTGCTCTTGACGATATCGCGCCACGCCGAGCGCGTGAGCCGCGCGACGGCCAGTTCCGCGCCGAAGGGCCGCGTCACGCGCGTCCAGACGAAGGCGAACAGAAGCCCCGCGACGCCCGCCAGATTGCTGTTGAGAAACACGAAGAAGTCCGCTTCGTAGGCGCTTTGGATGCTGATGAAGGTCGCCGTGTTGACGGCCACGAGCATGGTGACGAGATTGAAGCGCGGCCGCGGAATCAGCGTGCCGATGATCAGGAACGGTATCGCGAAGATCAACACGAGCATGGCGAAGTCGTGCACGTGCGGCAGCACCGCGAACACATAGAGACCGGCCAGCACCACGCTCATGCAGGTGGCGAGAAAGAACGCGAACACTTGGGGCGCGGGTTCGTCGAGCGCGGCGAAGAAGCAGCAGGCGACAGCGGCGAGCGTCACGGCGCCGGCTCCGTCGTTCCAGCCTGATTCGATCCACAAGCCGCACGCAACGATGATCGCGCTGACCGCCACGCCCGTCGAGAACAGCATCATGCCGCGATCGAAGAAGCGCGCGGTGCCGCCAAGACGCCAGTGACGAAAGCGCGGTTGCCATTCGTGAGTGTCGTTCAGGATGGCGAGGCGCAAACTGCGGATGTCCTGCCATACGTCGATGACTTGCGTGAGCCGCCAGAGCGCGCTGGAGAGCAATGCGCCGTTCTCGCTCGCAAGTCCTTCGGCGGATGGCCGCATGGCTTCGGCGCGGGCACGCAGCGCATCCGGCGTGCGCGCGAAGGCTTCGACGGCGGTCGGCTCGGCGGAATCGGGCATGGGCGCGGCGACCCACGCAGCCACGTCTTGCAGCAGCGCCTGCAACTCCGGCGTGCCCGCGCCACGTTTATCGATCAGTTCGATGAGCGGGTCGGCCATCGACGAGATCAGCGGCAAGAAAATCTGCATGCGTCCTTGCAAGGCGCGCGCGCGGCTCACGATATCCGGCCGCGTATGGTCGTAGGTCAACTGGCTCAACAGCACTTCGAGGCCGTTCACCGTAGCGGCGAGCCGTTGCCGCGCCGCCGAGATGGCCGCCCCCGCGAGCCGCCCGGAGAGCGATTCGCTCGCGTAGAACGCGGCGTCGCGAAACCACGCGTCGGTGCGCTCGATGAGCGTCGGCGCGAGCCGGCTCGGAAACACCACGGAGCCGACGATGCTCGCCACCACGATGCCGAGCAGAATCTCTTCGGTGCGCGAGATCGCGAGATCGAACACGGTGGCCGGGTTCAACACGGAAGGCAGCGCGATCAGCGGCAGCGTATAGCCCGCGAGCAGGAACACGTAGCTGCGCGCGGTGCGGTCGAACATGGAGAGAAAGAGCAGGGAGCCCGTCCATAGCGCGACGATCACGCTGAACAGAAACGGCGACTCGACGAACGGCGGCACGATCAGCACCGCGCCCGCCGCGCCGATAGCCGTGCCGAGCGCGCGATACAAAGCTTTCGAGCGCGTCGCGCCGACGAACGGGTTCGAGACGATATAGACCGTGGCCATTGCCCAGTACGGGCGCGGCAGTTCGAGCGCGAGGCCGATATAAAGCGCGATCATCGCGGCGGCGAAGGTCTTGCCGGAGAAGAGCCACTCGCGCGCGGACGGGAAGTTCATGGCGTGCGCGCTCCGCTCTTGCCGTCATCGCGTGCGGGCACGGTGTCGAGCGTGGCGCTGAACGCGTTGAGCACGCGCAGCGTGGTTTCGAGGTCCTCGCGGCTCACGCCCTTGAGCAGCCGCGCGCGCAGCGACATCAGGCGCTCTTCCATGCGCGCGGTGACGGCGCGGCCTTCGTCGGTGAGTGTGATGGTCTTGGCGCGCTTGTCTTCGGGGTCTTCGTCGCGCCGCACGAGTCCGGCCGCGCATAGCTGGTCGAGCAGACGCACGAGCGACGGTCCCTCGATACCGACATGCTCCGCGAGCGTCACTTGCCGCACGCTCTCGCCGAGCCGGTTGGCCGTGAGCAGCGGAACCGCGCACGCTTCAGAGACGCCATAGGACGCGAGCACGCCATGACTCGTACGCCGCCAGCGCCGCGCGGCAAGTACGAGTGTGCTGCTGACGGAGCGGCGCAGAAGGTCGAGATGGCTCATGGGGCGCGATTATATCGGCAGTTTTATTCGTTAGCGTCCTATCGATCAAAAATATCGCGGCACGCTCGTGTTATCTTTTTTGTCTCTTCATCGCGCGGGAAACGTCATGCCGATCGCCTATCTCCGGGGCCTGACTTCGCCCAGCCGCACGCAGTCGGCCAACCGCCGCCTCGGTTGCGCGCTGGCCTTCGTGGCGGGCGCGGCCAATGCGGGCGGCTTTCTCGCCGTGGGTCAATACACCTCGCACATGTCGGGGCTGGTGTCGTCGATCGCGGATAATTTCGTGCTCGGGCAAGCGGCGCTCGTGTTCTCGGCGATGAGCGCGGTGCTCGCGTTCGTCGCGGGAGCCGCGACTTCCGCGTTGCTCATCAACTGGGGACGCCAGCGCGCGGCGCATAGCGTGTTCGCGGTTCCGCTCGTCCTCGAAGCCTGCCTGTTGCTGGTGTTCGGCGTGCTCGGCGCGAATCTGGAGGCGCATCGTTTCTGGGACGTGCCGATGACCGTCATGCTGCTGTGCTTCGTGATGGGCCTGCAGAACGCGATGATCACCAAGATATCGAAAGCCGAGATTCGCACGACGCATGTGACGGGGCTCGTCACGGATATCGGCATAGAGCTGGGCAAGAGTCTGTATTGGAACCGGCGCGTCGGGCGCGACGACGAGCGCTATGTGTGCGCCAATCATGCGCGGCTCGCGCTCTTGAGTTCGCTTTTCGCGATGTTCATCGCGGGCGGCTTCGCAGGCGCGGTAGGCTTCGCGCATCTCGGGTTCATCGCGACCGTACCGCTTGCGGCCTTGCTGCTGCTCTTTGCGGCGGTGCCGGTGATGGACGATTTATCCGCTGGCCTGAGACGGGCGCGGAAGTAGTCACACTAAAACGGAGACGTTGCATGATCAGGATCGGGACGTTGAGCCTTTTGGCAACGGCCATTTTTTCCATCGGCGCGAGCCAAGCGGCGAATGCGGCGGCGGCGAGCGACAAGGCCATCAGGCAGACGGTCGATCGCACCATCGAGCCCTTGATGGCGCGCAATGGCATTGCGGGCATGGCGGTGGGGATCGTACTCGATGGCAAGACGCATATCTATAACTATGGCGTGGCGTCGAAGGAAGGCGCGAGGCCCGTCACGCGCGATACCTTGTTCGAACTGGGATCGGTGAGCAAGACGTTCACGGCGACGCTCGCTTCCTATGCCGAAGTGACCGGCCATCTTTCTCTCGACGATCACGTGAGCCGCTTCGTGCCGTCGCTGCGCGGCAGCCGTTTCGGCGACGACGTGACGCTCGTCGAACTCGGCACGCACACGCCGGGCGGCTTGCCGCTGCAAGTCCCCGACGACATTCACGACAACGCGCAACTGATCAAGTATTTCGAGGCGTGGAAACCTTCGTGCGAGCCGGGCACGTGCCGCACGTATGCGAATCCGGGTATCGGCATGCTGGGGTTCATCGCGGCGAAGAGCATGAATGCCGATTTCGATCAGCTCATGCAGCAGCGCATTTTTCCGGCGCTGGGATTGAAGAACACGTTCATCGACGTGCCGCCTTCGCGCAAGCACGATTACGCGCAAGGTTATGCGAAGGACGGCGCGCCCATTCGCATGGCGCCGGGCGTGTTGTCGTCCGAGGCTTATGGCGTGAAGTCGACTGCTGGCGACATGACGCGCTTCTTGCTGGCCAACATGAACGAAGCAGGACGTATCGATGCAAAGCTGCAACGCGCGATCGTCGCCACGCATACGGGCTACTTTCAAACCGGGCCGATGACGCAGGATTTGATCTGGGAGCAGTATCCGTATCCGGTCGAACTGCAGGCGTTGCTCGACGGCAATTCATCTTCGATGGCGCTGGAAGCGCATCCCGCCACGCGCCTCGACCCGCCGATGAAACCGCGTCAGGACGTGTGGATCAACAAGACGGGTTCGACCAACGGCTTTGGTGCTTATCTGGCATTCGTGCCGGAAGAGGACGTGGGCATCGTGTTTCTGGCGAACAAGAACTTCCCTATTCCGGAACGCGTCGCGGCGGCGCATGCGATCGTCAAGGCGCTGGATACCGTGAAGTAGGTTACAGATGCGCTGCATCGCGAGAAGCGCATCGACGTCCATAAAGGCGCGTGGGTTGAGCCGATACCCACGCGCTCAGAACATCACCGTCACGATTACCGTATCGCTATGACTGCCTGGCGGCCGGGTCGGTTGCGAAGTCGATATTCGACGCCGCAATTATTTCTTCGAACATGCGTGTGATTGAAAGCGGGCCTGTTACTCTGCCGCTCCTGCTCACTTGACGACGTGCGGGAAAAAATCCTGAAGCTATTGATTCATTGTATTTGTTTAGGTAATTTTCACCGGTTGGTTAAGCTGGCTCACCTTTGGCGCCGATGTTCGGCGTGCTTGGCATTTCGTCTTTACAAACGCTGGGAATTCCCCTATTTCTGAAGACGGCGCGGCGTCACCTCTAGAAACGCGCCGCCGTTCATCGCGCGAAAGGGTTTCGCCGTCCTCATTCAGAATTCGAAACGATAAACGGAACTGTTGCCATGACCCGAGGATTCACCCGGAAGCTCGTCTGTCTCTTTGCACTTGCTTGGTTGTCCACCTCGCTTGCTCTCGCCTGTACGCGCGCGCTGTACGTCGGCGACAAACTCACCATCACGGGCCGCACGATGGACTGGTCCGAAGACATGCGGTCCAACCTTTGGGTGATGCCTGCCGGCATCGAGCGCGATGGCAACGCCGGCGAGCGTTCCACCAAATGGAAAGCGAAGTACGGGAGCGTGGTGGTATCGGGCTACGACATCGGCACCGTGGATGGCATGAACGAACGCGGACTCGTCGCGAATGCGCTTTATCTCGCCGAGAGCGACTACGGCAAACCCGACCCGAAACGCGATCCGCTCTCCATCAGCCTGTGGGCCCAGTACGCGCTCGACAATTTCGCGACGGTCGCGCAAGCGGTCTATGTGCTGAGCCGCGAGCCGTTTCAGATCATCGCGCCGCCTTTGCCGGACGGCAAGCCTCTCACCATCCATCTGGCGCTCTCGGACGCGCGCGGCGACTCCGCGATCTTCGAGTACATCAAGGGCAAACTGATCATCCATCAAAGCAAGCAGTACAAGGTGGTGACGAATTCACCGGCGTATGAAGACCAACTCGCCATCGACGCATACTGGAAAGGCGTCAGCGGCACGGCGTTCCTGCCGGGCACGAACCGCGCGGCGGACCGCTTCGTGCGCGCGTCGTTCCTCATGAATTCGATCCCCAAGCAGGCCGACCCGAACTACATGGCGGGCGTGCCGCAGAAGTCGTATCCGTTCCAGGCGGCGGCAAGCGTGATGAGCGTGATGCGTTCGGTGAGCGTGCCGCTCGGCATTCGCTCCGACAACATGCCGAATCTCTCGTCGACGATCTGGCGCACGGTGTCCGACCAGACCAACCTCGTCTATTACTTCGATTCGGCCACGCGCCCGGACACGTTCTGGGTGTCTCTGAGCAAGGTCGATCTGCGCCCGGGCGCGCCGGTGAGGAAGCTGACCATCGACGCGGGCCAAGTGTTCTCGGGCGAGACGGCGGATAGATTCGTGACGACGCCGTCGTTCACCTTCCTGCCCGCGAAAGCGCAGTGACGCCCGTGCGGCGTCCCTCCATCTCAAAATCGAGGCCGGCGCTGCGTCAGCGGTTAAAATAGTCAGCTTTTGCCCTGGTCATATCGTGCAAGCCCAGACGCGCACGGCGCTCAGCGGCCCGGCGCTCGTGCGTCTGCTGGCACGCATCGCCAACCTCGATGTTCACGAACCCGCCGCATCGCTTTCGGACCGCCTGAGCCAATGGCTCGGCTGGACCGATGCGATCGCGCTTTCGACCGCGCTCGCCGATGCGCCGCCGGCGCCTCTCGTGACGATGCACTCAGGTGCGCACGCGCTGGAAGAAGCCTGCATGCGCATGCGCGCGTCGCTGGTGAATGCCGTCGCGGGCGGCGAGAAGCCTGCAGCCGGACGGCATCGCGCACGCGTGCCGACGCCACCTCCGGACGATCTTTCGCTCGACTTTGCGGCGTTCCGCCAGCGCTATGTGTCCTTGCAGCAGACCATGGAAACCGACATCGGCCTGTTGCGCGGCCGCTTGCGCGCGGCGCTTGCGGCGCAATCGCCCGATCTGGCGCGGCTCGCCGCCGTCGATGCCGTCATGGAACAGGCGTTGAGCGCACGCGAACGCAGCCTGCTCGCGCAAGTGCCCGTGTTGCTCGGCAAGTTTTTCGAGCGCATGAAGCGCGCAGCCGCGGACCAAGCCGCGCCCGTGTCGAATGCCTGGCTCGAGGCCTTTCGCGACGACATGCGCCACGTCTCGCTCGCCGAACTCGAAATCCGTTTTCAACCGGTCGAAGGGCTGCTTGCCGCCCTTCGAACCCGCTAAAGCCACGCCATGCCTCGCTATATCCTGAATGTCGCCGTCTTTCTCGCTGGTCTTGCCGCCGTTTGCGGAATCGCCATTGGCTATGTCGGCTCGAATGCGCTCGCGTTTTGCGTCACGCTCCTGATCGGCGCGTGCTACCTCGCGGGCGCGGCCGAACTGCAGCGCTATCAGCAAACCACCTATGCATTCGCGCATGCGCTGCGGCAACTCGCCGTCACGCCGAAGAGCCTTGCCGTCTGGCTCGAAAGCCTGCCCGTGGGTCTGCGCAATGCGGTGCGCTTGCGGGTCGAAGGCGAGCGCGCCGCGTTGCCGGCGCCTGTGCTTGCGCCATATCTCGTCGGGTTGCTCGTGTTGCTCGGCATGCTCGGCACGCTGCTCGGCATGGTCGTGACGCTGCGCGGCACCGGCGCGGCGCTGGAAAGCGCGACCGATCTTTCGGCGATCCGCTCGTCGCTCGCGGCGCCGGTCACGGGCCTGAGTTTCGCGTTCGGCACATCGATCGCGGGTGTCGCGACATCGGCCATGCTTGGCCTGCTTTCAGCGCTGTGCCGCCGCGAACGGCTCGACGCCGTGCAGACGCTCGACCTCAAGATTGCGACGACACTGCGCGTATTTACAGAGACGCATCGGCGCGAGGAAGGCCTGAAGCTGATGCAACGGCAGGCCGAACTCATGCCGAAGCTGGTCGATCGCCTGCAAGCGATGATGCACGCCATTGAACAGCAGAGCATCGCGGCAAACGAGCGGCAACTGACCAATCAGGATGCGTTTCATGCCAAAACCGAGACTTCGTATCGGCGGCTGGCGGCATCGGTGGAACAGTCGTTGAAGCAGAGCGTCGCCGACAGCGCGCGCGCTGCGAGCAGCGCGCTGCAACCGATCATGCAATCCGCCATGGACGGCATCGCGGGCGAGACGGAAGCCTTGCACGGCAAGATCGAACAGGCCGTGGCGCGGCAGCTGGATGGCTTGTCGAGCGGCTTCGAGGCTTCGTCGGCGAAAATCGCGGGCATCTGGCAAGACTCGCTCGATAAACATCGGCAGTCGAACGAAGCGCTCGTCACGCGCATGGGCACGTCGCTCGACAGCTTTGCGCAAGGCTTCGAAACGCGCTCGGCCGCGTTGCTCGAAGGCGTATCGGCGCACATGGAACGCATCACGAGCGGCTTCACGACTTCGGTGACGGAGATCGCGGAGCACTGGAACCAGTCGCTCGCCGGGCATCGAAAGTCGAACGAGGCGTTGATGACGGGAACGCGCGCCGCGCTCGATGGTCTTGCCGAAACGTTCGAGCAACGCGCGGCCGGTTTGATCGATGGCGTCGCCGCGCGGCTCGACCACACGTCATCCACGCTCGCCGAAACGTGGAGCGAAGCGCTCACGCAACAGACGCGCACCGGCGAGCATCTCGCCGCGCAACACGAGCAGGCGTTGCTTAACGCGACGGCGAGTTTCCAGGAACACGCCGCTTCGCTGCTGCTCGCCGTCGATCGATCGCACGCCGGTTTGCGCGACGAGATCGCATCGAACAGCGAAGCGCGCCTGAACGCCTGGACCGATGCGCTCGCCACGCTCGCCGCCAACCAGCGAGAACAATGGCAAGAGACGAGCGCGTTCGCCGCCGAGCGTCAACAGAACATCTGCGACACGCTCGCGCGCACCGCGAGCGAGATGGCCGCCGATGCCGAGAAGCGCGCAAGCGGCACCATCGCGAAGATCGAAGGACTGGTCGCGGCGGCATCGGAAGCGCCGAAGCTCGCCGCCGATGTGATTGCGCAGATGCGCGAGAAACTCAGCGAATCCATGGTCCACGACAACGCCATGCTGGACGAGCGCACGCGCTTGCTCGCCACGCTCGAAACCTTGCTCGATGCGGTGAATCACACGTCGAACGAACAGCGCGTGGCCGTCGATGCGCTCGTCGCTTCGTCATCGGACCTGCTCGCGCGCGTCGGCACGCAGTTCACCGACAAGGTCGAGGCAGAGACCATCAAACTCGAAGCGGTCGCGGCGCAAGTCACGAGCGGCGCGCTCGAAGTCGCGAGTCTCGGCGATGCGCTCGGCGGCGCCGTGCAGTCTTTCGGCGCATCGAACGAACTGCTCGTCGCGCATCTCAAGAGCATCGAGGCCACGCTCGACAAGTCGCTTGCGCGCAGCGACGAACAGCTTGCCTATTACGTGGCGCAGGCGCGTGAGGTGATCGATCTGAGTACGCTTTCGCAGAAGCAAATCGTCGAAGACCTGCAGCGTATCGCGGGGCAGCGCGCCGCCGGAGCGAAGGCCGCATGAACGAGGAGATCGATGGCGGCGTGGAGGCCGCCGCGCCCATCTGGGCCGCGTTTGCCGATCTCATGTCGGTACTGCTGGGCGCGTTCGTGCTGATCCTGGTCGGCGTCATTGGCGTGCAGTTGCAACTGTCGACGCGGCTGGAAAACGAAGTCAAGCAGCGGCAGATGGAAACGCAGCGCCGCAAGACGCTGGAGCAGGCGCTGGCTGGCCCGCTCGCGTCGGGGCGCGTGACGCTGGTGAACGGGCGCATCGGCATTAGCGGCAGCGTGTTGTTTGCGTTGAATTCCGATCAGTTGCAGCCGCAAGGGCGTGATGTGCTCAAGAGCCTTGCAGGACCGCTTTCCGCCTATCTCGGTTCGCACGAAGAGATTCTGATGGTGAGCGGTTTCGCCGACGATCAGCAGGTGCACGAAGGCAATCGCCGCTTCGCCGACAACTGGGAACTCTCGGCCAAACGCGCCTTGACGGTGACGCGCGCGCTGATCGACGCGGGTGTGCCATCGTCGTCCGTATTCGCGGCGGCGTTCGGCTCCGAGCAGCCGATCAGTTCCAATGCCGACGATCTGGGTCGCGCGAAGAATCGTCGAGTCGAGATTTCAGCGGTGCCGCGGCCGACCAACGGTGGAGTAAAGCGGTGACTGAGCGCTCGCAAGCACGCGCAATGCTCGATGAATGGCGCGTTCAGGGCGATGATCGCGTGAGTCCGCTGCGCTTCGCGTTCATCGATTCGCTCGAACGGAGAGCGAGCGCGCAGCGTGGCGAGGCGCGTCGTTTGCTCGATGCGCGCTTGCAGACCTTGCTCCATGACTACGCGCGAGAAGTCCAACTTGCCGCGCCTGTCGAGCCGTCACGAAAGGTTGAAAACACGCCGCTCGCCGTGCTGGTCGCCGACATGAATGCGCGCGTGGCGCATGCCTCACAGAGCGAATTGCTCGAATACTTTCGTGAAGTGTGGGCCCGACTCAGCGCCGAGCAGCGCCTGAACGAGTCTCTCGCGCGGGTGCCGAAAAACGCGGGTCCGCTCAATTCGAGCAGTCTGGTGCATCGTTCGCTTGCATTGATGCGCGAAGTTTCACCCGCTTATTTGCAGCACTTTCTTGCGTATCTGGACGGGCTTTCGTGGATGGAAGAAATGGCGGGCGATGCACCCGCCGTCAAGAAACCCATGCGGGGCAAGGCGGCTCGCGGTTGAGCCGCGCCCGCCCGCATTCGTGCCGTTAGCCCAACCATCCTTTGATGGTTTCGCTCATCACGCGGGTGGAAATGCCATAACGGTCATGCAAGGTCGGTAACGCGCCGGCATCCAGAAACGCATCGGGCAGGGCGATCTGCTTGAACGGCGGCGCGACGCCAGCGTTCAGCAACGCGGTAGCGACACCTTCGCCAAGCCCTCCGATCACCGTGTGATTCTCGGCCACGACCACGAGCCGTCCCGAACGCCGCGCTTCGCGCACGATGGTCTCAGTGTCGAGCGGCTTGATGGTCGGCACGTGCAGCACCGCGACATCCACGTTGTCGGCTTCGAGCGCCTTCGCGGTTTCCAGCGCGCGCATGGTCATGATCCCGGACGAGATCATCAGCACGTCGGCGCCATCGCGCAGAAGCTTCGCCTTGCCGAGTTCGAACTGATAGTCGTATTCGTCGAGCACGGCGGGCACGTTGCCGCGCAACAGGCGCGCATACACCGGCCCTTTGTGCGCGGCGATGGCGGGCACCATCTGCTCGATATCGAGCGCGTCGCACGGATCGATCACGGTCATGTTGGGCATGGCGCGCATCAACGCGAGGTCTTCGGCGGCCTGATGGCTCGGACCGTAGCCCGTGGTGAGCCCCGGCAATGCGCAGACGATCTTCACATCGAGATTGTCTTCGGCGATAGTCTGGTGGATGAAGTCATACGCGCGCCGCGTCGCGAATACGGCATAGGTCGTGACGAACGGCTGCGCGCCTTCATGCGCGAAGCCGGATGCCGCGCCCATCAGCAACTGCTCGGCCATGCCCATCTGGTAGAAGCGCTCGGGAAACTCCTTCGCGAAGATATGCAGGTCAGTGTACTTGCCGAGGTCGGCCGTCATGCCGATCACATTGCTCTTGGTGCGTGCAAGTTCCACCAGCGCGTGTCCGAAAGGCGCCGAGCGCGTGAGCTGTCCTTCGCTCGCGATGGACGCGATCATCGCCGATGTCTTCAGGCGCGGCTTTTGTGTCAGCGTGTCGCTCATGCTTGTCTCCCTTGTTCAAGTGCCTGCAGCGCCAGTTGCCATTCGTCGGCATCGACACGGATGAAGTGGTTCTTTTCGCGCTCTTCGAGAAACGGCACGCCGCAGCCCATGCGCGTATCGCACACGATGATGCGCGGCTTCGCTTCCTTCAAATTGCGCGCGTTATCGAACGCTTGTTTGACGGCGTCGATGTCGTTGCCAGTCACGCGCTGCACATACCAGCCGAACGCTTCGAGCTTCGGCACGAGCGGCTCGAACGCCATGATCTGCGTCGAAGGTCCGTCCGCCTGTTGATTGTTCACGTCGATCATGGCGATGAGGTTGTCGAGCTTCCAGTGCGATGCCGACATCAGCCCTTCCCAGATCGCGCCTTCGTCCAATTCGCCATCGGAAAAGAGCGTGTAGACAAAAGACTTCGATCCTTTACGCTTGAGACCGAGGCAACGGCCGACCGCGATCGTGAGCCCTTGTCCGAGCGAGCCGCCCGACATTTCCATGCCTGGCGTATAGCTCGCCATGCCGGACATGGGCAGACGGCTGTCGTCGCTGCCGTAGGTCTCGAGTTCCGCTTGCGGCAGGATGCCCGCTTCGAAGAGCGCAGCGTACAGCGCGATTGCATAGTGACCGTTGGACAAGAGGAAGCGGTCGCGCTCTTCCCATTCGGGATCTTCGGGGCGATAGTTCATCGCGCCGAAGTAAGCGACGGCCAGCACGTCGGCGATATCGAGCGCCTGGCCGATATACCCTTGACCTTGCACTTCGCCCATCAACAACGCATTGCGGCGGATACGGTAGGCACGCTCGGCGAGCGTGACCTCTTCGATGACTGCACTACTCATGATGTTTGTCTCCTTGAAAAATCTTTAGCGGTTCACGGTCTTGGCGGGCACGAGAAAGACCAGCGCCGCGCCCACGACGATTGCAATCGAGATGAAGATGAGACCGGCCGTCGATTTGCCCGTGAAGTCATTCAGCCATCCGACGATGGCCGGAGAAAAGAAGCCCGCGAGATTGGCGAAGCAGTTGACCGCGGCAATGCCCGCCGCCGCCGACATGCCGCCCAGCACGGCCGTTGGCAACGACCAGAATTGCGCCGATGAACTCAGGATGCCTGCCGCCGCCACGCTCACACAGATGATCGACGCGCTCACGCTGCCAAGCGTCGGCAAGGTGGCGAACGCCGCTGCGGCGATGAGCATGGGAATGGCCAGATGCAGGCGCCGCTCGCGGCGTTTGTCGGCGCTCGAACCGATGAGCGGCAGCGCGATGATGGCGCACAGATACGGAATCGCGGTGAAGATGCCGACCCACAGCGGGTCCGCCACGCCGGCACGTCGCACGATGGTCGGCAGCCAGAACGTGAGCCCATATTGTCCAAGGACGACGCAGAAGTAGATCGATGCCATCAGCCACAAGCGACGGTCGCCAATGAACGCGCGAATCGATACGTGCTGCACGGTCTGCGCGTTGTCCTTTTCGACGTTGCGAGCGAGCAGGGCTTTCTCCGCATCCGTGAGCCACTTGGCTTGCGCAATGCTGTTGTCGAGATAGAAAAGGATCGCGACGCCGAGAAAGAGCGAAGGCAACGCTTCGAGCATGAAGAGCCACTTCCATCCGGCAAGTCCGTGCGCACCGGCAAGCGCATGCATGATCCAGCCGGAGAGCGGACCGCCGACCATGCCCGCGAGCGGAATCGCCATGAAGAACAGCGACAATGCCTTGGCGCGCCGCGCAGCGGGAAACCAGTACGTGAGATAGAGAATCACGCCTGGCGCGAAGCCCGCCTCGGCGACACCGAGCAGAAAGCGCAGGACATAGAACATCGTCGGCGACTTGACGAACACGAAGCTCGCCGAGATCACCGCCCACGTGAGCATAATGCGCGCAAGCCAGTTGCGCGCGCCGACTCGATGAAGAACGAGATTGCTCGGTACCTCGAAGAGGAAGTAACCAAGGAAGAAGATGCCTGCGCCCACGCCGTAGATGGTTTCGCTGAAGCGCAGGTCATTGAGCATCTGCAATTTGGCGAAGCCGACGTTGACGCGATCCAGATACGCGCCGAGATAGCACAGCATCAGAAAGGGGATGAGTCGCCGTCCGACCTTGGCGTAAGTCTGCGCTTCGAAGCTCGTGGAATCGGCAGGCGAAGCAAATTCGGCCGTGGCGGCCGGCGCGGAATATTTCGGTTTCATGCTTGTCTCCAATGGACCGGAAAAGCGCCTGCGCGTTGATCCGGTCACGTGCCCCGGTTGGTCCGGGTGCGTATCTGAGGTCGAATGCTTAGTGAATCAGCATGCCGCCGTTCACGTCGAGTGTGACTCCGGTAAGGTAGGAAGAGAGGCCGCTCGTGAGAAAGAGGCAGGCGTTGGCGATATCGGCGGCGTCGCCCAGACGTCCGAGCGGAATGCCCTTGATGATGTCCGTGCGCATTTCAGGCGTGAGCTTGTCGCCCGTGATGTCGGTCTGGATCAGGCCCGGCGTGATGGAGTTCACGCGGATGTGGTCGGGGCCGAGTTCACGCGCCATCGCGCGGGCAAGACCGAGCACGCCCGCTTTGGCCGCGCTGTAATGCGGGCCGCCGAAGATGCCGCCGCCGCGTTGCGCGGAGACCGAAGACATGCAGACGATCGAGCCTTGCTGCTGCTTCTTCATCTGCGGAATCACGGCTTGCGACATATGGAGCGTGCCGCGCAGATTCACGCCGATGACCGCATCGAAATTGTCCGCGCTGATTTCCAGCGTCTTGATCGGTTGCGTGATGCCCGCGTTGTTGATGAGCGCATCGATACGCCCGTATTTCTCGATGGCCGCGTTGGCGGCATCGACGCAGGCGGCTTTGTCGGTGACGTCGCAGGCAAGACCGAGATGACCGTCGCCGAGATCGCTCGCGGCGCTTTCGGCATCGGCCTGACGCAGATCGAGAATGACGATGCGCGCGCCTTCTGCCGCAAGCGCCCTGGCCGTTGCCTTGCCGATCCCGCGCGCCGAAGCCGCGCCCGTGACGATCACTACCTGGTTGTCAAGCAGCATGTTTGTCTCCGTTGGTTGTCTGGTGTGGATGCAGTGTCTTCGCGTTCCACATGACGATCAACGGAGTTTGTCTCAGCTATTGCTGAGAAATTTTCAGGTGTTCGCGGCGCCTTTCACTACGGGCCTCGAGGGCTGTCACCGTCTCTCACGGCCTCGTTCAATCTCCTGGTCCATCCACGCGAGAAACTTCGCGACGCGCGGCAGGTCCGCGTTCTGACTGGGGTATACCAGATGATGCGCGCCGACTTCGACGGCATACTCGCGCCCGAATACCGGCACGAGTGAACCGCGTTCGAGATGCACGGAGGCGAGCATGGTGCTTTCGAGCGCGATGCCATGACCGAGCGCGGCGGCTTCGAGCGACATGTAGGAGCGATCGAAAGAGAAGTCGAATGCCTTGCGCCGCGTTGCCACGCCGAACTTGCCGAACCACTGCTGCCATTGCACGAGCGGCGACTCGGAGAAGATCAGCCTGTGTTCGATCAGATCGTCGGGCGATGCGACCGGATAGCGTTCCAGATACGCGGGAGATGCAAGCGGCGCAATGGTTTCGTGACGCAGGGTTCTGACTTCGATATCGGTCCAGTGCCCGTAGCCGTGACGGACATCGACATCGTAAAAACCCGAGGTAAAGGACACGTTTTCATAGGAGCACGCGAGGTTCATCTGGATATCGCCATTCGCCTCCTGGAACGCGGCGAGGCGCGGCAAGAGCCACATGAGGCCGAAGCTCGGACTCGAATGAATGCGTAGTATCTCGACCGATGTTTCGCTCGATGCCCGCTCGGTTGCGCGGTTGAGTTCGGCGAGCGCGCCGGTGACATCGGCGAGATATTGCGTGCCGGTGGGCGTGAGAACGAGGCCGCGTCCGAGCCGCGTGAAAAGCGCGCGGCCCACGATGCTCTCTAGATTCGCGAGCTGATGACTGACCGCGGAGGGCGTGAGGCCGAGTTCATCGGCGGCGCGGTTGACGCTCTTGGTGCGGGCGACGCTTTCGAACGCGATGATCGACTTCAGGGGAGGAAGGCGCATGGATGCGAGCGTGGAGTTGTCGAGGAGCGGGGCGGTGAAGTTTAGCTCGATTCGTGGGGCATACGCAGTGCAATGGACTCGCAAAGCACAGCCATTTCAGCGCCGCGGGAAGACTTGCGAAACGAATGCTTCCTTCTCTCGACAGGCCGCTAACCGCGCTCCCTACCCACCCGTCCCATCAGATAAAACTCCTCGTTCGGCCGCATGGAGATCACGTTCGCCATGCGGTTCGACAACCCGAAAAACGCCGTGATCGCCGCGATATCCCACGCGTCTTCATCGCTGAAACCGTGTTCGCGCAGCGTGGCAAAGTCTCTATCGTCCACCGTGCCTGAAGCCTGGCAGACCTTCAACGCGAAATCGAGCATGGCCTTTTGACGCGGCGTGATGTCCGCCTTGCGATGATTCACCGCGACCTGATCCGCCACCAGCGCATTCTTCTCGTAGATGCGCAGAATCGCGCCATGCGCGACCACGCAGTAAAGGCAATCGTTCACCGCGCTCGTCGCCACCACGATCATCTCGCGCTCGCCCTTGGTCAGCCCGCCGTCCTTCAGCATCAGCGCATCGTGATACGCGAAGAACGCACGAAACTCGTCGGGCCTGTGCGCAAGCGTCAGGAACACATTCGGCACGAAGCCGGCCTTCTCCTGCACTTCGAGAATGCGCGCACGGATATCGTCCGGCCACGCTTGCGGATCGGGAACGGGGTAGCGGCTGATGGGACGCGTGGTCATCGTTTCTCCGGTCATGGCTTCATCGCGCGACGGTCAGCGACGAAAGCAGCTTCAATAAACTATCCACGTTGACGGGCTTCACGAAGTGATAGTCGAAACCCGCCGACTGCGCGCGCAAGCGATCCTCCGCTTGCCCGTAGCCGGTAATCGCGATCAGCATGGGCGCACGTTCGCCCTTGCGCCGCAAGCGCCGCGCCAGTTCGTACCCGTCGATATCCGGCAAGCCGATGTCGAGCAGCGCGACATCCGGATGAAACGGCGGCGCGGCATCGAGCGCTTCGGCCGACGAGTACGCCACGCGTGCCTTGTGTCCTTCCGATTCGCACAGCATGGCGAGCGAATCGGCGGCATCGCGATTGTCATCGACCACGAGTATGCGCAACGAAGCATTCGCTTTCGGCGCTTCGGTATCCGACAACGCGCGCGCGGAATGCCGCTCATGATGATGAAGCCGCGGCAGCCGCACCGTAACCGTCGTGCCGAGTCCCGGTCCCGGACTTTGCACGGTGATGGTTCCCTTGTGCATCTCCACGAGCTTCTTCACGAGCGAAAGGCCGATGCCAAGCCCGCCATTCGAGCGGTCAAGCGTGCGCTCGCCCTGCGAGAACAGCTCGAAAACCTTGGGCAGAAGGTCCGCCGAAATGCCCGTGCCGCTATCCGCGATGACGATCGAAACCCACTGCGCATCCGCCTGAACACTCACCGAAATGCGCCCCTGCTCGGGCGTGTACTTGCTCGCGTTATTGAGCACGTTGACGAGGATTTGCGAGAGCCGCGTGACATCGCCGCAGACCCAGGTGGTGGCGTCGGGGACATCGACGGCAATATGCTGCGAGCGCGCCTCGACCATGCCGGCAATCGCCTCGACCGCGTGATACACCGCCGTGCCCACGAGTATCGGTTCCACTTGCAGCGCAATGCGCCCCTGCGTGATGCGCGACACTTCGAGCAGGTCATCGACGATACGCGTCATATGCTCCACTTGTCTGCGCATGAGGTCGATCATCTCGCGCGTTTGCGCCTCTACGTCGTGATCCTTCTGCACGAGGGCAATCGCCGTGCGCAGCGGCGCGAGCGGATTGCGTAATTCATGCGCGAGCATTGCGAGAAACTCGTCCTTGCGACGGCCGGCCTCGCGCAACATGAGTTCCATGTGCTTGCGTTCGGTGATGTCGATCACGCTGCCGATGATGCGCAACGGCACGCCGTCCTTGCTGCGCTGAAGCAGGGCGCTGCCCTGCATCCACTGTTCCCCGTGCATTGTCTGCACACGAAACTCGAACTGGCTGCCCGGATCTTCGCCTGATGCCACGCGCCGCACGTAATGGTCGAGCGTCGCGGCATCGTCGGGATGCACGCGGGCGAGCGCCGCGTCATACGTGATCGTGTCGTTCACCTGCCATTCGCCGCCGGTTTCGAAAAGGAGCGTCCAGGTTTCGAGTTCGAGCGAAACGATATGAATCTTGGCCGCCTGCATCGCCACCGTAAGACGCAGGCTGCGCGCTTCGATGGCGGCCTGCGCCTCGTATTGTGGCGTGACGTCGGTGGTCGTGCCGAACCATTCCTGCAGGGCGCCCTGATGATCGTAAAGCGGCGCGGCATGCGCCTGCACGATGCGGTAGGTGCCATCGCGTCTGAACATGCGGAACGTGAGCGTGAGCGCGTTGCCTTGTCGCACGGCGTCGAGCCACGTGCTGCGCGTGCGCTCGCGGTCGTCGGGATGCACGAAGTCGAGCCAGCCGAAGCCCATCAGACGATCGGGCGGCGCGCCCGTGAACTTCTCCCAGTCGCCGCCAGAGGGGCGAATAGCGCCGTTGGCATCGGCGGACCAGACGAGCGCATCCGTCGATTCGACGAGCGCCCGATATCGTCGCTCGGAACGGCTCAGACGCTCTTCGTCCGCGCGCTGTTCGCTTATATCGAAGCTCACGCCGTAGACGCGCGTCAGCACGCCATGCCGGTCGAACTCGGGATGCCCGCGCATGCGCAGCCAGCGATGCTCGGACTGATCGCCATCGAGCATGAAATCGAACTCGAACGGACCGCCGTCGCGCAGTGCTTCGGTGAGCATGCGCTGGAACGGCTCACGATATTCCGGCGCAACGCGATCCCACACTTCCGAGAGCATGACGGCCTCGGTGCCCGGCGGAAACGAATAGAGCGCAGCGAGTTGCGCGGTCATGCGCACCACGCGCGTTTTCATGTCCCATTCCCACGCGCCCATGCGCGCGCCCGCGAACGCAGCCTGCAAACGCCGTTCGCTTGCTTCGTACAAGGCCCATGCATGCCGCGATTCGTGGATGTCGATGGCCACGCCGACCGTATCGCCGAACTCGCCTTCGTCGTCGCGACGCGCCTGTAAGTGAAGCGTATGCCAACGGTAAGCGCCGTCCGCGCGCAAGAGACGCACATCGACATTGCGCAGCAGCGTGCCGTCGCGCATTTGACGGAGCGCATCGAGCACGGGCGGGATGTCGTCGGGATGAACGAAGGCGTCCCAGTGACGGCCTTCGAGTTCCGGCATGGCAATGCCGAGATACCGGCAAGCCCACGGATTGGCGTAGCGGATAGTGCCGTCTCGCGCCGCACGCCAGACGAAGGACGGCAGGAAATGAGCAGGATCGTGCATGGGCGTCTTTGCTTCGAATCACCGGCAAGACGCGTTGCCTGGTGCGATATATGGTTGTGAGCTAGGGGTCGTACCAATAGCTTAGGGATACCATACATCAAAGCGCGGCAACATCGGCGCTTCCGAGCAAGTTCAACACTTGGTAAACCGTGTGATTCGGTACAAAGTGCGCTGCGAACGCCCGTTCGCGGCGCTATGTACTCTGCACTTCGTTAAGAGAACTAGCCTGCTTCGCCTACGTCTTTCGGATCGGGCAGCTTGCCTCCTTCGCTGCCCTTGGCGGGTTCTGGCTCGTTCTTCAGTTCACTTTTCTGCTCATCGGAAAGACGCCGGTCAGCCACGTTCGGATCTTCGCTCGTCTGCTTCGGCGGCGTCTGCCGTTCGTTTTGCTCGCTCATGTGCGCTCCACGCGTTGGGTTCGATGGAGCATGTTGCACGCGGCGTGCCCAGGCTTCTAGCGTTACTCGTCGATGGTCCCGTGCACGCCTTGCTCGCCATGCTTCCAGTACGCCGAAGCCCGAATGCGCCGCTTGTCGAGACCGCGTTCGTTGCACAGCAACTGGCGCACTGCGCGCATGAGCGTGGCTTCGCCGGCGGCCCAGACGTATCCGTCGCCTTCGGGCAGATACGTGTAGCGCAAGGCGTGCAAGAGCGCGGCATGTGCATCGTCGCTGTCGCTGCGATAAATCCACTGCGCGAAGAGATCGGCACGCGTGTCGAGTTCGATATGCGCCGATAGGTCCGCCGCCTGAATCAGCGTGGCCGCGCGTGTACCGGCAGGCAATTCTTCGAGCCGCCGCGCGATGGCGGGCAGGGCGGTTTCATCGCCGATCAAGAGATGCCAGTCGAATTGCGCGGGAATGACGAACGAGCCACGCGGCCCGCCGATGCCGAGGTACTGCCCTGGCTTGGCTTGTGCCGCCCATGCGGTGGCCGGCCCGGCTTCGTGCATGGCGAACTCGAGGTCGAGCTCGCGCGCGGCGCGATCGAAGCGGCGCGGCGTGAAATCCCGCGCGACGGGGCGCGGCTTGTCTGGATCGAACACTGGACCATTCGGGCCTGCTTGCGGCACTACGGGCTTGTCCTCGCCCGGCAGCGGGAAAAACACCTTGACGTGGTCGTCGAACGAGGCGCTTTCGAAGTCGGCGAGATCGTCGCCTCGAAGCGTCACGCGGACCAAATGCGGGTTGAGCGTGGCAACCTGCGTGACTTGCAGCAAGCGAAACTTGAGCGCATGCCGCACGCGCGTGACTTCCAGTTCGGGACGGTGTTGCAGTGCGGATTCTGTCATCGTGTGTCGCTCCTTTACGCCTGCTTGGGCGCGGGATTCTGTTCGATCTCGGCGGTCGCGCGCGCCAGAATTTCGGCGATACGGCGTTGCTCGTCCGGCGAAACATCGGTGCGCAAGACCAGCGCGCGTTTCAGCGCTCGGCGCGCGGCGATCAGCTCGGACGTCCAGCCGTTGTCGGCGGCGGTATCGTCGCTTTCCTCGCCGGCATAGGCGCGGCGCACGAGGTCCATCTTGCGGGCAAAGTGCGTGAGCTTCGCGAGCATCAGGTCGATGCGTTCGCGGTTCGCTTCCAGATAGTCGCGGCCCGCGTCGGACAGCGCGTAGCGCTTGCGGTTGCCTTCCACTTCGACAGTCGCGTAGCCGATTTCTTCCAGGTATGTCAGCGCCGGATAGACCATGCCGGGGCTCGGGGCATAGAAACCGTTCGAACGGTCTTCGAGCGCCTTGATGAGTTCGTAACCGTGACGCGGCGCCTCGGCCAGCATGGCGAGCAGCAGCAGTTGCAGGTCGTCCGAGGAGAACTTGCGGCCGCGCGGCATGCCGTCTTCGCCGCCGAAGCCACCGCGTCCGCCACGGCCACCGAAGCCGCCGCCAAAGCCGCCGCCGAAGCGGTCGTCTCCACCGCCACCTCCGCGTCCGTGCCGGCCGATCAGCCCCAGGCGGGAGAAGGCGAAACGCTCGACCCACTCGGGCGCGTTGCGAATGTCGAAGGGAAAGTCGAAGCCAGCCGCGCGAGAACCCGCGTCGCGCCCGCGATGAAAACATTTGGATCGCATGAGATCACTCCGTAGATATCGTAAAACATATCTAAAGATATGTATCGTAAGAGCGTCTGTCAAGCGACTATTTTAGGATGAGCAGCCGTCCGGCGATGCCACCTACAATCCTTCGATATTCACCCCTACCCAATCACGCAGGAAACTCAAATGACTCACTTCCGCTCCGTCGCCCTTGAACACGCAAGCCGGTTGATCAATCACGGACCCACCGTGCTCGTCACGAGCGTTCATGGCGAACGTCGCGACGTGATGGCCGCGGCCTGGTCGATGCCGGTCGAATTCACGCCGCCGCGCATCGCCGTGGTCATCGACAAGAGCACTTACACGCGTGAACTCGCGATGGCGAGCGGCGTGTTCGGCGTCGTCATTCCGGGCGCGGCGGCTATCGACTTGACGTTTGCGGTCGGCTCGACAAGCGGACGCGAGATCGACAAGTTCAAGACTTTCGGGATCGAGACGATAAAAGGACCAGTGCTCGGTCTTCCGTTGATCGAGACGAACTGTGCGGCTTGGCTGGAATGCCGGCTCATCAGCGAGCCGCATACGCAAGACGCCTATGACACGTGCTTCGCCGAAGTCGTGTCCGCTGCGGCCGACGAACGCATTTTCTCTAACGGTCATTGGAACGTGGACGACTCCAATGCGTCGCTGCATACCATCCATCATCTTGGCGCGGGCAAGTTCGTGCGCGGCTCATCCATGCAGCAAGCCAAGCCGCTCACGCGATAAAACTTGCCGCTTGTCGAGGCTGTCGTCGGTCGATCTGACTCGGCCTTGTACGCCTTTAGAGCGCATGTTCTAAGCGTGACTTAAAAGGTCTAAAGAATCTCTTTTCCCGGTCGTTAAGCAGTCGACGAACGCGAGGCACCGATGGTGCACTTGCGTCGCAAATAACAAGCACGCGATCCGTCACATGAACTCGGACGTGTGCGATAGGTGGGTGAGGACAGGTTTCATACAGTCACGGGCTTGCTGCGAAAGCAGCGCGCCGGTGTGACTGCCATGAAGGCCGCTCGCACCATCCGGGGAAAGGGGTGTGGTATGAAACAACGGTTTTCGGGTTTGCGATTCGTCGTTTATCTCGTGGGCTTCACGGGGCTATTGTGGCTGAGACTTTTGATCTCACCCGATGGCAAAAGCGGCGTGTTGGCCTTCTTCGCGTGCGTGGCCTCGCTCGCGGCGGCTTATCTGGTTTATTACGCGGCGTCGGAGGGTTACTTTCGCAACCTTGCCGGTGGCGTGGTGGTTTATCTTGCCATCGCGGCAGTGGTCGTGGCGTGTCCGCCATTCGTCTTGCTGCTTGCGTTCTGGTCGGTGACGAGCCTCTTCAAACAGCGCCGCGCGCTGCTCATGCATGCGCTTGCAAGCGTCATGTTATTCCTGCTCATCTTTCCGATGCCGCTCGCCGAGCGCCTTGGCATGCCTGAACTTGCGGGTGCGCCAGCGGGTCTCGCGTATCTGGTGTTTTCGCTTGCGTGGTCGGCTGTGGCGGCGCGCAGTCCGTTGAAGATCGGCCTCTTCAAGTTCGCGACAATGCTTGTGGCCCTGCCGCTCATTGGTACTTTCGTGTCGCTGGTTGGCGGCGGGATGCTGAATCGTCCGGAGCGGCGTGTGCGTAATTCGCTGGCACGTTCGCGACGGGCGATGCAGTTGGCTTTGCCTGCGCCCGAGGCTACAGCGGCTTCTTCCGCCTCGCGTGTGGCTTCGACCGATGCCGGATTGGCGTTGCCTGCCGCCTTGATCGCGGGGATCGCGGCTGAGGTGCTGATGCCGGTGGCTGTCGCGGCTGAGTAGGAGAGGTGTTTCGCCGATATGCTTGGTGGATGAGCGTATCGGCGGGGATGTTGGAGGCAGCTTGTCGGCACGCGGAAGGCAAAGCCGCAGCCCACTAAGCCTTCACCACCAACCTAGCCTCCAACCCACCCCCCTCACGCTCATGCAGCGTGAGCGTCGCATCCATCGCAAGCGTCAATTGACGCGCAATCGCGAGCCCCAGGCCGGTCCCTCCGGTCTGCCGGTTACGCGATCCTTCCAGCCGCACGAACGGCTCGAACACCGCTTCCAGCGACTCGGCCGGAATACCCGGTCCGCGATCCAGCACCACGATCGAAGCGCCTCCGTCCGGCAGTCCGCCGATCTCGATCTCCGCTGCTCCGGCGAACTTGAGCGCGTTATCCACGAGATTGCCGACGATCCGTCGCAACGCCTGCGGCCGCGTCACCATCGTGCCGCCGATACTTCCCTTGAGCGACACGACCTTGCCCGCATCGAGATAATCGTTGAGAAGGCTCTCGAACAGCGCGTCCGAATCGACACGGAGCGGCGCCTCGGTCGTGCCGTGCAACGTCCGTGCATAAGTCACGCCTTCCTTCACGAGCGTTTCCATCTCCTGCAAATCCTGCTGTAACTTGGCACCGGCAGGATTTTCATCCATCGTGTCGACGCGCAATCGCATGCGCGTAATCGGCGTCTGCAAGTCATGCGTGATGGCCGCGAGTATCTGCATGCGCTGGGTCATGTACATCGAGACGCGGTCTTGCATCGCGTTGAATGCCTTGGCCGCGCGCGTTACTTCGTCCGGACCGTGCTCGGGCAGACGCGTGGCCTTGAGGTCCGGACCGAGTGTGTCTGCGGCTTCGGCCAATTGCTTGAGCGGGCGCGTCGCGATACGCACCGCGAGCCAGCAACATGCCGCGAGCAGCACGAGTTGTCCTGCAAGCACGAGCGGCAGCCACGCGGACAGCGGCGTGCCGACCATCGGATGCATGTCGATGGTGAGCGGGCTGCCATCGGTGAGACGCAAGTGAACCTGCATGCGTTCGGCATCGCCGGGAACGGCATTGACCGTCAGCGGATAACGCTTGCCGATGCCATCCGCTATCGACTTCGCAAAGCGCTCGGAGAGCGCGGCATCGAGCGGCGTGCCGCTTTCGCCCGGCCCGAGGATGAATTGATAGCTGCGGCGCGCCAGTCGCGGCAGCCACTCGGCGCGTTCGGCGGGCGGCAGATGATCGAGCAGCGCCACGGAACTCGTCACCTCGCGCTCGACGTAGCCGACCATCACGTTGGTCATCGACTGATCGCGCTCGGTCATCGTGATCCAGAACGACAGCGTCTGCGCAAGCGCGATACCCACGAACAGAATCACCGCGAGCCGCGCGAACAGCGTGCGCGGCCAGGGCAAAAACCGTGGCGGATGCGCGGTCGATGTCGTTGCACCGAGCGCGCTCATGACGATGCATCCAGCGGCGTGACCGCAGCGGAAAACACATAGCCTTCGCTGCGCAACGTCTTGATGTAGCGCGGCTCGCGCGCCTCGTCGCGCAGACGCTGACGCAAACGGCTCACCAGCAGATCGATGGAGCGGTCGAAGGCATCGGCCTGACGGCCTTGCGTCAGGTTGAGCAACTGATCGCGCGTAAGCACGCGTTGCGGATTGTCGAGGAACACGCGCAGCAGGCGATATTCCGCGCCCGACAGCGCCACCATGGTGCCTTCTGCATCGAGCAGATGGCGCGCGGTGGTGTCGAGCCGCCAGTCGCCGAAGCCCAGCATTTGCGCCGATTCGGTCACTTCCATTCCCGGCGGCAACATGCGTGTGCGACGCAGCACGGACCGGATGCGCGCGAGCAGTTCGCGCACGGCGAAGGGCTTGGGCAGGTAGTCGTCCGCGCCCATTTCGAGGCCGAGAATGCGGTCGGCTTCCTCGTTGCGCGCGGTGAGCATAAGCACGGGCACCGCGCGGAACTTGCTCGCGCGCAATTCGCGGCACAACACGAGGCCGTCCTCGCCGGGCAGCATCAGGTCGAGCACGATCAGATCCGGCGCGCCTTGTTCGAGCGCGGCGCGCATCTGGCGTCCGTTGGCGGCGAGCGAAACGCGCATGCCATTCTTTTCGAGGTAGGTCGCGAGCAGCTCGCGGATACCGCGATCGTCATCGACGATCAGCACATGGTCGGTCGTTTCCATCGATAGCTCACGGCTTCTTGCGCTTGATCTGCACGCGGCCCGGAGTTATCGAGAGGCACTGCACCGGATGGGCCAGTTCGGTTGCGATACCGCCGAATAAAAACGCTGCGACGGCGAAGAACTGCTTCATTTTCAATCTCCCGCGTGATCGCCATGTCTGCGTTATAGCGCAGAACGCGAACGGTTTTGTATCGCAGTGTATCCGGACTTTTTCGCGACACATGCGGATTCACTCGCGGGTCTTGAACGGCGCTTCGTATCGCAATGTATCCGCGCTGCCTTCGATACAAAACATTGCTCACGCAACACACAGCGGATACGTCCGAACGTTTTAATGCTTCAACGACGGCATCAGCGGATTTCAAGCGTCGCCTCCCACCCACCAGTTAAGGAGTAGCACCATGAAGATTTCCATCGTTGCTTTCGCTCTCGTTGCAAGCGCCATGACGGGCATTGCTCACGCGGAGGTTCACACCACGTCGACGCAACCGCAGGTCGGCAAGACACGCGCGGAAGTGAAGCGCGAACTCGTGCAAGCGCGAAAGAACGGGCAGATCGCGGCGCTCGCGAATCTGTATCGCGGTAGCTGATCGGCACGCATTGTCTCAATCCATTTCGTGAGGTTCACCATGTTCAAGAAGCTCATCACCGCTGCAGTCGTCGTTGCTAGCGCCACTGCCGCAGGCTCCGTTTTCGCAAGCAGCGGATACGGTCTCGCGCCGCACGGTGACACGTCGGCCGGCGTGCGCGCATCGCAACGCGCTCAGCGTGTGCAGTCGATCAACGATAGCGGCATGCAGGGCTATGGCGGCATGCGCGATGTCCAGACGCAATCTGGCAGCGCATCGACGATCACGACTTTCCCGACGAGCGGCACGGGTTCGCTCTTCGCGCACCACTAACGCCTTGATCAACGCCTACCGAAGGAGATGAACACCATGACGCAACTCGACAAGCTTCTCTACACCGGCAAGACACACGTGACCGGAGGCCGCGATGGCGCGGCGTGCAGTTCCGACGACCGGCTGAATGTCAGGCTCACGCCGCCCGGCGCGCCTGGCGCGGGGACCAATCCCGAGCAATTGCTCGCAGCGGGATGGTCCGCATGCTTCATCGGCGCGATGGGCAAGGCGGCCGCGAAACTGCAAGTGAAGTTGCCGGCCAATACCGCCGTCGATGCAGAGATCGATCTGGGTATGAATGGCGATGCGTACTTGCTGCGTGCGCGGCTGAACGTGAGCTTGCCGGGCATCGAACGTAATGCGGCGCAGGCGATCGTCGAGGGCGCGCATCAAACCTGTCCGTATTCGAAGGCGACGCGCGGGAATATCGATGTGACCATTACGGTAGTTTGAAGCCGCAAGAAACTAAGCGCAGCCGTGCAAAGTGCACTGGCTGCGCTTCTTTCTGCTGGCCGTTCAAAGCGGCAAAGCTCCCCGCTCGCGATACTCGAGACTTACTTCTTTGCTTCGGCAAAGCGCCGCGCGACTTCCTTCCAGTCGATCACATTGAAGAATGCGGCGATGTATTCGGGCCGGCGATTCTCATACTTCAAATAATAGGCGTGCTCCCATACATCGAGACCGAGAACCGGCGTATTGCCCGAGCCGATTCCCGACATCAAAGGGTTGTCCTGATTGCCCGTGCTTTCGACCGCGAGCTTGCCCTGCGGTGTCACGCTGAGCCACGCCCAGCCGCTGCCAAAGCGCGTGAGTGCGGCCTTGGTGAAAGCTTCCTTGAAGGCATCGAAGCCGCCGAGGTCGGTATCGATAGCTTGGGCCACTTCGCCTTCTGGCTTGCCGCCGCCTTGCGGAGACATGATGGTCCAGAAGAGGCTATGGTTCGCGTGGCCGCCGCCGTTATTGCGCACCGGGGTGCGGACCGCTTCGGGCAGTTTGTCGATTTGCGTGATCAGTTGCTCGACCGGCAAGTCCTTGTGCTCCGAACTCTCTAGCGCGGCATTCAGATTATTCACATAGGTCTGATGATGCTTCGTGTAATGCACTTCCATCGTGCGCGCGTCGATGTTCGGCTCGAGTGCATCGTAAGCATAGGGCAGCGGAGGCAGGGAATAAGCCATTGCGAATCTCCTTTTTGACGATGAGAGGAATCAATGCCGGGCCGGGCCGCTGGCGGAAAGCGCCAGACTGGCGTTTTCGATGGTCCGGGCAATGAGGGAATGCGGCCCATGACGGGCGACGTGGCGGATCAGCGCCACGTGTGTTTCGCGGCTGTGACGCAAGGCGGCTTGCCGGATCGTGACCGGCCGCTCTGCGCTTACGGACAGCGCCAGAAGTGCTTCGTGCGCCTCGCAGCGCAACTGCGCGGCGGCGTCCTGATTGCCTTGTTCTGCGTAGTGATCGGCGAGGTTGTGATGCGAGACGACGAGCGCCGCGATACAGTCCTCGCCGCGTCCGGGCGGCGGTGCTTCGATGAGTCGACGCGCGATCTTAAGTGCGTGCTCGAAGGTCGAGCGTGCTGCCGTGGTCTGTTGTTCCGCTGCGGCTTTGATCGCTTGCCGCATGAGTGCTTCCCACACGGGAAGACTCGGGCTGTCTTGTGCCGATATGTCCACGGCTTGGAATTCGATTCGTTCGTGCATGGCGTAGGCTCCAGTTCCTGCGCCCTTTGCGTCGACGAAAAGCCTGCGTACTCGGGACAAACAATGATAACCAGTATCGAGGGAGTCTGCACGCGGGGGCTAAACCTCGCGTAAAGCGAAAGCTTGCAAGGTTGCCATGCGCGGATCATAGAGCAACTAACCGTCTTCCTCCTGACCATCCACGAATTGGCCCACCAGTCGCCTATTAGCGACTCCGCTTGCCAACATCAGTTCCACATAAAGACAGTGGCATGGTCAAGCCGTATCACTCAATGCATCCCGATGCGCCTGCGCAAGCTCTGCCATGGTATTGAACCGAAAGTCGATGCGCGGTTGCGCGCCTGGGTCCATCGTTGCGCCGAAGCCTGGCTGCCCGTGCCGTCGATAAATCCAGCATGACGTCAGCCCGATTTCGTTCGCGGGCTTGTGATCGTGAAACAGGCTTTCCGCGACGTGAAGAATCTGCTCCTTGCGAATGCCTCGGCTTGCAAGCTTCTCCAGCAAATACTCGAAGTTACGTTGTGATGGCTTGTAAGCGCCGACGTCTTCGGCGGTGACGATGCCGTCGAATTTCACCTGCAACTTCGCGTTGCTGAACGCAAAGCTTTCGTTATCGACGTTCGAGAGAATCACGAGCTTGAAATGATGCTTCAGATAACAAAGCGCTTCGGCGGAGTCCGCAAACGCAGGCCAGTTGCGGATGGACCGACCATACGCGACGCATTCTTCCTGCGTGTAAGAGAGTTTCCATTCCTCGGCGAGCCGCTTGTAAACGATAGCCAGCACCTCCTGATAGCGCTTGCCCGGCGTGTACTGCTGCTGCGAAGACTCGTGACGCGCATGCGCTTCGAGTACCTGATCGCGCGTGGGCGGCGGAACCGCGCGTTCGAGCAATGGCCGCAAGCCTTCGAAAATGCCGGTTTCCCAGTCGATCAAGGTTCCGTAGCAGTCGAAGGTGAGCGTATCGAAATCGGTGAGATTCACTGCGGCTCCTTTTTGGCGTTGGTAACGAACACCCGGTATCTTGCCGCAGATTAGAATATGAGCGAATCACTCATTTTAGAACGATAAGGCCGCATGATGGCGCAAGCTCGCAACGCTCCCCGGCAAGACCGCTCGATAAGGACCATCGATTCCATCGTGGATGCCGCCGCGCGCCTGCTCGGTGAACGCGGCCAGCTTCTGACGACGAATGCGGTCGCAGAAGCGGCGGGCGTGAGCATCGGTTCGCTGTATCGATACTTTCCAGACAAGGGCGCGTTGATCGACGCCGTCCGCCAGCGTCATCGCAATGATCTGCTTCCCGTGCTGCAAGTTGGACGTGGGCAAGTCGCCGCGTTCGTCGACGGGATGATCGAGGTGCATCGCCGCAATCCTGCCGCGCAGCGTGTGCTGCTGGAAGACGGACGCTGCGAAGCCGAATGCAGACGAGCGTACGAAGCGCTCTTCGCGGCCTTGACGCGATGCTCCGCGGAGCACAGGCCCATTGGCGCTGAAGTGCTTGCGGGCGCGGTGGGCGGCGCGCTTGAGGAGGCAGCGCGCAACGAACGCTTGGCATCACCCGTGTTTCGATGGGAACTGATCGCGCTCGTCGAGGCTTACACGAGCAAGCCGCGCCCTGCAAAAGCAGTCACGATCGAGCGCGCACCGCAAACGTCGCGAGCAAACAAGCGTCAGCCGCGTGCCCATTTGCGCCTGCGTAAATCGCCGACGCAGCCGCGCTCGTCGGAGACTGTCGCCGCCATCGTGGAAGCCGCGGCTCAAGTGCTCGAAAGCGAAGGCTTCGAAGGCTTCAATACAAATGCAGTCGCCGCGCGTGCCGGCGTGAGCATCGGCTCGCTGTATCAGTACTTCCCGGGCAAGGACGCGCTGACCGTTGCGCTCATCCATCGTGAGACGCAACGCTTCTACGATGACGCAGCCATCGCGCTGGATAAGCGAAGCGGCAAGGCGGCGCTCGAATATCTGATCGGCGCGTCGGTGCGTCAGCAACTCGAGCGTCCGATGCTCGCGCGTCTGCTCGATATCGAGGAGAGCCGTCCGGCCTTGCGCGATGAGCTTGCCAAGGTGGACCTCGCGGGGCTGTTTGCTGCAATCGTAGCGAGAGCGGCTCCGAAGCATCCGCAACCGGAAATAGCGGCAGGCGACCTGTCGGCGATTATCCGAGGCATGACCGACGCGGCGGGTGAACGCGGGGAACGCGACCTCGAACGTCTGCAACGGCGCGTTCGCGCGGCGGTTTTCGGGTATCTCGCTCGCGAGAGCTGAACATGCGAATGTGAGCAAGCGCAAAGCAAGCGCGGGCGTGCCAAGCCGCGACGAACCGCGCCATGCGGACTTCACGCCGCGCGCGTGGAGGCGCTCGATGCGAGTTGTCCAATGTGAGCTTTTACTTTTATTCTGACGTCGTCGAGCGAAACGGCACGGGCCTTCGCCATTAACAGATGAGAACGACGATGACAGAAACCATCAAGAGCATGAAGCTCAACCACCTGAGCTTTCCTTCACGCGATACTGCTGCAACCGCGAAATTCTTCGAACACTATCTGGGCTTCACCGTCTCAGGAAGCTGGGACAAGTCGTACATTTTGAAGCGTCCGGGCTTCGACGTGGTAATCGATCATGTCGAAAGCGATGACGTCACGTGGCCCCGGAATTTCCACGCGGGCTTCGAACTGCCCACTGTCGATGCGTTGCAGGAACTCTATGATCGCTTCAAGCAAGAGGGTGTTCAGATGGAAACGGCGGTCTTCAACAATGGCCGTGGCTCGCGCTTCTTTTGCCGCGCGCCGGGCGGTGTGATGTTCGAGTTGAATACGCGTTCGGACGCCGCACCGGAGTTTCGCGGCACGTTCGACGAGTAAGCATCGAGCGTAGATTGCAAAAGCCGCATTGCCCTGTAAAAGGCAATGCGGCTTGTGTCGTTTCGCGAGACGCCTCGCGGCGTAGTGCGAGTTACTGCGAAAGCACGACTTGCGCGATGATCCCCGAAGCCACGGCGACGAGCAGATAGTCGCCACCGACGCCTACCCACTGATAGCCGCGCGGCGGCTGACGCAGGCCGTGTTCATGGTAGTTATCGACGACGTATTGATGGTCACGATAGTCTTGCGACAGATGCTGACCTTTCTGCCAGTCTGAGTGGCGCGGGCCGTTGTCCGCATGCTCGGGCGGGCGCGGTGCGTCATGTCCGTAATTAGCAGGGCCGTGTCCTGGTTGGCCAGGACCGCCATGATTTTGCGGGCCGCCGTGATTTTGTCCCGGACCGCCGCCGTGGTTCTGATCCGGACCGCCGGGGCCTTGCTGCGCAAAGGAAGCGCCGGCGGCAAGACTCAAGGTCGCGCACAACAGCGCGGCAACGATTCGATTCTGCTTCATGTTGATTCTCCAATCGAGTGAGTAGTTCGCGTGCATCGCCTGATGCGTGCGCTGCGAATCGATGAGCGGACTTTACTCAAAGCCGAAAGGAAACGGGGTGAGCAGATGTAAGCGTCGCTTACGTATGATTACGGCGAGGGGGGAGCAGACACGCGAAGGACACAGATCGAGGCGATTACCGCCTGGCCGGGTACTTCGACATCTGTCGGTACACTTGGAAGGCAGGCCGCGTGGACTGCATGACCAGCAATGAGGCTGTCCAACGGATGGAACGACATGCAGACCTATTATCTTGCCATCGATGTCGGGACGGGCAGCGTGCGAGCCGCACTCGTCGATGCGCGTGGCGTGGTGCGCAGCATCGCCGCACATGAGCACGAGCAAATCGTGCCGCGTTACGGCTGGTCTGAGCAACGCCCAGCGGACTGGTGGGAAGGCGCAGCGCGCTCGATACGCGAAGTGCTCGACGACGTTCCGGATGCAGCTTCCGATGTCGTCGCGATATGCGCATGCGGCCAGATGCACGGCACGGTGCTGATCGACGCCGATGGTCAACTCGCACGCGATACCGCGCCGCTCTGGAACGACAAGCGCACCTTCGCACAGGTCGCGGCGTTTTGCGCGCGCCACGCAAGCGCTTCGTATCTCGCGAAGACCGCGAACCCCGCGACGCCCGCGTGGCCCGGTTTCAAGCTGCAATGGATCAAGGAGCACGACCCGTCGGCTTATGAACGCGCGAGCACGGTGTTCATGCCGAAGGACTACGTGAACTTCAAACTCACGGGCGAACGTGCGTGCGACTGGAGCGATGCATCGACGAGCTTCATGATGGACCCGCGCACGCGCGAGTGGTCGCAAGACATGCTGACCTTGCTCGGACTCGATGCCGCGAAGCTCGCGCCGATTCGTGCGCCGCTCGACATACTCGGCGGCGTGACGCACGAAGCGGCCGCCGCAACCGGTTTGCGCTCGGGTACGCCGGTGCTGGTTGGCGGCGCGGATTATCCGGTGTCCGTGCTCGGCTCGGGCGTGTTCGAGCCGGGGCTGGCATCGGATATCACGGGCACATCGTCGATCATCACGATCATCGCCGACACACCGCTGCTGCATCCCGAAGTGTCGAATCTGGCGACTTGCGAAGGGCTGTGGGGACGCTTCATGCTGCTCGATTCGGGCGGCGATGCCATGCGCTGGGCGCGTCGCGCGTTCCATGAAAACGCGTTGTCCTACGACGATATCGCTGCCAAGGCCGCAAGCGCGCCGGTGGGTTCGGAAGGCTTGTTCTTTCTGCCGTATCTCACGGGCGAGCGTCTCGGCGAGCATGCCAATTCGCGTGCACAGTTCTTCGGCATTGCGGCGAGTCACGGGCTCGCCCATCTACATCGCGCGGTGCTCGAAGGCGTTGCATTTGGCGTGCGCCGGCATATCGCGCTCATCAAGCCCGAAGGCGTGGGTATCGAGCGGCTCGTTGCGGCGAGCGGCGGCGCGAAGGCGTCGCTTTGGCTCGATATCAAGGCCAGCATGTACCGCACGCCCATTCTCGTGCCGGCGCAAGTGGAATGCGGCGTGATAGGCTGCGCCATTCTTGCTGCAACCGCGCATGGCCAGTTTGCACGTCTCGCCGACGCCGTGCGCGCCTTCGTGCAGTTCGAGCGCGAAGTGCAGCCCGACCCGCGTGCGAGCGATACCTATGACCGCATGATGCCGATTTTCGAGCGCCTTTATGTGCACTCGCAGCAGTTTTACGACGATCTCGACCGACTCTTTCCAGACAACCCAACCTCTACATGACGAATCAGACTTCCTCCATCAAGGCTGTCCTTTGGGACATGGACGGCACGCTCGCCGAAAGCGAACCGCTTCATTTGAGCACGCTGGTTGCGGTGCTTGCGCATCACGGCATCGAAGCGGGCGACGAATTGCATCCGCTGATCTTCGGTAAGACCGGGCGCGAAGTACACGCGCTGTGTAGCGAACGCTTTGGCATCGATACGGACTTCGCGGACTGGTCCGCGTTTCGCGCACGGCATTATCTCGAAGGCGCGCCTCGGCTCGTGCCGCGTCCTGGCGCGCTCGAGGTGTATCGCGCGGTGAAGCGGGCGGGCATAACGCAAGGAATCGTGTCCAATTCGTCGCGCATGTTGCTTGAAGCGAACTTGCGAGCACTGGGCATCGAGGAACCGCAACTCGTGAGCGTCAGTGTGAACGACGTGCGCAATGGCAAGCCGAGCGCCGAGCCGTACGAACGCGCGGCGTGGCTCATGCGTCTTAAGCCGGAGGAAGTGGTCGTCGTGGAAGACAGTCCCACTGGGGCGCGCGCAGCGATCGCGGCGAACATGCGCGTGCTGGCCTGGCCTTTCGATGATGCTGGCGCCGCGCTTTTTTCAAACGATGCGCAAATCGTCCGCTCCGCCGAGGCGCTTGCCAAGGCGCTGGGCGTAAATCTGGCCTAAGCAAGAAGGTGCCGGTGTTTTCAGGTGCGCCGCTTGCTAAGGCGAGATGGCAATTGGTGCATGCCTTCGTAAAGCCTGCATGATTCTATGCAAAGCACGCGCGTAAAGACGCGCTAAGATGAAGGGCTGCACATGGAACGTGCCTCGTTCGCATAAGGCGCCGCGCGCTGCGAACGGACGCTCGGAAAAGAAGGAGACACCATGCTTACGCTCTATCATCGAGGTGTAGCGCTACAGCCGTCCGCAGGTCGAAGCGGCAAGCTGTTCGTATCGCGCGTATCGATTCTGGAAGAAGACGGCGAGGAGACGGTACTGCGCGAGTTGGGCGCATTTCCCAGCCGCGACGCGGCGCTGCAGTTTGCGCTTACATGCGGCACCGCTTTCGTCGATGGTGAACCACTGCCTATTGCGCCACAATCCGTCGTGCGTGACGAGGAATCGAAAAACGCCGGTCTTTGAAGACCGGCGTTTTTTTTTGCTTCAGGGTGTGAGTACCACCTTGATGCAACCGTCCTCCTTGTCGCGGAAGGTCTTGTACATTTCCGGTCCTTCCGCAAGCGAGACGCGGTGCGTGATGACGAACGAGGGGTCGATCTGACCTTCCTGAATGCGGCTGAGCAGGTCGTCGGTCCAGCGAGCCACGTGCGTCTGACCCATGCGCCAGGTGAGGCCCTTGTTCATCGAGGCGCCAAAGGGAATCTTGTCGATCAGTCCGCCATAGACGCCCGGTACCGACAGAATGCCCGCGGGACGGCATACGTAGATCATCTCGCGCAACACGTGCGGCCGGTCCGACTCGAGCATGACCGCCTGCTTGGCGCGATCGTAAAGCGAGTCGAACGAGCCCGTGGCGTGCGACTCCATGCCAACGGCATCGATACACTTTTCCGGGCCTTTGCCTTGCGTGAGATCGGCGAGGCGCTCGACCACGCTCTCTTCCTTGAAGTTGATGGTGGTGGCGCCAGTGACGCGCGCCATTGCAAGGCGTTCAGGCACGCAGTCGATTACGACGACATGCTTTGCACCAAGCAGAAACGCGCTGCGAATCGCCATTTGTCCCACCGGTCCCGCGCCCCAGATCGCCACGGTGTCCGTTGGCTCGATATCGCAGTTGATCGCCGCTTGCCAGCCTGTCGGGAAGATGTCGCCGAGGAAAAGCACTTGTTCGTCTGAAAGGCCATCGGGAATCTTCACGTGCGTTTTATCGGCGAAAGGTATGCGTACGTACTCGGCCTGGCCGCCGGCATAGCCGCCCGTCAAATGCGTGTAGCCAAAGAGACCCGCCGTGGTGTGTCCGAAAACCTTGTCGGCCGTGCTCTTGTTGCGATTACTGCGCTCGCACACGGAGAAATTGCCGCGCTTGCATTGATCGCATTCGCCGCAAAAGATGGTGAACGGTACGACTATGCGGTCGCCGACCTTGAGCGCAGCGTTTTCGGCGCCGACTTCGACCACTTCGCCCATGAACTCGTGGCCCATGATGTCGCCGGATTCCATGCCCGGCATGAATCCATCGAACAGATGCAGGTCCGAGCCGCAGATGGCGCAACTCGACACCTTGATGATCGCGTCGCGCGGATGTTCGATCTGCGGGTCCGGTACCGTGTCGTACCGAATGTCCTTCTTGCCGTGCCAGGTAAGCGCTTTCATTGGAAGTATCCTTGTCCTTGAGAGTGAACTGTCGACGAAGCCTTACTTGTTGGTTGGCTCGCCGGGATCTTCGATGCCCTTTTCCATATTGTCCTTCTGGTCACCGTAGTCCTTTCGATTCGCACCGTTCGTTATCTCGACGTCACCCTTCAGCTTGCGATCTTCATTGCCGGTGAGTGTGCCGATGGCCGTGTCGGTCCAGCCCTTTATTTGTTCCTTGATGCCTTCTTTCTGATCCTTGTTCATTGCGTTCTCCGTGCCATGTATCGGAAGCCTAAGAGTCTCTTGCGCCAATCGTTGGCGTCGATACAATTCAGCAACGCGTGTGCCTTCGCCGTGTATACATTGCGCGAGCGCTCCGGCCGACATGCGGCACTACGATTGCTGCGAGAAAGAAGTGCGCTTCATGGTTCGACATCGCGCATCGAATCCACGCCTGATCTGTGCGTCCGGATGTGATTCGTCTGTTTATCCATCCGATCACTTAAACGCAACTATCAGGAGCAACAAGATGAACACGCCCGCCGAAACCCCCATGACCGATGATCCGAAAAGCGACGACGAAGTCGAATCCGGCACGGACGATGCGCTCACCACGGATGTATCGGAAACCGATGATGAAGGAACGACTGTCCGCGAAGCGGAAGTAGACCCGGACGATCTGACGGAGATCGAGCCGGAAGGAGACGATAAGTCTTGATGTAAAGCGTTGTGAGCGGCGCAGTCCGAATGGCCCGCGCCGCTTATTGTGTGTCTGATCAGCCGAGCGCCTGACTGGCCGCCGCCGCACGTCCGCGCAGCCAATTGATGCTCGCAAAAAGCAGCACGGCGAAGACGATCAGCATGGTCGCGACCGCAAGTATTGAAGGGTCGATCGAATCGCGGATGCCGCTCCACATCTGACGCGGCACGGTCTTCTGATCCGGCCCGCCGATGAATAGAATCACGATGACTTCATCGAATGAAGTGGCAAAGGCAAACACGCTGCCTGTGGCGACTGCAGGCATGATCAGCGGTAACGTCACACGCCTGAACGTGATCCATGGCGCCGCGCCAAGACCGGACGCCGCACGCAGCAGGCTCTGATCGAACGACAGCAGCGAAGCCGTCACGGTGATGACCACGAATGGCGTACCAAGCGCCGCATGCGCGAGCACGACACCCGGATACGAGTTGACGAGACCGAGCGGCGCGAAGATTAGATAGAAGCCCGCAGCCACGACGACGATGGGTACGATCATCGGCGAAATGATGATGGGCATGATGAGCGAGCGCCACGGAAATTGCGCGCGGCTCAGGCCCAGCGCGGCCAGCGTGCCGAGACAGGTCGCGATCAACGTCGACGCCGCGCCGATCCCGATGCTGTTCAATAGCGAGCGCTGCCAGTCCGCGCTCGTCAACGCCTGCTCGTACCAGCGCATTGAAAAGCCCTGCATCGGATATGAAAAGTACGAACCCGAATTGAACGAGAGCGGAATGATCGCGAGTATGGGCGCGATCAGAAAGAACAGGACGATCGCCGTATGCACGCGCACCCAGCGATTCGCCACGCGTTCGGTCAGCACGGTATTGCGTTGATCTTGCATGTCGTCGAGTCCGTGTCGTTCATCCGAAACGCAGCCGGTCGATGCCGACTATGCGGTTGAAGAGGAAATAGAAGACCGCCGTGAAGATCACGAGGTACGCCGACAGCGCGCCCGCGAGTCCCCAGTTGAGCTGCGTGTTGGTCTGAATGGCGATGAGCTGGCTGATCATTTCATCGCCCGCGCCGCCGAGTAGCGCAGGCGTGATGTAGTAGCCGAGCGCGAGCACGAACACGAGGAAGCATCCCGCGCCCACGCCCGGCAGCGTCTGCGGCACATAGACCCGCATGAACGCAGTGAACGGATGCGCGCCCAGCGACTTCGCTGCACGCATATAAACGGGCGATACGCTTTTCATCACCGAGAAGATGGCGAGGATCATATAAGGCAGCAGCACGTGCGTCATGCCGATCAGCACGCCCGCGCGATTGAAGATGAGTGGCACGGGATGCGACGCAAGGCCCAGCCCCATGAGCAGGCTGTTGATGACGCCGCCCGGTTGCAGCAGCACATACCAGGCGGTCGTGCGCACGAGAAGCGAGGTCCAGAACGGCACGATCACAAACAGCATGAGACGGTTGCTGCTCTTAGCGGGCAGATTGGCGAGCAACCACGCAACGGGGTAACCGAGCACGAGACACATGAGCGTGACGGTTGCGCTGATGGAGATGGTACGCACGAACGCCTCGCGAAACACCGATGAATCGGCCGGCATGGACGCGATGTTGCCTTGCGGTGTCACTTGCGCATCGACGGCAGCGAGCAGATAGTCGGGCGTGGGCGATGCAGCGGCGCGTTTGAGCAAGCGCCAGATTTCCGGGGAATTCCAGCGCTCGTCGGTTTCGATGAGCGCGGGTTTCCATGCGGGTGGTGCATCGGCGGGCAGGCTGCGTGCGGTACGCATCAACAGGCTGCGAAACTCCGCTTGCGCGAAGTTCAGACGGCGCGCCACGGTGCCGAGCTGACCGCTTTGCTGGGCTTCCTTGAGGCCGGCGGCCAGCAATGCGAAGGTGCGTTCGTCGGGCACGCCGTGGCCGTCCCATGCATCGAGCGCGCGCGTGAGGGCGGGCATGCTGTCGGGGACTTCGCGATTCTGCACGCTGCGCGCGAGCAGTAGCGCAATCGGCGCGATAAAGGTGGACAACAGAAACACGATCAACGGCAACGCAAGCAACAGCGCTTGCAACGATGCACGGCGACGCGCCTTCTGATAAGACGCGTGGCCGTCGGCGCTTCTAGGAGAGCCCGATGGCGCGGCCTTTGCGGATACGGACATGTTGGTGGTCGCGGTCAAGTCGGGCTCTCTTCGGATCATGTTTCGCGTGAAGCGGACAGCGTCGATACCTTGCTGTCTTACTGCGTCAGCCACACCTGAAAGCGCTTGTTGATCTGATCGGCATTGTCGGCCCAGAAATTCGCGTTGATCTGCACAGCGCGCTTGAAGTTGGCAGGCGAGGTCGGCAGGTCGGCAAGACGCTGCTTGTCCACCAGTTCTATAGCGTCCTTGCGCGGCGGCGCATAAGCGATGTACTTCGTAAGATCCGCATACGCCTTCGGCTGCGATGCCGAGATGATGAACTTGGCCGCCGTGTTTGCGTTCTTCGCGCCCGTCGGAATGCCCCACCATTCGAAGTCGTACACCTGCGCGTCCCACACGGCCTTGAAGGGCTTGTTGTCCTTCTTCGCTGCATCGTCGATACGGCCGTTATAGACCTGTGTCATCGCCACTGCGCCGTCGGCGAGCAACTGCGGCGCCTGCGCACCCGACTCCCACCACACGATGTTCTTCTTGATGGTGTCGAGCTTCTTGAATGCGCGATCCACGCCAGCTGGCGTGCCAAGCACCTTATAGACATCCTTGGGATCGACGCCGTCGGCGATCAACGCCCATTCCATCGTCACCTTTGGCGACTTGCGCAGGCCGCGCTTGCCGGGAAACTTCTGCAAGTCGAAGAAGTCGTTGACGCTGGTCGGCGCGGTCTTCAACTTGCTCGCATCGTAGGCGTAGACGGTGGACCACACCATGCTCGCCACTGCGCAATCGAGGATGGAGCCGGGAATGAAGTCGCTCGTCTTGCCGAGCGTCTTCTTGTCGAACTTCATGAGAAGACCTTCGTCGCAAGCGGTGATCGCGTCGTTGGTTTCGAGGTCGATCAGGTCCCACGTCGTGTTCTTCGCCTGTTCCATCGCGGAGAGCTTGGCCAAGCCGCCGTCGTACGATTCCGTCGAGAAGCCAACGCCCGTGGCTTGCGTAAAGGGCTCGAAATAAGCCTTCTTCGCAGCGGCTTCATAAGCGCCGCCGAACGTCACGACCGAAAGTGTCTCTGCAGCCTGAACGGTGATGCTGGAAAACGCGCATAACGCGAGTGCCGCGCATTGAGTTTTGATAAAAGTGCGCATGTCAGTTGGCTCCTGCTGTAGCGGGCGTGGTGATTGAAGTTGACGACGGTGTGGAAGAAAGAGGTGTGGACACGCTTCTGGACGCGCTCATCGCAAGTATCTTGCAGTCGTCGTGGCGCCAGGCGACATCGACCGTGCTGCCATCCGCGGGCAAGGCGTGACGCTGAGTGTTCGGCAGCTTGACGACGAGGTTGTCGCGCGTGCCGAGCTTCAGGTGCACGCGATGATGATCGCCGCAATAAACGAGTTCTTCGACTCGGGCGCGCACCACGTTGCTGTGTTCGTCGACATGCGAACCTTCCGCGCTCGGAATGTGCGCGCGTTCGGGGCGCAGCGCGAGCATGGCTTCGTCGCCTTCGGTGAGGCCGGGTTCGCATCGTCCACGAATGATGTTGCCGTCCGCGAGGGCCAGGGTCGCCCATTCGTCGCTCGCACTGGCCACGCGGCCAATGAGGCCGTTGTTCTCGCCCACGAAGTTCGCGACGAAAGCGTTCTGCGCGTTCTCATAGAGTTCGCCGGGCGTGGCGGCTTGCTGAATACGGCCATCGGAAAACACGGCGACGCGGTCCGACATGGTCAGCGCTTCGGCCTGATCGTGCGTGACATAGACGATGGTGAGCGACAACTCGCGATGCAGCCGCATGATCTCGTATTGCATGGTTTCGCGCAGACGCTTGTCGAGTGCGCCGAGCGGTTCGTCCATGAGCACGACGCTCGGTTCGAAGACGAGTGCGCGCGCGAGCGCCACGCGCTGTTGCTGCCCACCGGAAAGCTGCGAAGGACGCCGGTTCGCGAGATGCGGCAGTTCGATCATTTCGAGCGCGCGCTTGACACGCGCCTTCTGATCGGCGCGGCTTACGTGGCGCACGGAAAGCGGGAACGCGACGTTCTCTGCAATCGTCAGATGCGGAAACAGCGCGTAGTTCTGAAACACCATGCCGATATCGCGCAGATGCGGCGGCTTGTCGTCGAGACGTTTGCCATCGAGACGAATCTCGCCTTGCGTGGGAGATTCGAATCCCGCGAGCATCATGAGCGTGGTCGTTTTGCCTGAGCCCGATGGCCCGAGCAGCGACAGGAATTCTCCCTTGCGCACGTCGAGATTCAAGTCTTCGACGACATAATGCATGCCGTCATAAGACTTGCTCACGCCCGTGAACGAGATGAAGGAAGCGTCAGGCATCGTTCGGTCCTGTCCGTTTGCAGTGATGTTCAATGCGCGCCAACCTTGCTGGCGAGATAGCGCGCGAAGTCATAGTTGGGCCGTTCGAGATGGCTGAGATGACCGGGCTTTGCAAGCGGCGCATGTACGCCACGAAAAACCGCTTCGACGCCGCGCTTGTCTTCCGCGTTGACTTCATCGAGCAAGGTCTTGAGCGAGGCCATATGCGCATTCGCTTCTGGGTCGGCGATGAACTCGGGCGCAAGACCGCCGCCGAAACGAATATGCACGCGGCCAACGCCTTGCGGTTGCAGCACGAGATACCAGAAGTAGCCAGGTGTGAGCGTGACGAGATGCGTCGGATAGATCGCCAGCAGCGCCGTGGTCTTGCGCCAGTGTCCCGTAAGCCGCGTGTTGTCCGGATGCGCGTTACCAATGGGCAGAGACGCTTCCTTCGTGATCCAGTGGTAGTTAAATGCGGGAAAGCCGGGCGGGCATTCCATCTCTTCAAGACGTGAATGCGGTCCTACTGTCGCGCGATGCAGCATGGGCAGGTGATAGCTCTCCATGAAGTTTTCAGCGAGGATCTTCCAGTTGGTGTCCCACACGTGCTCTTCATAGAAAGTTTCGATGTAGTGTTCCATGCCGTAGGCATCGATGAGCCCGCTCAAATCGGCAAGCTGTTCACTGACCGGCCGCGCTTGATCGTCGAGCGTTACATAGATCCAGCCTTGCCATTCTTCACACCGCACGGCGGGCAACTTATAGCTTTCCTTGCAGAAGCCTTCTTGACGGTCCATCAGGGGTGCGCCTTGCAACGCGCCATCCAGCGAGTAATTCCATGCATGATATGGACACACGATCCTGCGCACGTTGCCGCGCCCTTCGAGCAGAACCGACATGCGATGCAGGCAGACGTTGGACATCGCCTTCAGTTGCATCTGCTCATCGCGCAACACCACCAAAGGCTGTGCGCCAATGCGCGCCGTCAGGTAGTCGCCCGGCATCTTCAAGGCGCTTGCGCGGCCAACGCATTGCCATTCGCGTTCGAAGATGTCGCGCTCTTCGAGCGACAAAAAATCGGCGGAGGTGTAGACGCCAGGCGGCATGGCATGCGCGTCGTTGAACGATCGTTCGCAACCGGCGCGCAACTCGTCGACGAGTGCCGTGATCGGGATCGTTCTTGCCTGGCTGGTCATGAAAGACTCCTTGAATCTATTTCCTTATAAGCGCGCCAGCGTAGAGTCGGCAAGGCGTTGCGCTCGCATGGCAACAAATTTATCAAGCCAAATTACCAGCCAAAATATTGTTTTCGGATACAAAGCAGAGCTTTTGCCTATGTAGCGTTCCTGGCTTTGGCGTTTCTTAGGCGTCTAGATGCAGCCGCCGGATATAGTTCTCACAAAACGAGGCGAAGCGTTGCACCACTTGGCGCGGCTTCATGGTGCGCGATTGCGCAATGCCAAGCGTCGTTGCGTTGACGTTGTCCTTGAAGCGCTTAATCACGAAGTCTTCACCATCTACGGTGCGATTCGATTTGAGCGGAAAATTGAGGATGCTATAGCCTAAGCCGTTAGCCACCATGCCGCGCACGACTTCAGGCTGCGACGACCGAAATGCGGGAACCGGCCGGTTGCCGACGGCATCGAAAAGGGCCGCGAAATATTCTCGGCTATGCGGTAAATCCAGCATCACGTAAGGCTCCGCTTCGAGATCCGCTAATGAGACCTTGCGCGCGCGGGCTAGCCGGTGCGTCTTCGGCAAGATGACATAAGGCGGCAGAGAGAGCAGTGGCGTAAACGCGATGTCCTCGGTCAAATCCAGGCTATAGGTCAGCGCAATATCGAGCGAGCCGTCGTGCAAGCCTCTTAGCAGGCCATCCTGATGCGCCTCGACGGTCCTAAAGGAAATCCCTGCATGCTCGCCGGTGAAGCGGCTTATGAGCCCCGGCATGAGCGGCGGCGCAAGTGAAACGAGGCAGCCGAGCGCGATCGAGCCCGTCATGCCGCCATCCATTTCCTTAGCGGCCATTTGCAATTCTTCGGCTATTTTTAGCAGATTGCGCGCTTGCCCCAGAAGGTCTCGGCCTGCTTGCGTAAGCGACAATCCCGCCGCGTGATGCCGTATGAAAAGCTGCACGCCAAACGATATTTCGAGGTCCGCGAGCGCGGTCGAGATCGACGGCTGCGATATGTGCAGGCGCCGCGCGGCGGCTGTAAAAGACAGCACTTCCGCCGTCACGACGAAGTAGCGCAATTGCCGAAGCGAGTAGCGCAAAGGGTGGTTTTCCATCGGAAACGCTCCGCCTCTAAACGGTTGACCGGCCGAATTGTGGCTTCGCCAAAAAGGATTGCATAGCCAAAACCGATGCTAAGCATTTTTTAAATATATTTTTAGAATTCTGCGCTCAAGCGTAAATTTGGGCTTCATTGGCAGAACGCCAGCCACGCACGACTGCACGTATTTCAAGGACGCTGACTTCGCCGGACACTTCCGCGAAGTAAAGCCATATCGAAGGACATAGCCATGACAGTGGAAATAACCTCAATCGACACGCTCGTCGTTGGCGCCGGTCAGGCCGGCGTGGCGATGAGCGAGCATCTGAGCAAGCTCGGCGTGCCGCACCTCGTTCTTGAACGCGACCGCATTGCGGAACGCTGGCGCACGGGACGTTGGGACTCGCTCGTGGCGAACGGTCCGGCGTGGCACGATCGTTTCCCCAATCTCGAGTTCGATGAAGTCGATCCCGATGGCTTTGCCAATAAAGATCAGGTCGCCGATTACTTCGTCACCTACGCCGAAAAGTTCGATGCACCCATTCGCACGGGCGTCGAAGTCAAGAAGGTGGTTCGCAATGTCGGGCGGCAAGGCTTCACCGTCGAAACATCGGAAGGCGTGATCGAAGCGAGCCGTGTAGTCGTCGCTACTGGTCCGTTCCAGAAGCCGGTCATCCCGGCTATCGCCCCGAAGGACGAACGTCTTACGCAGCTTCATTCGGCTGATTATCGGAATCCTGAGCAATTGCCGGAAGGCGCGGTGCTCGTGGTCGGCGCGGGATCGTCAGGCGTGCAGATTGCGGATGAACTAATGCGCGCCGGTAGGAAGGTGTATTTGTCGGTCGGCCCGCATGACCGTCCGCCGCGCGCGTATCGTGGCCGTGATTTTTGCTGGTGGCTGGGCGTGCTCGGCGAGTGGGATGCGGAAGTCATGCGGCCGGGCAAGGAGCACGTCACGATTGCAGTGAGTGGCGCGCGCGGTGGACAAACAGTCGATTTCCGCCGTCTCGCGCATCAGGGCATGAACCTCGTCGGTCTCACGAAGTCATTCGAGAATGGCATTGCAACGTTTCAGCCAGACCTCACGACCAACATCAACAACGGCGACGACAACTACTTGTCTTTGCTGAGCGCCGCAGACGCGTATGTGGCGCGCAATGGTATCGATCTGCCGGACGAGCCCGAGGCACGCATCATTCCGTCCGATCCGGAATGCATGAAGCAGCCTGTTCTCGAACTGAACCTTGCCGATGCTGGCGTGAGTTCGATCATCTGGGCAACCGGCTACGCCGTCGACTTCAGCTGGCTCGATGTCAACGCCTTCGACGATAAAGGCAAGCCCAAGCATCAGCGAGGCGTTTCCAAGGAGCCCGGCGTTTATTTCCTTGGCTTGCCCTGGCTTTCGCGGCGCGGCTCCGCTTTCATCTGGGGCGTCTGGCACGATGCAAAACATATTGCCGATCACATCGTCACGCAGCGCAAGTATCTCGCGTATCACGATGCGTCGCGCCGTCATGCCGACCAAGCCGCGACATTCAGCGATCCGCGCGTGCACAAGGTCAGCGAGATGGGCGTGAACTGACGATCGCCCAAGACGCCGCATTCACTATTCAATCATTCTCAGCTTCGAGGTGCATCGATGAGCCAACCTACGCATACGCGTATCCGCATGTTCAACACGAAGGATACGTACCCGAACCAGACGCTCGATAACGATCTTTGCCAGGCCGTGCGCGCCGGCAACACGGTCTATGTGCGTGGTCAGGTGGGAACGGATTTCGAAGGCAATCTGGTGGGTCTCGGCGATGCACGCGCGCAAGCCGAGCAGGCGATGAAGAATCTCAAGCAGTTGCTCGAAGAGGCGGGCAGCGACATGAGCCATATCGTCAAGACGACCACGTATCTGATCGATCCGCGTTATCGCGAGCCGGTGTACCAGGAAGTCGGCAAGTGGCTCAAGGGCGTGTTTCCCATTTCGACGGGGCTGGTGGTGAGTGCGTTGGGACAGCCGGAATGGCTGATGGAAATCGATGTGATCGCGGTCATTCCTGAAGGTTGGAAGCCCGCCTAAGTCGAGGAGCCTTGCATGACATTCTCCGTGATCGGACGTTGCCAGGAAACCGGCCAGCTTGGCATTGCAATCAGTTCGTCGAGTATCGCCGTGGGCGCGCGATGTCCGTGGGCACGCGGCGGCGTGGGCGCGGTGGCCACGCAAAACGTGACTTTGCCCGCACTTGGGCCGCAGATCCTCGATCTCATCGACACTGCGCAACTCGATCCTCAGGCGGCGCTCGACCGTGCGCTCGATGCGAACGCGTACAGCGAATATCGGCAAGTAACGGTCATCGACGCTCATGGCCGCACCGCGTTTTTTAGCGGCAAGGAAGCGCTTGGCCTGCATCACGCGGTGGCTGGAGATCAATGCGTCGCCGCAGGCAACATGCTTGCGAGCCTCGGCGTGATCGAAGCCATGATTCCCGCGTTCGAAAACACCAAAGGCATGCTGGCGGATCGTTTGCTCGCTGCGATGCGGGCGGCGATGACCGCAGGCGGCGAAGCCGGGCCGGTGCATTCCGCAGCGCTCAAGATCGTAAGCGATCTGAGTTGGCCTATCGTCGATCTGCGCGTCGATTGGGCCGACGCCGACCCCATCGGCCAGCTCGATGGTCTGTGGCAGGCTTATCGGCCGCAAATGCAGGACTACGTGACCCGTGCGCTGAACCCGACAGTGGCGCCTAGCTATGGAGTGCCGGGCAATGAGTGAGATGTCGAGCCGCGACGTGCTCGAACGGCTGATCGGCTTTGCAACCGTCAGCCGCGATTCGAACCTGGAACTCATCGAGTTCGTTCGCGACACCCTTGCGAATCTCGGCGTCGAGAGCGAACTGTTTTATAACGCCGAGCGAACGAAGGCGAATCTGTTTGCGACGATCGGTCCGCGTGACAGGGGCGGCATCGTGCTATCCGGTCATACCGATGTCGTGCCCGTCGATGGCCAAGCCTGGACGCTCGATCCCTTTCGGCTTACCGAGAAGGAAGGGCGCTTATATGGCCGCGGCACGGCGGATATGAAGGGGTTTATCGCCTCGGTGCTGGCGTCGGTGCCTACGTTTCTTGAGAAATCGCTATTCATGCCCGTACACCTTGCCTTCTCTTACGACGAGGAAGTCGGTTGCCTTGGGGTGCGGCCCATGTTGGAGCAACTGGCAAGGCGCCCACACAGGCCCGTTTTGTGCCTTATCGGAGAGCCTACCGAACTGAAGCCGGTGCTCGGTCATAAAGGCAAGCTCGCCATGCGCTGCCAGGTGAAGGGCGCGGCTTGTCACTCGGCTTACGCGCCCTACGGCGTGAACGCCATAGCGTATGCAGCACGTCTTATCGGCAAGCTGGATGATATTGGCGAGCAGCTGGCACAGCCCGAGCACCATGATGCACTCTTCGATCCACCCTATTCGACCGTGCAGGCAGGCGTCATCAAAGGTGGGCGTGCACTCAATATCGTGCCGGCGGAATGCGAATTCGATTTTGAAGTGCGTGCACTTCCCGGCTTCGACGCGCATGAGGTGGCGGATGAATTGCAAAGCTTTGCCGAAGCCGAATTACTTCCGAAGATGCGCGCGGTGAAAGCGGACACGGACATTCGCTTCGAATCCTTGAGCGCCTATCCGGGCTTGGCCACACCACCAGACAGCGAAGCAGCGCGCCTGCTGACGCTTCTTAGTGGCTCGAACGAGTTCGGCACGGTGGCGTTCGGCACCGAAGGCGGACTCTTCAATCAAGCGGGCATCCAAACCGTGGTGTGCGGACCGGGAAGCATGGATCAAGGGCACAAGCCCGACGAGTTCGTGAGCGTCGAGCAACTCGACGCCTGCGACGCCATGCTCGCGCGTCTTGCGGATTATCTAGCAACCGCTTCCTGACACGCGCCATGGCGCGTTCGAGAGCCCCGAGACTTTCGACGGGCTCCGCGGTGCGCATGGTCTTTCGAAACGACTCGCGCATGCGCAAAATCAATAAAGGAGACGACTTTGAATACGTCGGATAGCAACACGTCCTCGTTCATCGAGAAGCATACGATCGGCTATGTGCCGCCGGAGGATCGGCATGGCAAGGTGCGCGATCTATTCACGCTCTGGTTTGGCGGAAACATTGCGCCATTGCCTATCGTGACGGGCGCGCTTGGCGTGCAGATATTCCATTTGAACTTGCTGTGGGGAATCGTCGCGATCATCGTCGGTCAGGCAGTGGGCGGCGTGTTGATGGCGCTGCATTCGGCGCAAGGGCCACAGATGGGTATCCCGCAGATGATTCAGAGCCGCGCGCAGTTCGGATCATGGGGCGCGTTGCTCGTCACGGTGATTGCGGGCGTGATGTACGTGGGCTTCTTTGCATCGAATATCGTGCTCGCGGGCAAGTCGTTGCATGGCATCGAAACATCGATATCGGTGCCAGTCGGGATCGTCATCGGTGCGGTGGGCTCGGGGTTGATCGGGATCATCGGCTATCGATTCATTCATATACTCAACCGAATCGGTACGTGGGTGCTGGGCATCGGTATCTTCGTAGGCTTTGCGTACATCTTCACGCATATCGCGACGGCCGACTTCTTCACGCGCGGCGGCTTCAATTTCGCAGGCTGGCTGGCTACCGTTTCCTTGTCCGCGCTATGGCAGATTGCGTTTGCACCTTATGTTTCCGACTACTCGCGCTATTTGCCGAGCAATGTGCGTGTAGCGTCGACGTTTTGGGCGACGTATCTGGGCTGCACCATTGGCTCCTCGCTTGCGTTTGCCTTCGGTGCGGTCGCCGCGCTTGCCGTCGCGCCCGGCGCCGATACCATGGACGCCGTCAAGACTGCGACCGGCCCCCTCGGCTTGCCCATGCTCGTCTTGTTTCTGCTTAGCGTGATTAGTCATAACGCGCTCAATCTCTATGGCGCGGTGCTCGCCACGATTACTTCGTTGCAGACGTTTGCTTATCGCTGGATTCCCACGGCCAAAGCGCGCGCCGTGCTTTCAGTCGCGATTCTGCTTGCCTGCTGCTATGGAGCGATTGGCGCATCGACCAACTTTGTGGGAAATCTCGTCGATCTGGTGCTTGCCTTGCTCGTGGTGCTCGTGCCCTGGACCGCGATCAATCTGATCGACTTCTATGTCATCCATAAAGGGAAGTACGATATTCAATCGATCTTCGAAGCCGATGGCGGCATTTATGGGCGCTTCAATCCGCAGGCTTTGATCGCTTATGCAATCGGCATCATCGTGCAGATTCCGTTCATGAATACGCCGATGTACGCCGGTCCCGTGCCGAAGTATCTCGATGGCGCGGATCTGTCGTGGGTCATTGGCCTGCTGCTGACTTCGCCGCTTTATTACTGGCTGGCTTCGCGGGATTCGGGCTATCGGCGCAGACAAGAGGGCGCGTTGACGATGCGGCAAGCGCGCACAGGTCCCGGATACGAGTGATGATGCCTGGCGCCGCGGCGATCCGTCTGCATGAGGATCGCCGCTCGCGGTCGCGTTTAGGTCATCCAGCTGACATGCGCGCTGACGACCTTCCATCCATCCTCGAAGCGTATCCACGTCTGACTTTGTCGGCCTATACGCGCGTCGCCTTCCCTCCGGAATTCGATACTTGAAACGGCCATCGAATCTCCATAGGTCGTCACCATTCGTGCCGTCACCTCGCGCGCCAAACCTGTTCCGGACCGTGCTGCACGAAACTCGCGTATGGCGTCGTAGCCGTAGAGATTTTCCGTCGCCCCATAGCGCACCGTTAGCGACGAATTAAAAAACAGGTCATCCAGCATCGCGACGTCATTGCTAGTCAGGGCCCGTTCATACGCGTCGAACACCGCATTCACTTCCTCGAGAACATCCGGTCGATTGATCTCGTTCACGCTGTCTCCTCGGCAAAACGCGGTGTCGCACAACCCGCTACGCCAGCTTGCTCCAGACGCCGGGCGGCTTCGAATGCCAGGTCTTCGCGCCACGGCGCGGCAATCAACTGAACTCCCATCGGCAAGCCGGCTTCCGTTCGCATAGGCGCGGTCACAACGGGCAATCCAAGGCACGAGATAGGTTGCGTCAACATGCCGAGGCTGGCTCGCACTGCCATTCGCTCACCGCGGACCTCCATGAACTCGTCGCCGATGCGCGGCGCCACGACCGGCGTCGCTGGCGCGATTAAGACGTCGTAGCGCTCGAAGAGTTCCAGCACGCGTCGCCGCAACGAAGCGCGGACGCGTTGCGCCTGAATGATCCATGCGGCAGGCAGCAACGCACCAGCCATCAAGCGGTCGCGCGACAAAGGCTCACGCTCGTCGTAGTGCGCGCGAAGGTCCTTCATATGCAATTGGCCGCCCTCGGCAGCGGTGATGAGAAACGCTGCACCACGCGCCGCATCGGCATCCGGATACTCGACGGTATCCGTCGCATCGAGCGCGGCCGACGCAGTGAGCGATGCGTTGCGCGCATCGTCGTTTGCGTAGTCGTCGAAATAGCCCGTCAGACGTGCAACGCGCAAGGTTCCGCTCATCGCACGCGCGGGTTCGAATTCACGCTGCGCGCAAGCCATATCGAGTGGATCGGCAAACTGTAGCGCCTCATAGACAGCGCCGAGGTCTTCGACACTGCGCGCGAATGCGCCCATATGATCCAGACTCGCGACGAACGGATACGTTCCGCGCCGCGACAAGCGTCCATAGGTCGGCTTCACGCCGAACACGCCGCACAGCGAGGCAGGCACGCGCACTGACCCATTCGTATCGCTTCCGAGAGTGAGCGGCACGAAGCCCGCCGCGACCGCCGCGGCGCTGCCGCCCGACGATCCACCCGCCGAGCGTGTCAGGTCGTGCGGATTGCGGCACGGTCCCGCATGACTGTTCTCGGTGGTGAAGCCGTAAGCGAACTCGTCCATGTTGAGCGCGCCGACCATGATTGCGCCATGATCGGCGAGTCGTTTAACGAGCGTTGCATCCGCAGCGGCGGGCGCGGCATTGGCGAGCACGCGCGATCCCGCGATCGTCGTGACGCCCGCGATGTCGAACAGGTTCTTCGCCGCAAAGGGAACGCCTGCGAGCGGTGGCAAAGCAGCGCCGCTCGCGCGCCGTGCATCGAGGGCAGTGGCTTCATCGAGTGCGCGTTCGCGCGTGATCGTGGTGAAGGCGTTGATCTGCGCGTTAAACGTGTCGATGCGAGCGAGCGTTGTTTCGATCAATTCGCGCGCACTGAATGCACCTTCGGCATAGGCGCGTGCAATGGCAACTGCGCCAGCAGGGAATGCGTCGTTGATGGTCATGGGCGATACACCGGCGCAGGTTCATCCTGGGCATCGACGGGATAGGCGAGTACCGGTGCCGCGAGTTGCGCGATGCGCGCGAATTGCGCCTTGACACGCGCGGCGGTGTCATCCGTTAGATGAGGGAAGTGCAGCCGAAGTGCGGCGTCGGCATAAGCGTCGAGCGTTCCATCGATTTCCGGTGGCATGTTCATGGTTCTCATTCGATGTTGAAAGCGATGGCAAGTAGACAAGTTCGTCTACCTCATTCGATATTGGCAAACAGACTTCGCGCCCGCGCAATCAAGGCACGGTCGCTGTTACGCGGACCGATCAAGGACAACGCGAGCGGGCCGGTCGATTCGTTCGCAATGGGTATGGTCACTTGCGGCAGTCCGGCAAATGCCGCGATGGCGTTGAAGGTCAAGGCATCGCGATAGAACGCGCCGATATGCTCCGACGTTTCATTCTGGCGCAAAAGCGAGACGGGCGTAGTTGGCAGCACGATCAAGGCATCGGCGACGATATGCGCAATACGTGCCGCATATTCCTCACGTAAAGCGTGGCACCGATTCACCTCCGCGTCGTCGATCGACTTGAGCCGCGCGAAGCGTGGCGCGATGTTCGCTCCGAAGCGCGGCGTATGCGTGTCGATCCATGAACCAAGAGACGCACGTATCGCGTCGTCCTGCAACTGCTGATAGACATGCAGCCAGTCCGAGCCCTCGCCCGCGAAGAGTTCGATCTCGGCGGATGCGGGTGCAAATTCGCGCAGACGCGCGGAACCGTGCGCGTCGAATGCTTCCTTGCAGCACACGAGACGCGCGGGAGCATCGTGGGAAGCGACCTCATCGAGGAGCACGTTTGCAACGCGCGCAAGCACATCACCCGAGCGCGCGAACCATCCGACCGTGTCGAAGCATGATGCAAACGGCAGCACGCCATCGAGCGATACCGCGTCGTGCGTTGGCCGTATGCCCCAGAGTCCGCAGAACGCGGCAGGCACACGCACCGAGCCGCCGGTGTCGGTGCCGAGTGCGAAATCGACACTGCCGCTCGCAACCGCCGATGCCGATCCGCTCGACGATCCACCGGGCAATGCATGCGGCCAACGCGGATTGAGCGGTATGCCATAGTGTTCGTTTGCGCCTTCGAGGCTATAGGCGAGTTCATCGGTGATGGTCTTGCCATCCACGGATGCGCCCGCCGCTAACAGCTTCGCCACGCACGGCGCATGACATTGCGCGGCATCGTGCGTGGCAAACCAATCGGGATTGCCGCCGCCCGTCGTTACGCCCGCGATATCGATCAAATCCTTCACCGCAAAACGCAAGCCATCGAGCGCGCCGCTGCCGGTTGCGTTCACGCGAATACGCGGACCGGGAACGAAAGCGTTCATGCGGCCGCGCTGTTCAATGCGTCGGCGAATTGCAACGAATCCGCGACGAAGCCATAGCATTTCTTCACGTTCCAGATACTCGCTTCCGTGCAGAAGTCGGGCGATGAAGTCGCGCAACAATCGGTGAGCATGACGCAACCGTAGCCGAGAAAATTGGCATCGGTGAGTGTGTGCATCACGCATTGGTCCGTGTTCACGCCCGCGAAAAACACGGTACGTGTACCGAGATTACGCAAAATGCTGTCGAGCGGCGTGTCCCAGAAGCCGCTGATGCGGTACTTGTCCACGCAGATGTCTTGCGGTTCGATCTTCAGTTCATCGACCACGGCGGCTGCCCACGAATCTTTTTCAAGGACATGTGCGCCATGTTCAGGCAAGGCCTCGCCAAGCCCGATGCCCGTTCCCTTCGGCTTATACAGATGCAGTTGATTAGGCGGCATGTTGGCGAGATCGGGCCTATTGCCCCAGTTAACCCAAATCACCGGCACGCCGCTTTCCCGCGCGATCGGCAGCAGGCGCTGCAATGGCGCTATTGGTGCACGGTCCGCACCGTAATCGCCCCCGATATGGTCGACCCACCCGCCTTTGGTGCAGAAGTCGTTCTGCATGTCGATGATCACGAGCGCTGTTTTCTCGATGTCGAAGCGCACTTTCTGCGGCTTGGCATCGAGTGTCGCGAGGCGCGGAACGGGCGTTGGCACGGCCATATCGACGAGCGTTTCCGTCGCTTGCCAGCGCGTCTGCGCGAATGCGCCGAGCAAGCCAGCGCCTGCCGTGGCGGGGTTCGGGGCGTGGTCCATCGTGTTCTCCATCGGAAAAGAGTTGAGGATGTTGCCGCAGGTCGCCGATGACACCGAACGCGACTGACGCGAAGTATTCGACATTCACGCGCGGGTTGAACATGGCATTGAAGTTGCAATGTGCATTTCGCTCATGAATTACCTACTTACCGAAACTCAACGCAAAAGGAGTGCCAGTGATGTTCCGTTCGCAACAGCCTTCCATCCTGATGAAACGCGTCGTGGCCATTGCCGGCGTAGTTGCGCTCGGCGTGCCGGCGTTCTTTATCCGCCCTGCGCACGCGGCCGATGAAGCGATGCGCGTGGGCGTCCTGATCCCCGGTTCGAAATCCGACAAGGGCTGGATGGAGTCAGGGTATGAAGGCGTCGCGGCCGCGCAAAAGGAGTTCGGCCCGAAGCTGAAGACGCAGATCATCGAGAACATCAACTACGCGGACATGGAGCAGGCGCTCACGAATCTCGCGACGAAGAATCAGCTCGTGATCGGTATCGGCGGTCAGACGCAGGCTGCGGTACTTAAGGTCGCGAAGCGCTTTCCCAATGTGAAGTTCTCCATCGTCGGCGGCAACAAGGGCGAGAACATGCCGCCGAACGTCGCGGGCTATGACGTGAAGCAGGCCGAGATCGCTTATGTCGCGGGCGCGGCCGCAGCCATGCTGTCGAAGAACGGCGCGGTGAGTTATGTGGGCGGCATGGAGATTCCGTCGATCGTGAATGCGGGCAAGGAATTCGGCAACGGTGCGCGCTATATCAATCCGAAGGTCAAGTACTTCGAGGCTTATACCGGCGACTTCGACAACGTGGCGAAGGCGCGCGAAGCGACGGCAGCGGCCATCGCGCAGGGCGCGGACGTGCACTATCACATCCTGAATCTCGGCTTGCGCGGGCTCGAACAAGCGGCGAAGGAAAAAGACACGCACATCATCGGCAGCTATACGGACCGTTGCGGAAGCGATCCGCTTTACATCGCATACAGCATCACGGGCGTGGGCTATCAGGCGCAGTACGCCATCGAGCAACTGGAGAAGGGGCAATGGCAGCCGGGCTATAAAGCGTTCGGCCTTGCAATGGGGCCGAAAGCATCCGGCATGGTGATCTGCAAATCCACGCCCGCCATGGACGCCAAGATCAAGCAGATCGAAGACGATATCCAGAGCGGCAAGATCAAGGTCTCTGAAGGATGAGCACGCTGGCTTCCCCATCCGCCGATAGTTCGCCCATTCTCTCGCTGCAGGGAATCGGCAAACGCTTCGGCGCGTTCACGGCGCTCGACGACGTCTCGCTCGACCTGTATCCCGGCGACGTGCATTGTTTGCTCGGCGAGAACGGCGCGGGCAAGTCGACGCTGTGCAATGTGATCTTCGGTGTGCATCAGCCGGATGCAGGCGCCATGCGCGTCAACGGCGCGCCGTATCGGCCGCGCAATCCGCGTGAAGCGCTCGCGAACGGTATCGCGATGGTGCATCAGCATTTCAGTCTCGTCGACGATGCCACCGTGCTCGACAACCTGCTGCTCGGTCAGGCGCGCGGCTGGCTCGACCGGCCAGCGGAAGCCACGCGCGTGCAAGACGTGTTGGCGAGCGTCGGTCTCGATCTTGCGCTCGACGCGAAGATCGCGGACTTGTCCGTCGGCGAACGGCAACGCGTCGAGATCGTCAAATGCCTGATGCGCGAGCCGCGTCTTCTGCTGCTCGATGAACCCACCGCCGTGCTCTTGCCCGCCGAGATCGATGCGTTGCTCGACACGTGCGAACGCGTGGCGAAACGCGGTTGCGCGGTAGTGCTCGTGACGCACAAGCTCAAGGAAATCGGCCGCATTGCGACACGTGCGACCGTGCTGCAATCGGGACGCGTGGTCGCGCGTTCGTCGAATCCATCGAGGGATATCGACCGGCTCGTGCACGCGATGATTCATCGCGAAGACAGCGATGCCGCCGACGATCTCGCGACGCGTCTGTCACTCGTGCAAAGCGGCTCGCCGTACTCGCGACCGCTCGATGACGAAGTACTGCAACTCGACGGCCTGAGCGCTCGCGACGCGGAAGGCGTCACGCGTCTCGCGGACTGCACGCTCGTCGTGAATCGCGGCGAGATCGTCGGTATCGCGGGCGTGGAAGGCAACGGTCAAAGCGAACTCGGCGCGGTGCTCGCGGGCATGCTGAGCGCATCGTCGGGGCGCTTCTTTATCGCTGGCCGCGACATGACCAACGCCAGCCCGCGCGAATTAACGGAAGCGGGCGTCGGTATCGTGCCGGAAGATCGTCACGCGGTAGGCTGCGTCACCGGCATGAGTCTCACCGACAACCTCTTGCTCAATCATCTCGACCGCTATACGCGCGGTGGCTTTCTGCGCCGCCGCGCCATGCGCGATGCCGCGCTCGAACTCATGCAACGTTTTGACGTGCGTGCAAGCGGCCCCGATGCATTGTTCGGCGGACTCTCCGGCGGCAATCAGCAGAAAGCCGTTCTTGCACGCGAACTCACGCTCGACCCTTTGCTGTTCCTGCTTGCGGCGCAGCCCACGCGCGGGCTCGATGTCGGCGCGGTGGCCGCCGTCTATGCGCATATTCGCGCGGCGCGCGACCGCGGCGTGGGCGTGCTGCTCATTTCCTCTGAACTCGACGAACTAATGAGCGTCGCCGATCGCATCGTCGTGCTGTATCGCGGTCGCATCATGGGCACATGTACGCCCGATGCGAGCAATCGCGGTCGTATCGGCGCATGGATGGCGGGCTCGGGAGATAACGCATGAACGTCAACATGAAGCTGCATCGGCCGTTCGCGGCAACGTCCGGCGCGCGCCATGCGCCGCAATTACGCGTTGCGTTCGTGATCGCGGCGGCCGTGCTCTTTGCAATGCTCGCGGCGCTCGGCTTGATCGCGGTGATGGGCGTATCCATTGCCGATGCGCTCGCCGCGTTCGCAGATGGCGCGTGGGGCTCGCCCTATGCAATCGGGGCCTCCGTCAATCGCAGCCTCGCGTTCGCGCTCGTCGGCACGGGCTTTGTCATCGCAAATCGCGCGAAGCTGACCAACGTGGGCGGAGAAGGGCAACTGGCGATAGGCGGCATAGTTGCCACGGCGATGAGTCTCTACGGCGGATGCGCGCACTTGCCTTTCGGCCTCGCCTTCATCGTGCCGATGCTCACGGCGGCCGCCGCGGGTGCGGTATGGGGCGGCGTGCCCGGCGTGCTGAAAGCTAAAGCCGGTACCAACGAAGTCATCAGTACGCTGCTGCTTTCGTTCATCGCCGTGTGGCTGCTTTACTGGTGCGTGCAAAGCGATGCACTGCTGCGTCAACCAATGACGAGCGGCGCGACCTTGCCTGAATCGCTGGAAATTCCCGATGTAACCAAGCTGCCGGCCATCTTCATGGCAAGCGGCATGAACCTGAATATCGGCTTGCCGGTGACGCTCGTGCTGGCTGTTGCATCGGCCGTGATGCTCGCGCGCACGCGCTTCGGCCTGTCGTTGCGCGCAGCGGGGCTCAACGCCGTTGCCGCGAAGCGCGCGGGCTTGCCGATCACATCATCGCTCGTCGGCGCGCTTGCGATCGCAGGCGCGTTCAGCGGACTCGCCGGCGCGTTGATGCTGCAAGGCGATCAATACTCGCTGAAGGCGGGCTTCTCGTCTGGCTACGGTTTCGATGGCCTCGTCGTCGGTTTGCTCGCGCGTGGTTCGATCACCGGCGTGTTCGCGGCGGCCTTGATGTTCGGCTTCTTGCGCTCGGGTGGCATCAACATGGAGATGGTCGCGCAAGTGCCTTCGGCGCTCGTGTTGATCGTGCAGGGCATCGTCACGATCGCTTTGGCAGGCGGCGCAATGTGGCTCGATAAAGGAGAAACTTCGCGATGAACCTCGAACTTCTCGCGGTCTTTGCCGGCGCATCCATTCGCCTGGCCGCGCCCATGTTGCTTGCTTCGACTGGCGAACTCATCAGCGAACGCGCAGGCGTGTTGAACATGAGCGTCGAAGGCATGATGCTGACGGGCGCGTTTCTCGGCGCGGTGTTTTCCTGGCTGACGGGGCATCCATCGCTCGGGCTTTTATGCGGCATGCTCGGCGTGATTCCGCTTGCCTTGCTGCAGGCGTTTCTGAGCGTGACCTTGCGCGCGAATCAGATCGTGACGGGCATCGGCATCAACATTCTCGCGCTTGGTGGCACGACGCTCGCATACCGGGCAGTTTTCGGCGAACGTTCCAGCGCGGTCATTCCCGGCCTCGCGCACTGGTCGCCGCCCGTGCTTGGCAAATTGCCGTTGATCGGCGAGCCGGTGTTCGGTCAGGTGTGGCTGCTGTATGCGGGGCTTGCCGTTTTGATCGCAACGTCGGTCATCATGCGCCGCACCGCGCTCGGCATTGCGCTGCATGCGACAGGCGTCGCGCCACGCGCCGTCGATCAATCGGGGCTGCCTGTCACGCGCATTCGTTATGGCGCGGTGGTGTACTCGGGCGTGATGTCGGCGGCAGCGGGCTGCTTCATTTCCATCGGCGACATACACACGTTCACGGAGAATATGACCAACGGTACGGGTTATCTGGCGATTGCCGCCATCATCTTCGGCAGCTGGAAGATCGGCCGCACGGCGCTCGCGTGTCTCTTGTTCGGTGCCGCCACGGCCATGCAGTTTCAGCTCCCGATGTTCGGCCTGCACGTGCCCACAGCGTTGCTCATCATGTTGCCGTATTTGCTTGCGTTGATCGCGGTGGCGGGGCTCATCGGCAGACAGACCGCACCGCCCGCGCTCACGCTGCCGTTCAGACGTTAAAGGCGGGTAACATCGACATGTCCTTATCAACGACACGACTCATGGCCCCGCCCAAGCTGAAAAGCGCCTCGAAAGAAGATGCCGCGCCCACACGCCGCGCGCAGCTCGCGGCGAAGACGAAGGAGCGCATCTTCAGGATCGCGATTCGCGAGTTCGCGGACAAGGGCTTTTCCGGTGCGCGCGTAGAGACCATCGCGAGCCGTTCGAAGGTCAACATCCGCATGATCTATCACTACTTCGGCGGCAAGGAAGCGCTTTATGTCGAAGTCCTGGAGCATGTGCTCGCGCGCCTTCGCGAAGCCGAATTAGCTGTCACGCTCGACGCGCATACCGTCGATCCCGCCGCGGGCATTTTGCAACTTTATGACTTCACCGAAGGCCATTTCGCGGCACACCCCGAGTTGCTGTGTCTGCTTTCATGGGAGAACCTGAATCGCGCGCGCTACATGAAGCGTTCGAAGGTCATTCCCGCAATGTCGTCGCCGGTGCTCGACATGCTGCGCACGCTGATCCGTCGTGGCGAGACGGCAGGGACGTTAAGACGCGGCATCGACCCGTTGCATCTCTATGTCACGCTGGTGAGTCTCGCGTATTTTCACAAATCGAACGCGTACACGCTGTCACGCATGTTCGATACCGAGATGCTCGCCGCATCGTGGCAGTCCGCGCACAAGGATCAGGCGCATCAACTCGTGCGCGCGTTTCTCGCAAGAGAAGGTACGATGAAGCTCGCGGTGAATGCGTGATGCGGTGAATGCGTGAATAAGCGTGCGATTCAAGCCGCGCGCAGGCATGTTTGCGAAGGCCGCAGCAAAGAAGCATTGCGATGCGCCGCCTCTTTGTGATAAAAGCCGAGCCACGCACGCGTCCGTTATCGACGCGGGACATGCATTGGGAGTCAAGGTTGAGAAGGTCCGCCGAAAACAAGTTGAAGGTCGTCGCGGTTCGCGTCGAGCCCGCGATCGAACAAAGAGTACGCATACTGGCGGAAGCGACTGGGCGCAAGCAGTCGTTTTTTCTGCAGCAGATGATCGAAAGCGGCATCGCCGCAATGGAAGAGCGGTGGCTCTCGCCGCAAGTGCTCGAACAGGTCAGGAGCGGCGCGTTGCAGTCGTTGCAGCCATCGAGCGGTGCGACGTCGGATTTGTTCGGCGATATGCACGACGCTCAGGCCGATTGAGCGGCTTCGCGCACGCGGAAGCGGCCACCCTAAACCTGAGCAAAACCCAGTGCCATATCGAGAAAGTTCGCGGTCTTGGCTTGCGTGGCTTCGATCCGCGATGCCAACGCAAGCCTGATCGATACGGCTTTGCCGGTCATGTCGGCATACACGACACCTTCGACCTGTATCTGGCACACGGAAGCCGGCACGAGCGACACGCCGAACTCGGCTGCGACGAGGTTCACGACCGACGAAAGCTGTGGCGCCTGCTGGCCTGCAACGGGCTCGAAACCGGCCTCCCTGCATGCGCCGACGATCACATCGTGCAGCGTCGGACTGGCCACGCGCGGCAGCATGACGAAGGGATCTTCGGCCAGCGCTGACAATGCGATCTTCTTTTTCTTCGCCAGCCGATGCGTGACGGGCAGCACCACGCGCATGGGCTCTACCGCGATGTGGTGAAACTCGACGCCCACGGGCGACTGACTGCCGAGCCGCACGAACGCGACATCGACGGTGCCTGCATCGAGATAAGCCAGCAATTGGGCGGTGTTGCCTTCGGCCAACGTAAGCGTAACGTTAGGAAATGCCTGTCGATACGCGCGAATCAGTTGCGACACAACGGGATTGAACGCCGCCGAACCCGTGAAACCGATGTTGAGTTGCCCCATTTCACCGCGTCCCGCGCTTTGCGCGTTTTCCACGGCAATGCGCGTGTCGTTCAGGATGCGTCTGGCATCGGCCGCAAACGCTTCTCCGGCCTCGGTCAGCACCACGCCGTGCCCCGTGCGACGGAACAGACGCACGCCGATTTCGTCTTCTAGAGCGTGAATCTGCTGACTGAGCGGCGGCTGCCCGATGCCAAGCCGCTCCGCCGCGCGCGTCACGTTTAGCTCTTCGGCCACGGCCAGAAAATAACGAATATGGCGCAATTCCATGCGATATCTGTTAAAGCTATTTCAGAAAGACGAGATAGATATTGGACAGTATAACAACGACGCGACAAAATAACGCTATCGCGCAGACCGCGCGCCTATAACTCTTCCTCCAATACACGCGGCCGGTTTTCGACTGAGGCCGACGGGACGAGTCGCGCTCGACGAGCGTGCCGGCGACGTGCTGCGGTTGCTCAATCCAAAGTGAGAAGGGGTCTTCCCGTGGCTGAAGCCGTAAAAAAACCAAGGCCCGAGTTCCGGAACATCGGGCTTGGTCAACTCGCGAAGTATCGCTTGCCG